>JBEEHG010000068.1:0-113653 GCA_041167265.1 Verrucomicrobiota bacterium | reverse complement strand
GAGGTCCCTCGCCGTCTTCGCGACTCGGGATGACAACGCTCGTTCCCTACGGCTTCACGATCGGCGGAACGATGTCTTCCGTCGGGCCTTCGTCCAACCCCTGTCGCAACCGGCTGTGGCGAACGCTGTAGAGGAAGTAAATGACGAGCCCAATCGCGAGCCAAACGAAAAACCGAATCCACGTTAGGACCGGCAGGCTGAGCATCAGCGCCATGCAGAAAATCACGCCGACAATTGGGAAGAACGGAACCAGCGGGACCCGAAAAGGCCGTGGCCGGTTCGGATCGGTTCGCCGGAGAATCACCACGCCCAAACATACCAGGATGAAGGCGAAGAGCGTGCCGATATTCGTCAGGTCCGCGAGCGACCCGATGTCCGAGATCATCGCGACCCCGCCTACCAAAATCCCCGTAACGATTGTCGTAACGTGGGGTGTGCGGTAACGAGGATGGATGCGGGCGAAAAAGCCCGGCAACAGACCGTCGCGCGCCATGGCCATGAAAATACGCGGCTGGCCGAGCTGGAACACCAGCAGGACCGACGTCATACCCGCAAGTGCGCCCGCACTCACGAGGGCCTGGGCCCAGCGTGTTCCGCCGAATGCGGTCGCGACCGCCGCGGAATCGCCGGCGTAAACCGTGTATTTCTTCATTCCAGTAAGGACGGTGGACATCAAAACGTAAAGCACCGTGCAGATGATCAGGCTCGTAATAATGCCGATGGGCATATCGCGTTGAGGTCGCCGCGTTTCCTCTGCGGTCGTGGACACGGCGTCGAAGCCAATGAACGCGAAGAAAACAATCGCGGCGCCGCTCATCACCCCGGTAAATCCATTCGGCATGTAAGGATGCCAGTTTCCCGGGTTCACCATGAAGCCTCCGAAAGCGATCACAAAAACCACGACGGCCACTTTCAAAACGACGATGGCGGTATTCGCCCGCGCGCTCTCGCGGATGCCGTAGACGAGCAGGATGGTGACGAGGATGACAATGACCAGCGCCGGCAAGTTGAACGCGATCGTGTGGCCACCGATTACCGGCAGCGTTGTCGATGAGAAATTCTGAAGTGCCTCGCTCTGGGTCGCGATGAGATTAGCCGCCGTCGCGTGATCGTTCACGAGCCAGATTGGAAATTTTAGACCGGCCAGGCTGCTGCATAACTGGACGAAGTAGCCGGACCAACCCACCGCCACCGACATATTGCCCACGGCGTACTCCAGGATCAGGTCCCAGCCGATGGTCCACGCGACGATTTCGCCCAGGGTCGCGTAGGAATAAGTATAGGCCGATCCTGAAACTGGGATCATCGAGGCCAGCTCGGCGTAACAGAGCGCCGCGAAGGCGCAAGCCAGCGCCGCGACCACGAACGAAACCGCGATGGCCGGCCCCGCGCCGGCCCGCCCGAGGACGACGTCGGCGCCGGAGAACCAGGCTTGGATGAAATTCAAGACCGGGGTTTCCCGCATCGACGAAAACGTTTGTCCGGCCGCCGCCGTCCCGGTCATCGCGAAAATTCCGGAGCCGATGATCGCGCCGATGCCGATGCAGGTGAGATCGAACGCACCCAGGGTGCGCTTCATTTGGCGCTCGGGCGCCGCGGCTTCCCGCATCAGGTGATCGGGGCTTTTGGTTCTGAAAAATTGCGAAGCCATGTCGAAAGGAATCGTGGCAGCGCGACGCGATGAGGGTCAAGTTTTCTTCTGTAGCCGTCGCCCTGCGGGCGACGCATCGCAGAAAAAGTGAGGGCCGATCTCACGCTTCGCACAGCGAAGCGGCTCCAGCTGGCCCGGGATTAGCTCGAAAAACGCCATGCCAGTTTTCAGCGGTGCGAATCTCATCGGCGGCCTGGTCTTCGGATCGATCGGGTTCGTCGCGTTCATCTACGGAAAACGGATGCACGTCTGGAAGCCGATGTTCCTGGGCCTGGCGCTGATGGCCTATCCCTATTTCATCGCAAACGATATTGCGCTGTTTGTGATCGGCATTCTCGGGACCGCTGCGCTGTTTCTGTTTCGGGAATAGCGCTGTAGCCGCGGCGCTCTGTCGCCGCGTGCCGTTTAGCCGGCGCGCCGCGGCTACAGCGCTTGCTGATGAGCAGCGCAACTGTTACATCCCGGATATGGGTCGCCAATGGTTGCACGCCAAACGCGAAGTCGCGGGGCTCAAGAAAGGCCAGGTCGTCGGCAAGCTCGTGAAAGAAATCATGGTCGCGGCGAAGCTCGGCGGCGCTGAAGCCGCGGGGAACCCGCGCCTGGCCGCCGTCGTCGAGAAAGCGCGAAAGGCCAGCGTTTCGCGCGACGTGATCGAGCGCGCGATCAAGAAAGGTGCCGGGATCGGCGACGACAAGCTCGTCATGGAGCACGTGGTCTTCGAAGGTTACGCGCCGAACAAAGTGCCGATCATCGTCGAGGTCCTAACCGACAACAACAACCGCACCGCTCCCGAAATCCGGGTCCTGTTCAAAAAAGGCGGACAGCTCGGTGCGCCGGGCAGCAACAAGTTCCTGTTCGATCACGTCGGGCTGGTGGATGCGCATCACCCGGACGCGAGCGCGGATATTGAAGCCGCGGCGATCGAAGCCAACGCCCAGAATGTCGAACCCATTTCGCCGGCGGAGAATGACGATATTCCCGTCGGGACAACCGGCGCGCGCTTCATTACCGAGCGGGGCGATCTGCACGCGGTCACGCAATGGCTCGTGGCCAACGGCTGGACGGTCGTGACAAGCGAGCTCGGTTATATCGCCAAAAGTTTTCCGGATTTAACCGATGAACAGCGCGGGCACACCGGGGAGTTTCTCCAGACCCTGGAGGACCACGATGACGTCCATCGCGTTTGGGCCGCCGTGAAATGAACCCGACCCATGAGTGACGAACTCGATCACATCATCATGGCTGATGCCGCGGCTTCGGTTGCGGAAGAGCCGTCAAAACGGCGTGGATTCTTAGGGCTCCGGCGGCGGTCGAAATTGCCGGAAGAGCCGCTGACGCATTGCGAGAATTGCGGCGCGCCGCTGACGGGCGAGTTCTGCGCGCAATGCGGCCAGCACGCGATCGACTACCGGCGCTCGATCTTTCGTGTTTTGCTGGACGCCGCGGATTCTTTCCTGAACTGGGACACGAAGTTCCTCCACTCGATGAACCAGTTGCTCATCCATCCGTGGCAACTGACGAACGACTTCAACGCGGGCCGCCGGGCGCGCTACGTCCATCCGCTGCGCCTCTACCTCATCGCCAGCATCGTTTTCTTTCTCCTGGCCCGCGCCATCAATTGGGACTCCGACGGTCCCATCCAATTGACGGAGCAGGACCGGACCGAGCTCGTGGCCAGCCTGAACAAGATGATCGAACCGAACTCTCCGCTCACCCCCGAGCAGCGTGCCCAGGTCGAACTTGCCCGGACAAAATTAACGGAGGTCCAGGGCGCTCTGACTGCCGAGGAACGCTCTGAGGTCAGGAAGGCGTTCAAAGCGTATATAAAATCCGAAGTTCGTAAGACCCTGAGCGCGGAAGAGCGCGCGAAGATGGCCACGATGATGGCGCGCATTCCCAAGATCCCCGATCCGGCGACGCACGTGACGCCGCCCTCCGTGCCAATGCCGCCTGATCTATCCGCGAGTCCGCCCGCGATCGAGCAACCGTCTGTTCCGCCCAGCGCCGTCACGGCTACGCCGAAGCCACCGTTTCATTTCTCAGCCGGACCGCCCGGCGAGAAGAAATCGGCGTTCGCCGTCTGGCTCGAAAAGCAGGTGAAGGAAAAAATCGGCGAGGACGGAGCCAGAGCGAAACTTTTCCTCGAAACGCTGCGGAGCAACATCCCTGCGATGATGCTCTGCTGCATTCCGCTTTTCGCCTTCATCCTGAAGATTCTCTACATCCGGAAAGGTCGCTATTACGTCGAACACCTCGTCTACGCCCTCCACATCCACACCTTTCTTTATGTCTCAGTGATCATCACATCGCTCGCTGTAATGGGCGCCAACCGGCTATCGGCAACGCTGGGCGGATTGATTACCGCGGTGATGGTGTGCGTAATCGTCGTCCAAATTTTCCTCTCGATTCGCCGCGTCTACCAACAGGGCTGGTTCATGACGATGTTGAAGTTCCTCTTCGGCGGCTTCGTTTATTTCGTAATCCTGGTCCTTGCCGTGGGTGCCACCGCCCTGGTGACGCTGATATTGCCGAGCTAGCTTCTTCTGTAGCCGTCGCCCTGTGGGCGACGCATCGGCGAGGTTACGACGCCGATCTCACGCTTCGCACAGCGAAGCGGCTACAGAAGAAGCTCGCGCGCGCGGGCGAGCGCTTCGTCAATCTTGTCCGCGTCTTTCCCGGCGCCCTGCGCGTTGTCCGGCCGGCCGCCACCTTTCCCGCCAACGATCGGCGCGATTTCCTGGATCAGCTTGTTCGCCTGAAATTGTGCCGTCAGCTCTTTGGGGACCGATGCGATCAATGCGACCCGGCCATCACGGACGCCTGCCAGAAAAATCGGCCCGCTAAAATGCGACTTAAGCGAATCAACCACGCCTTGAAGTATTTTCGCGTCAGCGTCAGGAACTAAAACGACGATCGCTTTCTCGTCGGCGTGGGACGCACGCAGTTCCTTCGCGATCGCCGCGGCCCGATTTTTCACATCGGCTTCTGAAGCTTTCGCCTGCTGTTTCTGCCATTCGTGAACTTCGGCCTCGAGCTTTTCGAGATGCGCGCTGCGTGCGTCGATTTGCTGAAGCATCAGGTCTGTGTCGGCGTTCTCGGCGAACGCAGGCAACGCGGCCACACCGCTCTTCTTTCGCGCCAGCGCTTCAAACCTGTCCCGCTGTCGGGCCGCTTCCTCTTTCGCCCAATCTTTCGCCGCCTCGCCGGCCACCGCCTCGATGCGACGTATCCCGGCCGCGATCGCTTCCTCTCTCACAATCCGGAACGCTCCAATGTCGCCCGTCGCGCGGACATGGGTGCCGCCACACAGCTCCATCGAGTAGCCGTTCAGCTTCCCAGCCTCGCCCCCGATCTGCACCACCCGCACCGTCTCGCCATATTTGTCGCCGAAGAACTGCTGGATATCCGATCGCTTCTTCGCCTCTGCATAGGGAATTTCCGTCCACGCGACTGGCGCATTCTCGGCCACCTTCTCGTTCACCAGTTTTTCCACCGCGCGCTTTTGCTCCGGAGTCAGGGCCGCGCTGGAAAAATCGAACGTCAATTTCTCCGGTCCAACGTAACTCCCCTTCTGCGTCGCCTGATCGTTCACCTTTTGGTGCAACGCCCAATGCAGCAAATGCGTCACCGTATGATGGCGCTCGATCGCGCGCCGGCGCGCCGGCTCGAATTTCACCGTGACGTGTTCACCCTCACGAGGCGGATCGGCTGGGTCGATCAGATGGATCCATGCTCCGCCGGCTTTCCTGGTGTCGGAAATTCTCCACCGGCGTTGGTCGGTCTCCATCTCGCCGGTGTCGCCGACTTGCCCACCCATCTCCGCGTAACAAACCGAGTTGTTCAAGACGACCGCGATTTTTTCATTCGCCGGGGTCACAGCCACGACGTCGGCCCCGGTATGATCGTGCTCGTAACCGAGAAAATTCGTGACGAGGTTTTCCTCGGTTCGCGAAAGCTCGATCGCACTTTTTTTTTGGGCGGAGCGGGCGCGGGACCGCTGTTCTTCCATCAACTTCTCGAAACCGTCTTTGTCGATCGTGAAACCGCGCTCACGCGCCATGAGCTCGGTAAGATCGAAAGGGAATCCCTGTTCGTCGTAGAGCCGAAACGCGAAAGCGCCAGAGATGGTCGATGTCCCTCGCGAAGTCTCGCGCTCGAATAATTCAATGCCTTTATCGAGCGTCTTGTTAAATCCCTCTTCCTCGCGCCGCAGCGTCTCCTTAATTTGGTTCTGCTGCCTGCGCAGTTCGGGAAAGACATCGGCCATCGTGCGGACGAGGACATCCGTCAGCCCATAGAAGAACGGTTCGTGGAATCCGAGGGTGCGCCCGTAGCGGACGGCGCGGCGCAGAATGCGGCGGAGCACGTAACCGCGGCCTTCGTTGCTTGGCTGGATTCCATCCGCGATCGCGAAGCTCAGCGTCCGGATGTGGTCGGCGATGACCCGAAAAGCGACGTCGATCCCCATCTGGGTAGCGCGACCGTCTCGGTCGTTGGTCGCAGTGTCTCGCTGCGACGAACTTTCCTCCAGCGTCGCTTCAGGCAAAGTCCGCGAAAGCGAGACGCCTTCGCCAACGGGCGAGACGCCCGCGCTCCCCGGAGCTTGCGGCAGCGTTGAGCGATATTTCTTTCCGCTCAGCTTTTCTAATTCGTCGAAGATCGGGCGGAACACATCGGTCTCGTAATTCGAAACGAGCCCGCTGAAATCGGTGAAATTTTTCGTGCCCTGGATCATCGCGGTGATGCGCTCCAGGCCCATCCCGGTATCGACGTGGCGCTGCGGCAAGGGCGAAAACGTACCGTCCGCGTTGGCGTTGAACTGGATGAACACCAGGTTCCAGATCTCGATGCAACGCGCGTCGCCGGCGTTCACGAGAGAACCTTTGGTGTCGCCGGCCGGCGTGAGATCGACATGCAGCTCCGAGCACGGACCGCACGGGCCGGTATCGCCCATCATCCAGAAATTATCTTTCTTGTTCCCGTCGACGACGTGAATGGCGGCATCGAGCCCGGCTTTCTGGAAGAGCCGCGCCCAATGATCGTGCGCTTCCTGGTCGAACTCGCTCGGCTCGTTAGGCCCGGGTTTGTAAACGGTCGCGTAGAGTCGCGACGCTGGAAGCTTCCAGCGCTCGACCACCAGTTCCCAGGCCCACTCGATCGCTTCCTTCTTGAAGTAATCGCCGAAGCTCCAGTTACCCAGCATTTCGAAAAATGTGTGGTGATAGGTATCGAGCCCGACGTCATCCAGGTCGTTGTGCTTGCCGCCGGCGCGGATGCATTTCTGCGTGTCCACCACGCGCGGCGGATTCCACGCCGCCTTCTGTTGCCCGAGAAATATCGGGACGAACTGGTTCATCCCCGCGTTCGTGAAGAGCAGGTTCGGCGAATCCGGTAAGAGCGAGGCCGACGGCACAATCGTGTGCTCTTTCTCGCGAAAGAAATCGAGAAAGGATTGACGGATTTCGACGGCGGTCATGCGGAGGGGAAAGTCAGGGAATCCGCGCGGATTTCCAAATAGAAATCACGGCAAGGAAAAAACCCTTCGATTTGACGAACGATTTGCGGCTCCGACGATGTTTGCATGCGCTCCGCATCGGTCTTTGAAATCCAGCGGCTCTTTCCTCAAATCTATCTCGCCTGTCACGTCGATCACGTCCGCGCGGCGTCGACGGCGTGGGACCTTTCCTCGCACGATTCCTCGATCCTCGTGCACCTCGACCAGGAAACGCCGATTAGCCCGCGGGCGCTGGCGAAACACCTCGGCGTCGCGGCCTCGACGCTTTCAGCGGCGATCACGCGGCTCGCTGATCTGGGCTATCTGACCAGCAAACCGGCGGCATCGGACAAGAGGCGACGCGAACTGCGGCTCACCGCGCGCGGTTCGGAAGCGATCGCTTCCACCTCGGTTCTGGACGCGAAATGCGTCGAGCAGCTCTTGGATCAGATCGCTCCAAAGGACCGGGCCGCCGCTGTGCGAGGACTCCAACTCCTTGCCGAGGCCGCGCGACGAATGAAACAACCGAAATGAAAATCGCGCTTATCGTGTTTGCCGCCCTCGTCGGTCTGGTGGTCGTGGTTCTCGTCATTGGCGCCGCGTTGCCGCGAAGGCACGTCGTCTCCCGTCACCTCATTCTTAGGCGGCCTCCTGCCGAGGTTTACCAGGTCGTTCGAGATTTCAGCACTGCTCCGAAATGGCGACCTGACCTGGAGCGAGTGGAGATGATTGCCATGCCGGACGGTCGGGTTCGCTTTCGGGAACACGGGAAGCAGGGCATCGTGACCTACGATTTGGTCGAGGACCGGCCGAACGAGCACATCGTCACCCGCATGGCCGATCAGGATCTCGGCTATTCCGGCAGCTGGACCTACACTTTCCAGAGGACGACTGAGGGGACCCGCCTGGAGATTACGGAAGCGGGCGATGTCTCCAACGTGCTCTTTCGATTCATGTCCCGGTTCGTCTTCGGACACACAGCGACAATCGAGCAATACCTCGCAGCGCTGGGGAACAAATTCGGCGAAGACGTTTCGCCCCGGCCATAGAGGGCCGTAGTTTCAATCGCGGATGTGGCGATAGCGCAGCGGCGAAAAACCGGCCCTCGGCATTTGAGTCACGTCCAGCTCCGTCGCGACCGTTTTGCTGAAAGGCGACGCTTCATAGAAGATCGCGTGGGTTTTTTCGGGATTGGTCCACTTCGCGAAGAGCAGGACGTGACCGCCTGGCGCGTTCATGATGTCGCCCGGCCGCAGTTCGGCCGGCGACGAAAGCTTTTCGCAGATCGAGGGCAACGATTCGGTCGAATGGCGCGTGGTCAGTTTCCAGCAGCGACAAATGAAACCGGAACAATCGATGCCGACGGCGTCACCACTGACGGTTCTCCCCCCGCCTTTGCGTTTCGCATCGGTGAAAACGTCGCCGGCGGCTTTTCCGGCCCGAACTCCGGCGCTAAAGGTCTGGGGGCTGTCTGTTCCGCCCCACTTGTAAGGCACGCCGATATTCTCCGCGTCTGGGACCCAGCATTCGGCGAGCGGATTACACTGCCCGCCGTCGCGATCCGGAGTCTGCACGTCCACGCCGGCACCGTCTTTGCCATGCTTCACATTTTTGGCGGACGCCTGCCAATGATGCTCGATGAAAGACTCCCCGATTTTGAGCGCTTCGGCGCGTGTGACCGATTGCGCCGAAACCAACGGCGTCGACGCGGCAAGCCCCAGCACCGACAGAACGATGAGCGAACCGCTCGAGGTCACTTCTTCTCTTCGTCGAGCTTCGCCTTGACCGCCGTCTCGATTTCTTCGTAGAGGGCGGGATCGTTTTTCAAGGCGTCCTTGCCCGCATCGCGGCCCTGGGCAAGCTGCGTCCCTTTGTAGCTGAGCCACGAACCCCGCTTCTCGATGATCTGTTTCTCGAGCGCGAGATCGAGGAGCGCGCCGGTCGAGGAAATTCCCTCGTTATACATGATGTCGAACTCGGCTTCGGTGAACGGCGGCGCCACTTTGTTCTTCACCACTTTCACCCGGGTCCTGTTCCCGGTCACAACGCCGTCCGTCTGCTTGATGGCGCCGATCCGGCGGATATCGATGCGGACGCTGGCGTAAAACTTCAGCGCTTTCCCGCCCGGCGTCGTCTCGGGATTACCAAACATGACGCCGATTTTTTCGCGGATCTGGTTTGTAAAGATGCAGCAGGTGCGCGCCTTGGAAATGAGCGACGTCAATTTGCGCATCGCCGCGCTCATCAGGCGGGCCTGCGCGCCGACCGTGGAATCGCCGATCTCGCCTTCGAGCTCCTGTTTCGTGACCAACGCCGCCACGGAATCGAGAACGATAACGTCGAGCGCGTTCGAACGGACCAGAGTCTCGACAATGCGAAGCGCTTCTTCGCCGGAGCTCGGCTGTGAAACCAGCAAATCGTCCATGTTCACGCCGAGACGACGCGCGTATTGCGGGTCGAGGGCGTGCTCGACATCGACGAACGCCGCCAGCCCGCCGCGTTTTTGGGCCTGGGCAATGACCGTAAGCGTGAGCGTGGTTTTGCCCGACGATTCCGGTCCGTAAACTTCAACGACGCGGCCCCGTGGAAATCCACCCACTCCGAGGGCGCGATCGATCAGGATGTTGCCGGTCGGGATAACGTCGATGTCGACAATCGTCGCGTCGCCGAGCCGCATGATCGCGCCGTCTCCGTAATCCTTGGCGATCTGCTGGAGGGCGAGTTCGAGGTTTTTGTCACGAGCGGCAATAACTTTGTCTTGGACAGATTTTTCTTCAGTTTTTGTAGCCATAGGGAGGGGGCCTTCTTAGTACGTGCGGTCGCCAAGTTCGCCAAGTAGAAAAGCTCGGAACCTCCGTAAAAACGACAGGCCGCAAACCTTGCGGCTTGCGGCCTGCGTAACTAACCCAACTCGCCCGAAAATTATCCGACGGTGATCTTGCGGGGCTTGACCTGCTCCGCTTTCGGCAGCGTCAGGCTCACCACGCCCTGTTCGATCTTCGCGCTGATCTTCGCGGCGTCGATCGAGGGATCGAGCTCGAAGCTGCGCCGGAAATTTTCCGAACGCGATTCGCGATGGAGAAGCGTCCCTTCGACAGCAGGCATCGAACGCCGGCCGACGATGGTCAGCTCGTTGTTCTCGACCCACATTTCGAGCGTCTCCTTGTTCACGCCCGGCATTTCCACTTCGAGGGTGTAGCCGTCCCCGTTCTCGAGAACGGTAGCCGGTGGCGCGATGAACTGCTCCGGCGCGCGCTCGCCATTGGTCGCGCCGTTGCTGCGATTGTCACGAACTAAAGTATTCATTCCAGTTTTCCTTTCCTTGAAATTGCTTAACTGACGTTGACTTGGATTTGCTTCGGCTTGGCCTCTTCGGCTTTCGGCAGCGTGACCGTGAGGATGCCGTCCTTGTAGGCGGCGTTCACCTTGTTCGCGTCGACCCGCGTCGGGAGCGTGATGGTGCGGCGGAATTTGCCAGTGAACCGTTCGGTCCGGGCGCTCTCGCCGTCCGTCCCCGCTTCGGATTTGCGTTCGCCGCCGATGGTCAACGTGCCGTCGTGCAGCGAAATCTCGATGTCTTCCTTGCGCATGCCAGGAAGTTCGACCACCGCGATGACGTTATCGTTGTTCTGATACAGATCGAGCGCCGGGGTCCAGCCGGTGAACAGCTGCGCCTGTCTGGTGCCGCCGGTGAAGAACGGCAGTTCCAGGAGCGTGTCGAGATCGTCCCGCAGATTGGCCCAGCGATTGAGCGAAGGCCACATCGCGGAACTTGGCGTTTGGTAACGGATTAAACTCATAATTGAATTCTCCTTTGTGGTTGATTGAAAAAGTTCGAAAGCTATTAGCGAACGAAATGCCAAGGGTTTTACTCCCATACTGAAGAAACATAAGTTTCTGAAAAACAGTTGATTGGCGTAGAAGACAGGAACTAACGCCGCCCCACGACAATGACTTCCTGGCACAGTTGGACCAGACCTTCGCGCGCGCGGATTGTGCCAGAATTGCACTCAGCCGCTCACAGGGGACGTTTGCGTTTCCCGCCGCTCCCGCCCAATATCTGAGGCGAAAGCGATGGCAAAAAGCGACGAAGAGTTTATGCGGATCGCGCTCGGCGAAGCGAGCAAGGGCGTGGGCTTGACGAGCCCAAACCCGGCAGTGGGCGCTCTCCTTGTTTCGAAAAACAAGATCGTGTCTCGCGGCCACCATCGTCGCGCGGGCGCTCCGCACGCGGAAGTCGAGTGTCTGACGGCGACCGGTCGGAAGCTGCCCGCCGATTCAACCCTCTATGTCACCCTGGAGCCGTGCTCGACTACCGGCCGGACCGGTCCATGCACCGATGCAATCATTGATGCCGGAGTAAGAACGATTGTGATCGGCACGACCGATCCAAATCCGAAGCACGCCGGCCGTGGGATCGACCAACTGAAGCGCGCCGGACTCGAGGTCCGCATCGGGATTCTGGAGAACGAGTGCGCGGAGTTGAACGAAAGTTACAACAAATGGATTCAGACCGGGATGCCCTTCGTGATCGCGAAATGCGGAATGAGCCTGGACGGCCGTCTGACCGCGCCGCCGAACGAAAGTCAGTGGCTGACCTCGCCAGCCGCCCGCCGCCACGCGCGTCGATTACGGGCGCGCGTGGACGCGATCCTGGTGGGTGCGGAAACCATCCGCTCCGATAATCCGCGGCTGACAGTTCGAGGAGAGCCCGGGGTGAGACAGCCGCAGCGAATCGTTCTGTCGCGCTCCGGGGAACTGCCGCGGGGGGCGCGAATCTTCACCGATCGCTTCGCGGAGCGAACCGCTGTTTTGGGGGACATCGACCTGCGGGATTTGCTTCGCGAGCTGGGCGCCAAAGAAATCACAAGCGTCCTGATCGAGGGCGGTGGCGACGTTCTGGGCCAGGCCCTCGATCAACGGCTCATCGATCAGGTCCAGATTTACCTGGCCCCGGTCTTCACGGGCGGTCCCACGATCGCCTTCGGAAGAACGGGCGCGGGCTCGACCCAGGCGGCGGTGCGGCTCGATCGCGTCCATTACGAGCGGATCGCAGATGACCTCTGCGTGATCGGGTATCCGGCTTGCGATCGGCCTGCGTTGAATAATTCTTAAGAAGATCGCGTCCAAATTCGTGTTAGATTATTGGTGGCAATTTCAACGGAGGAATCATCATGAGCTGGAAGAAATTTCTTTTGATCGCAATCGCCGTCGGCGCGTTCTCTTTCGCGGCGGTGCCGCGGAGTGAGGCCCGCGTTTCGGTCGGCATCGGGTTCGGATTCCCGATTGGGTTCAGCTACGGATACGGGTATCCCTATGGCTACGGTTACGGCTATCCATACGATTATTACTATGGCCGTCCGCGCGCCGTGGTCTACGTGGGGCCGCGCTATCACCGGCATCACCGCTATTACCGGTCTCGGTATTACCGGCCGTATCGCAGCGCGCGGTATTACTAGGAAATAAGGCGGCTTCTCCTGATCGGGTTGGCTGAGACCCTCGGCCAGCCCGATTCCTTTTCCCGGCTTAGAGCAAGACTGCGTCGTCGAGCGCGCTGCTCTCGTCGGACGCCATCAGGTCATCCAAGTCCGCGACTAAATCGCTATCCTGGCCATCGACCAACGCTATGACCGGGCGGGAATCCGAATGCTGCTGCTTGATTATCTGGGTGGGAAGGGCGAGCCCGGCAATCACGACGACGGCCACGCCGGCCGCTGGGACGAGCCACCGCAGATACCAGGCGCTCCGGGGCGCAGATTCACCGCGGGCTTCCCGAATTTTCCGCAGAACATTGCGGGCAAAGAAGGGCGAAGCAGCCGGCTCGCTCCCACGGCCAAGCAGATCCCAAAGCTTCTCGTCTTCTTCGCGTTTCATGACGGTAATTTAACTCCGTGTCGGCCGGAAAGTTGCCCGGAAACGATCAAGTCTCCGCCGCTTCGAGGAAACCCTCGAGCTGCCGGATGCGGGTGGGATGCCGCATTTTGCGAAGCGCCTTCGCCTCGATTTGGCGGATGCGCTCGCGGGTGACGCGGAATTGCCGCCCGACTTCCTCGAGCGTCCGGCTGTAACCGTCCACCAGGCCAAAGCGTTGTTCGAGCACCTGCCGCTCGCGATCGGTCAGCGTCTCCAGCACATCCTTGATCTTCTCCTTCAGAAGAACGATCGCGGTCATGTCGCTCGGGTTTTCGGCGCCCTTGTCCTCGATGAAATCGCCGAAGTTCGTTTCCTCGCTTTCGCCGACGGGCGACTGGAGCGAGATCGGCTGCTGCGCCATTTTCAGAACGGCACGGACGCGATCCACCGGCAGGAGGATTTCCTCCGCTACTTCCTCCGGGGTCGGCTCGCGCCCGTATTCCTGGACGAGCTGCTTCTGCACCCGCATCAATTTGTTGATCGTCTCGATCATGTGGACCGGAATGCGAATCGTGCGCGCCTGGTCCGCGATCGACCGGGTGATCGCCTGCCGGATCCACCAGGTCGCATAGGTCGAAAACTTGTAGCCGCGCCGGTACTCGAATTTCTCCACCGCCTTCATCAGGCCCATGTTGCCTTCCTGGATCAGGTCAAGAAACGAGAGGCCTCGGTTGGTGTATTTTTTGGCGATGGAAATAACGAGGCGCAGATTTGCCTCCACCATCTCGGTCTTGGCGCGAAGGGCCTTGTGCAGCCAGCTCTTTAAGGCGCGATATTGCTCGGCGTATTCCTCCAGCGAAAGCCAGAGCGAGCTTTCGAGGTCGCGCGTTTTAATCCCGAGCGGCGAACGCGCGCCGTTGTCCCGGGGATGCTTGCTGATTTCGCCCTGCAAATGCGTGAGCGCCTGGAAACGCTCGTCCGCCAGGTTAACAAATTCCTCGGTCACCTTCTGTTTGAAATAAAATTTGGGATACAGCTTCTGCAAGGCGGCCACCGATTTCTGGAACCCCTTCGCCTTGCGCGCGTCCCGCCGGGCGGCACCGTGGATCATCTGGGAATATTGCTGGCGGATCCCGGCGCTGAGCTTCTCCACGTGCTTGCACAGCCGGGGCAGCATCTTCATGTAGCGTTCGCGGCTCTCGATTTTTTTGTCGAGGATAACGCGATCGAAGCGCTCGCCGCCTTCGGTCAGTTTTTGGGCGAGATCGAGATGCGCCTGGGCGATGAAACCAAAGCGGTTGATCAACCGCTGGACCATGATCTCGGCCTCTTCGATCCGCTTCGAAATTTCGACTTCCTGTTCGCGGGTCAGGAGCGGCACCTGGCCCATCTGCTTGAGATACATCCGGACCGGGTCGTCGAGGATATCGAGCTTCGGCTCCGGTTTTTCTTCTTCCTCTTCCTCGTTGTCTTTCTTCCCGTCCTTGTAACGATCGACCTCCGAAGCCTCGATAATGTCGATCTCCATCCGACGCAGGCGGGTCAGGATCGCATCCAGTTCGTCGGCGTCGCTGATATCGGGCGGCAACGCTTCATTGAGATCGTCGAAGGTGAGGTAACCCTGTTCCTTCGCCAGCTTGATCAACTCGCGAATGCGCGTTTGGACGTCAGTCCCGGCCGCCGTCGGCAAAATATCTTCCGCGTCGCCGTCCTCTGCGCCGTTGGCTGCGCGTACGGGCCGGACGACCGGTTTGGGATCTTTTTTCTTTGAAATCGAAGGTCTGCTCCGGGGCGCCGGTTTCGCCGGTTTGCGGGCAGCTTTCTGTTTCGCTTTTGGCTTGGACGGCCGCGCGCTTTTGGCTGGCTTCTTCGCGGCGGGTTTCGGCCGGCGCCGCGTCTGTTTTCTCGAGTGAGTTGCCAAGTCTTGAGTGCTTTAGAGGTATTGCTGTTTTCAAGCCGGCTTGCGCTCGGCCTTACTGCCCCCCCAACGACACTTTTAGTTGTCGAGCACGCGGGCAGACGAAAACGCGGAAAGGTGGCGGAGTTGCTCCGTAAGGTCAAGAATTTGTTTCTGCAAAGCGACCGCTTCGCCCGTGGTCAGCCGCGGCAGCTTCATCCGGCCCTCGGCGATCTGGAGTTGGCGGCGCAGGGCTGCCTGGCGAAGGCCATTCCAGAACCCTTCCGCGACTGCCAGCCCGTTCGGCGGCATTTTTTGGAGGAGCCAACCGGAGACCAACGCCTCTTCGCCCGGACTCAGACCTGCCATGAACGCATTGAGCGACGCCGGATCGTCCGGCCGCAGTTCGGTCTCCAAAACCCGGACCAGCATCTCGGAGTCCGGCGTATGCGCCAGCATCGCGCGCCAGTCTTGCGCCACCAAAAACTGCCGGGCCTCGTCATGGCGCAACGCCATCAGGCAAAGCATCGCGATATCGTGCCGGGGCGGCGCAATCATTTCCCGCGGCGTCGCGTCATCCTCGACGGCGAACCGGTCCCGGCCCGGCCTGGACAGGAGCCGGTCGAAATCGCCGCGCGGCACGCCGATCCGGGCGCTGGCACGATTCGCCACCTCCCCCCGCATCATCGGGTCCTGGACCCGGCCAATGGTTTCCGCCAGCTTGCGCGCCACCTGCATTTTCCCGCTGAGCGAATCCAAGTTTGCCGCGGCCGATTCGCGCTCGATCCACCAATCGAAGAAATCGCGGGCCCCGGAGACCAGTTTTTCGAAGTCATCCCGGCCACGTTTGCGGACCATTGAGTCAGGATCTTCGCCCGCCGGCATTTCCGCTACGCGAACCACGAGGTTGTTCTGGAGAAGAGCGTCCAGCGAACGCTCAGCGGCTTTTTGTCCGGCCGCGTCCGCGTCGAAACAAAGGACGACTTCGCTGACGAACCGCTTCAGGATCCGCGCCTGCTGTTCCGTGAATGCCGTCCCCTGCGGCGCCACGACGTTCGCGATTCCCGCTTCGAAGAGCGTGATCAGATCGAGCTGGCCTTCACAGACGATCGCGCAATCCGCCTCGATCAAGCCGCGCTTCGTCTTGTGCAGCCCGAACAGGACGCGGCCTTTTCGAAACAGCGGCGTCTCTGGCGAGTTCACGTATTTCGCCGTCTCAGCCTGTTGGTCGAGAACGCGGCCGCTGAATGCGATCACTTCGCCCACGTCGTTGTGGATCGGGAACATGATCCGGTTCCGGAAACGGTCGTACCCTTTATTGTCGCTCCCGCCTTCTTCGCGCCGCGCAACGAGACCGCTCTCCAGAAGCAACCGCTGCTGATAACCGCGTTCCAAGGCCCAATTCAAAAACGCGTCCCAGCTCTCGGGCGCGAACCCGATCTGCCAATCCTTCGCGATCCGCTTGTCGATCCCGCGCCCTTTCAAATATTCACGGGCCGGTTCGCTGGCTTTCTTCTTCACCAGGTTCTCGTGGAACCATTCCGCCGCTTCCGCGTGCAACTGGAGCAACGCCCGCCGCGCTTCCTGTTGCCGGTCTTCGTCCGCCGGGCTCGCGCCGCGCTCTTCGATCACCGGAATCCCAGCCCGCGCCGCCAATTTTTTCACCGCCGCCGGAAACTCGAGATGCTCGTAATCCATCACGAACCGGAAGACGCTCCCGCCCGCGCCGCAGCCGAAACAGTGAAACGTCTGGCGCGACGGACTCACCGTGAACGACGGCGTCTTCTCCTGGTGAAACGGACAGATCGCCTTGAAGGTCGAGCCGGCGCGCTTCAAAGGAAAATAAGTGCCGATCACTTCCACGATGTCGTTCGCGGCCGCAATCTGCTCGATGGTCTGTGACGGGATCGTTCCCATGCGCGGTTACTTTTCGCTCGTGTTACGGCCAGTCGCGATTCAAATTAAGCGAGACGCGACCCTTTGATGAGAAATTTGTTCCGGCTTCCGCTCCTGCTCCTGGGCCTCGCCCTCCTCACCTCTCCGGCCGAGGGGCGCCAGGTCGTGCGCAAAGGTGACACCGTCGTGGTCGACCTGAGCGGAGAAGTTTCGCCGCCGCTCTATTTATTTTTGCGCCGCGCCATCAAGGCCGCTGAAGCCGCCGGCGCCGGCGCGATCGTCATCGAGATGAATACCTACGGCGGCCGGCTCGATGCGGCCGGGGACATCAGCGGCGCGCTGAACCGCACGACCATTCCAACCTACACTTTCATTAATACCAACGCCGGCTCGGCCGGGTCGCTCATCGCCCTGGCGACGCGTCACATTTATATGTCGCCGGTCAGCGCCATCGGCGCGGCCGCCCCCGTGCTTGCCGGCGGCGCCGAACTCTCCGGCACCGAAAAAGACAAAACGCTTTCCTATTGGTCCGCGCTCGTCCGCAGCTCCGCGTCCCGCAACGGCCACAACCCAGATATCGGCGAAGCCTTCATGGACAAGGAAAAGGAAGTGAAGATCGGCGAACGCGTCGTGCATGCGAAGGGAACGCTCCTCACCCTCAATGCGCAGGAAGCGACCGAACTCATCAATGGCAAGCCGCTCCTGGCCGAGGGCATCGTCAATTCTGTCGACGATCTGGTAAAGAAAGCCGGCCTCGGAGGCGCGGTCGTCGCGGTTGAGCCAAGCGGATTCGAGCGGCTGGCCTTTTGGATCACAGCGCTCGCGCCGTTGCTTCTCCTCCTCGGAATTATCTGCGCCTATCTCGAATTCAAAATGCCGGGCGTCAGCATGCCAGGAATAATCGCCGCGATTTGTTTCGCGCTCTTCTTCGCGGGGCATTACCTCGCGGGGCTGGCGGGATGGGAAGTGGTCGCACTCTTCGTCCTCGGCGTCATATTTGTCCTGGTCGAAATTCTTTTCTTCGCCCACTCGACGATCGTCTTCGGCGTGGTCGGGGTGTTTCTGATGCTCGGCTCGCTCCTCTGGGCCATGATCGATCGTTATCCGGGCGAGACGTTCTTCCCGACCGGCGACATGCTTGCGATCCCGGTGCGCAATTTATTTTTCAGCCTGGTCGCCGCCGTCGCGATCATCATGGTCCTCGCGCGTTACCTGCCGCAGACCAGCCTTTATCGGCGGTTCGCGCTCATGACTACGAATCCTCCCGGGCCTTCGCTCGCGGGCGCGCCGCGGCAGTTCGCCACCGCGATCGATCTCACTCCTGGTATGCCCGGCACCGCCCAGACGATGTTGCGGCCGAGCGGCAAGGCGCGTTTCGCCGACCACCTCGTCGATGTCGTGACCGAGGGCGAATTCGTCGCTGCGGAAACGCCGATCACCGTCGTCCAGAAAGACGGGATGCGCGTGGTAGTGAAGGCGCTCTAGCTCCTGGATTTCATCGCGCCTCTTCCCGCCATGTTTGGGATTCATGATTTTGCCCTCTTCATCACGACCGGGATCTTGTTGAACCTCACCCCCGGGCCGGACACGCTTTACATCCTTGGCCGCAGCATCGCGCATGGGCGCCGCGCCGGCGTGGCGTCCGCTCTCGGCATTTCGGTCGGAAGCATCTTTCACACGGGCGCGGCCGCGCTCGGTCTCTCCGCCGTGCTGGCCACGTCCGCCTGGGCGTTCACGTTCGTTAAACTCGCCGGCGCCGCGTATCTGCTTTTTCTCGGCATCCGCGCTTTGCTCGAAAAACAACACGAGCTCTCGATGCCGGCACATTTTAGACGGCGGGGCGCGGCGGCGGCGTTTCGCCAGGGAATCGTCACGAATATTCTTAATCCCAAGGTCGCGCTCTTCTTTCTCGCCTTCCTCCCGCAATTCATCGATGGGAACGCACCCTCGAAAACGATCGCGTTCCTGGTTCTGGGGCTGACGTTCGTGATGACCGGCACCGCGTGGTGCCTCATCCTGGCGTGGTTCTCGAGCGCGTTCAGCGCCCGGCTCCGGGAAAGGCCGGCGACGACGGCCTGGTTGAATCGCGCCGTCGGTTCGCTCTTTATTTTCCTCGGGCTGCGACTGGCCTTCGCGGCGAAGAGGTAAATCGCCAATCGCGGGACAAGCTTCAAGGAGCGGCGATTTGAAATCGCCGTCGATCGGCGGTTTCAAACCGCCGTTCCTTGAGGCTGGCTCTGAATTCGAAGCTAACCCCCGGCCACTACCCGCACGAACTCGATGCGATCGCCTTCGGTCAGCTTCCGCTCGGGCCATTCCCGCCGCCGCAACGCCACGGCGTTGTGCTCGATCAGGACAGTATTCGGTTCCAAACCATAATGCTTCGCCAATTCCGCCACAGTCGTTAGGCCATTGATATCGGCGCGCTCGCCGTTGACCAAAAGATTCATGTCGCCACCAGCGCAGCGTCCCAATCTTTCCACACCGGCTCGAACCCGCCCCGTCGAAGCGCGTCTGCTACTTCCCGCGGCGACCGGCTATCGCTGATCTCGAATTGTCCCGTCGCAACCATCTCCTCGCCGGCCTCAAATTCCGGCGCAACGATTCGGCCCCGAACGGTGCGATGCAATTCGTTCCCGCCCTGGTGGGTGTAACCGCCGGGCTCAGTATGGCTGCCCGCGCTCATCATCGTTACGCCGAGCGGCGCGAGAGCGTCGCGCAACGCGGCCCGCTCCCGCGTGCTCAGGACGATCCCCACTTCCGGGAACGCGATGCGGAATGCGCAAATCAACTGCGCGAGCTCCCGGTCCGTGAGCGAGAACGGCGGTTGAAACTCGCCCGCCGCCGGCCGCAGCCGCGGGAGACTCACTGTGATCTGTGCCTGCCAGCAATGCTTCAGCAGATATTCCGTGTGCGCAGCCAGCGCGACCGCTTCTTCCTCCCAGCGGCACAAACCAAAGAGCGCGCCGATCCCGAGCCGGCGAAATCCCGCGCCATATGCGCGCTGCGCGCAATCGAGCCGCCAGTTGAAATCGCGTTTCGGTCCGGCGGTGTGCATCCGGCCGTACGTCTCGCGGTCGTATGTTTCCTGGTAAACGACGAGCCCTTCCGCGCCCGCTTCCACGATCGGAACGTAGTCCGCCAGTTCCATCGGACCGACCTCGATTGAGATCGACGAGAAATCCGGCGCGAGCGCGCGGACGCAATCCGCCAGATAATTTTGGCTGACGAATTTGGGATGTTCACCCGCGACCAGAAGCACATGGCGAAAACCTTCCGCCGCCAGGTGCCGGCCTTCCGCCACCACCTGCTCGACGCTCAGCGTGACGCGCAGGATGGGATTGTCGCGCGAGAAACCGCAGTAACTGCAGTTGTTGATGCACTCGTTCGAAAGATAGAGCGGCGCGAATAACCGCATCGTCCGCCCAAAATTCTTAAGCGTCAGGCCATGCGCTTCCTGGGCGAGGATTTCGAATTCGTCGTCCGACTTTGGCGCGATCAGCTCGGCAAAGCGCCGCAATCCCGGCGATTTTTTCAGAGCGAGACTATCGAGGACCTGCGCGAACGACATCGCGAACAAGTTCGCTCGTCGACGCGGTTTCGCAATCCGCCCGGCGCCGTCACTCCGCCGGAATCGTTTCCAGCGACGGCTCCCATTTCATCAGGGCGTTTTCCGTTTCTTCGCCGTTCGCCTTCAACCAGGCGTTCATCTCGTCGGTTGCCTTCTTCCCGTAGAAATGATGGGAATAAACGAAGGAATAGCCTTTCCCCTCATTCAGCTTGAAGCGCGCGAAAGCAGCTTCCGCGAGATCCGCCCGGGTAAACGCGACGGAAATGAAATGCTCGGCTGGGTGTCCTTCCGCCGGCGGCAGAGATCGCGTGTTGAGAATCTTGCCGCCATTATTCTTGTAGTTTTCCAACACGTTGTTCGCCGCGTCGGCCAGTTCTTCCCCGTCTCCGGCGTCCGGGTAAACATTCACGGTGATCATGTCCGACCAGTGATCGAGGTCTTCCTGTTTGGCCGGGGTGAATTCGTGTTGCGTGCCTCCCGACCAGCGATGGAAATAATCCACGTCCTTGAACCGAAAGGCCGGCGCGGACTTATCATCCGCCGAGCTCAGCGTCGTGGCGCCGCTCGCGGCGAGCAGGAAAACAAGAAGTCGTTGAAGAACCATTCGCATCGGTTCCCGTGTGTGCTGCCTCCGACCTCTGACCCCCGACTTCTGACTTCTGCCGTTACCGCAACCGCAGCGCGTCGATCACTGCCTGGTTGATCTCGCCCGTGGCGTCCAGCCGATGATCACGTTGGAAACGGCGCAACGCTCTCTGGGTTCCCGCGCCGAATCTGCCATCGATGGCGCCATCGTAATATCCTTCCCGCGCGAGCGCGCTCTGGACATTGCTGACCTGCGAATCGGTCTGGTATTGCTGCTGCGTCTGATCCTGCGCCGGGGCATACTCATCGGTGGCATAAGCACCGTCGTCGTAATAGCCGGAGTCATAGTAGGAGCTGTAGGGATAGAGACCGTAGCCATAACCAAAGGGATAGAACGGGAACGGATCGTAAACGAACCAGTAGCCGTTGCGGAAGTGGCAACGGCGCCCGTTCCAGGAATGGTCGCGGCTCCGGTCCCAGTTCCGATGCCAGCTCGCGGGATGACGCGCCACGACCCGGCTTCGGTCGAAATTTTGGGAACGAGCACCCTGAGTGCGGTTTGCCGCCGTGAGCCGCGCGTTCGATCCCGAACCGTTGCGGGAATTAAACGCGGCCGTTCGGTCGCCGGAATAGCGGGTACGATTGAAATAAGCCGTGTTCCGCAGCGCCGTGGTGGAGGAAATGCGCGGCCCGGTTGGCGAGTAGGTGCGATTATGAAACCTCGACGCGGCCGAATAGCGCGCACCGTTGGAATATGTCCGGCTCGGCGCCGATCGATAAGTAGGAGCCGACCGATAGCTGGGGGCGGAATGATAGCTCGGCGCCGAAAAATGGGGTGTCGACCCATATGAGCGGGGCCCTCCGCCGCGTGGATAGGCCTGAGCTGATTGAAGCAAAGCAAATGTCGCGATGGTCGCGATCCCGATTGAACAGATATTTTTCATTCCATGCGCCCTCCCGCGCTGGACGAATCTTAACCGGTCTGAGACGCGCCCGGAAGAAAAATCGGCTGCGACCGCGAGCCGAACCAACCTAGTTCGCCGCGAAGCGGCTCGAACGGACGCGCGATTCCAGTTTCGCCTGTGCAATCGCGGCGCCGAGCCGGACGTTTGCGACTTCGATTCTGGTCCCGACGCTGACCGCGCTGAAGACCTGCGCGACATCGCGCGAACGCATCCGGATGCAGCCGTAACTCGCGGGCTGCCCGATCAGGCGTTCCTCCGGCGTGCCGTGGATGTAGATGTTCCGCCGGTAGGCTCCGGCGTTCTGCTTCTCCAATCCGCGCAGCCACAGAATGCGGCTCACAATCGGATCGCGCCCGGGCGCGTTCGGAGAAAGAACTTCGCCGGTCGGCCGGCGATTTTTGAAGACGGCGCCCAGCGGCGCGTTACCGCCGATCTTGGACGCGATGGACATCGCTCCGAGCGGAGTCGCATAAGTGCCGGCCCGATCGCCGAGCCCAAACTTCGAGGTGGAAACCGGGAACCGCGCGACGACAACGCCATCGTCGATTAAGGCAAGCGTTTGGTCGGGAACGCTTACCACGACAGATGGCGTTGCCAGCGCGGGCGCGGGGCTCATGATCGCCGCGGTCAAGCAAAGCAGAGAGATGCTGCCGAGATGGAGAAACCTCATACGCGGCCTTACTAAAGCGGGCTCCGTGCCACCGCTCGGGACGGCATTTGCCTGGCCGAAAAGGCCCGCTGCTAGTTCGCCACCAGGCGCACGCCGCGCGCCTGCTGTTTCAAAGTCGCTTGCGCCACCGCGCGGCTCAGACCCGCATTGAGAATCTCGATCTTGGTCCCCACCCGCACCGTCGCGAAGAGGTGCGCGACGTCGCGCGAGCGCATCCGAATGCAACCGAAGCTGACGGGCCGCCCGATGAGCGATTCCACCGGCGTTCCGTGGATGTAAATGTTGCGCGAATAAGCGCGCGCGTTACTGCGCTCCAGCCCGCGCAGCCACAGGATCCGGGTCACGATCGGATCGCGCCCGGGCGCGTTCGGAGCAAGGACTTCGCCGGTGGGCTGCCGAGATTTGAAGACCGTCCCGAGCGGCGCGTCCCCGCCGATCTTGGAAGCGATCTCCATCGAACCGAGGGGCGTCGCATAACTGTTGGGATTATCGCCGAGCCCAAATTTCGACGTGGAAACCGAAAACTTTTCCCGGACCACGCCGCCCTCCACCACCGCCAGCGTCTGATCCGGAACGCTCACCACAATCGCCGGCTCCGCCATCGCTTCCGTGGGAGTGAGAACAGCCGCCGTGAAAATAAGGAAAGGAATCGCGAGGTGGTGGAGCTTCATGGAAAAATGGAGCGCCACCCATAAGCCGGGAAACCAACTGGTCCCACTTAATCAGTTAGGGATCAGTTACGAACACTTTGAGAACACTATCCGCGTCCCCGCTCCGACCTCCGACCTCCGACCTCCGACCTCCGACCTCCGACCTCCGACCTCCGACCGCTGACCTACTTCTTCCCGCCCAGCAACCCTTCTTTCAGCTCCGCATTCGGCGGGTTCTTCCCGATCCAGCAACGAATCAACTGATGGCTGAACGCCTTGTCCCCCACTTTGCCTGCTTTCTGTCCGCGGATTGTTACCTCCACGCCGTCCGCCAGGAAATTGACGCCCATCGTTTCGCCCTTCTTCATGTCCTTCAGCAAACCCTGCAGCTTGGGGATGTGCGGCTTGAGCTCGGCACAACCAGCCACGCAATTTTTATCGAACCCTTCCTGATACGCGTCCGCCATTTGCTTCGCGCTCACGTCGCGCATGAACACCATTTGGATGCTCTTGACCTGGTCCGAATTCGCGATCGCGTCGCCATCATGCCCCGGATTTTCCAAATACAGGCCGGCTGCGTAGGCATTGATTTTGAGAATCGTCGCCTGCCGCAGCCCGGCGCCGTTCAGCTTCAGGCTCTTCCCCCCCGCCGTCACCTGGTCGGGTAATTTTACGCCGCTGATTTCCGCCGCTGAAACGCTTCGCCCGGTGAACGCGAGCACCGCACAAACCAGGACCGCCACATTCCGTCCAATTCTTTGAGTCATCATGATAAAAATCTCCGTTGTCTGTAAGCGGCAACGTTAGAGACAAATCCCCGTCGAGTTCGAGAACAATCTGTCCGCTTCCCGCGAGGCGGTTTCCAATTCGTCCCAACCGGTCCTTTGCCGGCAGACGATTCCACGAAGATGAAGCGCTTCTCGCTCTGTCTCCTCGTTTTCACACTCAGTGCCGTCGGTTCTCTGCAAGCGGATGAACGCATTAGCGCCGTTCAGACCCGGCTCAAAACCGGAGGCTTTTATTTCGGGGAGATTACCGGCAATTACGACAACGACACCGCCGCGGCGATCACTCGCTACCAGATTCGCAACGGCCTCCCGATCAACGGCAAGCTCGATGCCGATACCAGTTATGCTCTGGGAGTGACTGAGACCAAACCCAAGGTCCCTCACCCGAAGTTCGGCGAAGACGTCTGGCGGTATTTGCGGAAGAGCGATCAGGAACAGATACAACGGATGATCGCCGAGGACGAGGCCGCGAACGCCCGGAAATCGAAGACCCGCGCCACCACGACCGCGAAACCTCCGGCGCCGCCGCCCAGTGCGCCGCCGCCCGCCGCCGCGACTTCATCCGCCGCTTACACGCGCGAACGTCTCCGCGATTACATCGCAGCCTTCATCCTGGCCGGGCTCGACCCGCAGGTGGGCGCCGAAACCGAATTCTTCGCCGAGCGCGTGAACTACTTCGGCAAACCAGACGTCGCCCGGGAAACCATTCGCCGCGACCTCCAACACTACAATACCCGCTGGCCAATCCGCTCCTTCTCCCTCGCCGGCGAACTCGAGATCAGCTCTGCCGACGGCACTCTGACCGTCGCCTTCCCGCTCCGCTACGATTTGCGAAATGGTTCCAGGCATTCCACCGGCAAAGTCCGGAAGACCCTGGTCCTGGAAAACAAAGGCGGGGACGACTTCCAAATCCGCGCGGTCGACGAGCGCAAGGCAAACTAACCAACTTTCCGGCTTGATTTCTTCGGGCTCCACTCGGTCAGTCCTCGCAATCCAGCTTCTTCTACAGCCGCTGGTTCAAAACTAACGAATCCTATCCATCATGAAAAACATCCGCCTGCTTCGCTTACTCGCCGCTCCTCTTTTCAGCGTAATTCTGGTTTTCTCGTTCGCTCCTGCTCTCCGCGCCGAAGTTCCGCCCGATCAAGTGAAGGCCGCCGCCGCCATCCCGCTGACCAAAGAGCTTTTCGATAAGATGGAGAAGTTCAACAAGGCGATGGAGACGAACAGCGAGGCCAAAGCCGAGTTGGCTACCGCCAGCAAAGATCCATCCATTAGCCCCGACAACTGGGGCAGCGCGATTACCGCAAAGTGCCCGAAGGTTACCGCCGTCTTCAAATCCGTCAGCCTGAGCGCGGACGATTTCGGCAAGGCGATCTTCGCGATCATGGCCCTGGCGATGGGCGAGGAGCTGGCGAAATCCGAAGACAAAGCCGTGAAAGCCAACTACGACTTCATCAAAGCCAACGAAGCCCAGGCCAATACCATATTCGGCTCCTTCATGATGCTCGGCGACACCTCATCCTCGTCGCCCGCTGCCACGCCGTAATTTGTAGCCCGGCTGGCCGGCGGAATCTTTTTTCCTCCGCTGAGGTAGCCGACGACCTTTTCCACTTGTTAGGCCAGCCACTCGTCCGATAACCTCCGCGGATGAATTACTCCAAATCGATCGCGCTATTGTTCGCGCTGGCGTTGCCCGCCGCTGTTCTTGCCCAGGGCACCGACTCCGCAAAACCGAATCCCGACGTCGAGAAAGCGATCATCAAGATCGAACACGACATGAGCACCGCCCTCACCAAGGCCGATGCCGACACGGCCGCCAAGATGCTGGCCGACACTTTCTACGCCGTTAATCCCGATGGCACCACCCAGGGCAAAGCCCAATTCGTCGCCGACCTGAAGTCACACAAGTTGAAGCTCGAATCGAACGAGCTCGACGAAATGAAAGTCCACGCCGTCGACGCCGATATGGCGATCGTGACCTACCGCAGCACCGACAAAGGCGATTACAACGGGCACGACCTGAGCGGCCAGTACCGCTGGCTCGACGTCCTGGCGAAACGCAACGGCACCTGGCAGTTCATCGTTTCCCAGGGCACAAAGATCGAAGCCGGAAAGAAGTAAACCGCCTTCTTCTGTAGCTACCGCCCTGCCGGCCGCGCCCGGGATCCATCATGACTCGTACGCTGAAGGACAGCGCACGCTACAACGTTCCGCGTCCCGCCGAGCTAATGCCCCCTCCCCTTTACTGTCATGCTGAGCCTGCCGCAGCATCTCTGATTATTTCTGCGCTGGAGAAGACCTGAAATGGTCAGAGATTCTTCGCCTCCGCTGCGCTCCGCTCAGAATGACAATGAAAAGGGGGCGCTCGCGCTCATTGCAGCGTCCAACACCTTCCGGTCCGCTATTTCGGCGACTTCTGTTTCGCTTTGGCCAATGCCAGACGCTCCGTCTTCTTCCGGCGCGCCTTGCGTTTCTTCACGTTATCTCTGCCTTGACTGTTTCCCATAATCTTATTCCTCGTGCGAGCCGCACGACCCGACGGACGGACCGACCGCGCCGCCTCGAATGACGACCCCGTAACCCCCGGTGATGACCCGGCGCACCTTTTCCCCCGTCGCCGGATCGAGCAGGAGCGGTTTCTCGCCGAACGCCTGCTTCACTTCAAACCGACGGATAGGCCGCGTTCGATCGGTGGTTTCGTAAATGTAGGTCGGCACAGAGTTAGGAGTGGTTGTGCGAAATAATCAGAACCCGGAGTCGTCATGCCACGCGATCTCATCCAGGGTCGCGTCGCGCACGGCTGTAGCCATCATGTGATTGCGCCGGGCATCATCGAAAATGCCCGTCACCAATAATCCGGTCGGGTGCGTGCCCACGTCGTCGAGGCGAAAGAAATCGCCCGAGGAAAGTTCCCGGCCCGCCCTCGGTTCGACGACCATCAGCTTACCCGCATGCGCGCGCCGATAAGCCCGGGCCGGCGTTTCACCCGCAACCGCAACCGTGGTCTCGGAACTCATGAGGTTACCGCCTGCTTCGGACAAACAACGGCCGCTATCATCGCTGGCCGCGGAACTTTCGCGGCTATCAAGGCGTCCCGGGTTTCAGCGAAATTCAGTCCGCCGCGCTCGATCGTTGGGCGGATGGCATCGGCAATCGCGGCGTCGCGAAGGATCTCGGTGAGGTGGTTGCGGTGCATAAATAACGTGCTGCCGCCCGATGGGACCGGTCGCGCATCGACCGTCGTGGTTCAGGCTGGAGACAACCCTACTGTAAGCCCGGTTCCGGATTCTCCTAACGATGTTTGGGAGGATGGTCGTGAAAGCTCCCGTCGCGTCGAATCCTTCACGCGTAGTAGCGTGCGCTTCCCCAGCGCATCTCTTTCTCCGCTGAGACAGCGGACCCTACAATCCCGCCGGGGGATTCTACCGCTTCGACGCCGTCATAGAGCGACGCTACACTCGATTCAGTCGATGGATCCGCTCGCGAAAAATATCATCAGCGCGTGCTGGGGCATCTTCATCCCTGTCTGGATCATCGCTTCCCTCTTCACCAAACGCACCGTCTTCCGCGAGAGCGGCCCCCGGCGTTTGCTCTACATTCTTCCGATCCTGCTGGGCTGGTATCTCGTCTTCCGCGGCTACCGTCTCGGTTCACCGTTCAGTAACCAGCTGATTCCCGAGACCGACGCTGTCCTTGGTGCTGCCGCGATCCTATGCGTTTGCGGACTTGCTTTCTGTCTCTGGGCGCGCGCCGTTCTCGGACGCAATTGGAGCGGCACAGTTACGTTGAAGGAAGACCACGAACTGATCGTGCGCGGTCCTTATCATCTCGTCCGCCATCCGATCTACACCGGTCTGCTCGCCATGCTTCTCGCGACTTGGATGGAACACTCCCATATCGCTGGACTAATCGGCCTCGTGTTCACTTCCGTCAGCTTCTGGATCAAACTCCGCCAGGAAGAAGAAGTGATGCACAAACAATTCCCTGATCAATACGCCGCCTACCAACAACGCGTGAAGCGACTCATCCCGTTTGTTCTGTAGTTTCGATAACACGGGAATCGGCGCGGCCTCGTTCCATCCTGGTAGGGACGCCGCGCTGCGGCGTCCGCTTCGTTTGTAGGGCGTCTGTGTCAGACGCCTCCGAGCTATTTCCTCCGGCTCTCGCGCCAAAGATCGGGGAAAACTCTTTGCCCGATATCCGGCCGCGCATCGAAGAACACCAGCAGCGCCGCGTAAAGCACGGGAAGAATGAAGAGCCCCCGATGGCCCAGCGCGCTCAGCCCGTAGGCCAGCGCCACGTAGACCCCGATCAACGTCACTTGCGCCGCGTAAGCCGCTTTCGCCATTCGCCGATCGCGCGCCAGATCGCCGACGACCGGACCCGCGTGCAACGAGGTCCCGCGCTCGCCCACTTGGGTCGCGGCTTCGAACCGCAGCTGACCCTGCACTCCCGCGCTCACCGCCATCAGAACGATCGGCAAATAAAATCCCGGCCGCGTTACCGGTGCCATCCAATCTACTTGCGCGTTCATCCCCGATATGAACGCCGGTATTCCCAAAGGGATCGTCAGGAACGCCGCGACCATTCCCAAGAAAACCGCCAGGGTCAGCGCGGCCGTGATGCGCGAAACCAGGAAAGCCGCGCGCGGATCGACCGTAGTCGGGTCCTTTGCATCGCGCGTCGTGCCCACGATCAACATCAGCCCGAGCGCCAGGTCGAATGCCGTCAGGAGCAGATAAGCCGGGACACTTCCATGATAAAAATAGAGGGGAACCAACGGCACCGCGTGCCGCACCGCATCCACCACGATCGCTTTGATCCGCGACATGTTGTTCTTTTATCGAACGGAACCGCCGCTGAAAAGTCCGCGCACAGACCTGACCGCGCGCGAATCTTGTTCATGAGATCGAGCACGAAAGACAAAATCAAAGGCAGTCTCCTGGAAGCCAAAGGCAAGGTTAAAGAGGAGAGCGGAAAAGCCATCGGCAATCCCAACCTGCAGGATCGCGGCACCGGCGAAAAGGTAGCCGGCAAAGTTCAAAAGAAGATCGGCGACGTAAAGAAAGTCTTCGGCAAATAGTCCCAGCGCCCTCGCCGAAATTGTAGGGCAACAGCTCCGGTTGCCACGCTTTCCCCTATAAGCCAGTCATTGCCCGAAGGAAAACGATCAGAACGCCGATGGTAACAAGAGCCAGCGGTGCGCGCGCGAGAAACTTCGTGGTCCCATCCAGACTTTGGCCGCGCCGCGATCCCATGAAGGCGATGAGCGCCAGGACAAGCCCCATGGCATAACAGATCAGCGTCATGGTAAGCGCCGTCGTTGGAGTCCATTCCAACAGCGCCCCCGCAGTACCACCCAAAATCCCGAGTCCGAGAAAAAGAAACGACGCCAGCCCGACTTTGCGCAGATGATTCATGCAGTCCCTGCTTACGCGATGCTATCCAGTGCGGCAAATTTCTCTTAGCAACACGTGGCTATTCGGCTTGTCATCCTGAGCCGCGCAGACGGCGAAGGATCTCTGACTATTTCGGCGCGCTGGGACGATGGAATAGGCGGAGATGTTTCGCTTCGCTCAAAATGACAATCTAGAGAGTGGATTGCTGTGCAGGCGTTGGGCCCGCTGCACGCCGACCGAAATTTCTTTCCCAAGCGTCAACGGCTTAGGATGCCGCTTCATCGCAGAGGCAACCGACGCGGTTGCCCTACAAGTCGCGCCACGGATTATTTGATCGCGACGGCTAACACCGTTCCGCGCTCGTGCTCGGACCGGATGGATTTCGCCACTTCCACCAACATCTTCCGGACTTCGTCGTCCTTCGCGATCTTCGCCGCGGAAATCAGGACCTGCGCTTTTTCGTAATCAGAGCTAATCCCGGCCGCGGAAGTAATCACCCGCTTCAGAACGTCGTTGTTCGGCTTCGCCGCCAGCACCGCGCTGAGGACCTTTGCGCGCTCGTAGGCCGAGCTGATCCCGTTTACCCCGTCGAAGAACGCCGGTTCCGCCACCGCCGCCACCGCCTCCGCCGATGACGCTTTCAAAATGCCGACGAGCGCCTGCGCCTTCTCGTAATCTGACGACATCTTCGCCGCTGCGGGCACAACGATCTTCAATTGCTCGGCGGTGAGCGTTCGATCCTTCATCAACATCGCGAGCGCCTGTCCGCGTTCGTAATCGGAATTGATCGTCACAACCGCAGCCGTAAAGGCCTGCAGCGTCTCTTTGTCATCGAGATACTTTCCGGCGACCGCCCCGAGCACCTGGCCTTTTTCGTAGGCGGAAGAAATGTCGCGCGCCACCACGCCGACCACGCACCGGGCCGACGCGGCATCGAGCTGGCGGCCTTTGAGTAGTTCTTTCAGATAAACGCCCTTGGCCCAATCGCCCTTGATCAACGCGACCTCCTCGAGCACCGCCGCCGCGCCACCGCGCTCGAACAATTTTGTGACTCGCCGCTCCGCGTCATAACCGGATTGCCGGACCGCATCGAGAATGGCGCCCGCGACCCATTGTTTGCCTTCCGGATCCAGCTCGCGCGTCGCGCCGTTGACGGAATATTTTCGCTGAAGCCGCCCATCCGCGTCCGCCGTTATCTCCAGTCTCCGCGTAATCGACGCCGTCTTCTCCTCGATCGTGACCGACCCGCCTGGCGACAGCCATTTCAAATCGCTGTAATCCTCGGTGAACTCCGGTTTACCTTTGATTCGGAGATTAAACTCCTGGCCCTTGTCCGAATGGTTCATCGTCCATTCGCTCTCGTTCGTCTCGATCGTCCGACTCGTCTGCTCCGCCAGCGCGAGGAGACCACCACCGGCCATCAATACCAGCAGCACCAACTGGGTTTTGTGTCTCATAAGAATCACCACCTCGTTAGCTTGTTTACCCGAACATCGCGCGAAAGTCGACGCCTCCTGCGCGGTCCGTTGCAGCGTCCGCTGTCCCAGCGGAATTCCGTTTCTTTATAGCGTCGCCACCCCACCAAACGGCATTTATTCTGCTTTTGCGGAGCCGTGCGGTTGTTCGAGATCCTACAAGGCGGCTTTCATACGCCACTCACTACTACCCAGGTAGCAGGTCTCTTTCATGCCGGTTGTCTCAGCCCAGGCACCGGCACCAATGAATACCGGGAAACAGAGCGACAAACAATCGACGACCTATTACCCCTCTTACGATACCGAACATCGCGCCTCGTCACTCGTCGCTTGGCAGTCGCCCGCCGTTCCCGCCCGTTTTGCTTGTCATTGGCCACTGCGATTCCGCTCGCCGTCCTCGGCGTGGCTGCCACCGTCGTCATCGGATGCTTCTTTTTCAGCCCTCGATCATCCATGGCCTCGCCGATCCCCACCAGCAACGCGTCACCGGCCGCCTCGTCTTCATCTCTCCCGGCAAAGAAACACAATAAGAACAGCGCATCGCGTCCGAGCACGAAATCCGAAAGCCGGCCCATTACGTCGCCGGCGTCATAGCCGGTCGCTTCGCAACCAGCTCTGGGAGCTGGTTCGGATTAAACGGCGCCATCGAGTGGCGAATTGTATCGCCACACGTGCCCAGTCCGTTACAAGAAAAGGCATGAGAAGGATTTGGGCGTGGGTGCTCACAAAATATTGGTGGTTCTGGGGCGCGAACGTCATCGCCGCGTTGCTCGTCTTCTTTGTGTTCAGCCTCGGGTGGAAGCACGAGACCATTACCGCACCGAACATTCCGGCTTGGTGCGGCATTCTGGCGGTGGTCCCGGCGCTCCTGGTGGGAAGCCTTCGACTCCGCGCGGCCCGGCATTCCGAGCTGTCCGTTTTGCCGCTGCTTGTCATCCCGGTTCCATCCGTCCTTTGGGTCGCGGGTTCTCTCCTTTTCGGAATCCTTTATTTGTTGATAGGCCTCATCGCGCATCTCCTTGGCCACGGAAGAATGAACTAGGTTCGGTCGTCCGCGACTTGAAGGCGCGCCGCTTAACCGACACGATTACCGATCGCCACGAGAACCATCGTTTTCCCGACCACGCTGCTATGTCTGTTCCTCGCGGGTTGCGAGAAAGCACCTCCGGATTCCGCACGTAACCCCTCCGGTCCGTCCGAGACCCAGTTTGTCGAATCTTTCTTCCAGGATTACGCCGACGCCTTCCGATCAAAATCCAAACCTCGCTTACTGGCCAAGTTCTCTCTGCCACTAACGTTCCTGACCAAAACCGGCCCGATCGTCTTCCAGGACGAAGAACGCCTTTCCGCCAATCTGGAAGCGTTGCTCCGACGTTACGAACAAATCCAGGCCGTCAACTTCAAACACCGGATTAAAGATGTCCGACCTATAGGCGCCGGAATTCTCCTCGCCGACCTTGAATGGCACTTTTTCGATCCTCGCGGCGAGCTTCTTTATGCCTGCGACACGACCTACCTGTTAGCCACTGAAGCCCGACCGAGTGCGAAGGTAATGGCAGTCATCGCTCATAACGAAGTCGAACGATATGAAGAAGCGCTTAAGCGCAAAAAAGGCGGCTAATCGCGCGGCGATATCTCCCGAAAAACTTCTTCCTTATCCCAGTGCCTCCAATTTCACTTACCCTTTCAGATCACGGGCAATTTTGTTGACGCCGGTCATTAAAATCTCCAACCTCGACCTAGAGTGAAACCTCCCTTATCCCTCCGTCGGCTGGCTCTTATCATTCTTATCGGCGTTTCGCTCGCGTCGGTCGCCCGTGCGGACGATCCACCCAACTTCGCCTCGCCGGAAGTGAACGATTACGTCAAGCGCCAGACAGCGCGGATGGATGAATACATTGCCGCGCTCAAGGCCGGCGACCTGGATAAGAAGGCGGAAGTATTCAAGAAGATGCAGGAGGACATGGACAAAAACATATCTGCTATCCGGGAGAAGCTCACCGATGCTGAACAGCCTGTCTTCACCAAGTGGCGGAACGACGAGACCAAAAGAATGGAAACCGCCGTCCACGAGTATGTGCCCCCGCAGTAGCGGACCTGGCATCCAGCCACCCTACAACGGAAGCACGCATCGACGCGGTTACACGGAGAGTCTTCCTTCGCTAACTTCGTTTGCTGCTGTTGACCTGCTCAGATCCGGTTTTACAAAAGATCGCGAAGGCTGTAGCCGCGGCGCTCAGTCGCCGCGTCTTGTCCGACGATAGCCCTGCTCCTTGCCCTCGTTCCCAAGTTGCACTTGGGAACGCACCTATCCCTTCGAAGCTCGGCTTCGTCCGCTTGAAATAAGTATCGCTGTTAGGAGGGGCCGCTCTGTCGCCGTGGATCGACGGGCGTCGCTTGATCCGTCTTCCTTCGTTAACTTCGTTTGCTTCTGTTGACCTACTCCGATCCGGTTTTACAAAAGATAGCGAAGGTAACAAAGCCTCGCCGCTACTTCGGCCAGGCTGCCCTAAGCTTCGCCGCGATCGAGGCATATTCCTCCGGCGCAAGCTTCCTCCTCGGCGCGGGCGTGCCCGGCGGCCCATCGCCGAAGAAAGGGACCACATGAAAATGCGCGTGGTAAACGGTCTGACTGGCGCTTAGCCCGTTGTTTTGGCTAACCCTGAACCCGGTTGCCCCGAGTCCCTTGCGTTGGGCGAGACCAGCCTTTTGTACTGCCACCATCAGGTCGCGCAGCTCGTCAGGCTTAAGATCCAATACATTCCGCGCGCCCAGGCGTTTTGGGACCACCAACACGTGGCCCGGCGCGACCACCTCTTCCTCCGGCAGCGGCATGAAGACGAGCACATGTTCATCCTCGAATATCTTCGACCTAGCCGCTTCAGCGCTCTTGTCGCGGATCAATTGCGCGATGCCATTCTCCGGGTCGTACTTGCCCTCGAGGCCAGAATCGGTCCGCGCTGGCGGAAGCTCGCTCGCCGGGATTTGCGCCGTTAACGGCGCCGCTTCCAGGAAGAGCAGCGCCGCCAAACTAAAAAACATTCGAATCATTTTCATCGTATAAGAATCCTCCGTGCGATGCAGAGTATGCTGCCGCCGCGGCGCGATGGTCAATACCGCGAGCAGGGATGCCGCCGGATAGACGGGTTGAGCCGCACAGGTAGCCGAGCGAGTTGGGATACGAGCGAATGGAGCCAGCGGGAGCGGTGCGACATAGACTCGTGGAGCGCGGGCGGAGCCTGAGAACTGGGAAGTTCGAATCAATCCATCACTGAGTGCGACAAAGTCTCGCGCCATTCCGGACCCGAGGTTTTCCCTTTGATTCGCATGACGTCTCCCTTCGCTCCCTTGGCTACCTTCTGTAAGTCGCTATGAGAATGTTCACAAAAGATCACGAAGGTAGCAAAGGCTGTAGCCGCGGCACAGAACGCGGGTGACTTGGGAATCAGGGTTGGGAGTTCGTAGCTCAGTCGCCGCGTTCTGTCCCACGATGGCCCAGCTCTTCAGCGCCCGTAGTCCCGCGCCGGGACGGCACACCCGATCAATTCTTACGTCTGCGGCATCGGCATTTATTCTGCTATTTGCGGTGTATGCAGTTGTTCGAAATCCTCCAGGACGGTTTTCATACTCCCCTGACAGCGACCCAGGTTGCCGAGCTATTCCGTGCCGGTCGACTTAGCCGCCATACTCGCTGCAAACCGGCGAAGCAACGCGACTGGCGGACCATCGATGAGCTCTTCCCGCTGTTGAAGTATCACGCTCCGTTGAATTTCTCGTATGAACGGCCCGAGTCGAATAGGGAATCTCGGTTCCGCCGCTCGATCGTCGCGATATGTCTTGTCGTAGCCGTTGCTACCACCCTGGTCGTGTACCTCTTTTCTCAGAGCCACAGTTCGTCGGATCGGCGAATCAGCGCGATCGACTCCGAATCTACGCTCGCGAAGCCGTCGCATACTCGCCGAGCACCCGTTTCATTCACGCAACCGATCCAGAACACCATCTCGGCATCGAATACGTCCCCTTCTTCCTACGCTAACGCGAACCCGGTTGTGAGTCGACCGGTTGAGCAAGCGCAGCCCCAAGCCGCCATTCGGTTAGCCGAAGCACAGCGCATTCTTGAGCAGGCCCGCCGAGATCAAGCGGCGGTCGCACAGCAGCGAGCAATGCACGAACAAAAGCGCCTCGAACAGGAAAAATCGGCCGGCAAAGATCAACATGTATTGCTCGACCATTGGCAGACCGTGAATGTCGGCGGGTACTCTGTCTCAGTGATGATCCACGATAACGACACGACCAGCTTTGACGTCTGGATTAACTACGGCGTCCGCCGCGAAGTGAAGAAGGAAAAGGGAATCACACACAGCGGCACAGACGAGACGCTCATCTACAGCAGCGGCCGCGCTTCTCTCTACTACGTCTGGGAGATCAGCGGCAGGCTCGACCACTGCCTTCTTCGCGTCCGCGACAATTGAAGGCGCGACTACGGTACTCCACTGACCCTTCGGGGTCTCCGCGCTTTGCTAGTCCGCCTTGACTTCACCAACGACGTTCAAAAGGTTTTGGACGTCCACCTTCAAGGCCACTCCCTTGACGAATTTATCTCCGGCGATGCGGGCAGCCGAAACGTGCTTCACGCCCGCGGAAACCTTGATTGAGTAATTCCCTGTGATGGCGCTCGGAGAAGTGAATTGCACATCATAAATGCCCGGCTTGATCTTGTCAGTGCTGAATGTGCCCGAAGCATCCGTTTTACCCCTGAAGGCGACTTTGCCGCTGGCATCGGACACAGTCACATTCAACGGCGGGACGGCACCATAAGCAATACAGGCGATGGCAAAACAGAGAGATAGGAAAGTGCCGCGGATCAGGTTCTTCATGATCCGAACATACTTCAAATCATGTCCGCGCCAAGCGTTGACCCCAGCGGCGAGAAATGTCCCCCGCCTCGAAAAAGCACAGGCGCGAAACCCAATGCTCGATCCGTCGAACTCGGGCACCAACCCCCCGCCCGCGCCGACACCCCTTGAAGCGGTCGAATTCAGTCACCATCCGGTGCCGCCATGACAATGCCCGCTTGGTGGTATTCACCCTGCTCTTGTCGATGATCCCATGGCAGAGTTCCTCGACACAACGGCAATCAGTTACCAGCTCGAACGGCTTCTCAAGACGGCGAAGCGCCGCATTGTTCTAATCAGTCCGTACGTGAAACTAAGGCCGCGCGTGCGGGAACTGATCGAGGACGCAGCCCGCCTGGGCGTTCAGATCCAAATCGTTTACGGGAAGAAAGAACAATGCGATGAAGTCGAGCGCCTCAAAGCGATTAACCGCGTCATTGTCACGTTCTGCAAGAATGTTCATGCCAAGTGTTACCTGAACGAAGATTTCGGAATGGTAACAAGCCTCAACCTTTACGATTTCAGCCAGGCAAACAACCAAGAGATGGGAATTCTGTTCGCCAAAGTAACAGAGCCAGACCTCTATCAATCGGTTTCACAGGAAGCGCTTCGCATTATTCGGATAAGCGGAGGCCAAGCAGCAGAACGGTCCTTTTCCTCATCGCTTGCCCCGCGCGTCGAGGAGGCTCGCGAGCCTTTCGGTAAACTAACGACCGCGAAACTTGCAGAGAAACTCGGAATACAGACAACGGCTCTCTTCAACAAATTGATCGGCCGGGGCTATCTGGAGTTGCGTGATGGCGAGCAGCGTTATCTCACTCCGAAGGGAAAAACTGCAGGGGGCGAATTCCGAATGGGGAAAGGCCCTTATTTTCTCTGGCCGCCAAACTTGCAAGTCTGAGACAGGGATACCGTTAAGCGTGGTCTCGCCTGCCAATGCCAATCGAGCTACGGCTTAACTCCGAATTGTTTCTCTAGAAAATCAACGGTGTCGGGGTCGCGTAACAAGCAGACCACATTTTGATTAGCAAAGACCCCGCGGAAAGTCTTGGCTTCTTCACGAGAGAATGTCTTTTGCCAATTAACGCGCACCGCCCACTCCGACATTTGCGGGTCGCTCATATTCTCTGCCAGACGCGGCTCCTTTAGAGGTTGCTCGAGCAGTTTTTCGCCGGCCGCCCCGACGACTACGTCGCGAACCATTGAAGCCGAACTAATTACCGTCCCTAATCCGACGTAGCCAATGCTCTTTAAATAGGCGAAGACCCTATCGCCTTCCTTCAACCTTTTCATCGCATTACTATATCTTGGACCTTGGCCGGCAGTTAGAAAACCATACTTCCGGCAATCGTCCCAGTTACGGTGCGGAGATTCACCAACGTTGACAAAGTAATAGCCGGACCACGGAGCCTGTTTTCTCGACTGAGCGCGTTCTTCAAGCTCCTCGGGATCCTTGAACCAAGCCCGTGCAACGAACTCCCCTGCATGCGAAGCAAAGAATGTAAAAAACAAAACGTTTATCGGAACGCCGTACTCTTCCGTCAGGTATGTGACTATTCGCTCTGACGAATCGTCAAGCTGAGACGCGAGAATGACTATCGAATGACCAGTGTTCACTGCAGTCGGGATCGACGCCCCAAAATGATTGATAAACGCGTCCGCCAAGGATTTGGCACAAAACGAACGCGCGATCGCATCTATCTGATCATAGCTGAGGTCCTTAACCCATGAAGCATAGTCTAAAGCTTGGGCGACGATTTCACGAGGCGTGCGATCACGTTTCATCTCAAGAACTACGAGATTGGCATTTCGGTCGATCCCAAGGAGATCGATTCTTCCACGATTCGAGGTCACGACTTGGCGACCGATCAAAAGAATTCCCAAATCTAGCAAGGTGGGATCCTGAGCGACCCATTCTTCGAGGCGTTGTTCTTGATCCAAAGCTGTCGGTGTAACCGGCTGCAAACGCTCGTTTTGGACCGCCCAGAGGCTGATGTTAAAAGCCATGTATCGATTTTCCTGACGTAACGTGTCTCCTCGAAAGCGAAGTCAAACCCTCTGCTCAGGCCTCCTCAAAGTAATCACTGTCGATTTTCTTGATCCGGTAGGCATGTTCTTCGGCGACACCGATATTGTGCTCAATCATAAGCTCTGCGAGTCGGCGACCGTCGATTAAAATAATTTTCTTTGAGACGCTGCCTGCGTACTCCACCGCATTAGAATTAAACGCGCTCGTGGTGATGAAAACCCCCTTTGTGGCCCGTTTCCCTTCAAGAGCTCCCACGAAATTCTGAATTGCTTCTCGGCCGACGTTCCCCTGCCAGCGTTTCGCCTGGATGTAAATGACATCGAGGCCAAGGCGGTCCTCATTAATGACGCCGTCGATTCCCTCGTCTCCTGTCTTCCGCGTCACTTCCGCGGCCTCTTTGCGCGAGCCGCCGTATCCCATTGCTACGAGCAAATCGAGAACGACCTGCTCGAATCGGAACGGATCCACGGCCGCCAGCTTCGCGCGTAGGTCTGTAACCAATGTTTCTCGAAGCTCGGCGAAGGCCTCTTCCATGCGTTCTTCCGGCGTTGTTTGTTCCTCGGCAGTGCTCGCCGGTTGGACGGCATTAAAGGCCTTTGTTTTAGCCGCGAGCAGACCGCGCTGCTTTTGCTCCTGCATGAATTGCTTGAACGGCTCGAGCTTCATCAGAAAAGCACGATCAATCTTAGCGGGCGGATGTTTGAGTAATTCCAAACCTTCAGCCGTGATTCGAAGCGTCGCCTCACGAGGGAGGTCAGCCAGGCCGGCTCTCCGCAGGTGGAAACCCGCCCAGCCAGTTCGATTCCGAAGGTAGGTCGATTGGGTACTCGGGAGCATCAGATTCCGCTCCTCATCCGTAAGATGAAAGTGATCCGCAATTTTGGCAGCGAGATCGCGCTGATGATGCTCGTGTCCGTCGCCAAGAAGCTGAAGTAATGGCAACATCATCTCGTCGTATTTAGGAATAGCCATGAATTATGCCTTTCGTTTCCTCCCATTGCGCAACGGTTTTTTTCTCACTTTCACAGGTTTACGCGAAACAACTTTCTTCCTCTTTTGAATCCCGCGGTCACGGACCCAGCCAGAGGCACGAGAGTAACTCGCCTTCGCAATTTCGCCGGCCTTCTGAGCGGCGACCATTGCGAGTTCCTTCGCCTTCTTTTGTACCTCAGGATGATTCGCTATTTCGCGCGCGATATCTTTCAGAATCTTGGCGACAATCTTATTCATGTCGCCACGAATCCAAGCCCCGGCAATCGACCAATAAGGTTCTGGGTTTCCAAGCTTACTTTAATAACCTTGCCTATTAGCTTTACGATGTAGTCGGGTTCATCGTCGCGGTTCGGATCGTTGGTGATGCCGGAGCGCTTGTCGGTGCTCACCTGATATTGATCGATCACCCATTCAAGTGCGGAACGATTGCCGAGTCGATAGGCGAATGTCTCGGGCGGAATGCCATCGAGCGTGAGAAACTCGTTGTAGACGATGGCGCGTTTGTCTTTACTTAAGCGCATTTTTTCCACGCGCCAGTTTAGTTTCTCGTCGCCGTTTTCGACGCGTTTCAATTTGTATTCGGACGCGTCTTCATAATTGACGTGCAAGTCGGCAAGCTTGCGGCCGATCTCGGAGAAGGCGCGAAACGTCCGCGCATCTTCGCCGATCAATGGAATCCGCGGGAGCTCGCGACGCAGGTTAGCGGCATAACGAACGCGATACTCCGGATGGTGCAGCACTGCATACACGTAATGCAAAATATCTCACTTCGTAATCTTCGCGTCGTAACGTTCTTGGAACTTTACCAAAATTGGCGATGGAATGTTTTCGCGCCGCACACCGTCTTCGCTGTCGTACGTGTAGAACGGGAAGCACTGAAAAGCGTCGGTGGTCGCGCAGAGGTGCAGGTCCGGAACTTGGTTGGTCATAAGAAGACTCCATGCTGCGCGGTAACCCACGTCGCTGAGTGCCATAACCCGGTTCTCTTCATTTGCGGACGCATTCGGAAAAATATTCGCGAAATGTCCGAGTCGGTCTACGATCCCCGGCTGATAGTATAGAAATGACCTCGTAAACGGTCGATAAACCGAGGCATGAATGTGCTTTGGATCAAGTCGTAGCCGCGACCCCTCCCGAAGACGCCTCTTCAAGGTGGCGCTCCACTTCAGGACAGTATAGTCTACGAAGTCGTCGATGTTCGTTGGTCGATTTGACCTCAGATAGCGTTCGAGCTCCCGATCAAAAGCTGTCGAAAAAGTCTTTAAATGGTCGATCAGATCCTTGCGCGTGAAATTATAAGCTACATCGTCGCGATTTGTGGAAACTCCCAGCGAGTAGCTGTGAAACACTTTGTTATTAGAATCTTTTGAGGCCAAAGGAATGAGCTGTTCAAACTCAGGCGCCAATCCCTCGGACAGCCAGAGATAACTTGCGTCGGGCTCGATAGCTTTCCAAGCAATTCCCGAGACACTCTTGGCCCTCTCCAGCAGCGCGAATTTTTCGCGGCGCTTTGCGTTCCAATTAGCCCCTGCATATCGAATCGAGCATCCTGACTGTCGGTGGTTACGAACGAGAAAGGTGATGGAAATGCCTACCATCGCACCCAGTCCGAAGATCGTATGTTCCTCGCCGATTGGAATTCCTTCCCGCATTGAATCCTTGCGGACATTGCCTTTCAGGTCGATTACGTAGATCTTCGAAAAATCCTTTGCTAAATGCTTCCGCATTCCATCAAAGGATCGTTCGTCGATGAAGCTGTCATTCGATACGAAGGCGACAATGCCGTCTTCTTTCAGCCGATCGCTTGCCCAGCGAAAAGCTTTGACGTAAGGATCGCTGAGTCGGCTTCGCAACTTAGCTTTTGAGTCATCGCCATAAGTTGACCGAACACGCCCATCAAGTGTTTGGTACTTCCGGTTCTTGTTGTTGTCGTTTTCATTGACTTGATGCGCGTTATAAGGCGGATTGCCGATGACGACGAAGATTGGTGCGGCTTTTTGACGCTTTACCCGCTCCGTGTTCTCCGGATTAAAGAACGCAAATTCGTGCTGTTCCTTTTCTGCCGTCTCGAAGGTATCCACGAGACAGATGCCAGGGAACGATTCGTACCGCCCTACTTGTTCCAAGAACGTGTGCTCGATGTTTACGGTGGCAACGTAGTATGGCAACAGCATTACTTCGTTGCAGTGCAGCTCTTCGCGATACTTGTATTCGAGCTGCATCTTCGGCATACGGCGCATTAGGTTGACCATGAAATTGCCAGTGCCGACGAACGGATCGATGATGTGGACATTTTTATCGCCGAGCTCGCGGCCGAACTCCTCGCGCAGAATCTCTTCAACGCTGGAGAGCATGAAGTCGACGACCTCTTGCGGTGTATAAACCGTGCCTAGCGTGTCCGCGCGCGCGACAGCGAATCCCTGGAAAAAGTTCTCATACGTTGTGTTAAGAAATCGCTGCTTTTCAAAAAAGTCCGGTATCGTTGCCGCCGCGTTCTCTATCGCCCGGTAAAAACGGTTGAGCTCATTCAAGAATCGGTCGCGGGAAAAGTGCTGGCCAGTAAGAGCCTTGACGAGTTGCTCGAGCTCGACCGCGATATTATTACTCTGCATGAACTCGCCGACATCGAAAACCTTCCGGAAGATTCGCTCGGTCAAAAGATGTTGAACTAACATTTCCTCAACAGCTTCTTTACGGACGTTCGGATTGAGTGACTGCCGGCAAAGCGTGACGAATTGCTCGAACGCTTCAGCAAACTTCGCGTTCTTCTTTTCCTCGCGGCGAATTATATCGGTCAGCGCTTTCCCAATTTCCGGTAGGCGCTCTTTGAACTCAGCGACTGCCTTTTCCCATTCGTCGAACTCGGGAGGCTGGTATTCAAAGAATGCCTTGAGAACTTCAGCAAGCGCAATCGGCTTTGAGATGTCCTGGTCGAGAACCCTTTCGCCGTCCTGAACTAAGACTGCACGATGGGGCGCTTGAAAGAGAATATTAGTGCGTGGATAGCCAAGCTTCAGCTTAGCCCGAATTTTTTTGTCGAGGTCATCCTCTCTATCCTTGGCTTCCCACATGCCATGCACGAGCCGAAATGTGTCGAGCAACACTCCATCGGGAGTAATTCTCGTCCCGGCCTTTGTCTTCAAAGAAAACTCCGGAACCAGCTTCCATTTATCGTCTCGGCCCTTATTAACGAGAGACGTGCATGCTTCGAGCAGGCTTTGAAATGCGGCGCGAACAGCACTCTCATGTTTGACGCCAACAGTCTCGAAATCGGCCAGCGACGCATGGTATGCCGCAATCGCCTTGTGATTCGATTTGATGGGGAGAGTCCGCACGCCGTCGAAAACTAATCAGAATGCAGAGGCAAGGGCAACAGCGGCGTTGCACTGGCACAAAACTCGCATTTGTTTGGTACCATGGTGTTTCCCCAGAAAAGAAAAGAGCACCGGCCGCCTGTCAGCGGGCCTTTGCGTCGTTTGCCCGGTGAATCGGTTCGTCAGGAGATCGAGCGAATTGTCGAGGATCATCTTGCAGCTTACATTTATTACGGACTCGCGTTCTGGGTGCTGGTCGGCTTCGAATTCGCCCGACGTTGGGTGCCAAAGGGATTTGATCTTGCCGTCTTAATCTTTGTCGCGACCGGAGTGTCGCTCTATTGCGCATTCCGCGTATATCGCCTGCGCCGCGAGATTAGGAAGCTGAAGCAGGCCTACAAAGCAGAGCGACACGTTAGCGATCTGCTCCGGCCCTTACGCGGCAAGGATTATGTCACTTTTGATGATCTCATGGATGAGACCGCAGGGTGGAAATCCAACATCGACCACGTCGTGGTTGGCCCTGGTGGAATTTTCGCACTCGAGACGAAAGGCTACAGCATCTTCGGCAACGGCTGGATTGAAGTCGGCAAGGACGGCATTTTGCGGTTGAGCAACAAAGCCGCGCACCGGGATCCGCTGGAGCAGGCGCGGTCGTCTGCGAGAAAGATTTCGCGGCATCTGAAGAGTTGTATGCGGCAGGAATTTTTCTTTCAGCCGGTTTTGGTATTCCCAGGCTGGGAGATAGCGATGCCGAAATCTGAATCAGGAGTTGTCATCCTGAACGATGGCACAATCGACGAATTCTTTTCGTCGCGGGAGCGTGCGCTGACCAATGCGCAGATCAGCGAGATTTGTTCGCATTTGGATCGCAGCGCGCGGAGCTAGCGCGGCGCGAACCTGAGGGCGAAGATGCAGGGCAGAGGACGGAAGGCGAAAGGCGAAATTTCGTGATTGCGGATTTCTGTGGAACTGCCGGAATAGGCGGTTGTATGAAGCGAGTTGATGCTCCCGCGTCCCGGCGTTCGCACCGCTGCCCTGCGCGGCTTCTCCGTCTATCCGGCGGCAGCCCGCTCGCCGTATTCATCCTCGGGCTCTTGGCAATTTCCGCAGTTCTGGGCTCGGCCAGCGCCAATCTCGGTGATAGCGAGGCAAAGATTAACGCCGCCTACGGCAAACGGCTCGAAATGCCACGGATTGCTGGAAACCAGGGTCATCAGTATGAAAAGGGAGGGTTCATCTATGACGTGATGTTCCGCGACGGCGTCAGCGTTTTCGAAATGTATGCGCGCGCGAACCAAGCCGAGCTTTCTTCGAAGGAAATCGCAGCGTTCCTAAAGGCGAACGCAGCTGGCGCGACCTGGATTCCTGCCAATGAGAAGCCTGGTGGCCGCGAGTGGAAGCGGAGCGATCACAAGGCGAAAGCCGCCTACTTCCGGATGGGTGGCCGTCCGACGCTGACAGTGATGGAGGCGACACGGAAGTGATCTAAATCGCATCGCATTTCAAGCGAAGCGGAAGAACTGGTAGCCAGGGTCGGAGGTCGGAGATCGGCCTGCCAAGGCGTAGCCTTGGCGAAGGCTGGAGGTCGGAGGTCGGAGGCCTGATGTAGCAATGCGGGGCTTCGCGACAGAGACATTCCCAAGTGCAACTTGGGAACGAGGAGCGGCGGGAGACGCGGCGACGGAGCGCCGCGGCTACAGTGCAGAGTCCGCTCAGCCCATTCCGAGGGATTCCAGCGTGGGTTGATCGAGGGCGGCGGTCGTGGCGAGACCGTTAGCTTTCTGGTAAGCGGCCAGCGCTTCCTGGGTCGGCATACGGGCTTACGGATGAAAGCCGATTTGCTTTCTCGGCAGTGCGGGCGGCGCGATCAACTGTTTGATGGCGGCAAAGACGGCCGCGAACTTTTCATCGTATTTGTTCTCTAACGTTTCGATCTGGCGCGCGAGGTCCCGGTTTGAGTCCATCAAACGGCGCAGCTGCACGAACGTCCGCATGATTGCGATATTCACTTCGATCGCGCGCGAACTGCGGAGGACGCTCGAGAGCATGGCGACGCCTTGTTCGGTAAACGCATAGGGTGACCGGCGCCGTCCACCGTGCAAACTTGAAGTCACAATTTGTGACCTCAAGATGGAGCGGCCCGCCGATGTGGTCACAATTTGTGACCTCAAGTTGCTGAACTCTTCGCCGGTAAGTCGGAAGGCAAAGTCCTCAGGGAACCGCGCTTTATTTCGAGTCATCGCCTGGTTCAACGCTTTCGTGGTCACGCCGTAAAGCTTCGCGAGATCGGCATCGAACATGACTTTCTCGCCGCGAATATGGAAAACCAGTTGGGCGAGCTCTTCCGGGGTTGGCATACGGGAACGGAGGGAGTTTTCTAAATTAAAAACGAGGAATTAGGAAGGAGAAAGCGAAGTTGGCGCGGCCGAAGACTGGCATCACATTCCCGGCATGGCGAACCCCCAGATTCAGCAGGTCGTCGATACGATGTGGTGGAAACTCGCGCCGTGGATTCTTTTCTGCGCTTTCATCGGCACGTTCGCCGGTTTCTTCGTTAAGTGGCTAGAGCGCCGCGCGATTGTATTCGGACGCAGGCGACAGGCGCGGATTAAGACGAAAGCCGAGCAGGAGGCGCCTTGGGTCCAAGCCGACGAAGCGCCGCATTGCCCGATTTGTAACGCGGGAATGGTGAAGCGGACGGCAAAGCGCGGGGCGCGCGCCGGTAATTCATTCTGGGGTTGTCCGAATTATCCGAAGTGTCGCGGGACGCGCGATATTTGACTCGGCTGACGGCGACAGAATTCGTAGTTGTTGGACATGACTACCCAGGAAAAGACTACTGCTATCAAGAAAATCGTTGCCAATCGCGACGATAACCGCGCCGCAGTAAAAGCAGCAGGCGTGGCCCCGGAGTTAATTGACCTGCTCAATGACGCCGCCAATCAGGCGTTCCAAACCGATCTTGAGAAGATTTTCGCGGGATAAGCTCGATCCGCGCGACCGAAAAGCGGTCGCGAGTGGATTGGGCGGAAAGGCGTAGCGACGCTTCGGAAGACACGGCGTTCCCAAGTGCAACTTGGGAACGAGGAAGACGCCCGAAGCCGAAGGGCGAAGGTCAAAGGGTAACTTGGGAACGAGGAGCGGGAACGCGGCGACAGAGCTACGAACTCCCAACCCTGATTGATGATCATCGTCCCCGAGATCACCGACTTCCCGAGTCGGCCACCGTCCATCTCACGCCGCTTCCCGCGGGTTCGATTCCCAACTCACCCGCGTCCTGTGCCGCGGCTACAGCGCGCTAAGAAGTGACGAGACGGGCACGGACGCGAGGATGGAGAATCGAGGATGGACGATGGTCGGAGTCGGAGGTCGGCCTGCCAAGCCGTAGCCTGGCGAAGGCTGGAGGTCGGTGTTGTAGAGTCGGCTGTCTCAGCGGACGAGGCAGCAGGAAGATGCGCTGAGACAGCGCACGCTACAACGCTGAGAGGCCTGGCAACGAGAGGAAACATTTTCGGCGTGGGCGCCGAAATGAGCACGCGAGGCGCGTGCGCTCCCCAGAAGTTTTCTGCAGCAGGGTCGCGGGGGTCCGTTTGTAAAGGGCATGAGAACATTTTTCAGAGGTCAGAAGTCGGACGTCGGCGGTCAAGGGGCGGAAGTCGGAGGTCAGAAGTCGGAAGTCCGAGGTCGGAACGGGAAGAAGATTCAGCTCGTCGGCATAGCCATCGTTCTTGCCGCGTTGTCCATCGGCAGGGCGGCGGCGGATACTTATCCGGTCACGAATACGAATGACAGCGGGCCGGGGTCATTGCGTCAGGCGATTGTCGACGCGAATGGGCACAGCGGGCCGGACAATATCTCGTTCAATATCCCAGGGTCGGGCGTTCGCACGATCACGCCGGCAACGGAGCTGCCAGTGATTACGAGTCCGGTGACGATCGATGGCTCCACGCAACCGGGGGCGAACGCGAACACGTTGGTCGCCGGCGATAATGCGGTGGTGCTGATCGAATTGAATGGCACCAATGCCGGCTCCGGGGTCACTGGTTTAATTCTCGGATCCGACAGTGCTGGCAGCACGATCCGCGGCCTAACGATCAATCGCTTCCCAGGCAATGGGCTCCTGGTTCAGAGTAACTCCAACACTATTTCGGGCAACCTGATCGGCACCGATGCGAGCGGCACTGTCGCGCGTGGCAACGCGCTCGACGGAATCAGTATTCAGGCGTCGTCGAATACGATTGGCGGAACGACCACGGCGGCGCGCAACGTTATCTCGGCGAACGGCCGGCATGGGATCAGTCTCGGTGGCGGTGCCGGGGTAGCCGCACAAAACAATCTGGTGCAGACGAACTTCATCGGAGCCGATGCAACCGGCACGCGATTACTCGGGAACGGCGGCGACGGCGTGTTCGCCACTTCTGCCACGAACAACACGATCGGCGGGACCATCACCCGCGCTGGAAATCCGCCCGCCAATGTGATCGCGGGTAACGCCGGCAACGGAGTCGGCGTCGACGCGGGAGTGACGGGACTGGCGATCAAGGGCAACTCGATCCATTCGAACGGCGGGATCGGGATCGATTTGAATCGGGACGGCCCGACCAGGAACGATATCACCGAGGGCGATGCGGATGGCGGGCCGAACCTGCTCCAGAATTATCCGATCCTGACGGTGTTCGCTGCCTCCGGCAGTCCGCCCGAGGTCCATTTCAACCTCAGGTTCAAGAGCCGGCCTAACACGACGTATCACGTCGAGTACTTCAGCAATGACACCTACGACCCGACGGGCTTCGGCGAAGGCCAGGTCTGGATTGGCGCCGCGGATATAACCACGCCGGCCAACGGCAGACTCGGGTTCGCCTCATCCTTTCCAACGCCGTTCCTCGTGAAAAATCTCACCTTCACCGCGACCGACCCGAACGGGAACACCTCGGAGTTCTCGCCTCAGATGGGACAGCTCCTGAATATCGCGACGCGGCTGCGCGTCCAGACCGGCGATAACGTGCTGATCGGCGGCTTCATTATTTCGGGAACCGATCCGAAGAAGGTGATGGTGCGGGGGATTGGTCCGTCGCTGGCGGGCTTCGGAATTGCGGATCCGCTGGCCGATCCGACGCTCGAAGTGCATGATAGCGCGAACACGCTGGCGACGAATGACGATTGGAAACTGCGGACCGATAACAGCAGCCAGGAGGCGGAGATTGAAGCGAGCCAGCTGGCGCCGACGAACGACAAGGAATCGGCCATCGTCAGAACATTGCCGGCGAACAACGCGGGCTACACGGCGGTGTTGCGCGGGAAGAACAACAGCACCGGCATCGGCGTGGTCGAAGCGTACGATCTGGACGTGGCGGCCAATTCGCGGCTGGCGAACATCAGCACGCGCGGGCTGGTGGAGTCGGGCGACAACGTTCTGATCGGCGGAATTATCGCGAGCAAAGGCCTTACCAAAGTCGTGGTGCGGGCGATTGGGCCGAGCCTGGTGAGCTTCGGGATTACGAATCCGTTGATGGATCCGACGTTGGAATTGTACGACGACAGCGGAACACCGATCGCGATCAACGACGATTGGCAAACTTCGCAGAAAGAGGACATCGAAGAATCGACGCTCACGCCTAACGACTCCCGGGAATCCGCGATCTTTGCAGCTCTCCCGGCCGGCAATTACACCGCGGTCGTGCGGGGGAAGGACGGCGCGACGGGGATCGCGGTGGTGGAGGCGTATAACGTTTCGCCGGGAATCGGAGAGTGAAGAAGGCAGATTGCAGATTGGCGCTGTAGCCGCGGCGCTCTGTCGCCGCGCGGTCTGTAGCGTCCGCTTCTCAGCGGAATGGCTGAAGGATGCGCTGGAGACAGCGCAGGCTGCATCGCGAGAACCGGACGCCGGTAGCGCTACTGTTTGGCGCGTTCCGCCCGGATTTGGGTGAGCAAATCGGTCAGCGCTTTGATGTAGTCGTCGTAGAACGGGGGGAAGGCCTGGAGAGTTTCGACGTAGCGGGTAAACCGTTTTCGGAGTTGTTTGGTCGCGGGATCGTAGAAGAACGTGTTGTCCTGATCGAGGTTCGGGACGATCAGGGAATCGCTCAACTGCTGGGCGCGTTGCATGGTGCTCACACCGCGACGGAGGACGGACTCGAGCTGGCGCAAGGCGAACAGCGTTTTCACATCGAGGAGCTGATAACCGCCGGATTGGAGCAGGGCGGCGATGTCGGTGGCGTTGTAATCAGTGGTGAAGGAGAACGAGTTCAATGGCGGCATCTCGCCGGCCTCGAGTTTTTTCTGAAACGCGGCGAGACCTTTTGCGGTCCGATCGCGCTGCGCTTTGACGTTGTCGATGTCGTTGGCGAACTGTTCCTCGAGCGCGGCTAGGATCAGCTGGCGCCGACGGGCTTCCTGGAGGTGTTCCTGGTGGTTGGCGAGCCAGAAGGCCGCGTAAGCGCCGAGAAAAACGAGGAGAAGCTCGGCGGCCCATTTGCCTATGGAACGAAGGACTGAGCGACGCGGACGCATGGCGAAAGTCTAAAGTATAACGGCGAAAGGCCAAAGTCCCATCGAGGCCTTCTTTGTCGCCTTGGCGTCCTTTTGTTGACTCCCCTGAAGGAGATTTTACACAGGATCGCGAAGGTAACGACGGGGGCAGGGAACCGAACGGGCACGCTGGCCCGTATTATAACCGTCAGACGATCAATACTCTGTGCGAGGAAAAACGGCCAGGGTTGAATAGATCGCCTGCGTATACCGACCAACAACAGAGCAACCATGAAAAAAATCACCAACTTACTGATAGTCGCTTCCCTGGCGCTGGCTGGAGCCGTGATGGCCCAACAGCCTTCGCCGGAAGAATCGGCAGCACCACCAACCAAAAAAGAGGCCCCGGGAAAAAAACCGCGGGCTGAAAAGCCGGCACCAACGATGGCGCCAAAGTCTGAGGCTCCGGCCGTGAAAGAGCCGGCAGCGCCGCATGCTCCGAAAACGGAGGCGCCAGCGGTGAAAGAGCCCGCTGCGAACGAACCACCGCCTCCGCCAAAGGTCGATAGGAAGGGGCCGCCGAACCGAAAGCCGCCGACACCCGCGACCACTCCGGACACGAAGACTTCCGCGGAACAACCCGCGACGAGTGCGACACCTGCCGACAAGAAGCAGTCGGCCACAAGCCGGAAAGATAAGAAGTCGCCTGCCGCGAGCACGTCGCCGAGCGCGACTGCGGCAGCCGCCACGACGCCGACGACTCCGGCAACAGCCAAGACAACCCCCAGTCCGGCAGCTGCCAAGACAACCACCACTCCGGCGGTAGCAACCACGCCAGTCACTACGGCGGCACCCACAACGGCGACCACTCCAGCAGCAGCCGCGTCGACCACTCCCGCTACTGCGGCGACCACTACACCGCCGACAGCTGGAGCCACCACCACCCCGGCAACGGCAGCGTCGGCCAGTGTTGCTCCGTCAGTTGCGCAAACCAGCCCGGCGGCTTCGGTCAATCCGGCCGCAGTGAAAAAGCCGGATCCCGTAAAGGTGCAGCAGATCCAGCAGCAGCACACGAGCTTCCGTGCGCAATCACGCCCAGACCGAGTCCCGGCAGTCACGTTCAGCGCGAATTTCCGGCTCCCGGGCGCGGAGCAGTGGCAGGGACCGCGTTACGAAGTGTATCGCTCCTATCACCCGGAACGGCATGATCAGGGTTGGTATCGCTCGCACTATCAGCGGGTGGAGTTAATCGCTGGTGGTTACTACTACTACAACAACAACTATTGGTACCCAGCGTGGGGCTACAATCCCAGCAATGAGTACTATGCTTACGACGCGCCGATCTATGTCGGTAAACACGCGCAACCGCCAGACAAGGTGATCGCGGACGTGCAGGCGGTGCTCCAGGACATGGGCTACTACAAGGGTGAAGTGGACGGACTACTCGGACCGCTGACCCGCGAGGCGCTCATGGGCTATCAGCGCGACAACGGAATGACCGTCACAGCCGTGATCGACGAACCGACGCTCGAAGCGCTGAACATGGGATAAGCGAAGCGAAGGAATAAGTAAGGATTAAGAAAGCCGCCGGGGTAATGCCTCGGCGGCTTTTCTTTTTATGATTTGTAGGGTAACCGCGTCGGTTGCCATGTCTTTCGCCCGGCAAGCGGAGCGCTTGCCCTACAATTTCGATTTCGGCTGAAGGCGGTTGACATCTTTTTGTGGAATGAGTTTTCTCTCCGGCCATGACGAACAACCGTTCTGCTCCCCCGCTGCCTGCGACGAAACGCTCGATGCTGCCGTGGATGGTGGGCGGATGCGCATTCCTGCTCATCGTGGGCATCGTGGTGGCCCTCGTCTTTTTTCGCTCGGTCTCGAACCTCACGCTCATGGACAACAACGTCGTGAGTCCGAAGACCAGCAACTCGCCGGTTTCGAACTCGGAGTCACAACCCAGGTCGGCCCCGGCAACGGCGCCGGCGGGCTGGGTTACTTATGTGAACAAGCCTGACGATCATCCGAAACTCCGAACAGAATTTGTGGCCTTCAGCATTAGTTACCCGCCCGACTTCACGAAGAAGGCGGCGCCGGACGCGTTCCTCGACCTGCAAAGGGTCGGCGCTTCCAAGGACGACATGCTGCAAGAAGTCTCGGTTAATCCCGTGTCATTCACCGGGCCGCCGGAATCTGAGTACGATCCGGGATTGGACAAGATTGCTGGTTTCCTCAGGCAAGTGTTTTCGAACCTGCAAATGGGAGCGAAGGAACCGGTGACGATGGACGGCGCGTCCGGCCGGGCCGCGCGTTTTCAAGGCCTGGTGAAAGGTGCGAAGTACAGAGGGCGCGCGATTCTGGTTTGTCCCACGGGATTGGTCCGCGGCCTGTTCTTCCTCACGGTGGAGAAAGAGTCCGAGGCTGGAACGACGGCGGAAATTCTCCAACAATTTCGGTGGTAGCGGTGGAAGAAAAAAGGCCAAAAGCTAAAGGCTAAAGACCATGGCAAATCGCAGCTTTCAGTCGCGGAAAATTATGCGGTTCCTGATTGGTTCCGGAATCGTGATCGTCGTTTCGCTGGTCGCAATCATCTGGGGCTTGAGATTGGTGATCGCGCATGGCGGAGTCCAGGGCGCAAGCCTGGCCGCGCTGTATGCGATAGCCTTTGGATTCTGCGCGCTGATCATCAGCGTGATCGTTTTCTACGTTTTCCGGTCGCAGCATGTTGCCTGCAAGCGCATGATGGAAAGCGGGAGTCGGAGGTCGGAAGTCGGAAGTCAGAGATCGGAGGTCGGAGATCAGAGATCGGAACTCGGAGGGTCGGCTTGATAGCCGTAGTCCGGCGAGGCGGGGTGAAGCGCTGGAGGGCGGACGATCGAAAATCGAAATTCGAAATTCGAAATTTCAGCGAAGCGTGAGAGAGTCGGGGATGGCAAAAAAGGCTGCGAAGAAAACAACGAGTTCGAAATCCAAGTCAACAGCGACGTCGAAGGGACGAGGCACTAAATCGAAAGCGAAAGGGAAGAAGGGCGGATCGAAGAAAAGCGTCGTGGCGAAAATCGCGAGCTCGATCGCAAGCAGCGTGGCGAGCGTGATGCCAACGGGGAAGAAGAAGAAGAAGTAGGTCGGGAGGCGGATCGGCCTTCGTCGTTGAAGGCTTTGGCGGGATGAGAAGGCGTGGCGGCGCACTCCGACGAAGCTGGAGCTTCGAAGACTAGTGCGTTCCCAAACTGGAGTTTGGGAACGAGAGGCAACTCCGAGCGCCTAGCTGTTAAATGCGCTCGGGACGGCGCACGCGACAACGTGAACGGTTGCTTGGGACGTTAGTCCGTGGACGAATCGGATAATTGGGTCGTGGCGAGAACCACGCCGGCGGCGAGCTCGACGGCGTAAATGGCGCGGGCGGTCGCGGGATGATCGGCTAATTCTTCGCTGATGGCTTTCGCCAGTTGCGGGCCGCAATGCCAGAGAAGCGAATGGCGCCGGGGCCGGAGCAGGCCCATGAGGCCGTCGCAATGAGGATGAGGCCGGCGAACTCGAGGACGCGTTGAAGAATTAGTTCCTGTTTCATCAATGGGCCCAAACTTACGACAACAATCGAAATCCGAAATTCGAAACTCGAAAATACGGCGGCGCCTCAGCCCAGGCCGAGCGAAGAGAGCGTCGGCTGATCGAGCGCGGCGGTGGTGATGAGGCCGTTGTCGCGTTGGAAATCGGCGAGGGCTTGGCGGGTGAGCGGGCCCATCAGTCCGTCGACTTCGCCTTTGTAATAACCCTGCTCCTGCAACGTGGCCTGACAATCGGCCACGACCTGATCGAAGGGCCGCGGGGAATCGCCGACGTAGATCGGACCGTCGTATGGATAGTAGGCGGCTGCTTCGTCGTAGCCCCAGGCGGGATACCAATAACCGGCATCCCAATAATACCAGCCGCCACCGATGAGAAGGAGGTTACTGCTGTAGCGCGATTGCCACCAACCCTGGTCGTGCCATTGCGGCCGGTACGAGGCGAAGACCTGATACTGCGGCCCGTTCCAATTCTGGGCGCCGGCAATCTGGTAGTTCTGATTGAACCTGACGCTGGCGATCGATGAACTCGGTTTGGCTTTGAAATTGGCGTGCTGGGCGCGGATCCGCTGGATGGCTTCCGGGTTCGGCACAAAGGCGTTCTTCTTGTTGGCCTGGACAGCCGGCAACTGGTTCTTCGGAACCGTGGCCAGGTTTTTTGTTTTCGCGTTACGCGACAGTTGCTGGGTTTGAATCGATTTCTTCGATGACGGAATCGTGGCCGATTTCCGGAGCTGCGGTTTGGAGACGGTGTTGTGGTTGGGGTGGATCTTCGGGGCGGCGCTGACGTGCTGTTGTTTTGGCGGCGGACCGGCCTTGGATCTTGGACCGGCGTTTTTATCCGGCTGTTTCGCGTAGGTGGCAGTGCCGCTGGCGAGCGCACCGGCCAACAAAATGGTGATGAATTTTTTCATTGTGGTTCCCGGGTTGACGATGATTTCCCCGTCATCTTGGAATCGGACTCGGGGAGCGAGGCAGATGCCTGTCGGGCGGAATGAAGAGGAGAAAACGCCGAACGCCGAACGCCCAATCTCGAATGAAGAGAGTCAGACCGAGAAGCGCGAGCGGACTTCGGGAGGGACGCGAATGGGCTTGGCGGTGTCGGGATTGATGGGGACCCAGAGGGTGCGGGCGTGGGCGAGGACTTTGCGATCGCGCTTCCGGAGGACTTCGACGAAACGCTCGAAGGTTACGCGGGTGGCTTTACCGACCCAGGTGCGCAAAACGATTTCGTCATCGAGACAAACGGGCGATTTGTAATCGATCTCGTGTCGCAAAACCACCCAGCCGATCTCGTCGCGAGCGGGGACAGGAGCGGTGGCGTTCCAATGCGCGGTAGCGACTTCCTGGATCCAGCGAACGTACACGGTGTTGTTGACGTGGTTCTGCTGGTCGATGTCGGCCGGTTGAACGGCGATCGTCATCTCGAAGGCCGGCGTTGATGTTTCAGGCACGCGGGCAATGTCTGCGAAAAGGTGAAGGAAGAAAGGGGGAAGTCGGAAGTCGGAAGTCGGAGGTCGGAGGTCGGAGGTCGGGCAAGAAGGAAACGAGCCCGGCAACGGTGAGGCTACCGGGCTCGTCCTATTCCCAGTTGCTATTTAATTAGCGGCGTTCGTCGAGCCGGATGTCGGCCCGGACGCGGTCGTCATGATGATGGTGCCGATGTTCGCCACGGCGATAATGGCCGTGGACCCAATGGTGGCCGTGCTCGGACCAATGGCCCGGCACCCAGATCATTTCGTATTCACCCTCCCAGTAACGCGGGCCATGGCTGTAGTATGGCCGGTCACCGAGTTCGATGCGAATTCCCGCCTCAGCCGTGAGTGCGGCCCCGAAAGTGAAGCTCGCCGCGATCGCCGCGAGCAGCAGTAGTTTCTTAATCATATTAATCAATCGGATCGGGAGGCGGAAAAGGCCCCCTTTGGACGGAAAAAGTAAGAAGGAGAATCGGGGATGGAAGAAGGAGCGTGACATCGGCGGCGCGGAGCGAATAGCTTCGGAGGCGGTTCGCGTTATGCAGACGTTACAATTGGCTCTCGTCCCGGGTGCAATCGCCGGAGTGCTTGCGATCCTCGCAGCGTGGTTCTGGATGGGAGTGGTGTTTCATCGCTACCAGAAACTCACGCCGGCCACGTGGCGCCCGGAAAACAATCGCAGCTACGCACTCTCCTCCGCGATCACATTCCTGAGCTGCATCGCAATCGCGACGCTGTTCCTGCTGGTGGCGCGGATGGGCGGCGTGTTCTCGGGCGGGTTACCGGGCGGGTTGCGTTTCGGGGCGGTATGCTGGATGGCGTTGACGGCGCCGGTCGTGGTGAACGCGGCCGTGTTCATCAATCTGCATCCGTGGTTCGTGGTGGGACAGGTCGTAAATGCTTTGACAACATCGATGCTGGCCTGCGGCATCACCGCTTGCTGGCGCGCGACGTAAGCCGCCGCTCAATCCCCTCCCCGATTAGGGAAGGCGATACGCTTCCACCAACGCCACGCCTGTCGTGTTGTCCTTGCCGCGAACCACCGCCGTGTAATTTCCGGGCGGAGTAAACGCGACGATGGCGGATTCGCGGTCGTCGCCGAGAGCGAGCTGGGCCGCGATGACGGGTCGGGGCTGGCCGTCCTTCCAATTGTCGTTGAAGGCGAGGACGGCCCCGTTCTGGTCGTGCAGCTCCAGGGTCGGATTGAGGAGCGGTTCCGCAACGCCAACCGTGGCGAGGGTGGGCCCGATGGCGCGCACGACGACGATCGGGAGATCGCCGTTCCCAACGATGACGCCGCCAATCATTACATTGTCCCCGGCGCCGACGAAGCCGCGCGTGCTCACGTTCGCCAGGGTCGAACTATTCGAGGACGCGAGATCGTAAACTTCCACCAGGCCGTTGCCTGTTCCGGCGTCCTTGCCCGCGAGCATGACCGTGTAATGGCCCGGCGCGAGGTTCGCGATGATCGCCGACTCGCTGTCGTTCTTGGGAGCGAGCCCGGTGTTGGCGATCTCGGCGGCGTCGGGCGATTTCATCCAGTCGTCATTGGTCGTGATCGTGTTCCCGGAGTCGTCGAACAAGGTGAGGGTAGGATTAGCGAGCGGAGTCGGGACGTTACTCGCGGAGAGCGAGGGGCCGATGCCGCGAAGCAAAACTTTCTTGGAGATGTCGCCCGTGACGATGAACCCGGCGATCGCGACTTTGTCACCGGTGTCGACGAAGACGCGGGTGGCAAGATTGATTGCTTTCCCCGGCGGCGTGAACGGAAGAGTCAGGGCGTCGTTTGCGCCCTTGGCGGTCCAATAATGTCCCGCCGTGGTGGGATGTTTCTGGTCCCAGAAAAGGTACTGGTCGGGGTTAACGCTCGACTGGCCTTGCGCGGCGGTGCCGATGTTGGTGAACCCGTAACGCGAAGGGTAGGTCATGACGCGGACGGTGTTCGTCCAAACGTCGAGCGGGTAAAGCGTGATGGATTTTCCCTGCGCTGTGAGACTGGCGAGGGCCGCGGTCAGGTCGGCGCTCAATTCCTGGCGGTAGTCGACGGCCGCGCGGCTGAGCGACCTTTGTTTCGCGGAGTCGGCCGCGTATTGCGGGATAAGACCGAGCGGCGGGACGTTCGGGACCATGATGTATTTTGCGCCGGCGTTGGCGAGCCGCGTCATCAACGCGGTCGCGCGGGCCGCGGTCGCGGTGACGTTCGTGGCGCTGTCGTCGTTGAAAAGATCGTTGCCGCCGCCCCACACGACGTAAAGCGCGTTGGGATCGATGGCGTGGGACGCGAGGTAATCGTCCATCTGCCGGCCCATGTCGTCGATCGTGATCGTGACGTCGCCGAACAACGGCGGACTGACGACCGTCTCCTGGTGAGTGCCGTTGTTCGTGGTCGCTCCGCCGAAGGCGTAGTTGCTTCCGCCGCCCAGACTGAACGTCGCGGCCGGAATGTTCAGGAACGTTCGCGCGAGCTGTTCGTGCCAGACGCCAACGTAAGTCGCGGAGCCGGGATCGGTGTCGCTGCTGTTGGTCCAGCGGCCGTCGCTGTAATTAAATGTACCGCTCGGGTATTTCACGGTGCCGCCGCTCTTGGAGTCGGTGCGGTCGCGGACGTTGCCCGTATCCGACAGGCTATCGCCGAAAAGGACGATCTTGCTAAATGCCGGTGCGGTTTGGCCGAAAAGCGAGCCGGCGGCGACCGACAAGCCGGCAAGCGTGATAAATAAAGTAGTGAAGTAACGTGCTGAGCTCATATCCCTCCCCTTTGCCTCCCTGGGATATTGTTGATTCGTAGGTTGGCCGTGTTTTGCGTGGAAATCTTTTTCGGGCGTCGATGGAATTACTGGTTAGCCCAACTCCGGTCCCCCCAACTAATCCTGTCATCCTGAGCGGAGCGAAGGATCCCTGACTATTTCTTCGCGCCGTGTGGGCGGAAATGAACAGAGATGTTTCGCTTCGCTCAACATGACACGTTGAGGGCGAGGCTTTGCTGTAACCGCTTCGCTGCGTCAGCGAAGATGTGATGCGCCGGGTTGCCATTGTCCCCTCCCCCGTGATTGGATGAAGCATGAACAGACGTCGTTTCATGCAGTCCAGCGTGGCAGGCGGATTAACCTTGGCCGTGACTCCGCGGTCGCTTTTGGGGCAGGCTCCCACCGTTATGAATTCCAAACCAGCGAAGCCGGTCGTGATCGCCTCGGCGAACGGAAATAAATTCAAGAATGGCGGCGACATGACCTGCGTCCAGAAGGCGTTCACGATGATGACGCAAGGCGGCGCCGACGTGCTGGACGCGTTGATCGCGGGAGTGAACATCGTGGAGCTGGATCCGCTCGACGACAGCGTGGGCTACGGCGGATTACCGAATGCCGACGGGATTGTGCAGCTCGATTCCTGTTGCATGCACGGACCGAAACGGCGCGCGGGCGGGGTGGCGTGCATCGAAGGGGTGCGGACGCCGTCACTGGTCGCGAAAGCGGTGATGGACCAGACCGACCATCATCTCATTGTCGGCAAAGGCGCGCAGGATTTCGCCCGCGGCGCGGGATTCAAAATCGAGGACGACCTCAATACCGAACATTCGAGAAAACTTTGGCTCGAATGGAAACGCCGGATCGATCCGAAGCATTACCTCGATCCGCAAAAGCGCGCGGAAGCAGGCCGAAAAGCGCTCCGTGAGATGGTAGCCGAGGGATTGATCGATCCCCAGCACATTTACGGAACGATCAACTGCAATGGGATCAACGCGAAAGGCGAGATTTGCGGCGTCACCACGACCAGCGGGCTTTCCTGGAAAATCGCGGGACGGGCCGGCGATTCGCCCATCCTCGGGGCCGGGCTGTACGTCGATGGCGAAGTCGGCGCCGCGGGTTCGACCGGTCGCGGCGAGGCGAACCTCTATAATCTGTGCTCGTTCCTGATCGTGGAAAACATGCGCAAAGGGATGCACCCGAAAGACGCCGGCCTGGAAGCTTGTCGCCGGATCAAGGCGAACACGGTCGAGAAGCGCCTCCTCAACAGCAAAGGCAACCCGAACTTCAACATTAATTTCTACGTCCTGAATGCGAAAGGCGGGTGCGCCGGGGTCTCGATGTATCCGGCCTACTTGAGAGAGAGCACGAACGAAGTCGTCGAAACGACCTACGCTGTTTGCACGGAGAAAGGGCCGGAGACGCTCCGCTGCGAAGCGCTGCTGGAAGGCAAGCCAGAGGATTAGGCTCGAAATCTGACGCGTGCGCCCCCAGCCTGCGTGCAATCTATGAAAAACAGACTCGACCTCGTGATTGCGTGCACGGCCGCCTTAGCCTGCTGCGTGTCGTTCGCCGCCAGTGGCGCCACCAAAAAATCAGCGTCGCCCACTCCGAGCCGGATGGCTTCCGCTTCGCCAAAAACAAAAGCTTCGCCCACGCCTAAAACCACCAGCTCGCCGGCGGCGAACACCACCACTGACGTCGCGAAAGCGCGCGCCATCCCGTTCCATGGAATGATCTCGGCGGCCGACCAAAAGGTGAAGACGTTCACCATCGCGGGCAAGGAACATTCCCGCGTTTTCAAAATCACCGACAAAACCGTGATCACCAAAGCCGGCGCGCCGGCGACGATGAAAGACGTTGTCGCGAACGAAGAAGCGCGCGGCTCTTATTGGAAAGTGACCGACGGAACGCTCGAAGCCAAGACGGTGAAGCTCGGCCCGAAAACCGACGCGGAGAAAGCCGCCGACGAAAAGCGGAAGATGAAGAAGAAAGAGAAGGAAAGCGCGACCGAGCCGAGCGCTTCGCCCTCCGCCTCGCCCAAGCCGTAGCTGTAGCCGTCGCCCTGTGGGCGACGCCGGAACTTCGCGACGCCTAGCGCGCTGCTTTCACCGCCGCCCGCAGGTCGGCCACAAACAATTTGTATTCGCGTTCGCGCGATTCTTCGTCCGGCTGCCGCAGAAGCGACGAGGGATGCACGGTGGCGACGACTTTCGACGCGAGCTCGGATTCCAAAACTTTGCCGCGCTCGCGCGTTACGCGAAACGCAGGACCGAACACGGCCTGGGCCGCCGTCGCCCCCATACAGACGAGCAGGCCCGGCCTAACGACACGAAGCTCCGCTTCGAGCCACGGCCGGCAGGCGGCGATCTCGCGCGAATTCGGTTTCTTATGGATGCGCCGCTTCCCACGCGGCTCCCACTTGAAGTGCTTCACCGTGTTCGTGACATAAACCCGGGTGCGATCGATCCCCGCCTCTGCCAGGGCGCGATCGAGAATTTTGCCGGCTGGTCCGACGAACGGTTTGCCCGCGAGATCTTCCTGATCGCCGGGTTGCTCGCCGAGCAGCATCAGGGTTGCGCCTTTCGGGCCTTCACCAAACACCGTCTGGGTGGCGTGCTTGTAAAGGTGGCAGGCGGTGCAGTCTTTCGCAGCGCGGCGTAGCGTCGTCAGACTCGACGTATCTGGCGCGGGCGCGGGTTGCCAATCGCGTTCGTCCTTCGCCACGAATTTCGCGCTCACACCCTTTGTTCGCTGACTGCGCACAGGGCGCGCGCAAATTTCCATCAAGAACCCGCGCGCGCCGTCAGCGATTATGCCACGATCGTCTTCAGTTTGGGGACGGCGGCGGTTCGTGCCGCCGAATAAATTCTTTCGCCAAGGCGCGGTAGGCGCGAGCGCCGGCGCCGCTCGGATCGTGTTCGAGAATTGATTTGCCGAAGCTGGGGGCTTCGCTCAGGCGGACGGTGCGCGGGATCACGGTTTCGTAAACGCGTTCGCCGAAATGGGCGCGGACATCGGCGATGACCTGCGCGCTGAGGTTTGTGCGGCTGTCGAACATCGTCATGACGATTCCGCCGATCTCGAGGCGATCGTTCGCGCCGGACTGGCGGACCTGTTCGATAATGCGGACGATTTTCACCAGGCCTTCGAGCGCGAAGAATTCGCACTGGATCGGCGTCAGCAATTCGTCGGCGGCGGCAAGCGCGTTGGTCATGAGAATGCCGAGAGACGGCGGGCAGTCGAGCAGGACATAGTCGAAGGTGTTATCCGCGCGGAGTGGCGCGAGCGTTTCCGTCAACCGGGTGAGATGATTGTCGAGCCGCGCGATTTCCACTTCGGCTCCGGCGAGATCGAGGTCGGCCGGGACGATGAAGACGCGTTCGACGCGCGTCGGCAAAACTTTGTCGGCGATCGCGGCGGCGCCGAGAAGTGGCTCATACAAACTTTCGCCTTCCAGTTCCTGCAAGCCGAACGAGCTCGTCGCGTTTCCTTGCGGATCCAGATCGATGATCAGGACGCGCAGCCCCGCCTCGGCCAGGGCGCAACCGAGATTGACCGCCGTCGTCGTTTTCCCGACGCCGCCTTTCTGGTTCGCGATTGCGATGATCCTCATGGGAAGAAAATTCGAAATCCGAAGCTCGAAATTCGAAACAAATTCGAAATCCAAAGGAAGGAAAACGCAGAGCGCGGGTTTGGAAATTTCTCCTCGGTCATTGTTTCGGGACTGTTGAAATTCGAGCTTCGAATTTATCCGGGAACAATCTGGGTGCGAAGCTCGAAGGTGCGACGGCCGTCGTTTTCCCGCCAGAGCAAATGCTCGGGATCGGGCAACATCTCGGTGACTTCCAATTCTCCGGCCTTCGTCAGCCAGCCGTGGAAAATTTCGAGAAAGAGATAGCTCTCGAGATCGACGAACACCGGTTTGGTGTCCTTGTCGCGGCCTTCGGCGCCGGTTCGGCGCAGCGCTTGTTCGCTCGGGCGAATGTAGACGTAACGCGGCCAGCCTTTCGCGGCCCGGAGCCGCTCGATGGCGGCGACGAGGTTGCGCGAAACTCCAGTGTAACTGCCCGGCGCCAATTCTCCCAGCGTCACCGTCCACGACCGCCGTTGCACGATTACTTTGCCGCAGCGGAGCCGGGGCATGTGCGGCGTGCCGCCAAAGAGGAACGGATGAAATCCCAGTGGAATTAACCAGGCGCGGGCGAAGGAGCCGAGATATTCACCCGTCCTGCGCGTTCGCAGCCCGACGTCGCCCGTGCCTTCATCCGCGAAGACGTCAATCTCAGCCGGCGCTATCGTTCGCCAGCGCGGATTGCCCCGTTGCGGCGCGACGAAATAGCTCAGGCCAGGCATGGCATCGAGCAGGCGCACGGTGGTGGTCGCCGTAAAATCGGTGGCGAAAAAGCCGAAGTGAAAACTGGGACGGCCTTTTGTCGTGCTGGCGAACGCGCGGTCGAGCGTTTCCTTGTCCGGACAACCCCAATAAAACCCGTGATGCAAAAGCGCCACTGGCGGATGAAGCTCGGCCAGGACCCATTCGTATTCTCCGCGTCCGACCGCTTCGATCGATTTCGCCGAGATCTGCATGTCGGCGGCTGGGTAGGTGTATTCGTCGAACTTCGGATACTGAAAATTCTTGCGCACGAAATAACAGTCGTCCGCGGTGAGTTGCAGCTCGGCGTCATTCGCGCGTGAAGCGATCTGCTGGCGGAACGCGGCTTTCACTTCCTGGAACGCCATGTGCGAGAGCGCGACCATCGCCGGGCCGGTGAGCGGCATTCGGACCTCGTCGCAAACGCGAAGAAATGCGGGCAGCGGCAGAACCGCGTTTTCTCGCGATGCCGTTTCCAGGATTCCTCGGAGGCCGGCGGAAACGCGGCTGGCCACGAACGCATAGCAATCGCGCCACAGATCGATCCAGGGCTCGGCTTCGCGCGTTACCTCGTTCACCAGCTCCTCGCCAATGGTGAAGCCGCATTCGCGGACACATTCTTCGCCGATGGGATTCGCGGCGGAATAGAGAAAGCGCGTTCCTGTCTTTCGGAGAGCGCCCAACTGTTGCAAACGCTCGTCCGCCTCGTCGATGATTTGAATCCGCGTCGCCGTCTCCTTTGTCGCGGCAAATTTCCGTGGGAGTTCGGCAATCGGCTGGAGCCGTTCCAGCCAGCGGCTTCGGACCGGCGTGTCGCGCCAGGCCGCGACCTCGGCAACGAGAAGGTCGAAGGAGTGCGGCTCGAGCGCGGGAACTTCCATCTCCCAGCGAATGATTTTTTTGGCGGCAAGCTGTTCCAGGACCGAACCGTCGACGCCTAACGAGTGTGCCGGCGTCTTCGAATCGATTCGTTGCAGCAGCGCGGTGGTCGGCTCGTCGAGATCGATGGTTTCACCGGTGTCGGTCAATTGGAAACGGCCGCCGAGGAGAAGGCCATTTGGATTCAAGCGCGGGGAAATTTCCATCCGCGTCTCGGGATCGGCGTTCACAGCGGCGGCGAGGCCATCCGACGTCCAGCGTTCGAGAAAAGTCTCGCGCGCGGCGATACCTGGCATCGGCGAAAGGGTAAGATCCGCCGGAGCGCCATCGATGGTCCCCCAGCCTTCCGGACCGAAGGCGCTGAGCGAATCGTTCTTCGCGGCGATGCGCTGAAGGTAAAGGAGCAGGTGCCGTTCGTGCGCGCGTGACGACTTATTTCGCGGCGGCAAAACTCCCGAGTCCGCCGATTGGGCGGCAAGGCGCTCGCGCAATCCTTCGGCCGTAAAGACAAGATAAGGCGGCAGGACCGTCCGCGCGGCTGCGAGGAGATTCGTCCGCGCCGCGGTCAGCTCGCGTTGCAACGATTCCTCCAGACTGGTTTCGGCAGCCGCAAGTTGCGACGCGCATTGCCAGCATTTTGCGAAGGCACTGGACGGCGCGTCGCCCGCGGGCGGCATCGTCCCGGACCGAATCGCCTTTCTCCAGGCGCGAAACAGCTCTTCCGAAAGCCCGTGGCCACGGTGGCGCAACAATCCTTCCACCTCCGTCTTTGCGCGCGCGAATTCGTCCTGCCTAACGACCAGTTCGCGGGCGAGCCGGGCCGTCTCCGGAGTCGCGAGCCGTTCCACGAGATCGAACGGCACGCCCGCCATTCGAATCAAAAATATGGGGGCAACGCGATAGTCGGACACGCGTCCAAGAGAACGGAACCCGCTGGCAGTGACAAGCGAAAGTCGCTTGCTAGTTATTCAGCAACGGCAGGCGAATCGTGAAGCTGGTGCCGACGTGCGGAGTGCTGTCGACCTTGATCGAGCCGGTATGGTCTTCAACGACTTTCTTGGTGATGTAGAGACCGAGGCCCGTGCCGCTTTTGCCTTGTTTCGTGGTGAAATAAGGATCGAAAATCTTCGCCATCTGGGCCGGCGTGATCCCGGGGCCGGTGTCTTCGACGCGGACATCGACATAGAAATCTTTTCGAAGACAACTGACCGTCACCCTCCCCTTGCTGTCGCTCGCGGCCTGGACCGCATTGATGATCACGTTCTGGATGGCGCGCGTCATCTGGGTGGAATCGCCCATGAGCGTGCAAGGGTCGTCGCACAAATTCGCTTTCAACTCCACGCCGTTTTGCCCGGCCATGGCGCTCACGCTCTTCACCATTTCGCGAACGATCCCCGAAACGGAGATTGGCTTGTGCGGCGCCGCCTCGACGCTGCCGTAGCTCTGCCACATCGTCAGCAGCTCGCGGCAGAGCCGGACGTTTTGCTCGATGATCTGCAGTTCCTTCGCCGAGTTCGGCGTCTTCACCCCGTTCTCTTTTTCCGATTGCTCGAGCTTCTTCGCGAGTAATTGCACGTAACCCCAGACGATGGTGAGCGGGTTGCCGAGATCGTGAACGAATTCCGCCGAGGCCTGGCCTAACGAAGCCAGCCGTTCCTTCTGCGCCAGCTCCTTCAAGAGGCGGTTGTTCAGTTCCTTGATCTCCTCGGCTGCATTCATGCCGGTGCGCTGCATCCGGGTGCGCTCGACATTCCGGCCGATCACTTCCCGCATTTCACGGGCATCAAACGGCTTGGCGATGTAATCGTTCGCGCCCAGGCGGAGCGCTTCCTGCGCGGTCTCCAGAGCGCCGAATCCCGTGAGCATGATCACCGCAACGTGCGGATCGATCTCGCGAATTCGCCGCAATCCCTCGATGCCGCTGGTGCCGGGCATTCGGATGTCGGTGATGACAGCGTCCGGTTGTTTTTCCTTCAGAAGCTTGATCCCCGCATCGACGCAATCGGCGGTATAAACCTGGTAATTGGGCTTGAGGAGCATCCGCAAACTTTCGCGCGGGCCCATTTCATCATCGATAACGAGGACCTGGGGGAGATCGGAGGCGACGGTCATGGTGCGACAAAGAAAGCTAAGGCTGTACCGCGTCGAAAGTGTATAATAGAAGCAACCCCTCGCCAAATGGCGTCTCTTCAGTGTGAAAGTTTTTTCCTGCCGCACAAGAAGTAACTTGTGAATAACTCGAAAATTTGGTGAATAAGGTCGAAAATAATGGCCAGAAAAACATAATGACTGGATTTAGCGTAATCGCTAGAATGTGCGGGCGTTCCTCCAAATCCGATTCTTAATAGCCATGTCGAAGCGTAATCGTGTTGTTGTCACCGGGATGGGAATTCTCGCGCCGAACGGGATCGGCCTCGAGGCATTTTGGGATTCACTCGTCGCCGGACGCAGTGGGGTGGGACCGATCACTCGTTTCGATGCCAGCGCGTTCAAAAGCCGGATCGCGGGGGAAGTGAAAGAGTTTGAACCGCTGGATTACATCGACCCGAAGTTCAAGCCGAAGCGAATGGCGCGGCATACCCAGTTTGCGTTCGCCGCGATGAAGATGGCGCTTGCGGACGCGAAGTTCGACCCGTCGAAGCACCAAATCGATCACCCCATTCCCGTGATGCTCGGTGTGAGCAGCACTGCCATGGAGATCCTCGAAGGCGGGTGGGAAGATTTTTCGCGGCGGGGCCCGCGCGGCGTCAGCGCCGGGGTGGTGGATTGCCAGCCGCAGGCGGCGACCCAGGTATTGACGATGGCGCTGGGGATTTCGGCGCGGGCCACCACCATTTCTTCGGCGTGTCCATCGGGGCTGGATGCGATCGCATCGGCCGCGACGATGATCCGTCACGGCGAAGCGGACATCGCGGTGGCGGGAGGGACCGACGCGACGATCACGCCGCTATCGATGGCAAGCTTCGCCACGGCTGGATTGAGCTCGACGCGAAATTCCGAACCGGAACGCGCGAGCCGGCCGTTCGACCTGCACCGCGATTCCGGGGTGATCTCCGAAGGCGCGGGCATCGTTGTGTTGGAGAATTACGAAAGCGCGATCGCGCGGGGGGTGACGCCTTACCTCGAGATTACCGGCTATGGCACGCAGGGTGATGATTACGCGAGCGATGAACTATTCGGATTGGGACAAACCATGCGGGCGGCCTTGGACAGCGCTGGCCGGACGCCCGAGGACATCGACTACATTTGCGCCTACGGCCCCGGTCATCCAGCGCTCGACATTGTCGAGACCGACATGGTGAAGCGCGTTTTCGGCCGCCGGGCTTACAGCATTCCCATGAGTTCGATCAAGGGGGTAACCGGCAACGCGCTTTCGGCCGCGGGACCGCACCAGGTCATCACGTGCGCTTTATGCTTTAAGCATGGCATTATCCCGCCGACCGCTAACTATGAAGTGTCCGATCCGCGTTGCGACTTGGACTACGTAGCAGGCCGTTTCCGGAACCGCACGATCAAAATCGCCCTGATCAACGTGCGCGGTCTGGGCGGCGGTAACAGCAGCATGATAGTGGAACGCGTTCACGAATGAACGCCGGCAATATTTCCCTCTGGCTGGCACTCCTGATTCAATTCGGGCTGGGACTTGCCGTCTACCGCGCCAATTCGCGCAACCGCGCGAACCAGAGTTTCCTCATTCTGTCGTTCTTCATTTCCGCATGGCTGCTCTCCCTCCAGTTCGCTTTCGATGCTACGAATCCCGCGAAGGCCGCACTTTGGATTCGCACTTCCTGGGCAACCGGGGTTCTAATGGTGCACGGCTTTAATTTGCTGCGGCTCGGCATTCTCTGCCGAGACACCGGATGGAAGGAAATCGGCCGTCGTCTGACCGCCTTCTCGGGTCCGAGTCTGATAGCCATTGCGTGCTGCTACACGCCATTTTTCCTCCGATCCGCCGAGATTCGCCGGGAAAGCGGTCACGAACTAGTTCCCTTGGCGGTTTACGGTCCATTGTTTCCTGTTTTCGCGGCCTGGCTTGCGGGTTCGGTCATCCTCCTGATTATTTTTTACATACGCGATCTCCGGCGTTCCTCCGGAGTGCAGAAGGTCGAACTTCAGTTCATCGTCGTCGGAGGATTAGCGCTCGCCGCGCTGGTCGCGCCGACCCCAATCGTGGAACGAGCCATCGCGGTGCAGTTCGCCCCTTTCCGCATCGTCGTTTTCAGCCTGATCATCGCCTACGGAATCTCGACGCGAAAAATCATGGATGTCGGATTTTTCTTCCGTCGCGTTACTTCCTATGCCGTTCTCACGGCCTACCTGCTCCTTCTATACGCGATGGTTTGGTGGCTGGTGTTCACGGCCGCGCGGCCAATGTTCCCCAGTGAGGGCCGAACCCTTGGACATCTCGCGGCCGCTCTCGTCGTCGCGTTTGCGATGGCGCCCGCCCGCGGAATTTCCCAGCGCTTCGCGAACCGGCTTTTTATCGGTTCGCGCGGGATGGATTTCCAATCCACGATGAGCGAGGCCGCAGGCATTCTAAAATCGGTCTCGACGCTCCAGGACCTGCTCGACCGGTTCGCCAAGACAATCGGCGAAGCGGTCGGCACCGATCGCGTCTTTATTCTCCTGCCGGCGAAGGAAGCTTATGCGCAGCAATATCCGGCCATTTCATCGGAGCCCGACGGCGCTGAACTTCGATTGAGCCGAAACGATCCGACCATTTCCTATCTCGAGACCCACCAGGAAGTGCTGGTGCTGGACGAACTCCATCGCATCCGCAAAACGCCCGAATTGGAACAGGCGGCGAAGGAAATGGAACGACTCAAAATCGCGGTCGCGCTTGGCATTTTCTCGCGGCAACACCTTGCCGGCGTCATGCTCCTCGGTCCGCGATTGTCCGGGCGGATTTATGGCGCCGTGGAACAGAATGCCTTGCAGGTGTTATGCGGGCAATTGGCGGTGGCGATCGACAATGCGCAGCTCTTTACCGAAGTCGAGAATGCGCGGATCTACAACGAGACCCTGCTGGAAAATCTGACGACCGGCGTGATCGCGGCCAGCGCGGACGAGCGCGTCACGGTCTTTAACAATGAAGCCGGCCAGATCACCGGCCTCAATCCGCGCGAGATCATTGACCATTCGCTCGACCGCCTGCCGAAAGGTCTGCGCGAGATCCTGTGCGAGACCCTCCGCACGGGCGACCGGCAGGAAAATGGCGAGCTGGTGTTGCCCATTGGCGATCACAACGCAGTGGTGCGCGCCAGCAGTTCGATCTTTCACGGCCAGGAAGGCGAAATGCTCGGGGCCCTCGTCGTTCTCACGGACATTACCGCCCTCAAGCGCCTCGAGTTGCAAATTCGTCGAAGCGACCGGCTGGCGAGTCTCGGCACGCTCTCGGCCGGGATGGCGCACGAAATCAAGAACCCGCTGGTTTCGATCAAGACGTTCGCCCAGCTTTTGCCGGAGCGTTACCAGGACTCGGATTTCCGCGACACGTTTTCGAACCTGATCGGGCACGAGATCGACCGGATCGATTCGCTCGTGAATCAGCTGTTGCGTTTTGCGCGGCCGGCGAAGCCTGTCCTGGCCCCCATGCACGTCCACGACGTCCTCGAGAAATCGCTTCAGCTCGTCGGGCACCGGCTTTACCAAAAGGAAATCAAATTAACTCGTTCCTGGCAGGCCGACACAGATACTATCCGCGCCGATGCCGACCAGCTCGAACAGGTGTTTCTCAATTTTTTCCTCAATGCCATGGACGCGATGAAGCGGGGCGGCGAGCTGTGCGTCGGGACGGAGATTCACGCCGCCACCGAATGGGTGACGGCGATCTCGGGCAGCAACGGCGACTCGCACGAGATCCTGCGGATAAGCATTCGGGACGACGGAGAAGGCATTCGCAAGGAGGATATCGCGCACGTCTTCGATCCTTTCTTTACCACCAAGGATTACGGGACCGGGCTCGGGTTGTCCGTCGTGCATGGCATTATCCAGGAGCATGGCGGCCAGATTGAAGTGGAAAGCGAGCTGAAAAGAGGAACGTCCTTTCACATTTTGTTGCCCCTGGTTCGGTTTGCACAGGAAGTGGCCGCCGCATGATCCCCTCACCCCCCATATGCATCCTCTACTCGCAGGATGCCGACCTCGTCCGCCGCATGAAGGCTTTCCTTACCGCGCTGGCACAAGTGCGCCACGTCACTTCCCCGGATCGGCTCGACGCCGTCCTGCAACAGAATAGTCCCGCCATTCTCGTCCTCGATTTACGCGCGAAAGAAGCCCGCGATCTTCTCGAGCAAATTCAGGCGGCTCTACCGGAAATCCTTGTCATCGCCCTGGGAACGTTGCGTTCGGAACCGCTCCGCGACGTCGAGAATTCCGGAGTTTATGCGGCCGAGGATTTGCAGATCGACCGACGCCGGCTCCAGGCCCTGGTCACGCGCGGATTCGATCATCTCCGCGTGATCCAGGAGAATCGGGATTTACGCGAGCACGCCCTGACGCCATATACGCCTGAACCCGTGCGACGCCTGGAGCCATCTTTCGAGCGACCTCAGCCCGCGATGCCGCTTCTGCGGTTTCCCCGGGTCTTCCGCCGTTTCGATAACGTCGAAGCCCTCCTGGGTAACGTGGTGGAGGGCGTCGCCGACGCCACTGGCATTGGACGTGTCGGCATTTTTTCCAAGGTCCGCCAAAGCGATCGCTATCGGCTCCGCGCCGGCGTGCGGTGCCTGCCGGAAACCCAGGACGTGGAGTACGGCGAACGCGACGCTCTGGTGCGATGGTTCGAACTGCATGCCCACCTGATCGCGCGCTCGAGTCTGCCGCACGTCGAACCGGCCCAGCGCGCCATCATGCGCCGAGCTCTGGACACTTTCGCGGCCGAAGTCATCGTGCCGCTGCACGCCGGCGGCCGGATCATCGGCTGGCTCTTTTTCGGCCATCGCGTCACCGGCCAGCGTTTCGAATCCAGCGATCTCGAAGGATTGATGGCCCTCGGCGAACACGTCTCGACCGTCCTTGAAAACGCGTTACTCAACGAGGAGGTCACTGTCCAAAAGACCCTGGCCGAGACGCTGCTGAAGTCGATCCCGCCGGGAATCGTCGCTACCGACCAGGATGCAAATATTCGTTGGTTCAATCCGACGGCGGAACAGATCCTCGGCGTCGACGCCCGCGACGCCCTCAATCAGCCGGTGGAAGCGGTCGGGGGCCGGCTCGCCGCTTTTTTACGCGAGACCCTCGACGCCGCGGAAAATCTTCCGTCGCGCCAATGGATCGATCCCACTACGCGCCGCTCGCTTTCCGTTGAGACCCGGAGGTTGGTCGACCAGAAAACTTCCCTCGGCGCCGTCGCGGTCGTGCAGGACCTGACCGCGGAAGATAATCTCCGGCAGAAGCAGGACCTGGTGGACCGGGCGGCATTCTGGACCGACCTCGCCGCCAGCATGTCCCACGAGATTCGCAATCCCCTGGTCGCGATCAAGACCTTCGCCCAATTGTTGCCCGAGCGTTTTGACGACCCGGATTTCAGGAAGGATTTCAACGAGATCGTGGTGCAGGAAATCGACCGGCTCGATAAAATCATCACCCAGATCAATAACTTCGCCCACCCCTCTGAGCTGGTCATGAAGCCGGTGGATGTGCGCGCTTCGGTGAAGAAAGCGATCGAGCTCGCCAAGGCGCGCGTGACCAAGAACGGGGTCGCGATCGACACCACCCTGCCTAACGACTTGCCGCGCGTGCTCGGCGACGAGGACGCCCTGGCGGAAGCGTTCGCGCACCTCGTAGCCAACGCCGCCGAGGCAACCTCAGGGCAATCCAAGCCGAGAATCACGCTCGCGGCCAAACCGATTCGCGAGGGCGGCCGGGCCAGTGGCGTCGTCATCACCATCCAGGACAACGGCCGGGGTATCTCCCCCGATCTGCGCGAGAAAATCTTCTCGCCGTTCTGCACGACGAAGGCGCGCGGGATGGGCCTCGGATTGCCCATCGTGAAACGGACCGTTTTCGATCATAACGGCCGGGTCGATATCGATTCCAATCCGCACGGAACGTCGGTCAGCATCCTGCTCCCCGCCACCTCCGCCGCCGACTAGGCATTTTCGATTTTCGATTTCCGATTTTGGATTTAAGGTTCGTCCCCGTTCCGGACGCAAACCAACCACCACTCGAATGATCGTCACAACCGCACAGCTCTACAAAGTCGCCTACAAGAAGTTCGCCGTGGGCGCTTACAACATTAACAACCTCGAGCAAACCATGGGGCTGTTCCGCGGCAACATGCAAAGCAAGGCCCCATTCATCATCCAGCTCTCCAAAGGCGCGCGCAATTACACCGACAAGCGAATGCTCGAGGCCATCATTCGCACGGCCGAGGAAATCTTTCCGGAAGCGATCTTCGCCGTCCATCTCGATCACGGTGATGAACAGACTTGCTACGATTGCATCGAGTCCGGCTTTTACAGCTCGGTCATGATCGACGCCAGCCACGAGCCCTTCGCCGAGAACGTGGCCATCACCAAACGCGTCGTCGAACGCGCCCACGCCAAAGGAATCAGTGTGGAAGCCGAGCTCGGCATGCTGGGCGGCGTCGAGGAAGACATTAAAGTCGACGAAGGACACGCCTGCCTGACGAATCCTGAAGAGGCCGTCGAATTTGTGAAGGAAACCGGCTGTGACTCGCTGGCGGCTGCCATAGGGACAAGCCACGGCGCCTACAAATTCAGAGGGAAACAGGGTCTGCACTTCGATGTCATCAAGGACATCAGCGATAAAGTTCCCGGGCTTCCCATCGTCATGCACGGCAGCTCGAGCGTGCCAGAAGAAGAAGTCCAGCGGATCAACGCCGCGGGGGGGACGCTTGATCCGAGCGCGCGCGGCGTAAACGAGGAGGAATACCTTCCGGCCGCAAAGCTCGGCGTCACGAAGGTCAATATCGACACCGACGGCCGGCTGGTTTGGACCCGGGTCCATCGCGAATTCTTCCGGGACAAGCCGGGCGAGTTCGACTTCCGTCCGCCCGGAAAGATTTTCATGCAAGCCTACGCCGACTTCATCGCGCACAAGAACGAGAAGCTAGGGTCTGCCGGCCAGCTCGAAGCGATTCGGGCCAGTGTGAAAAGCTAGCGACGCCATCAATAGCTCAGGCCGGCGTTTTGCCGTGCGATTCCTACGACACGCCATCAGCGTCACTGCCTGCGGTGAGGCAGCGCGGCGTTGGCGGAACGCGCAAAACGGGATTGGCAAGCTTAGTGCTTATAGTCGTTATAGTAATTATAACGGAGCCAAATATGAAAATCCTTTCCCGCGATGCTGTCGAGTTCCTCCTCATCGATGACGACCCTGCCATCACCAAGTTCCTCGTCACCTACCTCAAACAAAAAGGACATACCTGCGAGTTCCTCACCGAAGGTTTCAAGACCGCGGCCTGGCTCGAATTCCACCGGTGCGATGTCGCCGTCGTGGATCTTAACATGCCGAAGGTAGATGGCATTTCGCTCATTTCGTTTATCCGCGAGATGAGCCAGACGCTGCCCATCATTGTCTTTACTGGCGTCGGTTACGACGAGGAACGGATGCACGCCGCTCTCCGGGCCGGCGCCAACGGTTACGTCAGCAAAAACCTTCCCATCGAACAACTTTACTGCGTGTTGTCCCGGGTTCTCGCGACCTGCCAGCAGCGCGCCCGGCGCGAATCGCTCGCTCGGCCGCAGCCGGCTCTCGCAGGCGCCGCCTGATTGGCGGAGGCCACGCAACTATTTCGGCGTCGCCTCTTCCAGAAGCCAGCGGAGCGCTTCCGCCGAAATGCACTCGGCTCCGCACGCGCTCGCGGTTTCCTGCTCCAGCACGTCGCTGGTCGCGACCAGCAGTTTGAAACGAGCGCCGTACTTGCTCGCCAAACGTTCCACAATCGAGTCGGCCGTTTGTCCCTCCCGCGAATAAAAAACCTGAACCTCGCCGGGATCCGAACTCACGCTGATTGACGGGCCTTTGCCGTCAAAAACGACGGCGACACGCGTGCCCGTCCAGTCCTGGTAGTCACGCAATTTTTTTGTCAGGGCGTCACGGGCGAGCGACGTGCGTCGCGCATGGAGCTTGCGCAATTCGGGCCAGGCGAAAATCACGCTGTGGCCGTCAACGATGAGGTATTGCGCGCGCACTTTCGCTTTTAAGCGGGCGTTCGCGAAACCGGACGGATGGCGCGGAAGCCTAGCTGGCGTTCGGCCCCGCCGCCGGCTGCTTCTTCGGTTTTGCCTTGGTGGGCTTGGGCGCTTCCCGCCGCACCGGGGCCGTTTTCGCAGCTGCCTTTTTTCGATCCTTGTAAGCTGCGCGCCGGCGTCGCTTCGTTCTCACCCGATGTTGCTGGCCCATAATCGCGTTCTATAGGGCGGATGCCGCCGGGGCGCAACGCGAAATCGCCGGAAGAAGCGCGGGGAATCGGATTGCCATGCGTGCGGCGCCTTTTATACCATCCGATCTCATCAGCGCGTTTCCTCTTTCCCATTTCTCCGTCACGTCGCGCCAACTGATCCTCGCTTCAGTTGCGCTGCTCTCGTTGGCGGCTGTCTTTGCGCTGCTCAACCTGCAAAAGACCCGCGGTTTGCGGGCGGAAGTTGTGCAGAGCGAGACCGCCCGACTGAGTGGTGAACAGCAGCGGATCTCGCGCGAAAAACAACTCAAGGAACGAGAGGCGGCGGTGACAGCCGCGAACGCAAAACTCGGCGAGAACCAGAACAAGGTTGCCACGAGCGAAGCGGAACTGGCGAAAGTCCAGGCAGAACGAAACGATCTCCAGGCAAAGCTTCGCGCCAACGAAACTGAGATTGCCGAATTGCGGAAACGAATCGACGGCGTCGAGACGAAACCGTCCGCAGGCACTTCGCCTTCGACGTCGAGGGCCGATCTTCAAGCGCAGTTGGAAGACGCGAAGAAGCAGCTCGACGCGGCCGAGCGCGAAAAAATTCTTCTCTCCGATAAGATGAAAGTAACGCAGGAGAAATCGACCCAGCTGGAGACGGAACGAAAACATCGCCCGGCGGCAGGCGCCAATAATCCCGGGATTCGCGGCACCGTTCTCGCCGTAAATCAGGCTTACAATTTCGTTGTGCTAAGCCTCGGCGCGCGGCAGGGCGTGGAGGCGAACAGCGAAATGCTGGTACTTCGCGGCGGCTCGTTCATTGGCAAGATACGCATTTCGTCGGTTGAACCGGCGACGGCCATCGGCGATATCATCACCAGCACTTTGGCCCGAGGGGTACAGGTGCAACCCGGAGATACTGTCGTCTATGCTGGCAACAATTCGTAAGCGGAATTTCGTCCGCGTCGCGTCCTGCGCGGCGCTCGGTTTCATTGCGCTGGGCGCGAGTTCGTGCGCAACGAAACGGGTCGAGCCCCTCATCAACGACCCAAGCGCGAAGAACGAAACCGCGCTTCCCTGGAACGAGCAGCAGAAGTGGGAGCGGGAAGGCGAAGCGGGCGCATTGAACCAGCAGCGCCGTTAACGCGACCGATCGCCGCCTAAATCCAGAAGCCGGCTGGAATCACCGCGTTCTTCGGCACCACGACGATTCCGTCGCGGATGAAATAATTCCCGGCGTCCAGGTCCGCGGGCTTTCCTTCGGGCGTGATCACCACTCCGTCGGCGATCCGCGCGTTCTTGTCGATAATGGCGCGGTCGATCACGCAGTTCCGCCCGATCCCGATAGGCGGCAACCGGAGCCGGTCCGGGGTTGCTTCCGTTTCGTAATAATCGGCGCCCATCACGATGCTGTTCCGAATGGTCGCCCCGCTTTCGATGATGCTGCGCACGCCGATGACCGACCGTTCGATGTGCGCGTCCGAGATAATGCAGCCGTCAGCGATGATCGCCTGGCGCAACGTCGCGCCATTCATTTTGCTGCCGGGCAGAAACCGCGGGTGGGTGTAGATCGGCGACGAGGCCTCGAAGAAACTGTACTGCGGCAACAGATCGGTCAGATCGAGGTTCGCTTCGTAAAAGGCGCGGATCGTCCCGATGTCTTCCCAGTAGCCATTAAAAATGTAACCGCTGACCTGGCGATCGGCGATGGATTCAGGGATCACGTGCTTCCCAAAGTCCGCCAGGTTGTTGTCGAGGCATTCCACGAGCACGTCGCGATTGAAAACGTAAATGCCCATCGACGCCTGATACAATTCCGCGTCGGCCGCGGAACCGACCGAAGCCAGCAGCTCAGGCCCCATTTTGAATTCGCTCAGGACCGCCTCGTCCTTCGGTTTCTCGACGAACTTCGTCACCCGTCTGTGGGCGTCGCTTTGCATGATCCCGAAATCCGAGACCAGGCTGCGCCCAATCGGTTTGGTCGCGAGCGTAATGTCCGCGCCGGAACGAATGTGCTGGTGAAGCAGCGCCCGAAAATCCATCCGGTAAAGCTGGTCGCCGCTCAGGATGAGATAATAATCGAAGGGCCGTTCGAGGAAGTAACGCATGTTCTGGCGGACGGCGTCGGCCGTGCCCTGATACCATTCCGAGCCTTCCGGTGTCTGTTGCGCGGCGAGGATGTCCACGAAGCTGCGCGAAAAATTGTCGAACTTGTAGCTCGCCTGGATGTGGCGATGCAGCGACATGCTGTTGAACTGCGTCAGAACGTAAATCGAGCGGAGCCCGGAGTTGAGGCAATTGCTGATCGGGATATCGACGAGCCGATACTTCCCGCCGAGCGGCACCGCCGGTTTCGCCCGGTCCTTCGTGAGCGGAAACAAACGCGTGCCCGCGCCTCCGCCCATGATGACGGCGAGCGTGCGCTCGGTCGTTCCCGGGGGCAGGGCCGGCGTGTAACTCGCGGCCTGGCTCGAACGGGTTTTCGTTTCCACCGTTTCCAATTAGCCCAGAATGCGCCGCGGGCCAACCCTGTTGCGCCCGCCACTCGTTGATGTCACGCTTTGTCCATGTGCGGCATAGTCGGTTACGTCGGTCGTTCGGAAGCAGCGCCCATCCTCCTCGACGGATTGCGCCGCCTCGAATATCGCGGCTACGACTCCGCCGGCGTGGCGATTGTTGACGGCGACAAGGTCGAGACGCGGAAATGCGCCGGGCGAATCGCGGAGCTGGGGAAATTGATGTCGGAACGTCCGCCGGCCGGCACCTATGGGATTAGTCATACCCGCTGGGCAACACACGGAAAGCCGACGGACCAAAACGCGCATCCGCACTTCGACGCCACGGGCCGACTCGCCCTCGTCCACAACGGCGTAATCGAAAATTACCAGGCGCTCAAGGACCAGCTCATTCGCGATGGCGACAGCAATTTTGCCTCCGATACCGACACCGAAGTCCTGGCGCACTTGATCGGCAAGATTTATGACGCCTCGATTGCGGCGGAGGCGGGCTCAAACGGCGAGACGGCGACGCTGCCTAACAAGAAAGGCAAACTCGTCGAAGCCGTCCGAACCGCCTTGCGCCAAGTCATCGGCACCTACGGGATCGCTTTGGTGCATCGCGACATTCCGGACTTTATCGTCGGCGCGCGGCGCGGCAGCCCGCTCGTCCTCGGCGTGGGCAAGGACGAGAATTTCCTGGCGAGCGACGTGAGCGCCATCGTCGCTTACACGCGCGATGCCGTTTACCTGAACGACTTCGACGTTGTCGCGGTCGAGCGCGACAAGTTCGAGATCAGTTCGGTCGCCGGCGAAGGTGGAAATTACCAGCTGAGCAAGGTCGAGTTCACCGACCAGGACATTAAGAAGGGCGATTACCCGCACTACATGCTCAAGGAAATCTTTGAGCAACCTGGCTCCGTGCGCGATGCCATGCGCGGCCGGCTCAGCCACGAAGAATGCACCGCCAAGCTCGGCGGGTTGAACATGACGCCCGCGCAGTTGCGCGATGTGGGACGGGTCGTCCTGACCGGATGCGGCACGGCACTCCACGCCGGGATGATTGGCGAATACCTGATCGAAGCGCTGGCCCAGATTCCCACTGAAGTAGAATTCGCGAGCGAGTTCCGCCATCGCAACACGCCGATGACGCGCGATACCCTGGTGTTCGCGATCAGCCAGAGCGGCGAGACCGCCGATACCCTCGGCGCGATGCGGGAGAGCCGACGAAAAGGTTATCGCACCCTCGGCATTTGCAACAACGTTGCCAGCAGCATTGCCCGCGAAAGCGACGGCGGGGTTTACATGCACGCCGGTCCCGAGATCGGCGTCGCGGCCACAAAATCGTTCACCTCGCAGGTCGCGATCCTGACCGCCATCGGCCTGCTCCTTGGACGGATGCGCCATCTCTCCACCTCGGAAGGAACACGGATCATCGAGGCACTGGAAGAACTGCCCGATCAGATCGAGGAAGTCCTCAAGCTCAGCGACCAAATGAAAGCGATCGCGAAGAAGTACGCCTCGGTGAACGGCATGCTCTTCTTCGGCCGGCAATTCAATTACCCGATCGCCCTCGAAGCGGCCCTGAAATTAAAAGAGATCACCTACCTCTTCGCCGAAGGTCACCCGAGCGCGGAATTGAAACACGGCATCATCGCTCTGATCCGGCCCGATCTCCCCTCCGTCTTCATCGCCCCTGACGACGCCGTCTTCTCGAAGAACATGAACAACATCGAGCAAGTCCGCGCCCGGAAAGGCCCGGTTATCGCCATCACCTCCGGCAACTGCGCCAAGCAGCTGAACGGCATCGCCGACGACATCGTGGTCGTGCCCAAGGTCCCCGATTTCGTCAGCCCCATCCTCACCGTCATTCCGCTCCAACTCCTCGCCTATCACCTCGCCGTCGAGCTCGGCCGCGACGTCGATAAGCCGCGCAATCTCGCCAAGAGCGTTACGGTCGAATGACCGGATGGAATTGTGGGGCAAGCGCTCCGCTTGGCTGGAGGCAAAGGCAACGGCCGCGGTTGCTCTACAATCGACCTTAACGAGAAAGAGATAATCTGCGGCGGGGGAAACAGGACATCGCCCGCAGAGAAAGCATTGTCATCATCTCAAAAGTTAATCGCAAGGCTTCCCGCCGTCAGCTTCATCGCTTGGCTAGGCGGTTGTCTCGGTGTTTGCATTAGGATCCGCGACTGTTGAATCAGTCTTGCGCGTGAGAGTGCATTCGCCGCCGATCACTCTACATTCGACGGTGCTGTAGCCCGAGCCTTGTCCCACCATCTTTGTGGCATCCCCAAGAATCTCGACAATATAAGAGATGCAACCCATACGGCGCGGATCAATGGGGTAGCCCGTAACCGTGAGAAAGCGATTAACGATTCTGCCCTCTAGTCGATAAGTCCGCACCCGGTCAGTCGTGGTCGCGGAAGCGTGGGCGACATGCGTCGATATACCGGAAATGGCGGCGGCTTTCTGTCGAAGCTCCCACGTCACATCACGGTGGTGCGTTGGATTAGCAGACATCACCCACGTGCCCGAAATATCGACGCCCTGATACGTAATAGTCCGATACCACGGAATCAATAGCTTGTAGATTGCTAGACTGATTGCCACGCCCGTCAGGGTCGCGAGTAAATTCCCCACGTATCCGAGGATGAAGTTGGTGAATGTCATGACGGGTCCAAAGACTCGCAGCGCCTAACGAGAATGGAGCGGACTGCCAAGCCGTGACATACACGGACAGCCCGAAGGGGGAACGAACGACATGACTGAATCAATTAGATGTAAAAGTTTCGTCTAACTCGGAAATGGGGTAAGGGGCGAAATTCATCCGGAGCTCCGAGCCGCACTTTGCCTTGCGCAATGCCGATATGCAACGCTCATACTGACCAGCGCAACTGCCATCCTGCGCACGCGTTCGCTCAGCCCTTCATTTCGTCGAGCTGCTGCCTGAAGTCGCGTAACGGCGTCTGCAAGATTTGCCAGATGATTTCAAGATCGAGACCGAAATAATCGTGCACGATTCGGTTGCGCAGGCCGGCGATCGGTCCCCATGAAACGCCGACATGCTGAAGCTTGAGGTCATCCGGTAGCCAGCGCACGGCTTCGCCGATGATTTCGAGATTGCGCACGACAGCGTCCATCGTCTTTTCGTCCACGAGAAATTCCTCCCGCTGCATCCCGCTCGTGTAGCGCCCGATTCGCGCCAGAGCTGATCGAATGTCCTCCAAAAGCAGATCTGCGTCGCGCTTAGGCATCGATCAATTCGGGCTCGATCAACTTCCAGAGCGAAGGTTTGATCGCGCGCCGGGAGACGAGATCCACCCGCGCGCCCAGCAGTTGCTCGAGTCGTTCCGCGAGGGTCACAAAGGCGAGGCCAATCGAAGGATCCACTTCCACGAGAATGTCGATATCGCTCTGTCCCGACACCTGCGTGGCGCGAGCGTAGGAGCCGAAAAGCGCGATGCGCTTGAGAGGAAACTCCGTTTGCAAGCTCCGTTTCGATTCCCGTAATCGGCTCAGGATCTCTTCACGATTCGCGACCATCGGCTTCAACCTACGCAAACCGCTTCGGGGAGCGCAACCAAGGATTACTAACTCTCTGATTTTGGGTCTCGCGAACTGACACTCTTTGGCAAGGATGCCTTCACTTTGCGAGCTGCACAACCCGCGCGGGGGCGAGGGGCGAGCCGGAAAATTCTTATCATTGACGACGAACAGGACGTTATCGATCTGCTCACCCCCCTAACAAAAAAAGAATCGCGCGATCCACGAGGAGGTTCTCGCCTTCGCCCGTGTAATGGACGTGGTGGACCGGGATGCCGACTTTGATGCGGGTCCTCACCGTTTCTTCATCGAGCGTTCTGCCGCTCTTCGTCACGTAGGTGAGGGTTTTGCCGAACCGATAATGGCGCGGCCCCGCTGCTTTTCTTGAGCGTGATTACGCTCCCCGGCGTGTATTCGGTAATGGTCCCGCCGCCGTCCGGTGTGGTTGTGCCGGACGTCTGCGCCCAGGAAACGGAGCAACCAAAGTCAGCGCGATGCTGAGCAATGTCTTCTTCATTTCGTTCCCTTCGCTTGGATTCCCTTTAATGCCATTGGCAGGAGACACCTTCCCAGTCGGGAAGGCGAAATCCGCTTTCTAATTATTCGGATAAACCCGCCATCCAGTTCCCAGCCGCGGTCTTTTTCAGGGACGCTCTTTGACAACGAGCCACTCGCTTTGCGAAGCTGGTCGTCCCGCGACCGGACGCCATGGCCAGCACGAAAATTCTTATCGTCGACGATGAACCGGACGTGATCGATCTGCTCTCGCTCCATCTGCGCAAGGCGGGTTACGCGCTGAGCACCGCGACGGACGGCGCGACCGGATTGCGAATGGCGCGGGAGGAAACGCCGGCCCTCATCGTTCTCGATTTGATGTTGCCGAAGATGCCTGGCCTGGAGATTTGCAAAGTGCTGAAGACGGACCCGGCCACCAAACAAATCCCGGTGTTGATGCTGACGGCGAAGGCGGAAGAGATCGATCGCATCGTGGGCCTCGAATTCGGCGCGGACGATTACGTGACGAAACCGTTCAGCCCGCGCGAGCTGGTCCTGCGGGTGAACGCGATCCTGCGTCGCGGGAAAGGCGATGGCGCCGAGGAAAAAAAGCTGTCCATCGGTACGATCACGCTCGATCCGGCGCGGCACCACGTGGAGGTGGGCGGCCGCGCGGTGCGGCTTACCAGCGTGGAGTTCAAGCTCCTGAGCATGCTGATGCGTCGCCAAGGTCGCGTCCAAGAGCGCGACCGCTTGCTCAACGAAGTCTGGGGATATGAAAGCGTGATCGACACACGGACCGTCGATACCCACGTCCGCCGGCTCCGGAAAAAACTGGGCAAAGCGGCGGACGCGATCGAAACGGTGCGCGGATTCGGTTACCGCCTTCGGGAAGCCAAGCGCTGATGGGATGGATCGCCTTTTACGCGCTCCTCGCCGCAGGAGTGATCGCGGCCTTCGCTTTGTGGCGCAAGTGGATCTCGCCTTGGAAAGACGCGCGGGAACTGGCGGATGCGATTGTCGAAAAACGGCCGCCGCGAAAATTCCTGATCAGCGGCAACCCGGAAGCACGGCGGGTGGGACTGGCGCTGGAGACGCTGATGGACCGGCGGGGTGACCTGGAAAAGCGTGCCCGTGAAAGTGAATCGAGCGCGGCGATAGTTCTGGGCGCCATGCCCGACGGCCTGGCGGTAGTGGACGATCGCCGAAGCGTCCAGCTGATGAACCCGGAATTCCGGCGCATCTTCGGCTTCCCGGAAAATGTGTCGGGAGGAACGCTGCTCGAGCTGACCCGCAACGCCTCCGCCGATCGACTCGCGGTCGAAGCGATCCGCCGGCAGGAGCCGCAGCGCGAATCCGTTGAGTTCACGCGGGCCGGGAGCGAACCGCGCGAGATGGAAATCACGGCCGTCCCATTCGGGGAAAATTCGGACGTGAAGGGCGCGGTCATATTGTTTCGCGACGTCACTCATTTCCGGAGAGTGGAAAACATGCGGCGCGATTTTGTGGCGAATGTTTCCCACGAATTGCGGACGCCGCTCTCCATCTTCCGCGGTTATCTCGAGACCCTGCTGGACGACCCGCACCAGCCGCCGGGCGAGCTGCTTCGGATCCTCGAGATCATGGAACGGCACTCGAACCGGTTGAACGCGCTGGTCGAAGACGTTCTTAACCTGGCGCGGCTCGAGTCGCCGGGGATGGAACTGGAACTGAGCGACGTCGATCTGCCCGAACTGCTGCACTCGGTCATGCGCGATTGGGAAAAACGCCTGGCCGCGAAACAACTCAAATCGCATCTCAACTTTTCCGGCAGCCTGCCCCAGCTCCACGCGGATGAAACCCGGCTCCAGGAGCTGATCTACAACCTTCTCGATAACGCCGTGAAATACTCGAAGCCCGGTGGCACCGTTTCTCTGCGGGCGGAATTGGCGGACGGCTCGGTCCGAATCAGCGTGGCCGACGAGGGCCCGGGAATCTCGCCGGGCGATTTACCGCGGATTTTCGAGCGTTTTTATCGCGCTGATAAATCGCGGTCGGGCGAACAACCTGGAACCGGTCTCGGTCTCTCGATCGTCAAACATATCGCCCAACTTCACCGCGGCAGCGTCGAAGCGAGCAGCCAGCTGGGGAAAGGCACGACGGTCAGCGTGTTGTTGCCAACGCGCTCCGTTGCAGTCTCTGGGTAGCGCGCGCGTCTCGCCCGTTGGCGATGGCGTCTCGCTATCGCGGACTTTTCCCGAAAGCCTGTTTCGGCGAGACGCCGAAACCAACGCGCGAGACGCGCGCGCTACCCGGAAAAGAATTGCGGCCGCGCTGTCACACAAACGTAACACTTAAGCCGTTGCCGGGACGGCGACGTATCCGCGAAGCTTCGGTCGCATGGAAGGCATCGCTGAGCGCGGCATTTTCATTCGGTCGCGATCGAAATCCCGGCGCGCCCAGGTTTTCATCGAACAAAGCATCAAGGCGTTCTTCGGCGGCAACGCCCTGGTGGCCGTCATCGTTCTCGCTCTCATCACGATTTTCCTTTTCCGCGAAGGCTTCGGTTTCTTCGGCCAGAATCTCTCGAACCTTCGGCTCTACCGGCAGGCCGGCCTGGAGTACGTCGATATCATCCGCGCGGTGTCGACGGACCACGAGGCGCTTTCCCGAAAGCTAAGCGAGATCCGCCTCCGCGAGTTCCGCACACTCGAAAAACGGAATGCGTCTCCCGAGCAGATTACTGCCGCGCTCGCAGCGTTCGACCAATTCGCCTCCGATTTCGGCGATACGGCCGAGAATTTGCACGGCCTTGTTTCCGATCTCACAGAACAAGCGAGCGGCTTGAAGGAAAAGCTTTTCGCCCGCGCGGAGCTGATGGCGCAGCGTTCCCAGTTGGAGCGCAACGGCGACCACGAAGCCGCAGCGAAGATCGTCGTGCCCGAGGTCGATCGCGCGGCGGCCCTTGCCTCCCTCCATCACGGCGCCGCCACCTTCGAAACGGTCAGCGCCGAGATAACGGCGAAGCTTTACAATCTGCTCGCGACGGCGCCGGCCCTGCCCGATCCAGCCGGACAAAAGGACTTCGAACAATGGAAGACCCGGACGCGCGAATACCTTTCTACCCTGCCCGCCGCGTCAGAGAAACTGCGGACTTGGTCGCCCGACACACCGATCCCGTGGTATCGCTCGATGAGCTCATTCCTTTTCGGCCGGGAATGGGTGACGGCGAGCTTCTGGCAGGATTGGTACGGGATCGTGCCGCTACTGGTCGGATCGGTGATGGTCTCGCTCGTTGCGCTTTTGATCGCGGTGCCGCTCGGCGTGGCCTCCGCCGTGTACGTGAGCGAAATCGCCGCGCGCCAGGAGAAGCGGGTGATCAAGCCGTATATCGAGTTCATTTCGGCGATTCCCTCGGTGGTTCTGGGATTTTTCGGCATCGCCGTGGTGGGCCAGGCAATTCGCGCCGCCTCCCAATCCGCATGGCTGAAATGGGTCTCGTTTTTTCCGATTAGCGAGCGGCTCAATATTGTTACCGCCGGCTGCCTGCTCGCTCTGATGGCGGTTCCGACGATCTTCACGCTCGCGGAAGACGCCCTCCGCAATGTGCCCCGCGGATTCAAGGAAGCCTCTTACGCCCTGGGCGCAAACCGGCTGCAGACGATCGTGCGCGTGATTGTTCCCGCTTCGCTTTCCGGCATCGTCTCGGCGGTGTTACTCGGGCTCGGGCGGGTCATCGGCGAAACCATGGTGGTTTTGCTTTGCGCGGGGAACCGCATCGCCATCCCGGATTTCAGCCAGGGGATCGGTTCGATTTTCCAACCGGTCCACACGATGACGGGGATCATTGCGCAGGAGATGGGGGAGGTGGTGCGGGGTAGCACCCATTACCGGGCGCTCTTCATGGTGGGGCTGGTGCTGTTTACCATCACACTGGGGATTAATTGGCTGGCGCAGAAGTTCGTGGCGCGTTTCCGGATGAGCATCGGGTAAGCGAGGATGGCATGGAAGCGAGGATAGAGAATAGAGGATGGAGGATGGAAAAGGGTGGCGGCGAGTCGCCATCCGCAATCCTCCATCCTCCATCCTCTCGGCGGCGCGGCCGTCTTCTCGAACAAACACTCTTCTGGCTCTTCCGCCTCGCCACCTATCTCGTGCTCGCGGCGGCCACCTACATCTTTCTCGATATCGGCATCAAGGGCGGACGCACCGTTTTCACGACGAAGCCGCCGTTCATTAACCTCCCGTTCCTGACGGAGCCGCCGCAGACCCTTTACGTTTTCGATTTCGAAGGCAAAAAGATGACGCTCAGCGATCGGGAATTCCGCCAGTGGAAGACGCAGCACCCCCGCGTGGAAGTGGAAACGAACAGCATCGCCTACTCGGCGGGCGGCATCTGGCCGTGCATTGTGGGCACGGCCCTGCTGGTGATCGGCTCGATGGTGCTGGCGCTGGGCATTGGGATCTGCAGCGCGATTTACCTGAGCGAGTACAGCCGGAATGGGCCGGGCATTCGTCTGGTGCGCGTCGCGATCCTCAATCTCGCCGGCGTTCCTTCCATCGTGTTCGGCCTCTTCGGGTTTGGATTATTCGTGATCTTCTTCGGCTGGAACGTGTCGCTCATCGCGGGCTGGTTCACGCTTGGCCTGATGGTGTTGCCAGCCATCATCACCGCGAGTGAAGAATCGCTCCGGGCCGTGCCACAGGGTTTGCGGGAAGGCTCTCTGGCCCTGGGCGCGAGCAAGTGGCAGACGATTCGCAAGAACGTCCTGCCTTACGCGCTGCCGGGAATCCTGACCTCGTCGATCCTGGGCATTGCCCGCGTGGCGGGCGAAACGGCGCCGATCATGTTCACCGCCGCTTATGCGATGAAGGACGAAATGCCATGGCAGGTCGCGCGTTTCACCGACTTCATGTTTCAGGGCGTGATGGCGTTGCCGTACCATATCTACGTCGTCAGCTCGAAGATCCCGCAGAACGAATACACCGAGCGCGTCCAGTACGGCGCCGCGTTCGTGTTTCTTTTTCTCGTCATGTTGATCGCGCTAACCTCGATCGTGCTCCGGGAACGCAGCCGGAGCCGCTTGTCATGGTAAACGTTCTGGAAATGCCCGAAACAACTTCACCGCTCACCCTCAACCAGCCCGCGCCGGCCACGGGCCCGGAAGTCGAGCCCGCCACCATCGAGATCGACAGCCTCGATTTCGCCTACGGCACGAACAAGGTCCTGCACGACATCAGCCTGAATATCCCGCCGCGCGCGGTCACCGCTTTCATCGGACCGTCAGGTTGCGGCAAGACCACTTTGCTTCGCTGTCTCAACCGGATGAACGATTTGATCGACGGCGCCGGGATCACGCGCGGCTCCATCAGGATCGAGGGCGTCGACATCAACGACCCGCACCTGGACGTTGTCGATCTGCGGCGGCGCGTTGGCATGGTTTTCCAAAAATCGAACCCGTTCCCGAAATCCATTTACGACAACGTCGCTTACGGCCTCCGGATCGCCGGCGTCACCAAACGGACCCTCATAGACGAGGCGGTCGAGAAAAGCCTCCGCTCGGCCGCGCTTTGGGACGAGGTCAAAGACCGGCTCCACCTGAGCGGCTACGGACTTTCCGGCGGGCAACAGCAGCGGCTCTGCATCGCCCGCGCCCTCGCCGTGGAGCCGGAGATTGTCCTCATGGACGAGCCCTGCTCCGCGCTCGACCCGATCGCGACCGCGAAAGTGGAAGAGCTCATCCGGCAATTGAAACAGCAATACACGATTGTCATCGTCACTCACAACATGCAGCAGGCCGGCCGCTGCTCGGACGTGACGGCCTTCTTCTATCTCGGGCGCCTCATCGAATTCGATCGTACGGCCAAAATCTTTTCGAACCCGGCCCAACGCCAAACAGAGGAATACATCACCGGCCGCTTCGGTTAATCCCTTATGGTTACCTCTCATCCTCTCAGCCTCTCAACCCCTCAACCGCTCAACCATTCGGCATGATCGCGCCCAAACACATTCTCGGAACTTTCGACGATGCGCTCGCCACTTTGCGCGACAACGTCCTCATGATGTCGAGCCTCACGGAACGCAGCCTCGACCGCGCCATTACCGGCCTTCTCCAGCGTGATGACGAACTCTGCGCCATCGCCATCGCCGACGACGAGGAGATCGACCAGCTCGAAAAGCAGGTGGATAAGGACGGCATCGATTTGTTGCTGCGCTTTCAACCGGTCGCGTCCGATCTCCGCCGGGTGGTTTCCGCGATGAAACTTTCCTCGAACCTCGAGCGCATGGCCGACCAGGGAACCAACATCGCTCGCCGGGCGCGAAAGCTGAACCAGCATCCCGCCTTGCCCGAAGCGGAATTGATCCGGCCGATGTATCTCCACGCGATGGCCATGTTCAAGGACTCGATCGACGCCTTCATCCGCGAAGATGTGCAACTGGCGCGGTCCGTCGTCCCGCGAGACCAGGCGCTGGATGAGATGAACAGCTCCGCCAGCCGCCGTCTCATCGAGCGGATGGCGGAAGATCCATCGCAATTACGCGGCTATCTGAATCTCATTTTCATTTCTCGCTGCCTCGAACGCGTCGGCGATCACGCCACGAACATGGCGGAAGACGCCGTTTACGCCGCTGCCGCGGAGGACATTCGCCACCAGCATTTCGTCCCGGGCCCGGCGGAGTAATCCACTTCTCGTTCAAAACCAAAGCGCTCTCGGCCGTTCTGTTTCGCCTTGCTCGTATGGATGGCGTTTTCGATTTGGCGGGAAACGATCCGCCGAATCCCATCGCCCAGGGTCTCGTCCGCTCGCAGCTCGTAGCTCATTTTCTCCGGATTCAGTCGTGCGCGAGCAGGACGTTGCTGTATTTCGGTTTGCCCGTGACATCGCGTCCGAGCCAATCAGGAGGCTCGAACGCGGCGCAGCTGCGCAGATCGTCGAACTCCACCTCGGCCACCACCAGGCCATCGTGCCGGCCTCGGTAAATATCGATCTCGATCGTGTGGTGCTTCCAGGGCACGTCGTAGCGTGTCTTGATCAACCGCCGGCCGGCCGTCGCGGGCCAGAGGGCATTGAACTGCTCGAGGCTCAGGCGAATCTCACGCTCCTCGCGCGCACCCTTCGTTCCTTGCTTGTAGGTTAGCGATAAGACCGAACCCTTCCTGCGGAGGCGAACCTGGAGTCCTCCGCGCCCGACAGCCAGGTATCCCTGCTCGATCAAGTCGTGCGGAAATTTTTTGAGGCCCGAGGGCAACTGCTTAACCAGAAATTTTCGCTCGATCTCGCGTGCTGCGTTTTTTTTCAAAGCGCCTCCATTCGACAACCTGGTCTTGGTGAACGGAAAAAACATTGCCGGGAACCATCAGTTGTTTCGGGTCGCCCGGAAGGATCGTCAAAACCTTTCGTGTGACATTTCCGTGGCGCCGTTCATGTGACAAACAGGCGACAATCGAAACACCTGCCGCGGAGGCGCGCGGCTTTGGGAAAAAGCGCCGCTATCGCGCACGGCAAAAGCGTCACCTGATTGTCACTTGGCCTGCGTGGTGGGCCGCATCGATGCTTGAGGCACGATATGAAAACGGTCACCAGTCTCATCATTGCGCTCGGCATCGTGGCAACGGCCCAGGCTGAGCGTCTCGTCATCAAAGGCTCGGACACCCTCGGGGCCAAATTGGTTCCGCAACTGGCCGAACAGTTCAAAGCGCAACATGCGGACGCGACGTTCGACATTGCCGCGGAAGGATCGACCACCGGCTTCGCGGCCCTCATCGATGGCACGGCCCAGATCGGCATGGCCAGTCGCCCGGCGAAAAACGAGGAGATCGCGGCCGCCACGGCCAAAGGCGTCACCTTGAAGGAGACGACGGTCGCATATGACGGCATCGCGGTGATCGTCAACGCGGCCAACCCAATCAAGAACCTCACCAAAAAACAGGTCGAACAGATTTTCACCGGCGAGGTGGGCGATTGGAGCGCGGTCGGCGGTTCCGGCGGCGCGATTTCGATTTATACCCGCAACACTTCCTCGGGGACTTATTCCGAGTTCAAGGAACTCGCGATGAAGAAGCGCGATTACTCGCCGAGCGCGCAGAAGATGGCAGGAAACGAACAGATCGCGGCCGAAGTTGGTAAGAATCCGAACGGCGTTGGTTATGTCGGCCTCGCCTACATCAAGGCGAAGGGGATCAAAGTCGTTTCCATCGATGGGCAGATGCCGTCGAGCGAAGGTGTGCAGCAGAAAAAATATTCATATGCGCGACCTACGTTCTTCTACACCAATGGCGAACCCAGCGGCGCGGCGAAGCAATTCGTGGAGTTCACCCTCGGCCCCGAGGGCCAAAAGATCGTGGCGAATGTCGGGTTTGTGCCGATCAAGTAAGACGCGCGACATTGGCCGGTGAAATCGAACGTCCTTTTTATCTGCATCCACAACAGCGCTCGCAGCCAGATGGCGGAGGCATGGCTGAACGAGATCTGCGGCGATGCCTTCGCGGCCGAAAGCGCGGGCTTGGAGCCGGGAACGCTGAATCCGCTGGTGGTCGAGGCCATGCAGGAAGTCGGGATCGATATTTCCAAAAAGGAAACGCGGGCGGTCTTCGATGTCTTCAAGTCCGGGAAGCTGTTCGCCTACGTCATCACCGTCTGCGACGAAACGAGCGCGGAGAAATGCCCAATCTTCCCCGGCGTGACGACCCGGCTGCACTGGAGTTTTCCCGACCCCTCGGCGCTGGTGGGATCGCACGAGACCAAGCTCGTGGGGGTCCGCAAGATCAGGGACGAGATCCGCGACAAAGTCCAGGCTTGGTGCGAGGAAATCGGCTGTAGCCGGGATCGCTGACCCGCGGCAGCCTAGCGTCCGTCGAAAAGCAATTGCTTCTTCGATTCCCTGCTCATTACCACTGTCTATCTAGCTATAGATGCATTGATGCTGATGTGGTCGGCACTTTCGATAAAGGGACTTGACCACAGTGGCAATGCCCCAAAGAACATCGCGAATTGATAAGAACCGTCGGGCCTACAAAGTGAGTTTTGTTGCGTTTGTGTGGCAACAAAGCCGGCGCGCGAAAGCGGCTTGCCTTTGGACGCACGCGGGACAATGTAGTCGCCGATGCACGAGGAACTGAGGACTTCGCTGTCGATCTTTCACAAGGTCGTCGCGAGTTCGATCTGCGCAGGCCTCCTCGCCGTGCTCGCGCTCAGCGTCATGCCCCGGTGGCACGAGCTGATCCACTCCGATGCCAGGGGGCCGCGTCATGAGTGCGCCATTACGCTCGCCAGTTCTGGCAATTATCAGCAGCCCGCGCCGCTGATCACGGTCCCTGTTCCGGCCCTCCAATTCTGTTTTGTTCCGGCGCTGCATCCGGTCTGGGTCGCATCGCCGTTCATCAGCGCGCGTCTTCTCGAGCACGCGCCGCCCCCGCTCGCCTAGCACAGGATCCAGCCGCGTTTTCGCGCGGAGTTTCGGCGTTATCGATTCGTCGCGCGTCTTGCGGCACGGATTCCGTGCCCGCTCACCGAACCATTGCGGTCTCGCCAGGCGAGCGCCGCAGCAACCCGCAACACAAACCAATGATTTTCAAAAAACTTATCCATGAAAAAATTTCAAATGATTGCAGCCGCACTGTTCGCCATTGCGAACCTTGCGTCTGCCCAGAATGCCGTTCGATCGGCGGCATCTCCCACTCCAGCCGCAGCGGCTGAGACCGAACGCGTCGTCGTAGTCGGCGGCGCCATCGAACAAAGCGAGACGGACAAAGCCCAATCCGTCACCATCCTCAACGAAAACACTCTCAAAGAAAAAGCGGCCCCCACCCTGGGCGACACGCTCGCGAATGAGCCAGGCGTGGCCGGAAGCGGCTTTACGCCCGGCGCGAGTCGTCCAGTGATCCGCGGCCAGGCGGACAATCGCATCCGAGTGCTGAACAACGGCACCGAGGTTTTCGATGTCTCCAATCTCAGCCCGGACCACGCCCCGAGCGTGAGCGCGCTTCTGAGCCAAAGCATCGAAGTAGTCCGCGGACCCGCGACGATCCTCTTCGGCTCAGGGGCGATCGGAGGCGTGGTCAACATTGCGGATAACGTTATCCCGGTGGAACAACCGCCTAACCCCTTGAGCGGCGAAGTCGACGGCCGGTTCAACAGCGCGGACCTCGAGCGAAGCGGCGCCATCGCCCTCACGCTTTCGCCCATGAAACACATCGTTCTCCATGGGCAGTTCGCCTACACGCGGACCGACGACCGCCGAATCCCCGGCTTCGCGCTCGACGAACGGATCCGCGCCGGGCTCACTCCCGCGCAGGCCGCGAGCCGCGAATTTGGCGGCAACCCGGAAGACGAAGTGCCCAACACGTTCGTCAAAACCAGGGACTACGCGTTCGGCGCTTCCTACGTTTGGGACAAGGGATACATCGGCGCGTCCTTTACCCAGTTCCTGTCCGTCTATGGTGTTCCGGACGATCCGGAAGTGGACGATCCGACAATGCCGCCGGTGCATGTGCGGCTCGATGTCGACAAACGCCAGATCAACGCCCGCAGTTCCATCGTCGATCCCCTGCCCTGGTTTTCGACGGTGAACACCAAGTTTGTTTACACCGATTACCAACACCAGGAGCTCGACGACAATCAAGTCGGCACGACTTTCAAAACGAGCGGCGTCGACTCCCGGCTCGAGCTCGTGCATAAGCCGATCGGTCTCTTGGAAGGCTCCATCGGCGGGCAATTCTTTTACAAGGAACTTTCGGTGCTGGGCGACGAATCGTTTCTTCAGCCGACTCAAACCACGCAGATCGCAGGGTTCCTTTTTGAAGAACTGAAACTCAGCCGTCAGGTGCGGCTTCAATTCGGCGCTCGCGTCGAGCACCAGTCGGTGCACATCGATAGCAGCGATCCGACGCTCACTGCGCTCACATCTCCTGATCAGGCGGACCAGAATTTCCTGCCGGTGAGTGGAGCGGCGGGCATCCTCTATGATTTCGCCGAAAGCTGGCAGTTTGCGATCAATGGGACCTACTCGCAACGCGCGCCCACGGCGGAAGAGCTTTTCGCGCGGGGGCCGCACGCCGCGACCTTCCAGTTCATCATCGGTGACCCAACGCTCAGCGAAGAAAAGAACGTGGGCGTCGACGTGAGCCTGCGGAGAACGGCCGGATTTGTCACCGGCACCATCAGCGGCTTTTACAATCGCTACGACGGCTTCATCGACTTCGCGCCGACGGGTGCCTTTGAAGACGGGCTCCAGGTGTTTGTTTACACGCCGAAGACCGCTGAGTTTTACGGTGGCGAAGCGAAGGTCGATTTCCACTTTCTGCCCTTGAACCTCACCAGGATGCGGAATGAGGAACCGAAGGACGCGAAGTCGGTCATCACGAAAAATGAAAGTTCCACCTCGGAAAAGAATCCGAACGATCTCTTCCTCCGCGTCCAGGCAGATTACGTCCACGCCACCGATGTCGACACGGGTGATCCGTTGCCGCGGATCACGCCCATGCGCTACAGCGTGTCGCTCAATTACGAGAGCGAAAAATGGAATGCCAATATCGAAGGCCAGCGCGTCGACGCCCAGGATCGGATCGCCCCGTTCGAAACTTCGACGCCCGGCTACACGTTCCTGAACGCGAGCGTCGGCTACAAGTTCCGGGCCGGTCCGACCTACAATTACCTGTACCTAAAGGGCACCAACCTGACGAACGAAGAGGCGCGCGATCATCTCTCGTTTCTCAAGGAAGTGCTGCCGCTCGCCGGCCGCGGCGTCGCCGTCGGATTCCGCACCACCTTTTAACACGGCGCGCAGATGAAAACGGCGGCTCAAATCGCCAGCCATCCCAAAGCGCGACTCCACCGGGAACTTGTCGCGAACCTCCGCGCCTTCGGCAGCATCGAAGGCGCGGAGCGTGCCTGGCTTCGGTTCCCACTCGATCCGCGTCTTTGGAGACGGATCGTCACCTACGGTCTCGGTCTGCCCGAACGGCAAATGAAGTTAAACAAAATCGCTTTCCCGGATTCCAACGCCACCGAAGTGGATGCCGCGTTACAGGCCGGGAATAATCTGAACCGCCTCTACGACCTAGCCCGCGGCTGCGCGTCCGTCGCAATCGATTCTGCCGGGCACCCTAAACTGGGAAGCAAAGGGCTGAAGATCATACGCCAAGCGAAGCGGTAACAACCACGTTGCCTTCGCACGATTTGCAGAGGCGAAATTCTTGAACGGTTCCGAGCCAAAGCGCATCGCGATCGGACTCATTACCCGAAAAGGAAAACTCAGTCCCGCCACGGAAAAATTCTGCCGGTGCGCGAAAGCGGCGTTCAGCGGCGGCCATTAGGTCTCCGGCTTTTTCTAAGCTCGCAAATCTGCGCTCTTAGAAATGCGAGGTGGCTGGCGTCGGAAATATCGTGATTACTGGCAGGTTCGCCGCTACACTTACATTCTCGTTCCCGTCTATGCCAAATCCTCACCTGCGTTTTCCGATACTGCGGCGAGTTATCGTGGACCAGGACGGACTTTTCCCGGAGCTTAACGATCATACGTTCGAGCCGGGCACCTCGTTGTTCGACGAGATGTCGTTAGGCCAACCCTTCTCGACGCCGTGAAGAAGGCGGCTGCGGAAGCACGGTTTCTCGCGCGCGACGAACCGGGCGAGTTACAGGTGTCGAGGACGGAGGGTAGCTTCGTCTTCGACGAGAAAGGCCGGAGATACATCGACTTCATGATGGGTTGGTGTGTGGGGAACTTCGGCTGGGGCAACGCCGTCCTGGTTAAGGAAGCAAAGACGTTTCGCGGTCCCGATTACGTTTATCCCGGTTACTCCTACGCGCCCTGGGCAGAGCTGGCGAAGCTGCTCGTCTCAATCGCGCCAGCCGGCCTAACGAAAGCTTTTCGCGCCACCGGCGGATCGGAAGCAGTCGATCTCGCGCTGCAGGCCGCCATGATTCACACCGGCCGCCGCGGGTTTATTTCACTGGAGGAGAGCTATCACGGCAACTCGCTCGGCGGCTTGAGCGTCGGCGACTCGGAGAATCGCGAGCGCATCAAAAATCTGCTGCCGCATTGCTCCAAGATTAAGCCGCCGTTGAACGAGGAGGCGCTCGACAAGGTCGAGAGGCGATTGAAGGGGCGCACTGTCGCCGCGTTTATCATGGAGCCGATCAGCATCAATCTCGGCGTGCTCATTCCCGAGCAGCGTTTCATGCAAGGCCTGCAACGCCTCTGCAGGAAGTACGGCACCTTGCTCATCGCCGACGAAGTGGCGACCGGCTTCGGCCGCACCGGCAAGCTTTTCGCGAGCGAGCATTTCGATCTTCGTCCGGACATCATGTGCGTCGCGAAAGCGATCACCGGCGGCCTTGGCGGCATGGGAGCGACCTTGATGACCGCGCCCGTCGCGAAGTCGATGGAAGAACACGGCAGCTTCTACTCGACCTACGGCTGGCATCCGCGCAGCGTCGATGTGTCGATCGCCGCGCTGCGTTACATCATCAAGCACCAGAAACGCCTGCTCCGAAACGCAGCCAGGCTAAGCGACTACATTGCCGAGCGACTCTCGCAGATTCCATTCAAGGGACGCGCCAGCATCCATGCCAAAGGAATGGCGTTCGGAATCGAGCTCGAGGACGAACGTTACGCCTCGCAACTGCAGGAGAAGTCCCGCCGCCGCGGCCTCCTCTTCTCCCACGAAAGCAGCTCCACCCTGCTCCTCTTGCCTGCGCTCAACCTGGAGCGTTCGGTTGCTCAAAAGGGATTGGATATTCTGGAAACCTGCGCCTGATGGCGTGCGGGGTCGAGCGGCTGGTCGACCGGACTGCACTAATCATCCGCTCCTCCTAATTCGCGGCCGGTTGCGTCAGCGAGCGGCACAAGACTTCGGCGGTCGCGCCATGTGCCGGAGAAGAAACGATGTGTGTCGTGGCCCGCCAAGGGCGCTGCGGGGCCGGCGCGGTGGGCGGTCAATAGTAAGCTCTGACCCTTTCCCTACTTTCCGGCGTGGCCCTGACCTCGGACGTGTTCGATTACGCCTTCAACGATCGCGTTAAACTCGTGCGCCTGACGCCCGAGGCAAAACGCATCGCAATCGGAATCATTACCCGAAAAGGCAAACTTAGTCCGGCCACAGAAAAATTCTCCCAGTGCGCGAAAGAGGCGTTCACCGTGGCCCGCTAGCTTAGTTGCTCTATCTCCTGAACTGGGGCGGCTGCCGCGCGCCGTGCCAGAAGTGCAGGACGTGGACGACGTGTCTCACCTCATGTGTAGAAAACAAGGAACGGCGGCAGCGGCATCCTTCGAATTCCGCGCCTCTGATCGTGAAACGGAAACCGCGCCGGAAACGTTCGTAATGCGAGCGCCTGATCGATCAGTTTATGACCCAGGCGACTCGCCGCCTCCGCGTCATCTTGCGCGACGAACTCCACAATCTCTTTTAGATCGGCAATCGCGCTCTCCGCAATCAGGACTTTGAAGTCCATTGCGAGATCATGCCCTTAACTTCTTCGATTGGCCGTACGCGACCTTCTTCGACATCGGCCAACCCGCGGGCCAGCGATTTGTCCAATTCCTCTGCGTCTGGTTCTGTCTTGAGCGCGAACAGCTCCGCCGCCAGAAGCGCCCTCTCCTGCGCGCTCAAGCGACCAATGGCTGACCTGATCTCCTGGACCGTGCTCAGGAACCAAGACTACCATACGCATCGTGGGAAGCCAGCGCCGAGGAGTGCCAGCAATCGATCGTCCTGCCAACGCGTCAAACTCGTGCGCCTGACGCCCGAGCCCAAGCGCATCGCAATCGGAAGCATTACCCGAAAAGGAAAGCTCAGTCCCGCCACGGAAAAATTCTGCCCAAAGCTTGCGGCGCCAGGTGAATCGTTAGAGCGCCCCAGTGCATCGACTGGCTGATATCTGATAACCTACAGAACAACCTGCGTTCTCGCTTGCACAACCGATCGATATTGGCTTTCCTCCGACATACGTGAATTGTGAAATTACGACAACTTTTGTTGGTCTGAAGCCAAGATCACCGGCCACAACTCGATGTGCGCGAGCAGCAAGCCGGAAGAAGGATACCAAACCTGAGTTGCTGCTTCGACGGCAACTTCACGCGCTTGGAATGCGTTATCGCGTCGATGTTGCCAAACTGCCTGGCAGGCCGGACATCGTTTTCCATAGCGCGCGAATTGCCGTTTTTGTCGACGGCGATTTCTGGCACGGGCGCAATTTGAGTTCGCGGCTCGATCGGCTCAGCCGTGGGCATAACTCGGCATATTGGTCGCGGAAGATTTCAGCGAACCACGCGCGCGACCGCCGAGTTTCGGCGCAGCTTCGAAAAATGGGCTGGGGTGTCCTTCGGCTTTGGGAAGGCGATATTCAAAGGGCATGTAATTCAGCTGCTCAGAAAGTGCGCCGCTCGGTCGCGCAAGCGAAACGTGATCGACCAACGCTTCGTTGGCGCACACAAATGCGTTGAATGAGCAGCCGCACGCTCACGTTATTGTCTGCATTTTCGGGCCTAGGCGGACTCGACCTCGGCCTTGAGGCTGCTGGCTTTGAAAATGTGGGCTGCATCGAGCTAGACGCGGTCGCTCGTCAGAGTCTTAGCGCGAACAGATCCTCGTGGAAGCTCATTGCTCCCCACGACGTTACGGTAGTATCGCAAAACATAGCTCCCAAGGATGTCGGCCTTCATAGGCGACAGCTATCAATGTTAGCTGGCGGCTTGCCATGTCAGCCCTTTTCAAAAGCTGCACAATGGTCGCACAAGGCATTGCGCGGTATGAAGGATCCTAGAGCGAAATGTCTTGCCGGGTTCATGCAACTTGTCGAAACCTTCCTTCCCTCAGTGGTCTTGATCGAAAATGTTCATGGCTTCGTTTCCGGAAAAACGAATGCGCTCAAAAGACTTAGAAGAAGTCTTGCTGAGATTAACCGACGATGTGGCACGAAGTATAAACTGCATTATTGGATTCTGAATGCTGCAGATTATGGCGTGCCTCAGAATCGCCCGCGCGCAATCGTTTTCGCACACCGAGGGGGCCGTTCTCTCAAAATACCAACACCGACGACCCGAGAGAAGCCGGTTACAGCATGGGAAGCGTTTAGCGGTCTACGCCCGCCTAAGGCCTCTCGCCGACGAGGCGAACACTGGAATAGATTGCTCCCGAGCATCCCTGAAGGGGAAAATTATCTGTGGCATACCCCCCGCGGCGGGGGGCGTCCGATCTTTGGATACAGAACGCGTTTTTGGTCGTTTCTGCTCAAATTAGCGAAAGATCGCCCCTCGTGGACGATCTCCGCGCAGCCCGGACCCTACACGGGTCCTTTCCACTGGAATAATCGACGCCTGACAAGATCAGAGTTGCTACGGCTGCAAAGCTTTCCTGCGAATTGGAGGGTTCAGGGAAGTCATAGCGATATCGTTCGCCAGATCGGTAACGCCACACCCCCATTGCTCGCTAGGATAATCGGCCTGGCGATTGCGAAGCAGTTGTTCCGCACCGCATCCAGAGCAGGAACTCTCGCGGTCAGGAAGCGTGCGCGACATATTCCTGCGCCTTCGCCAACCAGGCCTGTGCCGAAATCTTTTCGCCGTCTGATTCGTATCCTCCCCGATCATCCGGGACCCGGTCGTGGACCACGACCGATCCCAACCATCCACCCCAATGAAGAAGAAAATTCGAAAGTCGCTTAGTCGCAGTTCACCGCGTGTTGCTCAAGCAGCAGAGTCGGTTTCTAACCTCAGTCCACTCGAGTTGGAACTCGACCCATTTAACCCTCGTCTGCCTCCTACTTCCAAGGGAAAAGGCCAGCGACAGATAGTTGAAGTGATGCTCGACCGATTTGCGATCAATGAGATCGCCGAATCGATCTGCACCGCCGGTTTTGTACCGCTGGATCCCTTTATCGGATATCGAGCAGACTCAAAGGTGATCATGTTGGAAGGAAATCGACGACTGGCCACCCTCCAGCTACTTCTTGATCCAACGCTTACGCCAGACCGTTACAAGAATGCATGGGCGGACTTCCGGCGACGATTGAATGAAAACACTAGGGAAGCTATTAAGCGAATCTCGGTTTTAGTATATCCAACTAGAAAAAGCCCGGAGGTACTCGCCTATATCGGGTATAGGCACGCGAGTGGGATCATGGGTTGGGATGCTGAAGAAAAGGCGGCCTTCATCGCGCAGTTAGTCGAGGACAACAAATGGTCCTACGAAGAAATCGCTAATACAATTGGCTCTAAAGCGGCATACGTCGAAAAGCTGTATGTTGCACATCGATTAATCGAACAGGCAAAGCAAGACGGAGTCGCCGGGGCGGACGTAATGCGGAACTCATTCGGTGTTTTGACGCGGGCTATGCAGTCGCCCGGTGTAACGCGATTTCTCGGCGTTCGATTTCCACGCGACCCGCGAAAGAGTCATAAACCCGCGACCGCTCCGAAGCGAGATGTCGAGGATTTCGTTCGCTGGACATTTGGCACGACAGACGTAAAGCCGGTTCTTGAAGATTCACGCGACCTCACTAAATGGGGTCAGATTCTATCGTCGGCGGAGTCGGTTAGGTACCTGCGATCAGCCGATGACCCTAGATTTGATCGCGCCTATTCAAGAAGTGGCGGCTTGATTCAAGGGCTCGTTGACGCTTTACTAGCCGCGGCCGACCGACTTTCGGAGGCAGTTCCGCTTGTCCGTCAGCACCGTGAGTCGCCGGACGTTAAGACCGCCGTCGCACGCTGCGCTGATTACATGGCGCAGGTTTTGACCTATTTCCCCGAGGAAGCAGAAGCTCAAGGGCTAAAACTTAACGATGCTCCAGCTGCCTCAAAATGAATGGCGACGCGTCGAGGTTCTAGCGAGCTGGATTGAACTCTCGGCATTGTCGGACGACGACGCATTCGTCGCGCGAGGCGAAGTCCTCGACCGTTTCAATGACTCCGCGCTTTTTGATGCGCCGAAGGGGGACGCTGAAACCGACAGTTCCGTCGCAGGGACCGCTGCAGCGATGGCTGCTGACGTCTGGCAAACTCTCGCACGGCGGAAGCGGCTAGTCGGCGTTGCCTGGCCGTTCAATCTTGATGGCGATATCTTAACCCGCAAGGAAACACACCGCACATTGGAAAGCACTGTCGCATACACGACGATGCTGCTGATGGAGGCCGCCGTAAGAGGTTGGTATAAGCGCTTATCTCTACCTAAGGCCGATCGTGTACGGACATATTTTGAATTCATCGTCGCGGCCAGCCTTAGCAGATCGTGTAGAGGCCGCACCACGCGATTCGGTGCTCCGTTTCCGACGGGTTGGCCCAGAGGGTTCTCGAAGCGTGCGAAACACTTGGCCGATTATTTTGGCCTTCCTGTACAGGAGGGAAAGCTTCAGGTACTGACAGTCGCGCAGCAACAAGATGCGTCCTTGGACGGTGTCGCTCGTTTACCGTTCGGCGACGAAGAAGCTGGAATTCCGTACTTATTGGTTCAATGCGCAACCAGTAAGAATTGGCTCACTAACAAGTTGGGACAACCGATAATCGCTCTCTGGCGTGAGTTCGTTTCATGGGACGGGCCATTGCTTAAGGTCGTTGCCGTTCCCTTTGTGCTGCGCGAGCAACATGAACTCTACAAGGCTTCGATCTATCACGAGTATGCAATTATCCTGGATCGATTGCGGATTTCTTCAGCTGAACCCGACCTGAGCATTTCAGACGAACTGAAAGCCACTCTGGTCGATTGGTGCACACGGATGTTTCGACGCATTGCAGTCCTTGGCAACTGATGGCAACCGTCACGAAATAACCCGTAGTTCTCGTCCGCTGGATCGCCAACCAGTTAGAACGTCGTTTGCAGCGATTTGCCTTCGGCGCGACACGCTTGCGCGAATGAGAAAAGCGGGTCCGACCGGGCGCCATCGCGCACCAGGGCATGCAACTGGTCGAGTGAGAGGTTGGGCGAGAAGTACTGTTCGGTAATCGAGGCCAGGGCGCGTTCGGCTTCGGAAAGGACGGTGGCGGATGCGCAAATCCGGATGCGGTTCAGCAAAGCGTAGATCGACAATAACCTTTCCGATTTGTCGAGCGTGTTCTCAAACGAATCGAGCGCACGGGCTGAGCATTCGTTGATTCGCCGTAGAGATTTTGGCGGCTCCTGATTTCGGCGGCAACCAATCGGCGACGGTTGAGGTCGCTGAGTGATCCAAGCGGTGGCCACCGTGGCGGAACCGCCAACCAGCGACCCGAACACACCGGCCATCGCACTAAGAATCGTCTGAAGCTAGATACGTTGGGCAAAAGGACGGCTCTGCTGAGCGCGCGGCTGCCGAGACGATGTGTGTGAGACACGGTCCTTGCGCCAAACAAGAAAGCCCGCCGGGGAGAAGCCGGCAGGCTTTCGTTGCTGTCCTAACCGCGTTGTCTTGTCTTACTGAATGGGCACGAAGCCGACTTGCTGCACGATCTTTTGGCCGGCGCCGCTGATCGTGAAATCGAGGAACTCCTTCGCGAGGCCGGCCGGGTCGCCGTTCGTGTAGTAAAAGGTCGGACGGGCGTAGGGATAGGTCTTGGAGTGCACGGTCTGGACCGAGGGAAGGACGCCATCGATCGGCATGACTTTGATGCCGCCTGCCTTGGTGTAAGCCAGGCCTACATATCCAACGCCGTTCGGATTCTTGCCCACCTCAGCGGCGATCTGCTCGTTGCCGGCCATCTTCTGCGAGCCGCCGCCGTAATCCCGCTTCTTCATGGCCAGCTCCTTGAAGTCGGAGTAGGTGCCGGAGGACGTGTTGCGGGTGTAGATCGAAATCTTTCCGCCCGATCCGCCGACGGCGCTCCAGTCCGTCACTTCGCCGGTAAAGATTTGCTCGACCTGTTTTTTGGTCAGGCTCTTGACCGAGTTCGCGGAGTTCACAATCACGGCGATGCCGTCGTAGGCGACGATCGTCGGTTTCATATGCACGCCCTTCGCCGAGGCGGCGCCGACTTCCGATGATTTGGCGCGCCGGCTGGACATGCCGATCTGCGCGGTCCCGTCGATGATCGCGGCGATGCCGGTGGTGGAGCCTTCGGCGGCAATGTCGAAGGTGGTCCCGGGATGCTGCGCTTTAAATTGCTCCGCCAACTGCGGCACGAGTTTCGCGCCGAGCGTGTCGGAGCCTTTGATGACGAGCTTCTCGGCGAGCGCTTCCGACGAAACGAATGCGAGCGCGAGGGCGGCCAGGAGATGAGTAAGTTTCATAATGTTTAAGAACTGTGGTTGGGTTTTGGTTTAGAATTTCACGTTCAGGTCGGCCTGAAAGATCTGGTATTTTTCGAGGGGATTGATGCCGATATCGGCCGCGCCGCCGGTCCCGAGCGTCTTGTCGGAGCGACGGCCGTAACCGTAGCTAAGGTTGAAAATTACGGCGTCGCTAATCGCGTATCCGGCCTGGACCACCACGCCTTCCATGTTGACCCGGCTGTCGAAGAAGTCCGAATCAACCAGGTTCGGATCGAGCGCATACTGCTCGGTGTGCTGCCAGAAAGCCTGGAGCTGCCAATCGTGTTTGGCTTTCAATTGGCCGATCCCCGCGCCGAGCTGCCAGGCGTAACGCTGGTCCCCAGCTTCCGGATGTCCGGCGGCGAGAGCGCGATCGTCGGCCTCGAAGTTCACCGCGAAGTCGCCGAAGATCCGGACCGGCAGCTCGCCGATCTTGAATCCGAATTCGGCGGGGATCTCGAGGATCATCAGGCTATTGATGCCGACCTGGTTGGTTGCCATGGAGGCGGTGTTGGTCAGGCCCTGTTGGCCGCCGACGTAGAAGCTGTTAAACGAGTCGCCGGCGCCTGTGTAGGTGTAGAGCACGGGAGCGGCTTGGAAGTAGATGTTCTTCGGGAAATTGAACTTCGCGCCGACCTGCCAGGCGAGGAGCCAATTGTCGCTGTTTGGATTTAACCGGCCGCCGGAAACGCCGCGGGCGCCGAGCGGATTTTCCGGGTTCGCGTCGTCATAAACGAACTGAGCCAGGTTCACGAAGAGATCGAGCTTCATCTTGAACGGCTCCGATTCGATCGCGGCCGTCACCGCTTTCCCATCCTTGCTGTAAGATTCCGCCGCGGAAGTCGTGGCGCCGCCACCCCAGCTGAAGTTATAGGAATGTTTCCATTGCTCCGCCATCCCCTCGGGATTGATGTCTGCGTCCCAGACCATCAAAGTAGTCACAAGCGGGTTCGGCATTTTGCCCACGGTCAACCTGATGTCGCGGAAGCCGGAATACCGAGATACGCCTGACCGATTCCGAGCGCGTCACTGGCTTTCCCGAATGGCCCGGCATCGTCGCCGAAGGTCACGTTGGTCGATCTCGGATTCGTGCTCGTCTCGATGCGGAGACCGAAGAACCAGTCGTCCATCAGCGTTCCCCGCAAACCGAGGCGGAAGCGATAGCGCTCCCGGCTCCGTTTCAAGGTGTCGTTAGGCCCGGGGCTTCCGGGAACGGCGTCTGCAGTGGTGCCCTGGCGGCCTTCGTAGCGCACCCGCATGTCGCCGTAGAGTTCAACTTCGGTGATCGGCGCCGAGATTTTCCATTTACCGGCCGATGTAGCGGCCGCTTCCTTGGTCAATTCGCCGCGCACTTCCTCAGCTTCCTGGTCGGTGATCAGTTTTTTCTTCACGAGCAAGTCGAGAAGGGCGCCGGCATCGTGGGCTTCGAGCTTTGCCGTCCCCAGGGCACTGAGGGCGATAGCAGTGAGTAAGGTAAAGAGTTTGGTTCTGCGATTTGTTGTTTCCACGCGCCGAACCTGGCGGGCCATTGTTACAGACAGATGGCGGCCACGTGACAGTTACGTGAATTCGCGGCGCGCTCGCAGTTTCACTTTGCGTGAGACTGCGTTGGTGGTCTCTTGAGTCTCGCGCGCTCGACAGCGCGCGGACGCACGAATGGAAGTGGCACAAACAAAGTCTCGGCCGGCGGATGCGCAAACTTTGACCATCCCGCCGGAAGCCAAGTGCGAGCCATCCCATTTTTCCGATCCGGCAAATTTCATCAATCGCGAGTTGAGCTGGCTCGAGTTTAATCGCCGCGTCCTCGAGGAAGCGGAGGATCCGACCCAGCCGCTGATCGAGCGGGTAAAATTTCTCACCATCTTCAGCTCGAACCTCGATGAATTTTTCGAGATCCGCGTCGCCGGGATCAAACAGCAGATCGAAAGCGAAACGAGCGAGGTTGGCCCCGATGGATTGAGCCCAACGGAAACCTTCGAGAGCATTCAGCGGGTGGTGCGTGAGCTGGTCGCGACCCAATACGCCCTCTGGAACACAGAGATCGTCCCCGCTCTCGCGAAAAATGGGATTCGGATCCAGGAAGTCGGACAACTAAACGCGAAGCGCGCGGCGTGGGCCCAGAAATATTTTCAGGAAGAAGTTTTCCCGATGCTCACCCCTCTGGCCGTCGATGCGAGCCATCCTTTTCCGCAGCTGCTCAACCGGAGCCATAACCTGTTTGTTCGGGCGAAGGCTCGGCGTGGCGGCGAACCGCTTCATGCCATCGTCCAGGTTCCGCACGTGGTGCCGCGTCTGATTCCCCTGCCGCGCACGAAGGACGAGCCCTGGACCTACATCTACCTCGCGTCTCTGATCAAACATCACATCGCCGAATTGTTTCCGGGCCTGATTCTCGATGGGGTCCACGCTTTTCGCGTGACGCGGAACAGCGACCTCTACATCGACGAGGAGGAAGCGGAAAACCTGCTCCGCACCATCGAACAGGAACTGCGGCGCACCAGCCGCGGCGACGGGGTCCGGCTCGAGGTGGAAGCCGATTGCCCCCGCGAGTTTCGCGATCTTCTCCTCGAGTTCTTCGATCTTTCGCAAGCCGACGTTTACAAGCTCGACGGTCCCCTCACCATGACCCACCTCGCGCCGCTGATCGCGAACGACGCCTTCGCCAACTTGAAAGACCGGCCCTTCCAACCGGCGCGCGATCCGGCCCTGCCGAAGGAGGCGGCCGCGTTCGAAGTTTTGCGGCAACAGGATGTGTTGCTCCATCACCCCTACGATAGCTTCGATCCGATCGTCGAGTTGATTGAAGCCGCGGCGCATGACCCGCAGGTCCTCGCCATCAAGATGACCCTGTATCGCACGAGTGGTTATTCGCCGATTGTGGAAGCGCTCGTGGAAGCGGCCAACGCGGGCAAACAAGTCACCGCGATCGTCGAACTGCGGGCGCGGTTCGATGAGGCCGTCAACATCCAATGGGCCCGCAGCCTGGAAGAAGCCGGCGCGCACGTTATCTACGGTGTCGTCGGGTTAAAGACGCATTGCAAAGCGCTCCTCATCGTCCGCCGCGATGCCGACCGGCTGCGCAACTATATTCACCTCGGGACCGGCAACTATCACCCGCGCACGGCGCGGACTTACACCGATTTCAGTCTCCTGACGAGCGACCCCGAACTGACAGATGAAGTCGCGATCGTCTTCAACACTCTGACCGGGTTGGCCGATTATCCCGGGCTGAAGAAGTTGATGGTCGCGCCGTTCGATCTGAAGCAGCGGCTTCTGGGATTGATCGATCGGGAGATCGCCCACGCCCGGGCGGGCCGACCCGCGCGGATCATCGCGAAGCTCAATTCCCTCGTCGATCGCGAGATCATCGAAAAGCTTTACGAAGCCTCCTGCGCTGAAGTAACCATCGATCTTATCGTGCGCGGCATTTGCTGTTTGCGGCCCAAGGTTCCGGGAATGAGCGAATACATCCGGGTCATCAGTATTGTTGGCCGGTTCCTCGAACACAGCCGGGTGTATTGCTTCGGAAATGCCGGGCAGCCGGAACTGTTTCTCTCCAGCGCGGACTGGATGCCGCGCAATTTCGTGCGGCGCATCGAGGTCGCTTTTCCGATTACCGCGCCGGCGTTGCGCGATCGGGTGATCAACGACATCCTGCCAAACTTCCTCCTCGATCGCGTGAAAGCGCGCGAGCTGCAGCCTGACGGAAAGTACCGGCGCTTGAAGCCGGAAGGGAACGAACCTCGGGCCCAGGCCCAATGGCATTTCCGGGAACGTTCGCGCGAGCAATCGAAGAAACAGTCGAAGGCGAAAAAACAAGAGGGCATCCGGCTGGTGCCGATTACCGAGGCAAAGCCTGCGCGATGACGAAGCAGAAAAAGGTGCTGGTCATCGACGTGGGGGGTTCCCACGTGAAGCTGATGATTTCGCGAAGTGGGAAACGCAGGAAATTCGCCTCCGGCAAGAACCTTGGTCCGCGGAAAATGGTGATCGAAACGAAAAAGTTAACCGCCGACTGGAAGTTCGACGCGATTGCGATCGGTTTTCCGGCGCCGGTGGGCAAAGGCAAGATTCTGCAAGACCCGAAGAACCTCGGGAGGGGCTGGGTCCGGTTCGATTTTCGAAAGGCGTTCGGCAAGCCGGTCCGCCTGATGAACGACGCCGCGATGCAGGCGCTGGGCAGTTATCATGGAGGGCGCATGTTATTTCTCGGATTGGGAACCGGGCTCGGCTCGGCTCTGTTGTGGGATCGGACGGTGCTGTCTCTCGAGCTGGGCGATTTGCCTTACCTGGACGAGTTGAGCGTCGAGGACTGGCTGGGCGACGCCGGTTTGCAAAATTACGGCGAGAAACGCTGGCAAACGGAAGTGCGGCGCGTGGTCTCGGAACTGAAGAAGGCGTTCATCGCGGATTACGTCGTGCTCGGCGGCGGAAACGCCAAGCTCGTCCAAAACTGGCCGGCCGGGATCGCCCTCGGCCACAATCGCAATGCGTTCACCGGAGGCAGTCGTCTATGGCAGACAGGCGTGAATGGCAAACCAGCCTGGAACATCATTTGAGTCATGCTGATTTATTTCCTTCGCCACGGTGAAGCCGATTGGCCCGATTGGAAAAAATCGGACGACGAACGGCCGCTGACGGAGAAGGGCAAAGCCGAGATGCACGAGGTTGGGGCGTTCCTCGCCAACCTCAGCGTGAAACCTGACGCGGTCCTGACCAGTCCCCTGCCCCGCGCCTCGCAAACCGCAGAGATCGCGGCGCGCTACCTCGACGCGAAATGCGACGAGGACGACTTGCTCGCGCCGGGCTTCGGGCGTGCTGAGCTGAAGAAGCTGCTAAAAAAGCGCAACTACGAAAGCGTTATGGTGGTCGGCCACGAACCGGATTTCAGCGAAGCCGTCGGCAAACTCACCGGCGCCCGGGTGAAATTATCGAAAGCTGGAATTGCGCTGGTCGAAGTCGATCCTGATTTGCGCTGCGGCAAACTGCTCTGGCTCTTTCCGCCGAAGATCGCGAAGCACTAACGTCGCGATCCGACGCCGGCGAGGCCGCCGGCAAGGATCAGGTCGATCACACTTCATTGCGCCCGATTATCGCCGATCGAAGAGCGATTGCTTCTCAGCCTTCCGCAGCTCCCAGTCGGTCTTCTGATTTTCCAGGCTCAGGTATTGCGGTTTGAAAAATTGGTCCGGATCGGGCGATGAGGATCCCAGGCTCATCGGGACGTACTTCCATAGTCGGGAATAATACCAGGGCGATCGAGCCACCATTTCTTCGATCGTGCGCTGCCTCTCGATCTGTTTTTGCAAATGCATCGTGAACAGGTCGACGACCGACGGTCCCTGACGCAGCTCGAAAGTTCCTGTCACGACGATCGGCGGCAATTCGATTTCCTGCGCCGCGACGAACGCCGGGAGCATGGCGAGGATGGCGACGATCACCCGTTTCATCACCGTCAATTTGCCCTGGAACGGCGAATAAGGAACCGGATTTTGCACTCAGGAACGTCGTCCGAGCTTGGATAATCGGCGGTGAGTTCCTAATCTGCGGAGTGGTGCAAGCCAAGGAAGATTACGTTCTGAAACTTCTCGAGGACGCGGGGCTCGTCACGCGCTCGCAGATCGAGAAGGCGAAGGCGCGCCTGAACGGCAGCGGCAACGCCATCGATCTGCTGATCAAGGACGGACTCGTGTCCGACGCCGATGTGTCGCGCAGTCTTGCCGCGCAGGCGCACATGGATTGGATCGATCTCGCGGCGAAAGTCATTCCGCCGGATGTGATCAACCAGATCCGCGCGGAAGACGCGCGGCGGTTCAAGGTCATCCCGGTCGGCTACGGCGAAAGTGGTTTGATCGTCGCGGTGAGCGACCCGCTCGATATCGATACGATCGACAGCCTCAGCTTCCTGTTGCAACGGGAGATCGAGCTGGTCTGCGCGAGCCCGGAAAAAATCCGACAGGCCCTCATCAAATATTACGGCACGGCCGACGAAGCGTCCGACATCCTGGCGCAACAGATCGGGCACGACGTCGATTTCGGGCTCGAGATCACCGAGGGCGGCAGCCTCGACAACGCCGACGAAGCCGACGCGCCCATCATCCGGATGGTGTCGATGCTTCTCATCGAAGCGCATCGGCTGGGCGCGAGCGACGTGCATCTCGAGCCGCTCGATAAAAAATTCCGGGTCCGGTTCCGGATCGACGGCGTGCTCCAGGAAATGCAGGCGCCACCGAAACGGTTGCAATCCGCGATCGTCAGCCGGCTCAAGATCATGACCGGCTCGATGAGCATCGCGGAAAAGCGCCTGCCCCAGGATGGACGGATCCAGGTGAAGATCGCACGGAAACCGATCGACCTCCGCGTTTCCACGATCCCGACCAACCATGGCGAGAGCGTGGTCATGCGCGTCCTCGATAAATCGAGCCTGATGCTCGGCCTGCCGGAGCTGGGATTTCTGAGCGACGACCAGGAGACGTTCGAGCGGCTGCTGAAGTTGCCCGACGGCATTCTGCTCGTGACCGGACCGACTGGGTCGGGAAAAACCAGCACGCTCTATTCGTGCCTGAACTACATCAACAAACCGGACCGCAAAATCATCACGGTCGAGGAGCCGATCGAATACCAGATGAACGGCATCAACCAGGTGCAGGTGAACACCGATGTCGGGATGACGTTTCCGGTCGCGCTTCGTTCCATTTTGCGGCAGGCGCCGAACGTCATCATGATCGGCGAAATCCGCGACATGGAGACGGCGACGATCGCGACCAACGCGAGTCTTACCGGCCACCTCGTGTTCAGCACCCTGCACACGAACGACGCGCCCTCAGCCGTCGCGCGGTTGGTGGACATCGGCGTGCAGCCATTCCTCGTCGCCTCATCGGTGCGCGCGATCATGGCGCAACGACTGGTCCGGCGCCTCTGTTTGAATTGCAAACAACCGGGCGAACTCAGCGAAACCGAACTGCGCGCCCTCAACCTGGAGCCCGGGCAAATGGCCGACGCCCAGGTGATGAAACCGGTCGGCTGCGAGGAATGCCGCGGGCTTGGTTACAAAGGCCGGATGGGAATCTTCGAGATTTTCGTCATCGACGACAACGTCCGCCACATGATCAACAACCGGCGTTCGACCCTGATGCTGCGCCAGCGCGCCCGCGAACTGGGCATGCGCACGCTGCGCGAAGACGGCGTCCGCAAACTCCTCGCCGGCATGACGTCGGCGGAGGAAGTGATTTCGATAACGTTGGGAGATTCAAACTAAGATGAGCGTGGAAATGCAGTCTCTGGGGAGCGCACGCGCCTCGCGTGCTGGTTTTGGCGCCCTCGCCAAAACAATCTTCAGAAAAGTTCGCGATCGCGAGGGCGCGATCGCCAGCACGCGGGGCGCGTGCGCTCCCCTAATGAGAACATGAACGCGCAACAGGTAGCGGACATTTTCGTCGAGCAACAGGTGCTGCAATCATCGCAAGCGGACGACGTGTTGCAGGAAGCGCAGCTCAACGGCAAGACCGTCGAGCAAGCCCTCATCGACAGCGGGTTCGTCGATCACCGGCAGTTCTATCAGGTCATCGCTGACGCTCTCGGGACGGAGTTTGTCGAGCTCGGCGAAGGGGACATCGCACCGGAAATTCTGCGGCTCATTCCGGCGGGTCTGGCGCGGCTTCATCGCGCGCTTCCGGTGGCGTTGAGCGATCACACCCTCGACGTCGCGCTCGTCGATCCGCTGGATCCGCGCGCGGCGGAGGATTTGCGCTTCGCGCTCGGGAAGGACGTCCACGTCGTGGTCGCGCCCGCGGAGGAAGTCGAAGAGCGGATCAAGCGTTACTACGGCAGCGACAGCTCGAGCATGGAAGACATCCTCAAGCAGCTCGGGGAAACCGGCGAGCTGCTGGCGTTACGCGGCACGGACGAGAGCGCCAGCGCCGTCGAAGCCGACGCCAACGCGACGCCGATCATTCGGTTCGTCGACCTGATCCTGTTCCAGGCGATCCAGGACCGGGCGAGCGACATCCATTTTGAGCCGTTCGAGAACGAATTCAAAATCCGCTACCGGGTCGACGGCGCGCTCTATGAAATGGCGCCGCCGCCGCGCCACCTCGCGTTGCCGGTGATCTCGCGGGTGAAAGTAATGGCAAACATGAACATCGCGGAGCGGCGTTTGCCGCAGGACGGACGCATCCAGAAAAACGTCGCGGGCCGGAGTGTCGATCTGCGCGTGTCCACGTTGCCGACGCAATTTGGCGAGAGCGTCGTTCTCCGCGTTCTGGACCGATCCACGGTCAATCTCGACCTCGAAGCGCTCGGTCTGCCCGAATACATCTACGATTACATCCTCGAAATCATCCATCGGCCGAACGGCATCTTCATTGTTACCGGGCCGACCGGTTCGGGAAAAACGACGACGCTTTATTCCTGTCTTCGCCGGATCAACACCATCGATTCGAAACTGCTCACGGCGGAAGAACCAGTCGAGTACGACCTGGAAGGAATCGTCCAGGTGCCGGTGAACGAGGCAATCGGGTTGACGTTCGCGCGGACGCTGCGCGCATTTCTCCGGCAGGACCCGGACCGGATCATGGTGGGTGAAACGCGCGACCTCGAGACGGCGCAGATCTCCATCCAGGCGTCGCTCACCGGGCATCTGGTTTTCACCACCCTGCATACGAACGACGCGCCCGGCGCCATCACCCGGCTGATCGACATGGGCGTGGAGCCGTTCCTGATTTCGTCCACCCTCGAAGCCGTGCTTGGCCAGCGTTTGCTCCGCAGCATCTGTCCCCAATGCCGGACAACGTATGAGCCGACCGAACTGCTCCTCGGGCAGCTCGGCCTTTCCCGCCACGATATCGGCGACCGCAAATTTTTCTACGGCAAGGGCTGCGACGCCTGCAATCAAACCGGCTACAAAGGCCGCAAAGGCATCTACGAATTGATGAAGATCACCGACCCGCTCCGGGAGATGATCAACGAACGCGCGCCGACGGTGACGCTAAAAGAAAAAGCGGTCGAGCTGGGAATGGTGACCCTGCGGCAGGATGGTTTGCGCAGTATTTTCGCCGGCGACACGACGATCGAGGAGGTCCTCAAGTACACTTGAGGAAATGACGAATTATCGAATGAGGAATGACGGACGAAGCAACTTACGCCCATTAGTCATTGGTCATTGATTCGTCATCCGTCATTCGGTAATTCGTCATTCTTCGCCATGCCGCGGTTCACCTACATCGCTCTCGATTCGCGCGGACAGGAATCGACCGGGCTCGTCGAAGCATCCACCACCAACGAAGCGATCGGCGAGCTGCGGCGGGCCGGTTATTTCCCGACCCACGTTTACGAAGAAGGCGCAGCAGCCGCGGCCCAGCCGAAGGCGGCGCGGCAGAAGAAAGTGAAGGAGCCGCGCGCCGAAAAAAAGGCCGGCGGCGTGAACATCGTTCTCTTCCAGCGGAAGACGGTGAAGCCAAAGGTGCTGATGATTTTCACCCGCCAGCTCGCGACCTTGATCGACGCCGGCCTGCCGTTGCTCCGCGGATTAAACGTTCTTTCGAAACAGGAGCGCGATGCCGTTCTCAAAAATACGATCAACAAGCTGGCCGATTCGGTCCAGGGCGGGAGCACGTTCTCCGAAGGGCTCGCGCAGCATCCGCGCATCTTCAACGATCTCTACGTCAACATGGTGAAAGCCGGCGAGCTGGGGGGCGTGCTCGAAGTGGTCCTGACCCGGCTCGCGGAATTCCAGGAGAAAGCGCAGAAGATCAAAAACAAGGTCGTTGCCGCGATGGTCTATCCGCTCATCGTGCTCGTACTGGCCGTGGGCATCATGACTTTTCTCCTCGTGTTCATCGTGCCGCGGTTCGAAGCGATCTTTCACGACATGCTCGGCGACAAGCCGCTCCCGACCATCACCGTCTTTGTCATCGGCGTGAGCAGCTTTGTTCAGAATCATTGGGCCATCCTGGTGGGAGCATTGGTTGGCCTCGCGATTGGCTACAAAGTCCTCGCCCGGACCCAGGGCGGGCAAAATTTTCTCGATCGCGTGAAGCTGCGCGCGCCGCTCTTTGGCGACCTGATTCGTAAGACCTCGATTTCGCGGTTTTCGCGCACCCTCGGAACGCTGGTCACCAGCGGCGTGCCGATTCTGCAGGCTTTGACGATCACGCGCGAGACCGCCGGCAACAGCGTGATCGCGCGCGCCATTTCCCAGGTGCACGACAGCGTCAAGGAAGGCGAATCGATCGTGCTGCCGCTCGAGACCAGCGGCGCGTTCCCACCCATGGTCATCAGCATGATCGACGTGGGCGAAGAGACCGGCCAATTGCCCGAGATGCTGTTGAAGATCGCTGAAGTTTACGACGACGAGGTAGACAATGCGGTCGCGGCGCTCACGTCGTTACTGGAACCGATCATGATCGTGTTCCTGGCCCTGGTCGTGGGAACGATCGTGATCGCGTTGTTCATGCCGCTGATCAGCATCATTAGCGGGTTGCAGCAACAAAGCTGATGGTGAGCGGCCGGAACATAGACTTTCAGTCTGTGCGCCCAGCAGAGTTTCACTCGGCTGTCGGTTTTGCAGCGGACAGAATGTCCGCTGGGCACACAGGCAGGATGCCTATGTTCCGCCAAGCCGCCTTCACTCTCATCGAGTTGCTCATCGTCATGGCGATCATCATTGTCCTAGCCGGATTGATTCTGGCGACGTCGAGTTACGTAAGCAAAAAGGGCCAGCGTTCCAGAGCTGAAGCCGAGATAGCGGCCATTTCGGCAGCGCTGGAGAATTACAAAGCCGACAATGGGGTGTATCCGGCCGCGGCAGAAACCAATGCGCTCAAACCCAACGCCGCAGGGGATCCAGCTACGTATCAAAGCGCGAGCCTCGCCCTTTATAAGTTGATAAGCGGCGACGCCGACAATGACTCAACCCGTGTTGCTGAAGCGAAATCGTATTTCGGCTTCAAGCCCAATCAGCTAAGTCCCACCGATCAAACATCAGCTGTGCTCTTCATCCGCGACCCGTTCGGTAACGCGTACGGTTACTCGACGGTCAAAGCGTCAACCCCGAGCGGAACCGACGGCTACAATCCTACCTTCGATCTCTGGAGCACGGGCGGAGTCATCGACACCGCCGCTTCGCCGAACCAATCGCAGTGGATCAAGAACTGGTAATCACCGTGCGTCGGTGTGGACGACGATGACGACGCGTCGGTTGGGGCGCTGCCGTTCGATCTCGGCTTGTTCCTCGGGAGAATTCACGGGGACCGGACGCGGGATAACGAGGAATTTCGAGGCTCCGTACCCTTTCGTTTCCACCTGGGCCGGATTGATTCCCATCACGTCGACAAGGTATTGCTTCACGCTATCGGCGCGGCGCTGGCTCAACTCCAGATTGTAATCGGGCGAACCTAACGAATCGGTATACCCCTCGACCGTGAAGGTCGCTTTCGGGTTGCGTTTGATCAGGGTGCCGAGCTTTTGCAGTTGCGAGATCGCGCTCGATTGCAGGTCGGCGCTGTCGTAACTAAACAGCTGGTCGTCCGGCATCCGGAGTTTCGTTCCCGAACCGAGCGGCCCTTTCTGCGAGAGCAACGAATCGAGGTCGCTGAACCCGGGCACCTTGTTTCGGGTGGGTCCACTGCTGTCGCCCGGCAGCTTGTTGAACGTATTCGGGCGCTTGATCGTCGTGCTCGTTGCAAGCTCCGTCCCGGTCAACGCCGGCTGGGGCCGGCCCGAAGTCGCCGAGTCGTTCAAGAGATTCTGCTCGCGGGTCGCGTTCGGACTTTTCGAAAGCGACTGCGCGCTGCTTTGCTCGATCTCGTTCATGACCGAATCCGGATTCTGTTCCACCTTCGGCATGTCCGGTAAAACGTCGCGGGTATCGTCCGGGATCGCCGTGGTCGCGTGGACGTCGTCCAGCAATTGGTCGAAAGACTTCTTTTCGTCGGGCAACTGCACGTCGGTCTTGTCCGCTTCCGGTTTCGCCGCGGGATTCGCCTGGTCGATCGCGGGTTTTTCCAACGGCTGCATCTCGACGCTTTTAACTTTGAAAGTCGGCACCTGGATGCGCTCCTCCGTAAGCGGGGTCACCGGCAGGAAAACCGTCCGGTAAAAATAACCGCAAAGCGCGCCGTGGAGGGCGAGCGAAACGACCAACCCGACGAGGAGCCAGTTGCGCTGCTTGTTCCCAGCCAGCAGCGCCTCCTCGAAATCGGTAAACTCGGATGTTCTCATTTAGGTCACGAAACGAACCGGCAGCCGGACGTTGTTGTCAAACTGCACGCAAATCCCTGACAGTCGCGCGGGCGCTTCGTTCAGTTTTAGCTAAGCCGATTTCGTTCGGCGGATGAAGGCGTGGGCCGCCCGGCGAATCTCATCAGCCACTCGCGCTTCGGGCGAAACGAACTTGGGGGTGAACCACGGGAACAACCCGATGAGATCGTGGGTCACCAGGATCTGGCCATCGCAAGATAAACCCGAGCCGATCCCGATGGTCGGGATTTGCAGCGCCTGCGTAATCTGGCGCGCGGTTTCCGGCGCTACGATTTCGAGCACAACCGAAAACGCTCCGGCTTTTTCCACCGCCACCGCATCCCGAAGAAGCGCTTCGGCTTCGGCCGGCGTCCGGCCCTTCACTTTGTAGCCGCCTTCCTCGCGGACACTTTGCGGGAGCATGCCGATATGACCCATCACCGGGATGCCGTCGTTAATGATCGCCTCGATTTGCGCAACGTGGCTCGCGCCGCCTTCGAGCTTCACGGCCTGCGCCCCCGCGTCCCGCAACGCGCGCGCGGACGCGACGGCCTGCGCGGCGTCGTCGTAGCTGTGAATGGGCAGATCGCCCACGAGCAAAGCCCGTTTCACTCCGCGCGCCGCGGCCCGGGTGTGATGGACCATGTCAGCCAGAGTCACCTCGGTCGTGTCTTCATAGCCGAGCACGACCATGCCTAACGAATCGCCGACCAGGATGATGTCGATGCCGCTTTCGTCCAGCAGGCGCGCGGTGGGGTAATCGTAGGCCGTCAGCGCCGTGATTTTTTCCCCCCGCCTCTTGTTATCGCAAAAGTCCGTCATCGGGCCAGGACCCTACCATTCCAAATCGAGCCGCACCACTCCGCTCGCGGGCAGACGCAAAAGCAGGGCACTAACAGCTTCGGTCTGGTTCGGCAGAACCAAGTCGGGACGAATGTCTGCCAGGGGCCGAAGAACGAACTCACGATCGACGATCCGCGGATGGGGCAAACGCAGCTCAGCCGTTTCCATCACTACGTCGCCGAAATAAAGCAGGTCGAGATCGATCGGGCGGGAAACGTTTCGCTCGTGGGCCGCAGCACGGCCGAGGATTTTCTCGATGCCCGCCAGCTCACGCCGCAGTTCCTCCGGCGGACCGGCATATCCAAACTCGATCGCGGCGTTGAAAAATTTCGCGGCGCCTTTTTCGCAATCGACCGGCTCCGTCTCGTAAATCGCCGAGCAGCGCAACGGAGGCAGGCTCCGGCTCATCGCGGCGATCTCCTTGCGCGCGTTGCGCAAGTGCGCGAGCCGCTCCCCGAGATTCGAACCGAGCGCAACCCCGGCTCTCATCGGAGTCCGAGAACGTCTTCCATGCTGTAGAGCCCCGGCGGTTTGCCGACGATCCACCGCGCGGCCCGCAAGGCACCCAGCGCAAAAGTCTCGCGGCTCGCCGCCTTGTGCGAAAGCTCCAATCGCTCCCCCGCCCCGGCGAATGTCACGGTGTGATCGCCGACCACGTCGCCGCCGCGAATCGAGTGGACGGCGATCTCTTTTGTCGGCCGTTCCCCGATCAAGCCTTCGCGGCCGTGCCGCACATCTTTCGTGTAATCGAGCTTTCGGACTTCGCAGAGAATTTCGGCCAACTTTTTCGCGGTCCCGCTCGGGGCATCCTTCTTCAGCCGATGATGCATTTCGCTGATCTCGAGATCGAAATCGTCCCCGAGCATCTGCGCGGCGTTTCGGGTCAGCCAAAAGAGCGCATTCACGCCGACGCTGAAGTTGGGAGAAAGGACGACGGGCACGGACCCGGCCAGTTTCTCCAGCGCCTCTCGTTCTGCCTTCGAATGGCCGGTGGTTCCGATGACGGCCGGCTTCTTCGCCTCGGCACAGGCGCGGCCCAGTTCGCTGCTGGCGTTCGGATGACTAAAATCGATGACGACGTCGCAGTTACGGATCGCCTGCGCGATGTCGTCTCCGATGTCCAGGCCCGCTGTTATCTCGACTTCGGTCTTCGCGGCGGCGTCCGCGATCGCCTGGCCCATCCGGCCTTTCGCGCCCAACAACAGAACGCGCACTGGCATTTCAGTTGGCTCCAGCGAAAGCCTCGAGCGTCTTGCGTAAGCGCGCCTGGTTCGCGGCGCTCATCTCGCACAACGGCAGCCGGCATTCCGCCGACATCACCCCGCGCCACGAAAGTGCGGTCTTCACCGGCACCGGGTTCGGCTCGATGAACAGGTCCTTGAAAACGGGCAGCATTTTCAGGTGCAAATCCAGCGCGCTTTTTGTATCGCCGGCCCGAAACGCCTGGACGAGCGTGACGACTTCCGCCGGAAATAAATTCGACGCGACGCTCACGACGCCGACCGCGCCGACCGCCAGGAAGGGCAGGGTGAGCGAATCGTCGCCGCTCAAAACCGTGAACGCTTCCGGCAGGCGGGCGCGCAGTTCGCTCACGCGATCGACGCTGCCGCTCGCTTCCTTGATCGCAACGATGTTCGCGCAATCCATGGCCAGCCGTTCGACGGTTTCCGGCCCGATATCGACGGCGCAACGCCCGGGAATGTTGTAGAGCATGATTGGCGCGCCCGTCGCCTGAGCGATCGCCTGGAAATGCCGGAAAAGTCCTTCCTGGCTCGGCTTGTTGTAATACGGCGCCACGATCAGCATTCCATCGACGCCCATCTTTTCCGCGGCCCGAGTGGCGG
>JBEEHG010000067.1:0-4854 GCA_041167265.1 Verrucomicrobiota bacterium | reverse complement strand
TCGCCCGACGGCTTCGCCATCAATCCGCGCATGCCCGCAAGCTGTTTTACCTGCTGGCGATTGCCTCGCGCACCCGAGTCGACCATCAGGAAGACCGGGTTCAATTCCTTGCGGCCCTCGTTGTGTTCGAGAGTGCGGAACATGACGTTCGAGATCTCGTCGCCGGCGTGGGTCCAAATGTCGATGATCTTGTTGTAACGCTCGCCGTCGGTGATGATGCCCTTGCGATACTGCTGCTCGACCGTCTTGATCGACTTGTAGGCATTCTGGAGCTCGGTCTCTTTCTCCTTCGGAATGATCATGTCGGAAATTCCGATGGAAATTCCCGCCTTGGTCGCTTCCGCGAACCCGAGCTCCTTCAGGCGATCGAGAGTCTCGACCGTGCCGTTTTGTCCGGCGACCTGATAGCAACGCCAGATGATGTCGCTGAGCTGCTTCTTGCCCGCGGGCTTGTTGAAAAAGCCGAGCTTGACCGGCCAGATCGCATTGAAGATGACCCGGCCCGCGGTCGTTTCCATCACACGATCGGTTGGGTTTCCGTAAATGGTTTCCAAACCGACATCCGGGTTCTTGTAACGAATCCGGTCGTGCGTTTTCACCTTGCCATCCGCCATCGCGAACTCGACTTCGGTCGCGTTCGCAAACAACGGCAGGCGCGTTTCCTTCTCCGTGCCCGCTGCGCGCCGCGGATTTTGCGTCAGGTAATAACAGCCGAGTGTAATGTCCTGCGACGGCGTGGTGATCGGCTTCCCGCTCGAAGGCGAGAAAATATTGTTCGGCGCGAGCATGAGCATGCGCGCTTCCATCTGCGCTTCGACTGACAGCGGCACGTGGACCGCCATCTGGTCGCCGTCGAAGTCCGCGTTGTAAGCGGTGCAAACGAGCGGATGAATCCGGATCGCTTCGCCTTCGATCAATTGCGGTTCGAAAGCCTGGATCGAGAGACGGTGCAAGGTCGGCGCGCGGTTCAGCAGCACCGGGTGGCCCTTCGTGACCTCTTCGAGAATGTCCCAGACTTCCGGGGTCTGGCGCTCGATCATCTTCTTCGCGCTCCGCACAGTGTGGACGTAACCGAGATCCTTGAGCCGGCGGATGATGAATGGCTCGAACAGGACAAGCGCCATCTTCTTCGGCAACCCGCACTGGTTGAGTTTCAGCTCCGGCCCGATCACGATAACGGAACGGCCCGAGTAATCGACGCGTTTGCCGAGCAGGTTCTGGCGGAAACGTCCGCCCTTGCCCTTGAGCATGTCGCTGAGCGATTTCAGCGGGCGATTGCCCGCGCCAGTGACGGCGCGGCCGTGGCGGCCGTTGTCGAACAACGCGTCGACCGCTTCCTGCAGCATGCGCTTTTCGTTGCGGATAATGACGTCCGGCGTCTTCAGCTGGAGCAGGTTTTTCAAGCGGTTGTTCCGGTTGATCACGCGCCGGTAAAGATCGTTCAGGTCCGAGGTCGCGAACCGTCCGCCTTCCAGCGGCACGAGCGGACGCAGGTCGGGCGGGATAACTGGCAGAACATCGAGCACCATCCAGTCGGGACGGGCATGCGACGAGGCGAAGCCTTGCACGAGCTTCAACCGCTTCGCCAGTTTCTTGCGAATCTGTTTGCTCTTCGTGTTCCCCATCGCCTCTTCCAGCTCCTTGTTGAGCTTGTTGAGGTTGATCTCGGAAAGGAGTTTCTTGACCGCTTCCGCGCCCATCCCGGCAACGAAATCTTCGCCGTATTGTTCCTGCGCTTCGCGATACTCCACTTCGTTCAGGAGCTGCGTCTTGGTCAGCGGGGTCTTGCCCGGATCGATGACGATGTAGTCCTCGTAATAGATGACGCGCTCGAGCTGCCGGGCGCTCATGTCGAGCATCAATCCGAGACGCGACGGCATGCATTTGTAGAACCAAATGTGCGAGACCGGCACGGCCAGCTCAATGTGACCCATGCGTTCGCGCCGCACCCGCGCCAGCGTCACTTCCACGCCGCAACGGTCGCAGATGACGCCCTTGTGCTTGATCCGCTTGTATTTTCCGCACGAGCATTCCCAGTCGCGGGTCGGCCCGAAAATTCGCTCGCAAAACAAACCGCCCTTCTCGGGCTTAAAGGTCCGGTAGTTGATCGTCTCCGGATTCTTCACTTCGCCCTTGCTCCACGACCGCATCGTATCCGAGGAGGCGACCCCGATCGCCACCTGGTCGAAGCCGACCGCGCGTTCTTCACCGACTAGTTCCCGCCAGGAATGTTCGTTCATTTAATAATTAGAGAATTGTTTGAAAAAAATTACGCCACGTTTTCCAGGAAATTGCTCGGCGCCTGGCCGCCGACTTTAACGTCGAGGCCTAACGACTGCATTTCCTTGATTAACACGTTGAAAGATTCCGGTGTCCCGGCCTCGAGTGAGTTGTCGCCTTTGACGATCGACTCGTAGATGCGCGTCCGTCCCTGGACGTCGTCGGATTTCACCGTGAGGAGTTCCTGCAAGGTGTAAGCCGCGCCGTAGGCTTCGAGCGCCCAGACCTCCATCTCGCCGAAACGCTGACCGCCGTACTGGGCCTTGCCGCCCAGCGGCTGCTGTGTGACAAGCGAGTAAGGCCCGACCGCGCGCGCGTGGATCTTGTCCGCCACGAGGTGTCCGAGCTTCATCATGTAGATGTAGCCAACGACCACTTCCTGATCGAACGCGTCGCCAGTCCGGCCATCGAACAACCGCGCCTTGCCATTCTCCTGGACCCAGGTGAAGCCCGGCTCCTTCTTCGCGTCGTTCAGGTATTCGCGGATCTTGGTTTCCGAAATTCCGTCGAAGACCGGCGTGGCGACTTTGAAGCCAAGCGCCTTCGCAGCGACGCCAAGGTGGGTTTCCAACACCTGGCCGACGTTCATACGGCTCGGCACACCGAGCGGGTTCAACACGATTTCGACCGGCGTTCCGTCCGGCAGGAAGGGCATGTCCTCTTCCGGAACGATCCGTGCGACAACGCCCTTGTTCCCGTGACGACCCGCCATCTTGTCGCCAACGCTGAGCTTGCGCTTGCTGGCGATGAAAACTTTGACCTGCTTGATGATGCCCGGATCGATGTCGTCGCCGCTTTCGACGCGATCCATCGAGCGCTCGCGCTCCAGCTCCAGTTCCGCGAACTTGTGTTCGTAGGAAGCGATGATCTCCCGGATCTTGTTCCGGATCGGGCTCGGATCGATCTCGATGTGATCGTAAACGGTCGCCAGTTTTCGCAGGAGCGTCTTGGTGATCTTCCGGTTCGCGGGAATGATGATCTCACCGGTCTCCGCGTTCACCACGTCCAACGGGATCTTTTCGCCCAGCAGAATGTTCGAGAGCGAATCGGTCAGTTGCTCCGTCAGCTCTTCCTTCTTCTTGCGATTGTCTTCCGTGATCGTTTTGAGCTGCCGCTTCGTCTCCGACGGCGTCAGCTTCTCGCGTGAAACTTCGTGGCGCGACGAGACTTTGACGTCCATGACGATGCCGTAGGTGCCCGATGGCACCGTGAGCGAGGTGTCCTTAACGTCCGCGGCTTTTTCACCAAAGATGGCGCGGAGCAAACGCTCTTCCGGCGCCAGTTCCGTCTCGCTCTTTGGAGTAATCTTGCCAACGAGGATGTCGCCCGGCTTCACTTCCGCGCCGACGCGCACCACGCCGTCCGGTCCGAGGTTGCGAAGCGCTTCTTCGCTGACGTTGGGAATGTCGCGCGTGATTTCTTCCGGCCCGAGCTTGGTGTCGCGAGCGCCGATCTCGAATTCATCGATATGAATCGAGGTGTAAATGTCCTCCTTCACGACCTTCTCCGAGATCATGATGGCGTCTTCGAAGTTGTAACCGTTCCAGGGCATGAATGCGACGAGGACGTTGCGGCCGAGAGCGAGTTCGCCCTGGTCGGTGTTTGGTCCATCGGCGATCACCTGGCCGCGCTTCACGTGCTGGCCTTTCTTCACGATCGGTTTCTGGTTCACGCAGGTACCCGCGTTCGAGCGCATGAACTTCCGCAGCTCGTAAACGTGGATGCCCGCTTCGATATCGGTCTTCAGCTTGCGCTTGCCTTCCGGCATGTGGCCGTCCTTCGTGACGACGATCTGATCTGCCGTGACCGAAGCGACCTTGCCGGCTTCGGTTGAAATGAGAACCGCATGCGAATCGCGCGCGACCTTGCCTTCCAAACCGGTGCCCACGAGCGGCGATTCGGACACGATCAACGGCACGCCCTGGCGCTGCATGTTCGAACCCATAAGCGCGCGGTTCGCGTCGTCATGTTCCAGAAATGGAATCAATCCGGCTGCGACCGAAACGAGCTGTTTCGGTGAGACGTCCATGTAATGGACCTTCGACGGTTCGACTTCCAAAAAGTCACCGCGATAACGGACGGAAACCTTCTCCTGGGTAAGATGGCCCTTCGCGTCCATGGTCGCGTTCGCCTGCGCCACGAGGAAGTTCTCTTCCCGATCGCCGGTCAGATAATCGATCTGGTCTGTGACCCGGCCTTTTTCCACTTTGCGGTAAGGCGTTTCGATGAAACCGAATTCGTTGATCCGCGCAAAAGTGCTCATCGAGCTGATGAGCCCGATGTTTGGACCTTCCGGCGTCTCGATCGGACAAATCCGTCCGTAGTGGGACGGATGGACGTCGCGGACTTCGAAGCCCGCGCGATCGCGGCTCAATCCGCCTGGCCCGAGGGCCGAGAGACGGCGCTTGTGCGTCAGCTCGGCGAGCGGATTCGTCTGGTCCATGAACTGGGAGAGCTGCGAGCGTCCGAAGAAATCGCGAATCACCGCGCTGAGCGCTTTCGGGTTGATCAACTTCTGCGGCGTCATGCCGTCGATGTTGATGTCGAACAACGTCATCCGCTCTTTGACGAGAC
>JBEEHG010000066.1:0-34846 GCA_041167265.1 Verrucomicrobiota bacterium | reverse complement strand
TGGGGGCCTTTGACGATGATCGGGCGCTCTTTGCTCAACTTCGCTTCCCACTCCAGGAGAAGGTTGCTCTCCTGAAATAGCTTCAGGTTCACGCGGTAACCGGTCTTGTCATTCCCTTCTTTGGAATCGACGTGGAGCGAAAAATATTTACTCTGCGCGAGCCAGTCTTCCGAGCCGGTCACCAGGACTTTTCGCGATTGGCCGATGACCTCAAACTGGTTGTAGCCGAACCAATCCTTCAGTGTTTCCTCGAGGTAAGTCAGCTCCGATGGGACTGGCGCCGGCTTGGCGGCATTGTGTGCGATCACCAGGCCGCTCCAGACAGTCTGGGCGCCCCGCGCTTCGGCGCTGAAAATCAGCGCCAGCCCAACGCAAAGCAGCAGAGCGAAGCGTCGTGGCATGACAAGAGATTACTTGGAAGCGAACTCGGAGGGAAGGGACTGCAACCCTTCGACCCAAAGAATCGTCACTTTGTCTTCCTTCGATTCGAACATCGTGATTGTGGCGTTCGGGCTCACCGCCGGATCGACCCGCGCATTCAGGATCTGCGACAAATACTGTGACTGATCGGTTGCCGGTTGTTCCCGGATTACGAAAAACGTTACTGCGGCGAACATGGCAAGCGCGGTGGCGCCGACCCAGACCAGCCGGCCAATCGGCCACCACCCGCGATCGCCATCGGCACTTGGGCTTGTGGGAACAGCCGTATCGCTGGCGATCTTTTCTCGCAATTGATGATGAAAGAATTCCTCGTTCCCCATGGCCAGACAAGGGAGATGCTCCTTCAGGAACGTGCCCAGCTCGTGCGCGTCACGCTTCTCGGCCTCCGCGGCCGCCAGATCGGGAAGCGACGCTTCGAACTCCACCAGCTCGCGGCCGGCGAGTTCGCCGTCGACCCAGGCGGTCCATTTTTCTTCAAACGTTTTCATAGAGGTCCCTCAGGAGGTTCTGCAGTTTTTTTCTGGCGTAGAAAAGCCGGGACATCACCGTGCCGATCGAGCAGCCGAGGGCTTCCGCAATTTCGTGGTATTGCATGTCTTCGGTTTCCTTCATCAAAATTACCGCCCGATGTTCCGGCGAAAGCTGCTCGATGGCCGCGTCGATCCGGGCCCGGATTTCCTGGCGTTCCATCCGCTGGTGGGGGAGCGCGTCGGCCTTCGGCGCGGTCCGCGAGGCGGGATCGATTTCTTTCAACTGGACGGCGTCGTCGAACTCGGTGCCGCTGCCTTTGACCTGCTTTTTCCGGAGCCAATCGATGGTGACGTTGGTCACGATCCGGTAAATCCAGGTGTAGAAAGAGGATTGGCCGCGGAAGCGCCCGATCGATTTCCACGCTTTCAGGAAGCTGTCCTGGGCGAGGTCCCAGGCGTCCTGCTCGCTATGTACCATGTTGTAGATCATGCCAAAAATTCTCGTTCGGTAGCGGGTGACCAGCTCGTCAAACGCCTCGGTATCCCCATTCTGGCAACGTTTTACCAGTTCGAGTTCCGGGACATCGGCTTGGGCCGGAGTCGCTTCCGTATGCATATTTGGACGGAATCGCCGCCAATTCATTCAACGGCGCCTAGAGGCTGCCGTAGCGGCGAAGCCACTCGCCCCGATACTGCCCCATCAGCGAGATGATTCCGTCGCGAACTTCGAAAAGCCGCTGTTGAAGGACGGAATGCTGTTGGGGCGTGATGAGCTTCTCGGCCACGAGCTGCGCCCCCGCTTCCATCGAGACCGTGATCGCCTTCAGCGCCCGCTTCAGATACGCGATCGTCATTCCGATTTCGTCCACGTCGTCGTCGCTGAGGGCGGCCGCGAGTTTGGCGCTGGCCAACGCCGAGTGCGTCGCCAGTTTCACGGCGGCCGGCTCATTCTGGAGCGCCGCCTGGTCGTCGAAGAGTTGATCGATCCAGATCGTCAGGGCGAACGCCGCCCGATAAAGGGTGTGGTCCTCGAACCCATCGGTGAAACTGGGCGGCTCTTGTTGGGCGTCGTCTCCACCGCGCGAGTTCGATTCCTCCGCCAGCATCGTGTCCACTTCATCGCTCCAGGTGTCGCCCTCTTCTTCATTGAGGAGCTGCGTCCATCCCATCTCGCGCGCGATGATCTGGTCGCGTTGCGGATGATCGAGATACTTCTCGAGGAGCTCCATGTACTTCTCCGTCTTATGGTCCTGCTGCTGGAGAAACCGCTCCCACTCGTATTCATCCCAGACCCGATCCGGCTCTGGCTCGTAGGCGGACATATCAAAGTAGTTAGGCCCGTTTCTCGGGCCGCGCAAAAATTTTCGTGTCCTGTCCAGTGTCGATCGTTAGGGCGAGACTCTCTCGAGCTGACGAGGGGCGAGCGCTTCCAGCTGCGGATTGTAGCGTCCGCTGTCGCCAGCGAACTCCGGCGCAGAAACATGCGCCGGTGACAGCCGCACGCTACAACGACTGCGGCGAGGTCGCCGCTTCTTGGTTCTTCGCTCGCCAGGCCATCGCGACGGCGTAGAACGCGATGACGAGCCAGAGCAGCGCATGATAACCGAAGAGCATGCTGAGGTATTCGAGCATCCCGCCGGTCATGATCCCGAGAAGGTTCGACGCGAACGCGATGTCCGCTGTCTCGGTGTCGCGAAACGAGTTCGAGAAGATCACGTTCGCCAGGAACACGGGCGCGAAGGTGAGCAGGCTCGCGACCAGGTATCGCGCGAACGCATTCGCGAAGAGCAGCGTTTCCGGGCGAACCACCAGGTTCAGCCCGAGCATTCCAAAAAGGAGCAGATAAAAGATCCAGATCCGCCGGACGCGGAACCGCACGTTGACCCGGACCGCGACCAGGACGCTGGCGAGGACGGCGAAGAAGACGAGCGAGTTTACGATCCAGGTGCTGCCGAAAAGAAGCGCGAACGTGATCAGCGCTTTTACTTCCAGAAGCGCGAAGGCCGCGCCCAGAAAAAACATGTGCCAGTCGAAGCGCCCCAGCACCGATCGCGGCGCGAACAACCAAATGCCGCCGAGTGAAACGGCCGCGACGACCGCGAGGCCGCGCAGATAAAGTCCCGGAAAGGAAGGACGCGGCAGATACACGAACGGCCAGTCGTCGGTGGCCGGCGAAATAGCGGTGGTGCCGATCATTCCTTCGCCGGTTACCCGCAAACGGGTTGCGTCCGACACCGTTTGTTCCCGGTAGGGCGACGCCGTTATCGTCGCCAGGTGCGGGCCGTTGATGATGACCGCGCCGCGCCCTTGTCCGCCATAAGTCGAGACAAACGAATCGCGGCCGAATGCGCGGGTCACCATGCCGGCCAGCTTTTCGATGAGCCACGGCTCGCGGTAATAATTGTAGAGGACGAGGACGCCATCCGGCCGGAGCGCGGCCCGCGCGGCCTCGAGCGAGTCCTGGGTAAAAAGAAAACTTTCGAGACGCAGATTCGCGATGCTCGACGTGAGCGTGAGCGAATCCGGCAACGCGAAAATGATGAGATCGTATTTCTCGTTTGTGTTCCGGAGGAAAACGCGGCCGTCATTGTTCACCAGCCTGACCCGCGGATCGGAGTAGGGCCGGTCGGGATGCAGGTCGGCGCCGAGCTTTTGAATGACCGGGTCGATTTCTACGGCGGTGATCAGTTGCACGCCGTGAGCGAGCGCGGTCGCCGTGTCCGAGCCGGTCCCAGCTCCGAGGATGAGGGCGTGTTGAAACCGGGCGTCGGGGAAGAGCTCATAAACGCGGCGATAAAACGGTTCCTTCGATTGCCACGGGATCATGCTTTGATGGCCGATGCTGTTCACATCCAGCTCGTAGCCCTTTGGCTGTGCCGGGGTGAGCGTGATTTTGTAATAGGGCGACCAATAGGTGCCGCGCTGGAGAAAAAGCGCGATGCCCGCGGCGGCGAGGACCGGGAGCACCGTGGCGACAAATGTCCGCCGTTGGCCTAACGACAGGACGAGCAGGCCCAGCGCGGCGAACCAGATCACCGGCGGCAAGGAAAAGAGGCCGACAAGAAAAAACGCCGCCGTTCCGGCGAGGCTGCCCAGGATATCGAACGTGTAGGCGGTGAGCGGCTCCGTCTTGGTAAAGAGTTCGCCTAACGAACGGGCGAGGGGAACGAACGCGGCCGCCACAAACGTAAAGATCAACGGCAGCAGAATGAAACTCTCCGCCCGCGCGAACCCCGTTGTGCCCGACCCGAAATAGAGAACGTCGGTGCTGGAAATATTCAGCTCGAATCGATTGACCGCGACGACGATCGCTAGCGCCAGCACGAGGAATGGAAATGGCGGGAACCGAAAGTTCGGCCGGCGAGCCACCAAAATTCCGAGCCCCATCCCGAGGAACGACGCCAGGAGGATGAAGTTCGTGAAGTAGCTGAGATAACGGACGTAGGCCGGAATCCACCGGATACAGAGCAGCTCGAAAAAGAGGAGCGTAAACGACACCAGAAAAATCCGGGTCCGCACGCCGGTGATCCACGGTTGTCCTTCCATGGGCGATTGTCCCTGCGCTCCAAGGAGCGGCGGTTTGTAACCGCCGACGATTTCAGACGGCGATTTCAAATCGCCGTTCCTTGACGCTTTTCTCTCAGCTCCCGCTTCTCGTCCGCCGAGAGAAACGCCGTCTCGAGCGCGTTGATCTGCGCCTGGCGAATCTGCTCGCGGGTTAAGCCGGCCGCCGGCGCGGCCACTCCGAATTCGTGGGGCAAATCGATCCCGCTTACGCCGGGATCGTCCGTATTGATGGAACAGACCAGACCTGCGGCGAGCATGTCGCGCAACGGATGGCTGTCCAGATCGGCGACGGTGCTGGTGTGAACGTTACTCGTCAGGTTCGCTTCGATGGGCACCCGATTTTCGGCGAGGTAACCGGCCAGCTTCGGATCTTCCAGCGCGCGCACGCCATGCCCGATCCGTGCTGCGCCCAGAAGCTGGATCGCATCCCAAACGCTCTGCGGCCCGCCCGCTTCGCCCGCGTGAACCGTGATCCGCCAGCCGGCGTCGCGACCTTTCTTGAAATGATCGACAAAAAGTGGCGCCGGGAAATTCGCTTCGTCCCCGGCCAGATCGAGAGCGACGAAGTGTTTCCGGTAAGTCAGCAACGCCTCCAGTTCCTGGTGGCAGACCTCGGCGCCGTAAGTCCGGCTCAGGATCCCGATGAGATTCACCTGAACGCCCGTCGCCGCTACACCTTCGGCGATCCCCGCTACCACACCTTCGATCACCTCAGCCAGGGCCAACTCGTGCGGCTCCGCCATGAAGTAGGGGCTGAACCGCAGCTCGAGGTAATCGATCCCTTCCCGTTTTGCGTCCTCCACATTCTCGCGGGCAACACGCCGGCACGCTTCTCCATTCGCGAGCACCCTGGTGGCCCAAAGCATTTTCGCGATGAACGCCATCAATCCCGGCTGCGGCTCCATGACCTGCACATGGGGCCGGATCTCTTCCACCGTCGCGCCCGGCAATTCGATGTCATGCTGCCGGGCCAGGTCGATGATCGTCTCGAGTCGGACACTTCCATCGAGGTGCCGATGCAGGTCGATGAACGGGAGGGTCGGATCAATGATCGATTCGTTCGGCATCCGCGAAGTCCACGCGATTCGGCGCCCCAACTGCAAGCGCCAATTCCGCTTCGGCGATATCGAAGCGAGATCGGCCGTGTTACTTTTCAGCTCTCCCGGCACGCGAAGAGTGTGTTAAGTTGTGACCGGAGGTTCACCTGATATGAAAAAATTGAATTCAGCAGTTGTTCTCGTTCTCACTGTGTCCGCGTTGTTTTTCGCCGGCGCGAACCAATGTGCCGCGGGCCCATCCGAACAGTGGCGCGGCAATGGCGTCCTGAGACTCAAGCATTCGCCGGTGCTCGGACTTAATATCCCGATCAACGTCTGGATCGATGGCAGGCAGGAAGGGTCGTTTACAAAGGGCCACGTTTTCGAACGTTCGCTCGCGCCGGGCCGGCACATGGTCTACGCCAGTCGTCCAGGCCAGCTTTACGCTTCGTTTTATGGGCCGTTGGATGTGCGATCGGGAGAGACGTTGTCCTTCGTCGTGAAATCGACGCCCAACCAGGTGTACCTGCTGCCGGTCGGCCGCATCGATTAAGGCCAGACGCGAATATTCGCGGGCCGATTGCGAATCGAGCGGCGGGTTTTCCGCCGCTCGATTTTTATCCGGAGGTTGATTGTCCCTAGAACCCTCGCCCCTTCATCCAGTACACATCTTTATATGTAATCATGCTGCCTTCGCCGCCGCGATCGATTCGCTTTTGGAGTTCGTCCCTGCTCCAGAGCACCACAGTTCGGGCCGGGGCCAAATCGGCCTCTTCCCAATTCCCTGCGAGATTGGTTCCCGTTTGCGCGGTCACCCAGACGTAGCGTTTGCCGCCGATCGTCCGATATTTTGGGCCGCCCGCCTGGGCGATGGCTTCGTCGTTCAAGACTTGGCCGCTGATCTGCGAGTCGGGACCTACCTGGATCTTCATCGCGGCGCCGCCGCTCGTGAGGGTCTCGCCCGGCACGGCATCAGCGATCACTTTTTTGTGTCCCGCCGAAACCACGAGCAGGTATTGATTGCCTTTCACCCTTGCGCTCCCGGTGTTGAACTGAACCACGTACTTGCCGGCGGGCAGGTTTCCGGTCGAGAAGGTGGCGTGAGAGTTGATTGCCTGCTTGAACACGACTTTCTCGGCGGCGTTGAAGACGGTCACGTCAATCGATGGGACGTTACCGTAAGCAAGAGTCGCGAAGCCGAGAAGAACGGCAAAAGCGGTACTGATCAGTAGTGGTTTGCGACGGGAATGTTTGTTCATGATTTTTTCCATTGGTTTTGAGTTTCGCTGCATAAGACCAGGGTGATCTTTCTCCGCTGTCCCGCCATATCCACTTGGTGCAAAAGGGGCGGACCACTTAGTTTCGGAATGGTCATGAAGCGGCGGGTTGTAAATCGGCGGCGAAAGCGATCTCTCATCGCCTTTGAAATGGTGCGCCTTGATCGCGCGGCGCCGGAGCCACTCCATCAACAGCTTTATCGGCAGATTCGCGATGAATTAAGGTCGGGAAATTTTAGCCAGGGCGCATCCCGGTTGCCTTCTTCCCGCGCCCTCGCGGCCGATCTCGGAATTTCGAGAATGACCGTGAACCTGGCGTTCGAGCAACTTCAAGCGGAAGGGTACCTCGTCACGAAAGCGGGCTCGGGGACGTTCGTGGCTGACCCGCAGCCGGATGCTTTTCTAAGCGCGAACCGGGGAGGACTGACGTCGCCGCAACCGCAGGAGACGCGCCTCTCGAAGCGCGTGAACCGGATCCCGGACGCGCGGACCGGCGCGGAATTTGATCTGGGCCCGACGGCTGCCGCGCCTGGAGCTTTGTTGACGTCGGGTATCCCGGCGGTGGACGAATTTCCGATCGCTGTCTGGGAGCGTCTTCGCGCGCAACTCCTCGCCACCAAAGGAGTGAATTTGTTGCGTTATGGCTCCAACCGCGGCGATGCCGATCTGCGCGAGGCCGTGTCGGCTTACTTGTGCGATTTCCGGGGAGCCCATTGTCATCCCGACCAGATCCTCATCGTCGCCGGGATGCAGCAGGCCATGCTGATCAGCGCAATGGCGGTCCTGGATCCGGGCGATGGGGCCTGGATCGAAGATCCCGGGTTTCATCAGGCCCGCAGGGTGTTCGCCCTGGCGGGAGCGACGATCGTGCCGCGTCCGGTCGATGCGGAAGGCATCGTCATTAACGGAGCGCCGCGCCGGCGTCGACCGCGACTCATTTACGTCACCCCGTCCCACCAATTTCCGCTCGGCGTTACCATGAGTTTGAAACGGAGAAAGGATTTGCTGGAATTCGCGCAAAGAACCGGCGCTTACATCCTGGAGGACGATTACAACGCCGAATTCCGCTTCACCGGACCCCCGCTTCCCTGTTTGCAAGGACTCGACCGAAGCGGGCGCGTGATCTACGCCGGAACGATGAGCAAGATTCTCTATCCCTCGTTGCGTCTCGGTTACCTTCTTGTTCCGGATCGCTTAACCGACGCCGTGGCGAAGCTTCGGACGGCGCTCGACCAACATTCGCCGACCATCGACCAGGCCACCCTGGCCCGTTTCATTACCGAAGGGTTTTACATCAGCCACGTGCGCCGGATGCGAAAACTGTATTCCGAACGGCGCGAAGTATTCATCGAGCAATTCAATAAATTACTCGGCGACCGATTCACCCTCGAGATCGCCGGCGCCGGTTTGCACGCGCTCGCCTGGTTCCGTTCCGGCAAGGACCTTGCCGTCCTCCAGGAGGGACGGCTGAAATTGGGGGTGAAGATCAGCCCCCTCTCGTTCTTTTGCATCGACGCGAAACTTCCGCCGGCGTTGGTGCTCGGATTCGCTGCCTGGTCGCCCGCCCAAATCCGCGAAGGACTGATCAGGCTCGCGCGCGCGCTGGAAAAACAACCGGCTCGCGGTGGACGCTCGAACATCCGGAAGGGAGATCATCCCAGATAACTGCCGCGCTCACAGAACCCGCCAATGCCACAAACACCGGAACTAAATTTTAAAGGACTGCGCACGGTCATCTATCACGCGCCGGATTTGGCGAAGGCCAAAGCGTGGTATTCCGAGGTTCTCGGAATCGCGCCGTATTTCGATCAGCCGTTTTATGTCGGATTCAACGTGGGCGGGTATGAGCTGGGGCTCGACCCGGACGCTTCCTCGACGCCGGGCGGCAACGGCGGAGCCGTCGCGTATTGGGGAGTCGCGGATGCGGAAGCCACGTTTCGGCGGCTGATTGCACTCGGAGCGGCGGAGCGCTCCGCCGTTCAGGAAGTGGGCGAGGGGATCCGAGTGGCCACCGTATTCGATCCGTTCGGGAATATTTTTGGGATCATCGAGAATCCGCGTTTCAAGCTGCCGTAGACGGAAGCGCGGTTTCTTCAGCGCGTTTCGTCTGCAATCTCAGCTGACCGCAGGCCGCCTCGATATCGTGGCCTTTTTCGCGGCGGAGCGTCGCGACGATGCCGTGACTTCGCACGATGGACAGAAAACGTTCCTGATTCTCGCGTGATGGCCGCGACCATTCCAAACCTTCGACGGTGTTATACGGAATGAGATTGATCCGCGCGCTGACTCGACCGGCGTGGCGGGCGAGCAGATGCGCCTGTTCCTCGCTGTCGTTAATCCCGGCGATTAGAATGTATTCGAAATAGATCCGCTGTTTCTTTTTGCTCGCGTAGTAATCGCAGGCGGCCAGAAGAGTCGTTAGGTTGTATTTGCGGTTGACCGGCATGATCCGGTCGCGGACCTCGTCCGTTGCGCCATGCAGCGAAATGGCGAGCCGGCTCTGGAGCGGTTCGTCGGCGAGTTTCCTGATCTGCGGCGCGAGTCCGCTCGTGGAAACAGTGATGTGGCGGGCGCCAATCTCGAGGCCCCACGGAGCGTTAATGATCCGGATCGCGCGCACGACGTTGGCGAAGTTCGCCAGCGGTTCGCCCATTCCCATGAAGACAACGTTGTCGATCCGTTCGCCGGTCGCCTTCTCCACCGCGAGGAGCTGGCCCACGATTTCGCTCGCGTCGAGGTTGCGGGAGAAACCATCCAGCCCGCTCGCGCAAAATTTGCAGCCGTAAGCGCAGCCGACTTGAGTGGAGACGCAAATCGTCCGCCGATCGGAACGTTCCCCATACAAGGCGGGCGATGCCGGGATCAGAACGGACTCGACCAGGCTTCCGTCGCCCAGACGAAAAAGAAATTTTCTGGTTGTGTCCTGCGAGCCGAGAATCCGAGCGGTCGTCAGGTTCCCAAAGGCGAACTCGCTGGCGAGCCGTTCGCGAAGCGTTTGGGGCAAATCGCTCATCTCCTCGAATGACTCGACGCGCTTTTCGTAAAGCCAGTAGACGATTTGTTTCGCCCGATACGGCCGCTCGTTCTGGGTAGCCAGGTAGCTCTCGATCTCATCGAGGAGGAGCGAATGGACTGTCCGTTTCCCAGCTGTCTGCACCGGCCAGACTACGTTACGGTGCGGCTTCGTTCAAAGTCATGGTCACAACGCCAACCACCAGTCGCACGCCGCTCGCCCTTGGATGGGAGGCCGCCAAGGCAAACGCGGTGCCGGGATTCATCCTCCAGGCAGCGATGCTCCTGATCCTGATCGCGTATTATCTCAGCCCGCCGTTTGCCAATTTCCTGAACGAGGTCGCCGAATACAAGCAGCGGCATGGGCTCGCCTTCGTCGTGGTCGCCGCGGTGGTAGCGGGAGCTGTCGTCCCCGAGTTGTTCGTCATCGTTTTCTTTCAACGCGGCCGGCCGCGAAGGGAGAACCTGCGCAATCTCGCATTCACGATCCCGACCTGGGGCGTTGACGGAATCCTGGTGGACCTGATGTATCGTTTGAACGCGTTCTGGTTCGGAGACGTAGCCACGGTGGGCGTGGTGACGGCAAAAATTCTCGTCGATCAACTGGGCTACAATCCGTTCTTCGCCGCGCCCGCCGAGGTCCTCGTTTATGAATGGAAAAACGAAGGATTTTCCTGGGCGTCGGTCGGGCGGGCACTGACCTGGAAACATTACCGGGACAAGATCGTGCCGACGCTGTTCGCCACCTGGGCGGTCTGGGGACCTCTCATGGCGATAATTTATTCGCTGCCGTTTGCGTTGCAGTTCCCGCTCTTCAGTGTGGCCCTCACTTTCTGGGTCCTGCTCCTCATTTACATGACCAACCGTTTCGCCGGCAAAATCGAAGCGGACGCGCCGCCGGCGTTGTCGGTCGCGAAACCGTAGGCGCGAGTGGACGAAGTCGCGGAAACTGTCATGGTCTCCGGCCCATCGATGAAATCGCACGAAATTTTCCAAGCCATGTCGCCCGCGCTCGCGGCAGAGATTTTCACCTTTCTCCAAACCGAACAAAAGCCGGTCTACAAGGCAGCGATCCAGGGTCTCGCGAATCAACGCAATCTGCGCGGCGTTTTCGTCGAGCGAAAACCGCCCTCCGAGCGGTTCCCGTGGATGCAGGCTGCGTTCGCTCGAAAGATAAGCGATTCCCTGGCGAGCCACGTTCTCCAGGCCTGGCTTCTCGGCGCCAATAAACAGATGCTCTGTGATTTTCTCGAAGCCCTCGAGATCAAGCACGCTAAAGATGGGACGGTCGACGAACTGCCGGCGGAATTGCCCAGAGAAAAGATCGCCGCCGCTGTGGAACAACTCCTCGCGAAATATCCCGCCGAAACCGCGGCCGTTTATCTCCACGCATTTCGCGAGATGGACGCGACCGTGCAATGGCCGGGGCTCGACCAAATCCTCGCCGAAGAATCCCGGCTAAAGCTGGGCGCTACCGCCCCGTGATCTTTCGGAGTGCTTCGTGCACTCCAGCGCCGAAGGTCTTCGTGGCGACGTAGCCGCCGGCTGCTTCCACCGCGGCCTTTACCTCGGGAATCGCGTTCGCCGGGCAGGCGGCGTATTTTGCAAACCGGCCGTCGAGCATGGAAACATCGTTGTGGTGATCGCCCGCGGCGAAAATCTCATCGCGCGGAATGCCGAGCAGGCGCGACAATTCCGCAAGGGCCGCGCCCTTGTGGTAATCGGCATGGCAAAAGCGCAGATAAACGGTGTTGCGCTGGTAATGAAACTTCGGCTGTTTCGCACGCGCCCGATCGATGAACTTGGTCACGCGATCCAGTTCTTCCTCGTTCTCGGCGATCAGCCCTTCCAGACCCGCGCTGTGATAGAGCAAACGCGCCTTCGTTTTCTGGTTCACGAAATCGACCACCTCGGCCAGCACGCTTTCGGCGGACTGAAAAAGTTCCGCGTGCTCGCGGGCGACCCGCTCGTTCCAATCGCCGAACGGTTCCCATTTTGCGGCCCCGTTTGACGCAGGCCGGAAAATGTCGCGTTCGCTGGTGAGAATAAAATCGGGCTGGATCGGGAATTCCAGGTCGACCAGACCGGATTCGAGGAGGTCCACCGATCGACCGGTATTAACGGCCCAAATCACACCCTCCGCTTGCAGCCCTTCGATGCATTCCATGCAGCCGCGATCCAGCGCCGGGTCGTTGCCGTGGGCCACAAGCGTGCCATCGAAGTCGGTGCTGAGAAGGCGAATGCTGGTGCTCATTGAGGGCGGTAATGTAGAAATGGATTGCGGCCGCGCAATCCTGCCCTTGCCGAGCGCCCTTGCCCTGCGCGTTGCCCAGATTACAATCGACCCAATGAAATCTGCCTATGAGCTCGCCATGGAACGCCTTGAGAAAAATGCCCCAAGCATGGCTCTGACCGACGACCAAAAAGCGCAGATCGCGGAAGTCGACTCCACGTTCAAGGCCCGGATTGCGGAACGGGAGCTGTTTTTGAAAGCCGAAATCCGAAAGGCCCAGGACGCCGGCAACCTCGAAGAGGCGGATTCGCTACAGAAGCAGTTGGCCCTCGAAACTCGCCGCTGGCAGGAGGAAGCCGAGGAAAAGAAAGACAAGCTGCGGGCCTCATTTTCCGGGTAATTCCTCCAGCTTGCCTTGGTAGCGAACCAACAGCCCGGGCACTCCTGACGCCGCTGGCAGGGCCTCAAATCGGATTTTCGTCGGTTTCTGTCCTCAATTTTGCGTGCGAATTCCGTGCAAAATTTTTTTGCGGGAAGTTATTATTTTCCTTGCTTCCCATAGGGAAACCACCGTAGAAGGGAAGCCGTCGGTAAAAAAATTCCCAAGGGCATAAGAATTGTTATTGACGTTGAGAATCAATTATGACAAATATGGGAAACATAAGAGATCGCCGCGACTGCAGGAATTGTGGGAACGGCCTCAACTAAACCGCAATAACGAAACAAACAGGAATCAGGAGAACACAAAATGATTAAACGTAACTTCACCGCCGCGCTCGTCGCCGCCGGAATGTTTGCACTCACAAGCGTCGCTCAGGCGACCGTAGTTAACCTCGGCTCCAGCGGGAGCGGCACCGTCAATGGCGCCATCTTTCAGACCAACAACGATCACCCGACCGGCACTGGCGTTTACAACCCGTTTTTGACCGTCCAGAACAACCCGTGGGAACAAGGTTACAACAGCTCGACCGGCAACTTCGATACGAAGCGTGAGCCGCAGTGGAACCACGAGATCAAGTTCTCCGACCTGCAAACCACGACCATCAACGGAATCGCCTATTTCGGCTTCTCCGTCGACATCAACGAGCCGAACGGCGCCAACCAGGCGACCATCTCCCTTGATGCCCTGAGAATCTACACCTCGTCTTCGCTGCAGAGCAGCACTTCGACGGATCCTAACAGCGGATTCTTCAATGGGTCACTCGGCACCCTTCGCTATGACCTCGGCGCCAATCAGGTGGTCTATAACGATCAGAACACCGGCAGCGGCGGCGGCGATATCAACATCTACGTCCCGGTCACCGCGTTCGCGGGCACCAATGCCAACGATTACGTCTACATGTATCAGCGCTGGGGTAACACCGACGCCAGCCAGGGTGGCTTCGAAGAGACCGCTCTGATCCACGGCCTCGCCCCGGTTCCGGAAATGAGCTCGTTCTTCCCGATCGTCGGCCTGCTCGTAGCGGTTGGTTCGACCAGCATCCTGCGCCGTCGCCGGATGTCGAAGGTCAATTCCTAAGCAGTTTCCTTTTTTCTTATCTCCATTGTTTGGCGGAGGCGACAGTGATCCTGTCGCCTCCGTTTTTTGTACCGAAAACTCCTGCGAATCGCGATTGCCAATGCCGCTGTCGCGCGCCTAAGTTAGCGCCCCTTCGAAACCATGTTTGCGCTTCAACCCGAGATGAAGGTCTTCAGCGGCTCCGCCAATCGCGAGCTGGCGCAGCGCATTTGCGATTGCATCGGAACGCCGCTCGGCCAGGCGACAATCAGTTCGTTTCCTGACGGCGAGACCTACGTCAAGATCGAGGAAAACATTCGCGGGCGCGACGTATTCATCATTCAGCCGACATGTCCGCCGACCAATCAGCACCTCATGGAGTTGCTGATCATGGTGGACGCGGCCCGGCGGGCCAGCGCGGACCGAATCACCGCCGTGATTCCCTTTTTTGGGTACGCGCGGCAGGACCGGAAAGATCAGCCGCGGGTGCCGATCACGGCAAAACTCGTCGCTAACCTTCTCCATGCGGCCGGGGTAAGCCGGGTGCTGACAATGGATCTCCACGCGCAGCAGGTGCAGGGGTTTTTCGATATCCCGGTCGATCACCTCTATTCGATGCCGGTTCTGCTGAAGTATCTGCGGACGCGGTTGACGCGAAAAACAGTGGTCGTTTCGCCTGACGTGGGCGGCCTGAAGATGGCGTCCGCCTACTCCCAGGCGCTCGGCGCGAACCTGGCCATCGTGGCGAAGCAGCGCAAGAGTGCGACGGAAACCAAAGCGCTTTACGTGATCGGCGACGTCGAAGGGGCGGACGTCCTGCTGGTCGACGACCTTACCGAAACCGCCGGCACACTTTCCTCCGCGGCCAAGGTCCTGAAAGAGCACGGCGCTCTCAATATCTACGCCGGAGTCGCCCACGCCGTTCTGGTGGATCTTGCGATTCCGCGGTTGCAAAAATCTCAAATCGAGGAATTAATTACCACGAACAGCACGCCCGTGCGGCCGGTGGAAGGATTCAAGACCACCGTGCTTTGCATTTCCGAGCTTCTCGGCGAAGGCATGAAACGAATCCACAATGACGAATCGGTTTCCTCGCTGTTCAAGATCGACAACGACGCGGAGAAAAATTGAAACATGGCTAAGCAGGTAAAACTCACGGCGGAGCGGCGAACGGCCACGGGGCGTTCAGCCGTGCGGAAACTCAAGACGAGCGGCTTTGTCCCTGCCGTCATTTACGGATCGAAGGATAAACCCGAGACGCTTCAGGTTTCGAAGCGGGACATCAATTCGCTCCTCAGCCATGCCGCCGGCGAAAACATCCTGGTGGAACTCGAGGTTGCCGGGCAAAGCCGTCTGGCCCTCGTTCAGGAAGTCCAGCATGCGCCGCTCGGTGGCGCGGTGTTGCACATCGATTTTCATGCCGTTTCCCAGGATGAAGTCATCGAGGCCGACGTGCCGCTGGAGCCAGTTGGCACCGCCAATGGCGTCAAGAACATGGGCGGATTGCTCGAGCAAAATCTGCGGACGCTGGCGATCGAGTGTTTGCCGCGCGATTTACCCGATGTCCTGCGTGTCGACGTTGCCGCGCTGAATATCGGCGATTCCATTCACGTGCGCGAAATCGAGTTGCCGGCCGGCGTGACGACGCGCATTCAACCCGATTTGACCGTGTTCTCCGTTCTCGCTCCGACCGTGGAGGAAGAGCCGGTGGCCGCGACGGCGGAAGCCGCGGCTGGTCCGGAGGTCATCAAGGAGAAGAAGGAAGAACCGGAAGCCGGAGCGACGGCGGGTGCCGCACCGAAGGAAAAAGAACAGAAGAAGTAACCTTCTTGGATTTTCGATTTTCGAATTTCGATTGAGTGCGTGTGGATGAAACGATTCCACAGATTCGGTTAATCGCGGGGCTGGGGAACCCCGGAGCGGAATACAACGGCACGCGCCATAATGTTGGATTCGAAGTCGTCGACCGGCTCGCGGCCGAGTGGGGGCTCGCGTGGCAGCATTCCAAAAGCTGGCATGCGCTCTGGGCCAAGAACGAGAAAGCGATTCTCGTTAAGCCCGCCAGTTACATGAATCGCAGCGGCGAACCGCTTCAGGCCATCGCGCAGTTTTACAAGATTGCGCCGGTGGAAATGCTGGTGATTCTTGACGACATGGCGCTTCCTCTCGGGCGATTGCGCTTGCGCCCGGACGGCGGGACAGCCGGCCACAACGGCCTCGAATCGATCATCGTGCAGTTCGCGACTGAGGAAATTCCACGGTTGCGGATCGGGATTGGCGCTCCGCCCGCCGAAGGATCGGTAGATTACGTCCTCGGTCGATTCTTCGAAGAAGAGCGGGCCGCCGTGGAAAAAACCATCGTCCGCGCGGCCGACGCGGTGAAATGCGCGATTGACAATGGGCTGCTTTCCGCGATGAACCAGTTCAACAAAAATCCAGAGTTAGAATCATGAAAAACCGCTATGAAGCCCTGCTTGTCCTGAACACGCAAGGCAGGGAAGATACCGTCAAGGACGTCGTCGATCGTCTCGAGTCCGAATTTCAAAAGGAAGGCGCCGAAATTGAGCAGGTCCAGAAGATGGACAAACGCCAGTTTGCCTATGTCGCGGGCGAGCTCGATGCCGGCCATTACGTGAATTTTGTTTTCCACGCCGACGCGCAGCTCATCACCAAACTCCGGGCGAAGTTCAAGCTCGACCCGGAAGTTTACCGGCAACATTACCAGAAGCTTCGCCCCAAAACGGAGAAGAAGGAACGCGCCCCGAAAAAGTTGGCCGAGGCCAAGTAAACCCGCTACAAAAGCGGCATGGCCAGTTTCAATAAAGTTATCCTTCTCGGGAACCTCACCCGCGATCCGGAGGTCCGATACACCCCCAAGGGAACAGCCGTCACGGATTTAGGCCTGGCGGTTAACCGCACTTATACTGCGGACAACGGCGAAAAACGCGAGGAGGTCACATTCGTCGACGTGACGTTTTGGGGACGAACCGCCGAAGTCGCCGGCGAATACCTGAAAAAAGGTCGCCCCGTTTTTGTCGAAGGGCGGCTTCAGCTCGATTCGTGGGACGACAAAACGTCCGGACAAAAACGGACCAAGCTCAAAGTCATCGGGGAAAATATGCAGATGCTCGGAGCTCCCCGCGGCGGCGGAGGCGGGGGAGATGACGAGGGCGGACCGCGATCGAGCCGGCCCGCGCCACCTCCCAAAGCCGCTGTTCCCTCCGCCCCGGATGACGACGAGATTCCGTTCTGAGTCGGTAGAGCGTAATTTTTGGTAGGGCGAGACTCTGTCGAGCCGCTGATTCCATGACCCCCACGGAAGCCTGCATCGCGCTGAACATGCTTCCGACGATGGGGCCTGTGCGGCTCCGGAAGTTGCTCGAGGTTTTTGAAACGCCCGACCGGATCCTGGCGGCGAAGCGCGATGCGTTGCGCGCCGTCGAAGGAATCGGCCGCGAAGTGGTCGATCAGATCACGAATTGGGAAACGCTGGTCGATCTTCCGGCCGAGCTCCAGCGCATCAACGATTTTGGCGCGACGGTCATGACCGGCGAATCGCCGCTTTACCCGAAGCAACTGCGCGAGATCCACGCGCCGCCCATTGTCCTGTATGTCTGGGGCGAACTGACGGAGCGCGATCAGCATGCAATCGCGGTGATCGGATCGCGGCGCACAACCCATTACGGACTGGAAGCGGCCAAGAAGCTTTCTTACCAGCTCGCCTACGCCGGGCTCACCGTCATCAGCGGGCTGGCGCGCGGGATCGACACCGCCGCGCATCAGGGAGCGCTGGCTGCGAAGGGACGCACCGTTGCCGTGATCGGGTCCGGGTTGATGAAATTATATCCGCCCGAGAACGCCGCGCTCGCTGAAAAGATTCGCAGCGGCAACGGCGCGGTGGTTTCGGAGTTCTCGATGGAGATCGAGCCGGACCGTCAAACGTTCCCGATGCGGAACCGGATCATCAGCGGATGGAGCCAGGGGCTGCTGGTCGTCGAAGCGGGCGCGAACAGCGGGGCGCTGATCAGTGTGGCGCAGGCTCTCGAACAAGGCCGAAACGTTTACGCCGTGCCCGGCCACATCAACGCGCCGACTGCGATCGGATCCAACCGGCTGATCCAGCAGGGCGCGAAACTTGTCCTGGACGCGAACGACATTCTTGACGATCTGCAGATTCTTCTGCCCGCCACGAAGCCCGCGCCGGAAGCACCGGTGCGCACACTACCCGTGATGACCGAAGACGAGCGGCGGGTTTACGACGCGATTCGGGAAACCGAAACATCGATCGACGATATCGCCGAAATAGCACAGCTCCCCGACGGAACGGTGTCGTCGACACTCCTGCGGCTGGAGTTGAAGCGAATGGTAAAACAGCTGCCCGGAAAATATTTCGTGAAGCTCGGGTAGCGCGTTCCGCTCCCCTCCACCTCGTGCTGTCATCTGATCCCGCACAGCGGGAGAAGGATCTCTGACCATTTCTGCGCGCTGGGCGGACGGAAATGAGCAGAGATGTTTCTCCCGCGACTGCGGGATCAACATAGGTTAGAAGGGCGAGGCCGCTACGGTATGAAAGCTATCCGCCTTAGAGCTCTTGGCGCGCCGGTCGAAGAACAGCAGGTCGATGTCCCACGCATCGATCCACGCGACGTCTTGATCCGCATTAAAGCCGCCGGCATCTGCCACTCGGACGCGCATTACCGCGCCGGTGTATCGCCCGTGAAGCGATTGCCCCTCACGCTTGGACATGAAATCGCCGGCGTGATCGACGCGGTTGGCGACAGCGTGACGAAATTCCAAACCGGCGATCGCGTCTGCGTCCATTACCTCGTCACCTGCGGCAAGTGCGAGTTTTGCGCAGCCGGCACCGAACAATTTTGTCCGGCCGCCGAAATGATCGGCAAACATCGCGATGGCGGGTATGCCGAATTCATTGCGGTCCCCGAGCGAAGCGTCTTCCGTTTGCCCGCTGAGATTCCTTTCGAACAAGGCGCGATCCTGATGTGTTCGTCGACCACTTCCCTGCACGCATTGAAGAAAGCCCGGCTCCGCGCCGGAGAAAGCGTGGCGGTCTTCGGGGTGGGCGGCCTGGGTATTTCGGCGGTGCAGCTGGCGAAAAATCTCGGGGCCGCGCGCGTCTTCGCCGTCGATATCAATCCAGCGAAGCTTTCCCTTGCGCAGTCCTTCGGCGCGACACCGGTGAACGCGCGCGAGCGCGACCCGGTCGAGCATCTTCGGGAACTGACGAATGGTCGCGGTGTGGATGTTGCCCTCGAGCTCGTCGGGTCGCCGATCACGATGCGCCAGGCGGTCCAATCGCTGGCGACCCTCGGCCGCGCTGCCCTCGTCGGCCTCAGCCAGGAAACGTTTGAGGTCGCGCCTTACCAAGAGCTCCTGAACAAGGAAGCCGAGATCATCGGCGTCTCCGACCATCTGGCCGGCGAGATTCCCATCCTGCTCGATCTGGTTCGCGAGCGAAAACTCGATCTTTCCGGCGACATCATCAGGACCATTCCGTTGGAAGCCGCCCCAATCAATGCGGCCTTGGACGGCCTCGAGAAATTCGGCAACGACGTCCGGGTCGTAATTGTTTTGTAGGGCGTCTGTGCCAGACGCCTCCGGGCGTTTCACAGAAACGCCCTACAAACCGCGGGTCGCGCCGGCTCCAGTTGAAAACAAATTTGCGAACTGCCGGGGTCTCTTCTACCCTCCCCGCCTTAAATGACGCCGGGCGCCCACGGTCTGGCTTCCCTGTTTGCAGACCGTTGCCCCACAACAGAATGTCGAAATCTCTCATCATCGCCGAAAAGCCGAGCGTCGCCGCCGACCTCGCCCGCGCCCTGGGCAAGGTCCCCAAAAAAGGGGACCATTACGAGAACGACGAGTACGTCATTTCCTCGGCCGTCGGGCATGTCGCCGAGTTGTTCATGCCGGAAGACATCGACAAAAAGAAGTACGGCTTCTGGCGGCTCGAGACGTTGCCGATCATCCCCGAAACGTTCGAGCTCAAGCCGATCGACAAATCGAAAAGCGTTTTTGCGACCCTGAAAAAACTGATCGCGCGCAAAGATATCACGCAGCTCATCAATGCCTGCGACGCCGGCCGCGAAGGCGAGCTCATCTTCAACAATCTTTGCCGGCTCGCGAAGAACAAGCACCCGGTCAAGCGGCTCTGGTTGCAATCCATGACGGCGCAGTCCATTCGCGAGGCGTTCAATCATTTGCGCGACGAAAGCGAAATGCGCGGCTTGGCGGACGCGGCCCGCTCGCGGAGTGAAAGCGATTGGCTGATCGGGATCAACGGCACGCGGGCGATCACGAAGCGGATGTTCGGTTCGCGTGCCGGGAATGTGGCTTCCGTCGGCCGAGTCCAAACGCCCACTCTGGCGATTGTCTACGAACGCGAGCTGGAGATCCGCAATTTCAAATCGCGCGATTATTGGCGGGTCACGGCGAAGTTCGGAATTGCCCAGGGCGAGTACGAAGGAACCTATCAACGGCCCGACTTCAAGAAGGGCAGCGACGAGCACGACCGCGCGGATCGTCTCTGGGACAAGGCAGCGGCGGAAGTGGTGGTGGCGGCCTGCCACGGAAATCCGATCGCGACTGTCACCGAAGAGAAGAAGGCCAGCTCACAAATCGCCCCGCGACTTTACGATCTGACTACGTTGCAGCGGGAGGCGAACGGCCGCTTCGGATTCTCCGCCAAACGCACCCTTCAAATCGCGCAGGCGCTTTACGAGAAGCACAAAATGCTGACCTATCCGCGGACGGATTCGCGGGCGTTGCCGGAAGATTATCTGCCGACCGCGCGCCAAACCCTGGGAAATCTTTCCGGTCCGCTGCAGTCGCACGCGGAAAAGGCATTGAAGAACGACTGGGTCCGGCCTAACAAACGCATCTTCAACAACGCCCAGATCAGCGATCACTTCGCGATCATTCCCACGACGTCCGAGGCGAAGAATCTCGACGACGCGGAAGCGAAAATTTACGACATGGTCGCGCGGCGTTTCGTCGCCGTGTTTTTCCCGTCGGCCGAGTTCGATATCACCACCCGCTTCAGCCAGGTCGCGGAACACAAGTTCAAGACGGAGGGAAAAGTCCTGACCGCGCCCGGATGGCTGGAAGTTTACGGCCGCGGCGTCATCGACGAAGACTCGAAGGACGGGAAGGCATTGCCGGCCTTGAAACCGGAAGATCGCGGCGATGCGAAAACGCTCGAAGCAAATCTTCTGGCGGAAGCGACCAAGCCCCCTCCGCGTTACACCGAAGCCACGCTGCTTTCGGCGATGGAAACGGCGGGCAAACTTGTCGACGACGAAGAACTCGCCGACGCCATGAAGGAGCGTGGTCTCGGCACACCGGCGACGCGTGCCGATATCATCGACGGGCTCATTTACCAGAAATACATGGACCGCAACCAGCGCGAGCTGGTCCCGACCGCGAAGGCCGAGCAGTTGATCCAGTTCCTCGAGGCGGTGAAAGCGTCCGACCTGACCAGCCCCGCGATGACCGGGGAATGGGAACATCAGCTGCGACAGATGGTGCGCGGAAAATTTCCGCGCGAGAAATTCATGGCCGGCATCGTCGAGGAGACGAAAGGGATCGTCGAGCGGGTGAAGAACTTTGAGGAAGACGATTCGGTCGCGCGCGAGACCGAAATCATTTCGCCGACGGACAAGAAGCCGCTCCGGGAGACCTTGCGCGGCTACAAATCGCAGGACGGCGAGTTCATGCTCTACAAGGTCATCGGCGGCCGGCGGATGGAAGAATCGGAAATCCGCGAGCTGGTCGAGAAAGGCGAAGTCGGGCCGCTCGATGGATTCATCTCGGCGAAAACCCGGAACACATTCGCCGCCAAGCTCAAATTGGCGCGCGATGAAAAGACCGGGAAATGGAAAGCCGAATACGATTTCGGGAACGACGTCGATCTCGGCTCGGTCGAATCGTTCTGGACCGACCCGGCGACCGGCGCCGAATTAGTCGAAGTCGGTTCGAACTACGTCTTGCGCGAAAAAGAGAACGGCGAATGGAAACAGGCCTTTCGGATCCCGCGGATGATGTGCAAACGCGAAGTCACTCGCGAGCAGGTCGTGCAGCTCATTCAGGAGGGCAAGACGCCTCTCATTCAGGGATTCATTTCGAAAAAGGGCCGTCCCTTCGAAGCCTTCCTCGTCCGTGCCGACGCCCGGGTCCGCTGGGAATTTCCGCCGCGCGCCCCGAAGAAAGACAAGGACGGCAAACCGATCGAGCGCAAGGCCCGCACGAAAGTTGATCTCTCGAAAGCCTCAGTCATCGGCGAAAGCAAAGCGCACAAGGGCGGCGAGCTGGTCGAGATGGAAGGCGCCTATTACGTCCGCAAGCCGGATCAGGACAACCGCCCCGTTTTCAAGCTCACCAAGAAACTCTGCGAACACGAGATCACTCCCGACGAAGTGAAGGACTTACTCAGCCAGGGCAAATCGCCGTTAATCGAAAATTTCATTTCCAAACGCGGCAACAAATTCGCCGCGCACCTCGTCCTCTCCGCCAAAAAAGACAAAGCCGAGTTCGAGTTCCTCCCGCGCTAAGATCCTCTTGGAGGGACGCTCGCCGGGCGTCCCCAGTTCTGATCAAGGCAATACAAACGGCGCCGGATTTTTCCCGCGGAAGCGCTCTTCTGGCGAAGTGACATCGCGGATGGAATGACTCCGGCTGGCCGCCAGATGGCGCATGGCCTGGGACCACGACATTTTTACGGGCCATGGTTCAATCTGCGGTTTGTCAAAAACCGGTAGATCGAAATCGTGGGCGAGCGGCGGCGAGTTATTTGGCGAACTGTTCGAGTCGCGCGAGTCCATCTTCGCCACCATACCGCAAAATCAGGGCGCGAAAAGATTCATCCTTCGGATCCAACCGGCAGATGCGCACGATTTGACGGATGTCATTCCAATCTGTTTCGGGGTTTTTCCTGGTCGGGCTGGCGGCGGCGTGAAGTTTGAGAGCGACCAAATATTCCGGCCGCGGCACCAGCGCTGGAATCCCGCCTAAATCGGTTTCGACCGCCCCCTGACCCAGCTTTTGCCACGTCGCGTCATCGACAAACATCAGATCGATCGGAATGCCGGTCTGATCCGCCGGCTCAAATTGCGCGAAAGCGGCGACGCCATGGAAGAAGCGATAGCCAAGCTCTCGTAACAGATCCAGCCAGCCAGACCGGCTTTCCTCCGGGACGAGGAGATCGAGATCGAGCGTGTTCCGGATATATCCCAGCGTCACGCCGGCGTGGGCGCCAATGATCAAGCATGGGAGTTTGCGCTCCGCGGCCAGTCTAAGAACCGCCGCAATATTTTTTTCCACGAACCAAGTGTGGCGTGGCTCTCGGCGCGAGACAACCGCGCCGTCTTCAAGCTCACCAAGAAACTCTGCGAACACGGGATCACTCCCGACGAAGTGAAGGAACTGCTCACCCAGGGGCAAATCCCCGTGATCGAGAATTTCGTCTCTAAACGCGCCAACAAATTCGCCGCCCACCTCGTCCTCTCCGCCAAAAAAGACAAAGCCGAGTTCGAGTTCCTGCCGCGTTGAGGTCCTCTTGGAGGGACGCTCGCCGGACGTCGTCACTTTCGTTCGATCCCCAGCCCGGCCCTTAGGAACTCGACCGCTTAAAGCGGTCGAGTGCACGACGGCATTCTTTGTCTTTCTTGGAAGCCGCAGGTATCACGTTGTTGGAGTCTGCGGAGGTCGTCGTTATCAAGAATGGCGTGCAAGGGGCGCAAGTATTCACCGCTAATAGGGTGGACCGTATTCCTGCTTTTCAAACCCGCGATGTTTTTCTTGTAGGGTCCGGGGATGTATTCTCCGCAATCTTTGCGTATGCTTGGATGCACGACGGCCAGGACCCGGTCAGCGCAGCGCAACTCGCGTCACGTGCAACCGCATTTTATTGCCAGACGAGAGCCCTTCCGATTCCAACCTCGCTACCTTCGTCGTTCCAGTCGAGGGAGGTTGTCCCCAGTGGCTCTCCACTGATCTACCTCGCAGGGCCATTCTTCGCGCCTCACCAGCTCAGTGCTATCGAAGAGACACGAGTACACTTGTTGCAGCAGGGAGCTAAAGTCTTTTCACCCTATCATGATGTCGGCTTAGGCGCTCCTAGTTTTGTCGCGGACGCTGACCTTGAGGCGCTCCAAAGGTGCGATGCCGTCTTCGCCCTTCTCGGTGATTACGATCCCGGTACTGTCTTCGAAGTCAGCTTTGCAAGAGCGCTTGGAAAACCCGTTGTTGCCGTATTGGGTCCTACGGGTTCAGAGAATACGACTATGTTCGTGGGTAGCGGCTGCGAGGTATTCGATGATTATGTATCGGCTATCTATAATGCCGTCTGGGTGTAATGGACGCGACGTTGCTATTGTCGGGTGGGATTGATTCGACCGCTATCGCCTACTGGAAACACCCGCGCGCAGCTGTTACCGTTGATTATGGCCAAGCAGCCGCGTCCGCTGAGATAAAAGCTGCATCGAAAGTGGCGCGGGAACTCCACATCTCCCGCGACATCATTCATGCGGATCTGACGGCACTCGGATCTGGCACCTTGGCTGGCAAACCGCAATCTCGACTGGCACCCTCACCGGAATGGTGGCCTTTCCGCAACCAGTTACTGGTAACCATCGGGGCAATGGTTGCGATTCGAACCAACTGTTCTGAGATTTGGATTGGAACTGTAGCTGCTGACCGTCGACGACATTTAGATGGCACACGGCATTCGTTCGAGCCCTTAGTGGATTGCTACAGCGCCAAGAAGGTGCAATCCGACTTGTTGCGCCCGCGTTGAACGTCAATTCCGCGGCTTTGGTAAAGCGCGCCAGGATTTCGCCAGGTATATTAGCTTCATGCCATTCATGTCACACCGGCCCCTTAGCATGTGGCACTTGTGCGGGCTGTCTAAAAGCCGAGCAGACAAGATCGAGCATCGGTTGCTAGACTTTTCTAGCTCGGCATTCTTTAGCCGGAGCGGACGGTCCAGCGTTTTGATGCGCCAGTGGCAAGGTTATTCGGACCTGAGTTTTTGGATAAAGCGCTCCCAGAGCAATTCTGCAGCACGTTCTGGCGACAAGAGCCGTTCCTCATCGGAGCGATTCCATCCACCAGCGTATCTAATCGACGTCTGAAGACCTTCCAAGCCCAGTATATGCCCGTCAGTCGTGACTGATAGCATGTCCGTCGTGGAATTATCTTGGTCTCTGTTAATGTTCCGGGATTCGTAATAGCAAATATGATCGTCGCTAGCTTGATGTGTCCAGCCGCCAAGCCAGATTTTGCAGCGATTGAGCGGCTCGCCCTTCACATAAACATGGCAAAGAAATTTTGACCGATGTACTGGGTCAAATTCTGTCTGAACATCCGCATCGTGCGCTTCTAATTGCTTAAGTGCCTGCTGAAAATACGCAGTGATCGTTTCAAAAGCCTCCCGTGCAAATACGTCCTTTTCCCGTTGGGTGAACGTCTTCTTGACCTTTGGCATTGCAATTTTGAAGGCACGCGCCGGTTGAGTCTGTGACTCAACGTCTGCCGTCCCCCGATCAAGTTTTTCGAGTATGAAGGAAACAATTTCATCTTCGCTCGAATCGGCGAGGTTGATGTAATGCACCGAAGGCAAAAGGCCTTCGAGTTCCGTTTGATCCAGCCGAATAGGAAGAATGTATTCTTGCTTCTGCTGCATGGCGCGAGCCATAGCAGACCGCCGCTCTTGGCGGGTCCACATCTTTTCCGCGTACGCCTGCGAAATGAACATGATGCAGAATCGGGCGCGTTTTAGGTAAATGTCAGTGAGATATTCTTGGAGGTTTTTGCCCCACATATCCGCCTGCTTATCGCGGTCGTAGAATACGCTGACGTTTTGCTGTTTTAGCCGGGTGGCGATTCGTTCGACAATTTGGCGGTCCTCTCCGGCGAATGAGAACGCCACGTCGTAGTCATGTTCCGTCGTCATGCCTGAAATTTTCGAAGTGAGATGAGGAAGGCTTCCAGATCGCTGATGCTGAAGTTATCGGTATCCAATCGATTCGTCTGCCAGTCGTGGAAAATTCTTATTTCCTCACCGCGGAATGGCCTAAAATCGTCGCTTTTAATCGCTGGGCAATCTTTGGTTGCTAGGAGCATGTCGATTACGCCGCTGAGAATACTGACTTTAATACAGATCGGTGAGTCTGAATGTCTCCGCTTCTCGACTGCGGCGCGGAGCCAGGCCGACGAGGCATCCCGTAAATCGCGATCCTCGCCCGCTATGCTTACGTGAACCATTTTTTAGATTCTAATGTTTCGCTCGACATGACAAGTCGTTGATGCGGGTCACCCGATTCCGACACCGCAGGCAGTTTTTGTATTTGCGTTTGCTGCCGCAGGGACGGGTCCGTTGCGGCCGATGTCTATGTGGGTTGGCAATGCTTTTCTTCGAAAATGAGATCCACGCCCCAGATTCTTTGAGGCGTGGTCTCTGTTCCTGCTCGCGAACTTACTTCCCGAGCTCCCGTTTTACGTCCTTGACCATTGGCCCAACTTTTTTCACCGCATCTTTGATTTGTTGGGGGGTAACATTCCATTCCTTGGAGCGCTCCCGGAGTTCCCATTCTTCATGGACGTTGACCCGGATCTGATCGGGTTTTCCGCGTTTGCTTAGATCGTCAGCCATTTGTCTTTCCTCCTTTCTTCCCTTTTCTGTTCATCTGAACGTGTTCGAGCGCAACTGAAACTTTCAATACTTCGCGAAAAAGAGATTCAGACCGAATGTTGACGTGATCACTGGGGCGAATCGGCGGAGGACAAGGTCGAGGAGGGCAGTTCCACGGTCGAATGGCGATTTGCGGCGTCGAGTACGCGTCTGTGCATGTTTTCGAGAAATTGGCGGCATGAATTTAGGGAGAGTGACGTGTGACGAGTGACGTGTGACGACTGAAGACGGGCGAACACGCGGACGAGAAAGCGGGCGCGGCGACTGAGCGCCGCGGCTACAGCTCGAAGACCGGATTTGCGCGCTCGAACGTCCGACGCGCAGGTCTAAAAATGGTTTGTGGAGGTCTAAAAATTGTCTGCGGCGGTCGACCCGCCTTCGCCAATGCTACGGCGCGGCAGGGGGCAGGCCGTGTGTTCCCAAGTGCAACTTGGGAACGACGAGATGCGCTGATGATAGCGCACGCTACAACAAGCGGCAGAGTCGATCCGGCTTCGCCGAGGCCACGACATCACAGGCCGATTATTGCTCGAAGGAAATGGCGGAAGTTTCAGGACAGCTGCGAGCTTCGGTGGTGGTCGACCGGGTGTTGCCGCCGCTGCGCAATGTCCAGCATTCGCCGAGCGTGGAGCAGTAACAGATTTCGACGGCGACGCGCCTGCGCTCCCTGTCCAGTGTCGCCCAAAGTGGACCGGATTTTTCGCCGCTGAGCGGTGCGCCTTCAGAATTCTTCGGCATGAGAACGGTCAGCGACTCACCGGCGGAAAAGATGTGCCCGCTTATCGTGCTTTGAGTGGACTGGTAATTTCCGGGCCCGGCTAATTTCTGGAGCGCGTCGTCCCAGTTGCGGGCAGGCTGGCCGTCGATTGTCACCACGACACGGCGGACGATTGCGGGTCCGACCCCTTTGTTCTCGACGATGAACCGGATGTTCGGTTCGTTGCTCGTGGTGTAGGCGAGGATCGGCCAGACCGCGGCGCGGACCTGCTGACGCTGGACGTAAGCGGTGTAACCGGAGACGAAAAGTGCGGAGACGCCGACCAAAGTGGCGATGATGGTCTCGTATCGGCGGAGGCCTGCTCCTTCCTCTCTCGGCACGGAGGCGATGGTATGAGGGGATTCCCGAATGGCAAGAAAATCGGGATCTGCGGATGCGGCGTGGATCGAGCAGGAGCAAGAGCACGAGCAGGAGCAAGAGCACGAGCAGGAGAAGGGGAACAGGAACGAAGGGAGCGGAGAAAAATTTTTCCGGGGAAAGCGTTGACGCCACAACTTATGGTGTGCTAGTTACTCCGCCGACACTATGCGTTGTCCCAAGTGCGGGTTTCGTGACGATAAGGTCATCGACTCGCGCCAGTCACGAGATAGTTCCTCCATTCGCCGACGCCGCGTCTGTCTCCAGTGCGCGTACCGGTTCACCACTTACGAGCAGATCGAGCGCTCGGATCTGCGCGTCATCAAGCGAGACCGGACCCATGAGCCGTTCGACCGGCGCAAGCTCGTGAACAGTCTCGCGAAAGCGTGCGAGAAACGATCGATCAGCCTGGTCGCCCTCGAGAGCGCGGTCGACGAGATCGTGCATGAGCTGGAAACGAGCGGGCGGGAAGTCTCATCCCAGCTCATCGGGACGAAGGTGCTGGAGAAACTGCGCGAGATCGATGAGGTGGCGTATTTGCGTTACGCGTCGGTCCATCAACGGTTCAACGAAGTGGACGAATTCGTGGATGCGATCCAGGCCCTGGGCCGCCGGATCAAGCCGAACGCGCTGCAACGGGAGCTGTTTCCGTCGGACACGCCAGCGCCGGAAATGCATCCCGCTTCCGCGGGAGTGGCGAAGGAAAAGGAACATGGTCGCGTTTAAGGAAGAATTTCCGTATCTGCGGGGCGATTCGGGGCAGCTCTTTGAATTCGACCAGGCCTGGCTCCGGGCGGCGATCACTCGCGCGGCGAACGACGCCGGCTATCCGAAATGGTGGCTGACCGATCACGTCACGGAAAGCATCGCGTTTTATTTGCGGCTCCGAAACGACGAGTCGGTTGTCCCGTTCGCTCAACTCTCCCAGACGGTGCGCTACGTCCTGAAGGTGATCGGTTACAAGGAAATCGTGCCGCATTTCGAGCCGTCGCTGCCGCCGGTTTCGTTTTCGCTCCTGACGATCGCGCAGGATGCCGGGGCCGGTTACGAGCTGGCGTTCTTCGACGGGCTGGAGAAACGGATCAGCGCGCTCGTGAACGCGGGCGCGGACAGCCTGTTGCTTTGTGATCTCCAAGCGTGCGTGAAACATCTTCGCGGCGCAAAAACCTGGACGCGCACCTGCGACACGCTTCGCGAGGAAGTGATTTGTTTCGTCCGCGAACGGTTGAGCTCGACGCCGGAACTCCAGCATCTCCGCTGTTTCATGCGCTGAGCGCGAAGCGCGACGTAAATTGTAGGGCGTTTCTGTGAAACGCCATCGGAGCGATGAGTTCGGCGTCTGACACAGACGCCCTACAATTTATGGGCGGTAGTTGCGCGCCCCCTTGATCGGGACCGACAGTTATCAATGACCATCTTCGAAAAAATCATTCGGCGGGAGATTCCGGCGAAGATTGTTTACGAAGATGACGACGTGATGGCATTTCACGACGTCGACCCAAAGGCGCCTGTGCATGTCTTGATCGTCCCAAAGCGGGTCATCCCGAGATTAACGGAAGCGACGGAAGCGGACGGGCCGTTGCTCGGCAAGCTGTTGCTGGCCTCGCGCGCCGTCGCGGAGAAACTCGATTTGGTGAAGTCCGGATATCGCGTCGTGATCAACAGCGGACCCGATGCGGGCGAGAGCGTTCCGCATTTGCACGTTCACGTGCTGGGGAAACGAGCGCTGGCCTGGCCGCCGGGTTAAGGAAGCTGGAAAGCTCCAAGTCCCAAGCTCCAAAGAAGCTCCAAATCCCAAGCTCCAAAAGCCTCAAGCGGGAACGTGGCTGATTACCGGGAAGGAGTCGGCGTCGGAGAAGGCGCGGGTGAATGGACAGGCGTATGGCGACGATGCTTGCGCGCAGTCTTTTTAGAACGAACAGGAGTCGGGGTCGGACGAACCGAAGCAGGCGCGGAAGAGTGAACGGTTGCGGGCGCCGGCGAACGGACCGGAGCAGGGGAAGGCGATCGAAGAGGAGCGGGAACAGGTGAGCGAAGCGGAATAGCTGAGCGGACCGGAGCAGGGGAAGGCGACCGAACTGGAACAGAAGCAGGAGGCGCAACGGAAACAGGAACTGGAACCGTGGAACGCACCGGAGCCGGCTGGACTGCAACCGTGGAACGAACGGGAACCGTCCGAACAGAAGGCGGGACAGTCGTTGGCCGCAGAACCATTGGAGCGGGAGGAGGTGGAGCGGGATTAAGAGGAGGAACGTAGGTTGCGGGCATGACGGCGTCTTCCTTTACAATCACCGGGGTGCCGACCGGCGCGTTGTCGAAGAACGTTTCGGCCATGCCCTGCGGCACGCGGATGCAGCCGTGCGAGGCGGCATAGGGTGGCACGTAGCCCTGATGCATGGCGTAACCGCCCCGGAAAAACATTGCGAAGGGCATTCGCGCGCCATCGTAATGCGAGCCTGGCGGTTTCGAATCCTTGCGAACGTCGATATTCGACTTGGTGACGTTGCCGAACTCATCGACGTAATCTCCGAACACGGTTGAGACATGGGTCGCGTCCTTGGAGAGGACGGTGTACTGGCCGGGCGGCGTTCCGAATCCGGATTTGCCGCTGGAGATGGTCGATTCGCCGACGAGGTGTTTGCCCTTGTAGAAATAGGCTTTCTGCTCGGCGAGGCTGACGACGATCTTCGGCGACCCGGGCACACCGTCCCCGTTCCAATAACCTTGCGGGGGTGGCGGAGCGGGTGCAGTCGTGACACGCGCGGACGGTTCCATTTCCGCGCAACCGACGAGAAACGCCAGGGCGGAGAAAGCGAGAAACGTTCTGACTAGGACCCGGCTGCTCATGAAGATGCGCAGAGTAATGCGTCCGGTTCGGTCTTCAACACGAAAGATTCACCGAAGCGCGCCGGGTCACGGAGGGTAAACCCCGCCAAAGTCGTGCGGTTGTTCTTGCCGAAAACGCCGCTTCCTGATTCCCTCACCGGCGGAGGAATTATTGCCAATGCCACATCGCTTCATCGCCGTCCTGCTCGGCCTCGTTCTCGCTCTGGGCGTCGGCGGTTGCGCCTCCAATTCGAACAGAGATTATGACGAAGTGTTGATGCCGCTCCAGACCGGCAGCGTTCTGCAACGTCGTGTTTTCGTCCGGAGCGAACACCAAAAGAAGCCGAAGAAAAAGAAGGACGAAAAGAAGAAGGCGTCGAAGCCCGATGCGGAGCCGGACGCAACGCCGGGGCCAGACGAAGAGGCCACGCCGCCGCCCGTCGATCGTTTCCGGTAGAATGGTTATTTCGCGGAGTTCGGCGCGAACCCGGCGACGATTTTTTCGAAACGCGGATCGCCCCGAAGCGAATCCCAGTACGGATGCAGCCGGAGCTGACCGTAGCTGGCGGACGCCGGCAATCGCGTTACTGCCTCGAGTTGTTCGCAAGCCAGGTCTTTCTCGCCGGTCCACGCGTAAATGACCGCCAGGAACTCCCGGACGCGCACCGAATTCAGGGCATCGCGTTCCACCGGCAGCAGCTCGACGGCGCGCCGGCCTTCGCGTAACGCCTCGTCCTTCCGGCCCAGGGCGGCGTCGATTACGCCCAGCACGCAGAGCGCCGGCGCGTAATCGCGTTGCTCGCCGATGACCTTTTCCTGGTGTTCGCGCGCAGCCATGAACGCGGCCTGCGCCGTGGCCGCATCGCCCCGCAACCGTGCCACGACGCCCTGGCCGAATTTCGGGCTGAACAAAATCGCGTCGGGACCAAAGGTGTGTTCGCCCAAAGCGGCGAGAGCGCGCTCGGCCGCGGCGAAGTCGCGTTCGCAGAGCGCGAGGTAGAGCCAGTTATCCGCGATGCTGCCGGCGGTCGCCGGGTGCGCGGCCAAAAGCGTTTCAATGGTGCCGTGCAACGGCTTGGTATCCGCCTTCCAATCCAGTTCCGCCTGAGCCCGGGAAATTTTGGTGTCGATGTCGTTCGGAACCAGCGCAAGGGCGCGGTCCAGCGCTCCGACCATTTCCGGATAACGGCGGAGCCCTTCGTAACTCAACGCGATTTGCTGGAGGGTCGCGAAGTTCCGCGGATCCAGTTCGACAGCGCGCTCGAGTTTGTGGAGACCTTCCTCATGGCGGCCCTGCCGGCGAATAATGTAACCGCTTAGCTCGAAAACGCGCGGGTCGTTAGGCAAAGTTCGGCTGGCGATCTCCAGTTCGGCCAGCGCCTTTTCGTATTCGAGGTATCCCTGATACAAATGCTGGGCCCGGGCAAGGTGAGCCTCCCCGCTGTCGGGACGCAAACGCAACGCGTTTTGCACCGCCTTCTCCGCCTCGGCCAGGCGCGCCGCCGTGTGATCGACCCCGCTGAAGTAAGTGAAATCGTGAACGCCGGCGAGCTCGCAATACGCGAACAGGAAGTTCGGATCTTTCCCGATCGCTTCCTCGAGCAGGCGCGCGGCCTGGGCCAGCTTATCTCCGAACCCCGCGCCGAACGCGCTCGTGGCGATGATCGCTCTGGCCTCGTTGTAAAGGTCGTAGGCCTGGAGGTTGATGGTCGGCGGTTGTTCGATCGCCGCTTTTTCGCCGGGCGACAGTTTCGCGCGCAACTGCTCTGCGATCGTCTTGGCAATCTCGCTTTGGATGGCGAAGACGTCGTCGAGCGGCCGATCGTAATGCTCCGCCCAAAGATGCGCGTCCGTCCGCGCGTCGATCAGCTGCGCCGTCACCCGGACGCGATTGCTGGCGCGTTGCACGCTGCCGACGAGAACGTGCGCGACCTTCAGCGCCTGCGCGATTTCGGGGAGATTTCGGGAAGCGGTGTTGCGGTACTGCATCACGCTCGTCCGGCTGATGACTTTCAGGTCCGCGATCTTGGCCAGGTTTGTCAGGATCTCGTCCTGAACGCCGTCCGCGAAAAACGAGTTCTCCTGGCTCGCGCTCAGGTTTTCGAAAGGCAGCACCGCGATCGATTTCTCCGGCGCGGCGACGACAGCAGACGGGGCGGTCGCCAATCGATTTCGGATGTAGGGAAAGAGAAAAATCGCCAGCACGACGAGGGCGACGGCGGCGACGATCGCGCCGACACGGCGCTGGCCCTGGCGGAGAACCCGCGAAACGCGGCGAGTCAGAATCGGCCGATCGTCTAGAAATCGTTGGAGATCGTCGGCGACAGCGGCCGCGCTCGGGTAACGTTCGCCGGGCTCCTTCGCGAGGCACTTGAGGCAGATCGTTTCCAGATCGCGCGGCACCCCCGGCTTGTGCCACGCCGGCGAAACCGGATTCTCGGTCGCCACGCGAACCATGATTGAGGTGTCGCTCTCCTCCGGCAAAAACGGCGGCCGGCCCGCGAGCATTTCATAAAGGATCGCGCCTAACGAGTAGATGTCCGCGGCGGCGCCGACGTCGCGGCTCGTCCCGCGCGCCTGTTCCGGCGCCATGTAAACCGGGGTGCCGATGACCGCGCCGGAAAGCGTGAGCGCGCTTTCCGCCATCAACCGTTTCGCGATCCCGAAGTCCGTCACCTTTGGCACCCCCTGCGGATCGATCAGGATGTTGCCCGGCTTCATGTCGCGATGGACGACGTTGTGTTTGTGGGCGAAGTCGAGCGCGCGCGCGACCGGAATGAGGAACTCCGCCGTTTCGCGCGCCGTCATCGTTCCAGCTCGCAAACGATCCGCCAGCGAGCCGCCTTCCACATGCTCCATGGCGAAAAACGGCGCGCCCTCGTGTTCTCCGACGTCGTAAATGTGGACGATGTTCGTGTGATGAAGCGCAGCAGCCGTCTCGGCTTCGGCAAAGAAGCGCTTCAATTCCGGCGCGCCGTAATACCCGGTCAGCATCTTGAGGGCGACGAGCCGGTTCAGTTTTCTCTGCCAGGCCCGGAAGACCACGCCCATCCCGCCGCGTCCCAGTTCGCCCTCGATTTCGTATCCGCCGACAATGCGATTGCGGCCGCTGGTCAGGGGCGCGGTGGGATCAGAAGAGGACGGGTCGGAATTCAAACCAGAGGAGTCTGGGCATTTTCGCGCGCCTGCTCAAGGGCAGCGATGCCTGCGCGGCAGGTTGACGAGGCTTGGCCAAGCTCATATTCTCGCAACCTGTTGGTGAGGTGGCTGAGTGGTCGAAAGCAGCGCTTTGCTAAAGCGCCGTACCTCAAAAGGGTACCGAGGGTTCGAATCCCTCCCTCACCGCCACGTAATTCGTGATCACCGAAGAGCAAGCGCTTGCGCGCATCATTGAAAATGTCCGGCCGTTGCCGAAACGGTCGGTTCCGCTGATTCAAGGGCGCGATCGCTTTGCCGGCGCCGACGTTTTTGCGCGGGTCGCGCTGCCGGGCTTCGATAATTCCGCGATGGATGGATATGCGGTGGTCGCATCGGCTTGCGCGGGCGGAAAATCGCAGCGCCTCGTCGGAGAACAACCCGCCGGGTTGAATCGTGGCCTGCGGATCGAACCGGGCGAGGCTGTTCGAATTTTCACCGGCGCGCCGATTCCCTCTGGCGCGGACGCCGTGGTAATGCAGGAAGATGTTCGGGTCGAAGGCTCGGAAATTTTCATGAACACAACGGTCGAAGCGGGCGAGTTCATTCGCCGCCGTGGTTGCGATCTGAGCGAGGGACAAAAAATCGTAGAGACCGGGACGCGGCTGCGCGGGCAAACGCTGGCTTTGCTGGCGTCGCAGGGATTCGCTGAAGTCGAGATCGGCGGTGAAGTTCGGGTCACGATCGTTTCAACCGGGGACGAGCTGGTCGCCGCCGGATCGGATCTCGCCGCCGGACAAATCTTCGACAGCAATTCGATCCTGTTGCAGTCCCTCGTGGAAAAATGTGGCGGGACGGTTGCACAGGTTCGCCATTGCCCGGACGAAACCGCCGCGATCGAACGCGAGTTTCGCAATGCCCTTCAGTTCGAGGTTCTGATTGTCCTGGGCGGAGTTTCCGTTGGAGCACGAGACCTGGTGAAGCCGGCACTGAACGCGATCGGAGCGGAGACCGATCTGTGGCGAGTGGCGGTGAAGCCGGGAAAGCCGTTTCTCTTTGGTCGCGCCGGCCGGTGCGCGATCTTCGGACTTCCTGGCAATCCCGTTTCGGCATTCGTGACGTTCCTCCTCTTTGTGCGCCCCGCGCTTTTGCGGATGATGGGCGCGCGGGCCGAAGAGCTGTCGCTGCCGCAGACGCAGTGCGTTCTCGCCGAAGAAGTGAGCAACGATGGCGATCGGCCGCATTACGTGCGCGGGCGGATCATCGCTGGAGAATTTGCGGCGATCGGCCGCCAGGAATCGCACGCGCTTTACGGGTTGAGCCGGGCGAACGGCCTCCTTCGCGTTCCACCCGCGGAAATTCTTCCCGCAGGCGCAACCGTCCCGGTTATTCCGCTCGATTGATTGCTCTTTCTGCTGCAGGACGTTTGACACTCCGCCCGAGCATTTTAGCTTATGCGGTTTGAAAACCGGGACTCCACTCAGCTTGAACGGCCTCGATCAATTCCGG
>JBEEHG010000065.1:0-3526 GCA_041167265.1 Verrucomicrobiota bacterium | reverse complement strand
CAGGAAAAAGTGCTCCTGGAAAAAGCGCGTCGCGCCCTGGCGCAACCCTGAATCCGGGTCGAAGTTACACGCGAACCGGTCCTGCAGACCGATTCCTAGATTAGACCGTTTTCATTCGGGCTCTGGCCCCGGTGTCTTATGAAACCCGGAAAATTCACCCACTCCATCGCGGTCCTCCTTTCGTCCGTTACCGCGTTGTTCACCCACGCCGCACCCGGCGCGGTGCCGCCGTCGAAAGTGAAGCTGAGCAAGAAATCGAATTCGTCGAAAGGCGAGAATCTTCTCAAGGTCGATCCGATTACCTACACGCCGATGGCGAACACCGATCCGCCGTTGGCCAGCCCGGGCGAAAGATTCCCGTGGAGAAAACAAATCGTCACCACCGTTTTCTGGATCGGTGAACAACCGAGCGCGAACAATCCCGTGCCCAACCGCTCCAGCTCCTGGGACGCGAACTGGACGAAGAACTACGGCGGACTCGACGATCCCGAGAAGTCGCACCGGCACGATTTCATTCCGGCAAAATTCACTCCGCGCCAGAACCCGTTCTACTGCGCGCTGCCTTACAACGACAAGGCATCGACCGGCCATCGGCCGGAAGCGCCCCGGGTGGTGCCGTGGTTCAAGGAAGCTTACCAGGGCCCGGGCGTTTCCACCTGCAAAGGCCGCTGGATCGCGATCCGGAAAGGCAACAAGGTCGCGTATGCCCAATGGGAAGACGCCGGCCCCTTCCGGACCGACCATTGGCAATACGTTTTCGGCAGCGAACGTCCGAAACCGAACCTGAATAAAGGCGCCGGCCTCGACGTTTCCCCCGCGGTCCGCGATTACCTCGGCCTCGAAGGCACCGACGTGACCGACTGGAAATTCGTCGACTTCAGCGAAGTGCCCGCCGGCCCGTGGTCAAAGCTCGGCGACAACAACACCTTTGTGATCAACGCCCGCAAAGCCGAGACCGCTCTCGTCGAAGGCCCGAAACCCGAGGGCGTCACGATCCGTCCGTAGAGGCCGCAACACGATCAACGTTATCGACGCTCGATGCTCGAGATTCCCCGTCGAACAAGCGCGCAATTAATGTCGGACCAGCCAACCGCGCACTTGCCTCGCCACGATCGTCTTGCTCGCTACCGGCACCTTTTGCGCCCACTGACCATTTACCCTGACTCGGAATTAGCGCTCGGTCGCAAAGGCCAGGTCGATCAATTCCACTTTAAGCCGGGCACCGCTGACGTGGTTCTTAACCACCACACTGTAATGCGATTTGGGACGGGACATCGCCCCTTTTACTCATTGAACCCTGTGGCCGCCAGCGTAATACTAAACCCCCTCGTGCACCCCAAAGTTTCCTCGCCCGCACACCGAATGACGTCTACTTCTCGTTAGATGGTAGCGCGTATCACACGTCTGCGGCTGTTGCGAGGTTGCTGTGTCGGAGCGTTTTTTTTGTTCCTCAGCACAGCCATCGCAGCCACTCCGCACCTCTCACGTAGCGAGGCGGTCCGCATCGCAAACGCGCGCGTGCGTAAAGACATGCCCAAGGACTACGTTCGTGAGTTTCGCATTCATTTTGCACGTTACTTTCCTGAGGAGCATGCGTGGACCGTAAACTATCGCAGCGTGAAACATTCTTTTCGCGTGTTCTCCGTTCAGGTCAGCGACACCACCAGAGAAGCCACGATTTGGATGCCATGAGCCAGCAACCATCTAACCATGCGATGGAGCGAACGCCTGGCGGCCTCGGGTCCTCACTTTCCATGAAATTCCACCCTCAATCCGCAGCGACGCGCCGTCCCGCCAGCCGTCGCTCATCTTATTCTCGTTAGATGGTTATGCTCGTTCTGGTTCTCCTCGCGATTGCGGCGCTCGTGATCCCATTTCTCGTGGTCGTTATCCTTACGACTATATTATTCACACTATGCGAGCCCAAGACACGAGCCGGAGCGATCGCGTGTTTCGCCGTTCCCTCACTCGCTCTGCTCTGCGGGATAATCGTCTGGGGTAGTACAATCCCGCTTTGGAGGTATGCGGAGCCTATCATGCGGACCCTTTCGTGGCCAGCGCTTGCCTTGGTTTGTCTCGGTATCATCACCGCTGGTTTTTCAGTTGCCGCTATCCGGAGACGCGAGGTACGCTCGACGCACGATGGAGATACCACGTCCACCATCTAACCGGTCGCTGCAGGCAACCGCTGGCCGCTCTGATGCCACAATCAAGCTTATGAAAACACATCAATTGCAGTCCCCGCTCGTTCCCGCCAGCGGCGCCTGAGCTCGTTCTCGTTAGATCCTACGAATGCGCCTTCCGACTGCACTTGCATTATTCACCCTAGTTTGGGGACTCGCGCATGCCGCATTCAGTTTGTCGCGTTTCATTACGGATTACGGCGAGCTTCTAGACCCTCCAAAGCCTCCGCAGTACTGGTGGGGTATGGCGGTGATCGCACTGATTTCCGTCTCTTGGATTTGGATCAGTTACTTTCTGTTTCTACGCCGCCGGTGGGCTTGCCGAGTCGTCGCAGGTACTGCCATTGTCTTCGGGCTTACACAGGCCGGTTTGTCTTGGGACGTCCATTTCTACCCCTTTCTTTTCATTGTCGTGCGACTCTGCATCTACACTGTCCCCATGGTCGTTCTCGCGATTGTCCTTAGCCACCCGAAGGTTTTGATCTTGTTCAACGATGGCACGAAACTCATACAAAGAATCTAACCAGACGATGCAGCGAACGGCTGCCCACTTCGCGATCACGATTCGATGATTAAAACACTTCCACTTCGATTGGCGCTCGCCGCCGCCAGCCGTCGCTGATCTTATTCTCGTTAGGCCGTGAAGAAACCGTTCGTTCTTGCCGTCGCCGTTGGTGCCGCAGTTTTCATCATCGGAGGAGCGTTTGCGGCATTTTGGGTATATAGTCAGGCGCGCGATGTTCGTGAGTATTTACCGGCACAGCCCCTCGTCGCTGGCGTGACTATTGGAGCGTCCACAGTTCGCGTCGGCCGGAGTGTAGCCTCCCGCAGCTTCAGGTTTAGTGCGGCATCTGGCACTACGGCGGCAGATGTTGCGCCACTCTTTGAACCACAGCTTGCGTCGGAAGGGTGGGAAAAGCTTGCGTCGTCCAACGACACCGCGGTCGCTACTTCTTCGTGGCGACACCGCGAGAAGATCAACCGGGGTTTGTATCTTGTATTCGCCGTATCTCGGCTCGATCCGCACGGCGAGTACCTCGCGAGTATGACGACCGCTATGTATGTGCCCTATCCATGAACGCGCTAGCCCCGTTCCACGCCAAAGGCCTAACCATGCGATGGAGCGAACGGCTGGCAGCTTTGGTTCCTAACTTTCTATGAAATTCAATCCTAAACCGGCGGTCAAGCGCCCTCCCGCCAGCCGTCGCTCATCTTGTTCTCGTTAGATGATTGCGCGGGTCGCTGTGTTTGCCGCAATCGCGGTTCTGTGTTCATCTGGCTGCGCGTATGCCGGCGTGCAGCAGAGTTGGAGCCGGAGTCGAGCCGAGACCGATGCGGAGCAG
>JBEEHG010000064.1:0-21263 GCA_041167265.1 Verrucomicrobiota bacterium | reverse complement strand
CGTCCGCATCGGCGAGATCGCGGGGCTCGATGACGTCCAGAAAATCGCGATGACTCTTGGACTTGGCCAAAACATCCCGCACGGTCCCGCCATTTACATCGGATCGTTCGAGACCGACCTGAAAGATTTGACCGCGGCCTACACCGTTTTCCCGAACGCCGGGATCCGCAAGCAGGCTTACATCATCGAACGGATTGACGATGCGGATCACAATCCGATTTATCGCGCGGCCCATGTGACCGTGCCGGCGCTCGACCCGAGTGCGGCCTGGATGACGTCGCAGCTCATGGAGCAGGTGCTCATCAGCGGAACCGCGGCGAGCGCGAAGTCGTTAGGTTTCAAACTTCCCGCAGCCGGAAAAACGGGAACGACGAATGATTACAAGGACGCCTGGTTCGTCGGTTACACGAACGCGATCACCTGCGGCGTCTGGGTTGGGTTCGATCAGCCGCAAACGATCATGGCCCGCGGCTACGGCGCAGCTCTCGCGTTGCCGGTCTGGACCCAGGTGATGACCAAAGCCGCGCAACGTTATCCCGCGAAACCGCTCGAGGCGACGATGCCGCTCGCCACCGCCGCGGTCTGTTCCATCTCGAATCACCTGGCCACCACTGGTTGCAACGCCGCGGGCACCGCGTACGAAATTACCTTGCCGGGGGACAAGGTGCCGGTCGTTGCCTGCGAAATTCACGGCGGCACCCAGACGCAGTTCGCTCAGAAATTGCAGGACGTCGGGCAGAAAGCGGCCACGCTGCCCAATCGCCTCTTCCAATCGTTCCGGAAATTTTTCGGCGGCAGATGAACCGGCTCGCCCTTGTTCGGATCGCGGCTGCGCTTTGTTTTCTGGCGGTAGCTCTGGGCGCGTTCGGCGCTCACGCGCTAAAAGCCGCGCTCGAATCCAGGGGGATGCTCGATGCCTGGAACAAAGCGGTCCTTTATCATTTCCTGCACGCGATCGCGCTTTTGGCCCTCGCGCTTTATGGCGCGGGTAATCGCGCGACCTATTTTCTTTTGCTCGCCGGCATCCTCCTGTTTAGCGGGAGTCTTTATGTCATGGCATTGACCAACGTGCGGTGGCTGGGCGCGATCACGCCGCTCGGCGGCCTTTGTTTCCTCGCCGGCTGGGCCTGGCTGGTTATCGCGCCCAGGCTCTGAGCATTCCTGCTCGTGCTCCTGATCATACTCATGATCCTGGGGAGAAGCGGCCGCGTTTAGAAAAGAGCACGAGCAGGATCAAGATCATGAGCAGGAAGAAGACAGCCGCGCTTGTCGCGGCTGCCTCGGCACTGCTAGTCTGCCGCTGCCGATGCTGCAGTTGATCCAGTCCCAAAAAGCCCTCGCCACCGTCGTCATCTTCATCGCGACCTATTTCGTCGCGCTGACCATCGGGCGTTTGCTGAAACGACGCGCTGGCGTTCCCCTCGGCGTTCTCTTCCAGCTTTTTTGCCTGACGCTCGCGTTCTACGCCGCGACCTGGTTTTACGGCGTGCAGGCGGACTGGCGGAATCACGTCGGCGCCCTCCTCTTCCTGCTAGCGACAGCCTTCTTCGTCGCCCTGCTCGATCGGTATCTCTGGGATGCGTATTGGGAAAAAAAGCGGCAGGCGACTATTCCCCATTTCCTCCGGCAGGTCGTCGCCCTGTTGATTTACCTCATCGCGCTCCTCCTCGTCCTCAGCGTCGGGTATCACGCCCAGGCAGAGCTGCGCGGATTGCTCGCGGGCTCGGGCATCGCGGCGATCGTGCTCGGGTTCGCCACCCAGGATCTTTTCGGCGGCATCATCGCGGGCATCGCCCTCCAGATCAGCAAGCCATACAAGGTCGGCGACTGGCTTCAGGTCCAGGAACGCTACGCCGAAGTCATGGAAATCAACTGGCGGTCGACCCGCTTCCGGACCAACGACGGCATTTATCTCGACATCCCGAATTACCAGATCGCGCGCAACCCGATCATCAACCTCCATTACCCGACCCAGGTCCACGCCATGCGGTTGCGCGTCGGCGCTGACTACAACGTGCCGCCGAACCGGGTAAAAGACGCGCTCCATCGCGCCGCCGAAAGCGCGGAAGGCGTCCTGCCCGATCCACCGGTAAAGGTCTTCGTCATGGATTTCGCCGATTCCGCCGTGATCTACGAAATCAAATTCTCGATGGGCAACCACCGCTATTACAACGACGTTTGTGACGCCATTCGCACCAACATCTGGTACGAATTTCGCCGTCAACAGATCACGATTCCGTTCCCGATCCGGACCCTGCATTTGCACCGGGGCGCGAAACGGACGGGCGACGCCCAGGCGGAAGCGCGCGCCATTCTGCGAAGCGAGCCGCTCTTCAATTGCATGGACGACGCCCAGCTCCAGAACGTGCTCCAGAATTCGCCCATCCATCATTACGGCCGTGGCGAACGGGTGATCCGGGAGGGCGACGCGGGCGAGACCATGTTCGTCATGTTGCGGGGGACGGCGGCGGTCTCCATCGCGCGAAATGGAACGAGCGTGCGCGTCGGGTCCATGCGGCAGGGCGATTGTTTCGGCGAATTCTCGTTGCTCACGGGCGAACCACGCTCTGCCACCGTCCGCGCGGAAAACGATTGCGAGGTGCTCGAGATCAGCAAGCCGATCATGGCGGAAGTGCTGCGGGAATCGCCCCAGTGCCTGACCGCGTTGAGCGAGCTTCTCGCGAAGCGCCAGCTCGAGGGAGAAGGCATCGTGAAAGACGCCGCCGGGCCCCAGGAACACGAAACAAAAGAATCGGAATACCGATCCTCGTTCCTGCGCCGTTTGCGGACGGTTTTCGAATTGTAGCCGCTTCGGCGGCCCAAGCGCCAATTACCCGTTGCCAGCGCGGGAAACCTAACTACAGTGCCCCGCTTTCAACGGAGCCGTCATGACTTTTCTTGCCCTCGATATCCTTAATTCCGGCGTCAACCTTTCCATGGTCTGCGCCGTTTTGGGCCTGATCTTCGCCTTTGTCCTCATCAAAGCAGTCATTCGTTTGTCCCCCGGGAACGACCGGATGCGCGAGATCGCCGGCGCCGTCGAAGAAGGCGCGAAGGCGTATTTGAAACGGCAGGTCGTGACCATCAGCGTGATCGCGATCGTGATCTTCGGGTTGCTCTTCAAATTTCGCGATCCGGCCACTGGACTCGGCTTTCTGATCGGCGCCTTTTGTTCGCTCGCGGCCGGCTACATCGGAATGCGGATCGCGGTCCTGGCGAATACTCGCACGGCGCAGGCCGCCAGCCAGTCGCGCACCGCGGCAATGCGCGTGGCTTTCAACGGCGGCGCGGTGACTGGTCTTCTCGTCGTCGGATTGGCCCTCCTCTCGGTCGGGATATTTTACACGTTGGGGAATCGCTGGCTCGGCCATGACCTCGCAGTGAAAAGTCTGGTGGGCCTGGCGCTCGGCGCCAGCTTGATCAGCGTCTTCGCCCGGCTTGGTGGCGGCATTTACACGAAAGCCGCCGACGTCGGCGCCGATCTCGTCGGCAAAATTGAAAGCAACCTCGAGGAAGACGATCCGCGCAACCCCGCCACCATCGCGGATAACGTGGGCGACAACGTCGGCGATTGCGCCGGCATGGCCGCCGACGTGTTTGAAACGTATGCCGTCAGTCTCATCGGCGCCATCCTGGTCGGCGCGCTCACCCTCGGCACTTATCCGGCGGCCATAGTCTATCCATTCGTTCTCGGCGGCATCTCCGTGCTCGGCGCCGTCATCGGAATTTTATTCGTGAATATCAGCGGCGGCAGACCGGGATCGGTCTTGATGGGCGCGGTCGGCGCCAGTGGCTTGGTCTCGGCGATCTTATACTGGCCGGCGACCCACCTCCTGTTTCCCAAGCCGGTCAGCATCGGCGGGATCGATCGCTCCGCCGGGGACCTCTACCTCGCGTCGCTCGTTGGACTGCTCATGACCGGCATCGTTGTTGTCATTACGAACTACTACACCTCCACGCGCTACGCGCCGGTCCGCAAAATTGCCAAGGCGTCCGAGACTGGCCACGCCACCAACATCATCGCCGGCCTTGCCATCGGTCAGCACGCCACCGCGTTGCCGGTCGGATTTATCGGCATCGCGATTCTGCTCAGCTTCCATTTCGCCGGCCTGTACGGCATTGCCATCGCGGTCATGAGCATGCTTTCGATGGCCGGAATCATTATCTCGCTCGATGCCTTCGGCCCGATCACCGACAACGCGGGTGGCATCGCGGTCATGAGCCATTTGCCCAAAGAGATTCGGACGATCACCGACGACCTCGACGCGGTTGGCAACACCATGAAGGCCGTGACCAAAGGTTACGCGATCGCGTCAGCCGGCCTGGCTGCGCTGGTTTTGTTCGGGTCCTACGTCGAAGAATTGAAGGCGCATTATGGCGCGAACCATAGAACGTACAACTTCGATTTCTCGTTGAACGATCCAAAGGTGATCATCGGCCTGTTCATCGGCGGATTGCTCCCGTTCATCTTCACCGCCTTTAGCATGGACGCGGTCGGCAAAGCGGCCGGCGCGGTCGTGCGCGAAGTGCGGCGCCAGCTTACGGCCAAGCCCGGAATTCTGACCGGGACAGATACGCCGGACTACGGCACCTGCGTCGACATCGTCACCAAGGCGGCGCTCCGCGAGATGATCGTGCCGGCGCTTCTGCCCGTCGTGTTCGTTCTAGCCGTGGCCATGATTAAACCGCTCGGCCCCGTCGTTCTGGGCGGGTTGCTTGTCGGAACGATCGTCACCGGTCTCTTCGTCGCAATCGCCATGACATCCAGCGGCGGCGCTTGGGACAATGCCAAGAAATACATCGAAGAAGGCAACCTCGGCGGCAAAGGCTCCTTCGCCCATGCCGCCTCGGTTACGGGCGATACGGTCGGCGATCCTTACAAGGACACCGCCGGTCCCGCGATCAATCCGATGATCAAGGTCGTGAACATCGTCGCGATCCTGATCATCCCGATTTTCTTTTAGATGTAGCCGTCGCCTTGTGGCGACGTTTCGCCGAGGGTCGCGGTTCTGCGCTGCCCACAGCGAAGCGGCTACAGACTACTCCTTGCCCACCTTCGTCATTTGGGAGGCGACGGCCATCCATTTGCCGTTCTTCTTCTCGAAGACGTCGGTGCCACGAAAGTCCCCTGAGAAGTCTTTTCCGTCCTCGGTGCCGCTCAGCTTCACCAGCACCGTCGCGACGGCGCAGTTATCGCCTACCATCCGGCATTTGAAATCGCTCATCGTCGCGGACTTCAAAACGAAGGTTTTATCTGTCACCGCCTTCACGTCCTGGGCCTTGGTCGACACCGCTCCGTCCGGCTCGATGATGGAATAATCTTCGGCCTCCAGGTTCTTGATGAACGCCGCGTCGCTCTTCATGTAGGCGTCGAACCACTGCTGTTCGATAGCCTTCAATTCGGCCTCCGCCCCGGCGCCAAATGCGCTCCCCCCGAGACCGATTGCGATAACCAACGTGATTAGAGATGTTTTCATGGCGGCGATTCTGGTTTGACAGAATCTGCCGGTCAATCCACAAGTGGTTCCCCTGCCCATGCGCCGCTCGGCAGGAACAAGGCACAGCAAAAATGGACGAACCTCGCGATTACCAGCTCGTCTCCGCGGACCAGACGGCGCTGAAAAAGGAAGTCGCCAAGCCCGATCCGGGCGCGACTCCCTTCAAGCTCGTGGTCGATCCGGAAATGCGGGTGAAGCTGCGCCGCGCCCTGATCGAGCTGATCGACTACCACGATGAAGCGCTGGCCGAGCATTTCGCCGAGGGCAAACTCGCGCTCGAATCCTACAAGGAATACATCGAGCTGTTCGCGCGCAGCCTGAAGGAAACCATGGAAAGCCGCGAAGGCGTTTCCTATTTGCTTCGCGCCGTGGGATTCGACGTTCCTCCGGAGGAGATCAATCTTCATCCCGATCTCCGCTGGAAAAAAGGGAAGCCCGGCGGTTTCGGTCGCAGCTTGCTCTAAGTCGCTCGCGCAAAAACTCTTGTTTCCCTCGACGGGACTGACAACAATCCCGCGCTACAACCATGCCGACGGTATTACTTATCGAGGACGACGTGGAAAGCCGTAAACGGGTGGCGCGGCTTTTTATCCGCCATGGCTGGGAAGTGATCGAGGCGCTGGAGGGCAAGGCCGGTATCGACCTGGCGTTCGCCAAACGTCCGGACGCGATCGTGTGCGATCTGCTTCTGCCGAAGATGAGCGGCCTTCAGGTTTGCCGCGCCATCCGCGAAAAACTGGATCTGGCCCGCATCATCATCATGGCCGGCCGCAGATATAACATCGACCGCGAAGCCGTCCTGGAAGCAGGGGGCGACGATTATTTTCTCAAGCCCCTGAAATGGGAAAAGCTCGCGGCCGCGCTCAAACGACCGCGCCGCCGGCCGGGCAAACTCGGCGGACGGCAATCGCGCCGGCTGAAATTTCATCCGCCTTCGACTCGGATAAAATTCTGGGGCGTGCGCGGCTCGATCCCGGTGCCGGGACCATCGACCATTGGTTACGGCGGCAACACAACCTGCGTCGAAGTTCGCTCCAACGGCAACATCATCATCCTCGATGCCGGCTCTGGCATTCGAGAGTTGGGCCTTGCCTTGCACAATGAATTCGGCAGCGCCCCGATGAACCTGACGTTGCTCCTCACCCACACCCACTGGGACCACATCCAGGGCCTTCCCTTTTTCCTGCCCGCGTACCAGGCGAAAAACACGATCAATGTTCTCGGTTACCAGGGCGCTCGGGCGGGCCTTGCCACCATCCTGGCCGCGCAAATGGAACTGCCGTTCTTTCCCGTGAGCTGGAAGAATCTTCCCGGCACCATCAAGGTGCGCGAGCTCAAGAAGATGGAGTTCTCCGTCGGCGACGTCCGGGTGCGCTCGCGGTTTTTGAATCATCCCGGGATCTGCGCCGGCTACCGTCTTTTCACCAGGGAAGGGTCTATCGCATTTCTGCCGGACAACGAGCCGTTCGAGCCCTTGAAGTTGAAACTGGCCGAGCGTGACGGCGTTCATGCCGAACGCGCCCGGGCGCAGGCCGTCGTCCAACGCTCGAAACTGGTCGAGTTCCTGAAGGATTGCGATGTGCTGATTCTCGACAGCCAGTACACCGATGAAAAATACCAGGAGCACATTGGCTGGGGTCACGGAGCTCTCAGCCGGGTGGTCTCACTCGCCCTCGAGGCGCGGGCCAAAAAACTTTTCCTCTTCCATCACGACCCGGCGCACAACGACCGCCAGATCGACGAGATGCTCGAGCGGGCCCGCTTCCTGGTCCTCGAAAGTGGCCGCACCCTCGAAGTCGATGCGGCCCGGGAGGGCGCAGAAATTTGGTTGAGCGGGCACGTCCCTGCTCGATAGTAACGGCCGCCCCGCCGCTGCGGGGTCAGGACGAAGCCTCGTAGTGTAATGGTAGCACCAGAGATTCTGGATCTCTTTGTCTAGGTTCGAATCCTAGCGAGGCTGCCAATGAAATATTTTCGATTGGCGACTTTCGAATTTCGATTACGGCAAATTCAAGGCGCGCCGGATCGGAACGGTCAGCTGGCCGTTCACGCGCTCGAGATGATTTCGCTGGGCGCGAGCGATACCGTCCGAAACAAGCTCGGACATCACACCATCGACCGGCCCACAATAATATCCCCGGCTTCGCAGGACAGTCTGGAGCGCGGTGACATACGCCGGATCGCGCAACAATTCGTGGCGCGACTTGAAGTAGTAATAGAGGCGCGACCCTGACCGCGCGAAATAATCCGTCTCATCGACATTCGGCATTTGATGAAGCCGGCCCCATTCATCACGCGGCGCCAGCGGATTAATCGAATGGAAAAGCGGCTCTTCGTCCGAAGCGCGAATGATCGAAGCGGATGCAAGGAGAACCGCGATCAACGAAAGACGAGCGATGGTGCGCGACATATTCGCGACTAAACCACAGCGAGTAGAATCCGGCGAGCCGAAAATCGCCAGCGCACAGCTACTGATTGCCGTCCACGTCATAGGCCTCGAGAAGAATAATGCCTTCCGTTCCGTCTTCGTTGCTTCCCTGCAGCGTGTAAGTCCCCGGCCAAAGCGTGAGCCATAAGGCGGCTTCTTTGTCGTTGGACGGGATGAGAGACGGATAATTTTGCGCGAAGGAATTCGCCCGCGGGTCGCTTTTCCAATCAGCGTTGCTCGCGATTCGGTGCGAACCCTGGAAGACTTCAATCTTCGGATTGCCGGCTATTTGTTGAATGCCGGCGGAGCTAAGGCTCGGTCCCAGCGCTCGCACAACGATGTTGCGCGGCGTTCCGCCGGTTACAATCAAACCGGTGATTAGCTTCCGCTCGCCCATGCCTGCAACCCCGCGATTGGAAACATTTGCCATCGCGTCCGGTTTGCTGAGATCGATTTGAGGTCCGATGAAGTACCCTTCGAAGGCAATGACACTGCCGTACTTCTGAATCCAATCGGAAGGATTCAACGCAATATCGCAGGCGCCCCCGTCGCGCGGCGGCTGGATACTCGCATCGTGAAGAATCCCGAATATCTGGACGATCTCGTCGACCGACGCGACATGCCAATTCCAGACTGGATGGCCCGGCGCATGGTAATTCCGGTTGTAGTCAGCCGGGCCTGCGACGATATGCCCGCGGAACTGCGCAATTTTTTTCTCAGCCCAGAAGCGCTCTATCTCCGCCTTTTTAGAAGCGTCGACCTCGATGACGAAGCTGTTAGATCCACACGCCCCTCCAGGGAGAACGCTGGCGGCTCCCGTTACCCAAAAATAGAATTTCTCCGTGCTCTGAGCCGAGACTGGGCGCGGCGAAAACAGGAACAAAGTGCACAGAGTTGCGGCCAGGAGGACTCGATAGCAAACGGGCCGTTTCATGGGGTTTGAGATCCGTTTATTTACTGACTTTGAGATAAATCGTCAACTCATTCGCGCGTTTTCGCATAGCAGTAGCAGTCCCGCGGAACATCCGACAGATTCGGATGCACCGACCATTTTCGCAGAATGCCTTCCTGGTGAAAACCGTTTCGTTCCAGGAGCCGCGCCGAAGCTTCGTTCTTGAGATCGCACACGGCCCAGACGCGGAAGATTGCCGGCTGGGTGAACGCCCATTGGGTAATGGCTGTCAGCGCTTCGCTCATGAATCCCTGCCGCCAATGAGGACGCGCGACGACATAGCCAAGATTGAGTCCCTGATCCTCACGCGCCGCGATCGCGCCGATCAGCGCTTCGGTGTCGCGCCGAAAAATCAGCCAGCAATACGATTTTCCTGAGCTCCAACCTTTCAGGAATCGCTCGATGGCATCGCGCGTGTCGGTGAGGTCGCGATGGGGCCGAAACGCGAGGTAACGCGTCACCTCGGGATCCTGGGCGTAGGCCGCGAAGATGAGCGGCGCGTCCTCCAGGCGCGGCTTGCGCAAAACCAGGCGCGCGGTCGTGAAACACTCGGGTGGAATGACTGGGGATTCAGGCATCGGGAATCTCCAGGTTGCGGCGCGCTCGGAAAAAACTCTGGAGAAGCGCCGCGCACTCCTGCGCGAGAATACCGCCGGCGATTTCGCAGCGATGATTGAGCCCTGACATTTGGAGGAGATTGACGACGCCACCGGCGGCGCCGCCACGCGGATCCGCGCAGCCGAAAATAACGCGGCGCATCCGGACGTGGACCAGCGCGCCGGCGCACATCGGGCACGGCTCCTTCGTGACGTAGAGGTCGCAGTCGTTCAGCCGCCAGTCGCCGACGGCCGCTTCGGCCTGGGTAATCGCGAGCATCTCAGCATGCGCGGTTGCGTCCTTGAGCATCTCCACCTGGTTGAAAGCGCGCGCGATGATCCTGCCGGCGCGCACGACGACCGCCCCGACCGGGACTTCTTCCTTATCGAACGCCTTGCGCCCCTGCCGCAACGCTTCCTCCATGAACGCTTCGTCCGTCGGCTGGTCGATGAGAGTATCCATTTGGCGGCCTGCCTAACGAGCCGGTTTATACAGCCATCGCGCTTTGGGCAAGCGAACTCAATGGTACCATGAAAACGATCTGCGCACTCCTCGCCATTAGCCTTCTGCCTTTCGCTGCGAACGCCGCGACAGAACAGGAAATCGTCAATCAATCGGCCTCGATCCTGCGCCAGTTTAAGCGGATGCCGGAGCGCGGAATTCCGCGCAGCGTTTTGCGCAACGCGAGAGGGCTCGCGATTCTGACCGTGGTCAAGGTCGGGTTCGGCCTGAGTGGCAAAGGCGGCCAGGGCGTGGTCGTAGCGCGGACCGGCCATGGCTGGTCCGGACCGTCGTTCATCGGGACCGGCGGCGCCGGATGGGGACCGCAGATCGGCGCGCAGATCACCGAATACGTTCTCGTTTTGAACACGAACCGCGCGGTCCGCGCATTTTCTCGCGATGGAAATTTTACCCTCGGCGCTGACGCCAGCGCCGCCGCGGGTCCAGTGGGCCGAGAGGCGGCAGCAGCCGTGACGCCCACAGCGGCAATTTACACTTACAGCCGCGCGAAGGGCCTCTTCGCCGGCGTCTCGCTCGAAGGCACGGTGATCGCGACCCAAAAAACGGCGAACGACCGCTATTACGGCCGTCCCGTCAGCGCGCGCGCAATTCTAAGCGGCAGCGTGGCCGCCCCGTCGCGGGCTGGCGTGCTGGAAAGCGCGCTCGGACGTTGACGCGCGCCCGGACAATTTCCTTTACAATAATGCGTCCGCTTCGGCACGTTCGACGACGTGCGGCTGCTCGCTGTGATCGGGATTCTGTTCATCGGCCTCTCCACGGCGTTCGCCCAGGAACAGGAACGCCGGTTGACGGATCGCCTTTTGAAACCCGATACCTCCCTGGCTAATCCGGCGCAAAACAGGAAGTTCGCTGACAAACATATTGCGGCCTTCGATAAGCCGGCGCGGACTGCCAGGTTCTCTCCGCCGCAGAAATCGGTCGCGAAAAATTTCCCCGAAGATCGCGCGTTCACGCCCCAGCAATTTACGGCGCGGCATTTTCGGGCCGGCGATTCTGCCGCCTACATTTCATCGCGGTCCCAGTCCCCGAAAAACGATAGCTTGATCGTGACCCCGGCGGCGACTGCTGGCACGCGCGTCGCGCCGCAGAGCAGCGAGACAGCGCCCGTTCGCGAGTACGCCGGCAACCGGCCGTTCCTCGACCAGGGCAAAAGCCAGAAATCGCTCCGTGCCCAGGACAAACCACTCACGATCGAGCAGGTGCGCGAGTTGTTGAACAAGAGTAAGTAGCTTCCGGCTACACGCTCGACGCGCGGAATTTATGCAACCGGACGAAGCTCTTTCCATTCTCAAGCAGGGCGCGGCCCAGATCATCAGCGAAGCGGAGCTGCGCGCGAAACTCGCGCTGGGACGACCACTTCGCGTCAAACTCGGCGTCGATCCGACCAGTCCCGATCTGCACCTGGGGCACGCCATCATCCTGAAAAAGCTGCGGCAATTCCAGGACCTTGGGCACCAGGCCGTGCTGATCATCGGCGATTTCACCTCGATGATCGGCGACCCCAGCGGTCGCTCGGCGACGCGGCCCCAGCTTTCGCGTGAGCAGGTAGCGGCGAATGCGGAGACCTATCGCGCCCAGGCGTTCAAAGTTTTGGATCCGGAGCGCACGCAATTGGTGGCCAACGGAGATTGGCATTCCAAGATGGGGTTTCACGAAGTCATCCGCCTCAACAGCATGGTGACTCTCCAGCAAATGCTCCAGCGCGAGGATTTCCGAAATCGTATCGACGAAGGCCATCCGATTCACGCCCATGAAATTCAATATCCCATCATGCAAGGTTGGGATTCGGTGATGGTAAAAGCGGACGTCGAGCTCGGCGGCACCGATCAGCTTTTCAATTGTCTGGTTGGCCGCGATTTCCAAAAGCACGAAGGCCAGCCGCAGCAGGTCGTGTTTGTGTTGCCGATCCTGGAAGGCCTCGACGGTTCCATGAAGATGAGCAAGAGCCTCGGCAATTACGTCGGCCTCACGGAACCGGCGTCGGAAATGTTCGGGAAACTGATGAGCATATCCGACGAATTGATGGCGCGTTATTATCCGTTGCTGCTCGGGAAGCCGCTCGACCCAAGTGTGCATCCGCTGGAGGCGAAGAAGCACCTCGCTGCATCAGTCGTCGAGACCTACCACTCGCCGGCTGCAGCCGAAAAAACACTCCACGATTGGAACGCGCGTTTCAGCGAAAAACGATTGGGCGATACCGAGCTGCCAGAGTTTCCCGCGGAAAGCGCGGACGCCGTGACCGTCGTCGTCGCCGCCTACGCGAAAGGATTTGGCGTGACCAAATCGCGCGCGGACGCGCGGCGGCTAATCGAGCAAGGCAGCGTCCAGCTGAACGGCGAAAAGATCCGCGACCTAAAGGCGATCCTCGCGCTCGAGCCTGGCCAGGTCATGCGTCTCGACAAGACGCATGCTGTCCGGATTTCCTGACCGCGACATCCGTACAACAAAAGAGCGCGAAGTCCCCCGAATTCGCGCTCTTCGCTTGAGACAGCAGTCCCTCTATGCCGTTGCCGTCTCAAACATCGAAAGCATCGGCGTACGCTCCACGACGGGCGCCGCGATCCCTTCGAAATGGGCCCGGATGCTCCGCAACTCGGAAGTCACGAACGCATCCACAAAATGAAAACGCCGGTCGAGCCAGGCGAAAAGTTTGTTCTTGATCTCGTAATGCAACGCGAGGGTCACCTCGGTGCAGTTCGGCCGGATCTCGGTGAATTCCACCAGCCCCATCACGTCGAGATTTCCGCCCGTGGATTCAAACGCGAATTGATCCGGCGAATCGCTCTCCACAGACAACAGGACGGTCCGCGCCTCGAAACCCAGCGGCCCCCGGAAACTGAAGTCCACGGTCTTCGAGGAAGTGACCGTGGCCTTGGTTACCATGACGAACTGCCGACGATATGATTGGATGCCCGAGAGCCGATGCTTGCACTCATCGAGCGACTGATTCATGTGCAGAGTTTTTTGTAGCAACATAGGTTTGTGCCAATGTTTTGAGCAATCGAGGTGCCCGACAAATCTCTCCTAGGGAAGCGCTTCCAGAGCGGCAAAATTGTGTAACTTCGGTTTACACTTGTGTAAATTTTTGCCGGTTTTTACGCATCCACCGGCCCGGCCGGATACGAACGAACGCTGCCTCCGCGAACCTTGGAAACGCGCGCCGTCTACGCGGCCCGGACTCGCCCCGCTTCGATGCTCTGAACCATCGACTCGAAGATCTTCAAACCGTCGGCGCTGCCGAGGCGTTCTTCGCAGGCGCGATCGGGATGCGGCATCAATCCGAAAACGTTCCCTTCGCGATTGCAGATGCCGGCGATGTTCTCGGCCGATCCGTTGGGGTTCGCCGATGCTTCAACGCGCCCGTCCGCCGTCGCGTAACGTAAAATAATCTGGTGCCGGTCGTTGAGCTCGCGCAACGTTTCCTGATCCGCGAAGTAGCACCCTTCGCCGTGCGCGATCGGCAGACGCAGGAGCGATCCCTGGGGACATCCATGCGTGAAAGCCGAATCGGGAACCTCCACTCTTGTCGTCAGCAGTTCGCAAATGAAATGGAGCTTCCGGTTGCGGACGAGCGCGCCGGGGAGAAGTCCGATCTCGCATAAAACCTGGAAGCCGTTGCAGGTTCCGATGACCAGTTTCCCGGTCCGCGCCTCTTCCACGACACTGGCCATGATCGGTGAAAATCGCGCGATGGCGCCGCAGCGGAGATAATCTCCGTAGGAAAAACCGCCCGGCAGCACAATGGCGTCGAATCCAGCGAGCGACGTTTTCTTGTGCCAGACGTACTCGGCGCGCACCCCGGCAATTCCATTGAGCGCGGCCAGGCAATCCTGGTCGCAGTTCGAACCTGGAAACTGGATCACCGCGAATTTCATCGGCTTGTCTTTTCTCCTCTCAACCCCTCAATCCCTCAACCTCTCAACTCTTGACCACTTCGTAGTCCTCGATCACCGGGTTCGAGAGCAAATCGCGGCAAAGATCGTTGAGGCGCGAATCGAGATTCGGCGTTTTATCGTCCAATTCTATTTCGAGATACTTCCCGATCCGCACTGACTCCACCTCCGGCATGCCCAGGTGCTTCATGGCATCGCGCACCGCGGCGCCCTGAGGATCGAGCACCGCGGCTTTCGGAGTGACGAGGACTTTTACCTTCATGCGCCAATATCCGGAACTGCCCCCGGCCGAACAAGCCCAATCCTTACGCCGACGGAATTTCGCGCACGACCTGCGCCGGCTTTTTGTCTTCCCGCAATCCAAGGAAAACCGGTTGGCGAAGCTTCGCGTCGCGCGTCCATTCGGCGAATTTCACCTGGCAAACGAAGACCGGATTCACCCACTCAATCTTTCTCATCATCGACGGCGTAATTCCCTGCACCCATTGCCCACCCTGCTTCGAGGGTAGGTCGGCGAACGGGCAATCGTCCCGGCGCTCGCCCTTCAATTTTCTGTGCAACGAAGCGAGCGACTTCGTGTTGAAACCGGTTCCAACTTTCCCGGCGAAAAGGAATTTCTTTTTGTCGTAGTAGCCAACCAGCACCGCTCCGAAATGCTGGCGCGCGCCCTGGGGCGGAGTAAATCCACCTATCACGAATTCCTGTTCGTTGACGCATTTCAATTTAATCCAGGCCCCGCTGCGCCGGCCGGCTTCGTAGACCGAATCGCGCAGCTTTCCGATCAAGCCCTCCAATCCGCGCCGTTGCACTTCTCCCAGGAGCGTCCGCGCGTCTCCCCCGATTTCGCCCGAATAGCGAATCGGATCCCCAACGTTGCTGCACAGCTGCGCGAGAATTTCTTTCCGCGCCGTCAGCCGCAGACCGGTCAAGGCGCGTCCGTTGAGTTGCATCAGGTCGAACACGTAAAAGCAAATGGGCGACTCCCGGCCCTGCATTTCCACTCCCTGCAGCAATTGGAACGAGGAACGGCCTTCGGGATCGAGCGCCACGACCTCGCCATCCAGGACGCATTCATCGACGGGCAGCGCTTTCATCGCTTCCGCAACTTCGGGATAGCGAGCACGCAGCTCGTTTCCGTTGCGCGAGATCAGGCTGACCTTTCGACCGTCCTTGATCGCGCAGGCGCGGATGCCGTCGAACTTGAGCTCGTAACTCCAATCTCCGCCGGTCGGCGGCTCGTCAATCAACCGCGGTTTCATTGGCTCGATGAAACGCGGTTTAGCCGCCGGCAATTTCGCCAACGCTTTGCCGATGTCCGGCCCGCCCCTCGAGGAACCGCCTTCTGCTTCTTTATCTTTTTTTTTAAACGCCGCCTTGATCCGGGTTTTCAAGGTTGGCTTCTTGTCTTCCTGCCGGTTCGACTGCCATTCCGCATCCTTTTGCGCGGCGATCTGCGCCATCGTCCGTCCGCTCTTCACCGATTCATCGTCGCGCTTTTTCGAAATGGGCTTGATGCTGGTCCCGCTCTTTAGCAAGAGCCATTGCGGTTTGCCGGCCTCCATCCGGGTCCGAATCAACGACCACTCGCCCTTCGCTTTCTCGCCATCCATCACGATGTGCATGCGCCCATCGCGCCAGGCCTTCAGCGGATCCTCTCCATAGACGTGGTATTGCCCGCGATCCCAGACCATCACCGTGCCCCCGCCGTACTGGCCCTGCGGAATGATTCCCTCGAACGTCGCGTATTCGACCGGATGGTCTTCCACTTCGACCGCGAGATGTTTCTCGCCTTTCTCCCACGGCAACCCTTTTGGCACCGCCCACGATTTGAGCACGCCATCCATTTCCAGGCGGAAATCGTAATGCAGCCGGCTGGCGTCGTGCTTTTGAATCACGAAACGGCACGCGCCTTTCACGAGCTTCGGCAACGGCTTCCCGCTTGGCTCGGCCGTCACCTTAAAGTCCCGCTTCTTCTTGTATTCCGTCAGGCCCATCTCGTGTAACTAAACGAAATCGCCACCGCAGTCACGCGGACTGTGGTGGCGATAAATGTTTACTGTTCCGAATCGCTTACCGCCCGCCCGATTTCTTCGCTTTGCGTTTGGGCTTTTCGTCCTCTTCCGCTTCGCTCGCTTCGACGTTGATGATGGATTCGGCCAGGGCAGTGAGTTTCTTGTCGGTCTCCCCTTCTTCATTGAGGGTCCGCTGCAACAGGTCCATGGCCTCATTCTCGCCTAAGAGCGAAGCAAAGGTGCGGACCACGCCATAACCGGCCATCTCGTAATGCTCCACCCGCTGAGCGGCGCCGATCAACGCCGCATCGAGCACGGAATCGTCCCCATCTTCCTCGATGACTTCCTTGCCTTCCTCGACCAGGCCTTTCATGGCCTTGCAGGTCTTCCCGGTCGGTTTCTCACCGAGCCGTTTGAAAATTTTGTCCAAACGAGTGACGTGCCCCTCGGTTTGCGCCAGGTGATCCTGAAACGCCTTCTTCAATTCCGGCGACGACGCTTTCTTCGCCATCTTCGGCAACGCCTTCAGCAGTTGGTTCTCGGCGTTATACAAGTCTTTCAACTCGTCGATGTACAGGTCTTTCAGTGAATCCATGCTCATAAATCTTTTCTCCTTCGTTTGATGTTTGAAGGGCCGGGAAATCCCTCAGCGCCCCGACGTGCCCTTGAACGAAGGGCCGCGTCAAAAGAGAAACGCACTCGCGCCTTCGAGTGCGTGTATGTTTTCTGCGGGAAGCCTAAGCGGCTTCTTCCTGCTCCGCCGGAGCAGCGACTTCGGCCGTCAACGGCTCGCCCACGAGATAGCGGGTGAAACGCCGGATCACGATGTTCTCGCCCAGCTCCGCAATTTTCGTTGCCACCAGTTCTTTCACCGTCTGGTCCGGATTCTTGATGAACCCCTGCTCGAGCAGGCACATCGTGCTGTAAAATTTGTCGAGCTTTCCGCCCACGATCTTTTCCACCACGTTCGCCGGCTTGCTCTTGACCTGGCCCTCGTAGATGGCGCGCTCGGATTCGACCAGCTTCGCCGGCACTTCCTCGCGATTAACGAAAAGAGGATGGGCCGCGGCGATGTGGAGCGTGATGTCCTTGACGAATTCGCGAAACTTCTCGTTCTTCGCCACGAAATCGGTCTCGCAATTCACCTCGACCAGGACCCCGACTTTTCCCTGCAAATGAATATAGGAAGCCACGATGCCTTCCTTGGTCGCCCGGGACGCTTTCTTGCTGGCGCCGGCGATTCCTTTCGTGCGCAGGACCGCCTCGGCCTTCTCGAGATCGCCGCCGCATTCCGCGAGCGCCCGCTTGCAGTCCATGATGCCGGCGTTGGTCTTGTCGCGCAGCTGCCGGACTAATTGCGGATCAATCTCTGTCTTCGTTTCCATAAAAGTTGAGAGTTTGTAGTTGAGGGTTGAGAGAAACGGAGTCGCTGGTTGGAGCCTCTCAACTCTCAACTCACGACTCTCAACTGTTTCCGCTACGCAGAAACACCGGCCATTTCGACCTGCTCGCGCGCCCCGCGATCAGCGCTTGCCGATACGATCGCATCAACAAGTTTCTGCAACATCACGCGGATCGCGCGGATCGCATCGTCATTACCCGCGATCGGGTAATCGATGATTTCCGGGTCCGCATTCGTGTCGACGATGGCGACCGTCGGAATGCCGAGCCGTCGCGCTTCGAGGACCGCGTTGTTCTCACGCGTCGTATCGATCACCACCATCACGTCCGGCAACGCGCTCATTTCCAAAATCCCGTCGAGGTTCCGGCGCAGCTTCGCAGCCTCACGATTGAGCGCCGCCAGCTCCTGTTTGCCCATCTTCTTGTAGTCTGGCGATTCCTCGATCTGCTCGATGTATTTCAATCGTCCGATGCTTTTCCGGATGGTCGCCAGGTTGGTCAGCGTCCCGCCGAGCCAGCGCTGGTTCACGTAAAATTGTCCGCAGGCCGTGGCCGCTTCCTTCACGGCTTCCTGCGCCTGCTTCTTGCACCCGACGAACAGGATCTTCCCGCCGCGCCGCGTCACTTCCTGGAGGAACTCTGTCGCGCGATTCAACTGCCGCGCGGTCTCATCGAGATTGATGATATAAATCTGGTTCCGTTTCTCGAAAATGTACGGCTTCATCTTCGGGTTCCACCGCTTGGTCTGGTGACCGAAGTGAACGCCTGCTTCGAGAAGCTCCGGGATTAATTCTGCTGCTGTTGCCATAGGTAAAACGGGGAGCCGCTGGAGGGTCCCGCGGCTGCGGGAGCGGACGGGGAAGATGCGCTAGCCGGTGCCCAAAGGCAAACGGAATATTACGCCTTTCCCCCTCCGGATTCAGTCCCATCCGCAAGCTGTTCCGCGTAACGAGCGAGGAGCCAGCAAACGTCCGAAAGCCGGTTCAAATACCGCAGGATTTCGCGATTGAACTTCAGGTCTTCGGTCATCAGCGACGCGACGCGGCGTTCGGCCCGGCGGCAGGTGGTGCGCGCAAGATCCAGCGCCGCTGCATGCACCGTCTCGCCCGGCGTGGCCCAGCCTTTGAACTTCCCAAGGCGATTCTTTTCCAGGTCGTCCACAACAGCCGTGAGCCGGTCCGTCATGGCCGCGCTCGTGAGATGGAAGCCGTCCTTTTGATAGCGTTCGACATCTTCGCCAGCAGTGGCGAGTTCGCCCATGACAACAACCAGCTCTTTCTGGATGGCGAAAATTTGTTCGCTCAAGAATCCTTTGGGCGCTGAGGCTCGCGCCAGCCCCAAGGCCGAGTTCAGCTCATCGACGGAACCATACGCGTCAACCCGCTCATCCGTCTTCGGCACACGGCGGCCGTACATGAGGGATGTCTCGCCCTCGTCGCCGGTCTTGGTTGCAATGGACATCGTCTAAAACGCGAATGGCGAACCAGCCGTTGCTGATTCGCCATTCGACATTCGCATTTCGCTCAGGGTTAACCGAGCGCGGGCTGCGGCTCGACGTCTTCGACCAGCGATTCGCCGATCGGTTCGCCCTTCTCGACGAGCTTGATCTCGCGCACGGCCGGGAAACCTGTTCCAGCCGGGATGAGATGGCCCATGATCACGTTCTCCTTGAAGCCGCGCAGACGATCGACCTTGCCGAGCGTCGCCGCCTCGGTAAGCACGCGCGTAGTGTCCTGGAACGACGCCGCTGAGATGAAGCTGTCCGTCTCGAGCGAAGCCTTGGTGATGCCGAGCAGCACCGGGGTCGCTTCCGCCGGCTTGCCGCCCTGCTCCACGACTTTCGTGTTTTCTTTTTCGAAATCGAGCCGGTCGATTTGGTCGCCCCAGAGCAACGATGTGTCGCCCGGATCGGTGATCTTCACCTTGCGCAACATCTGGCGGACAATGATCTCGATGTGCTTATCGTTAATCTCGACGCCCTGGAGGCGATAAACTTCCTGCACTTCGTTGACCAGGTGCTCCTGCAAATCCTGCGGCCCGCAGACCTCGAGAATCTCGTGCGGCACAACCGGACCTTCGGTCAACTGCTGGCCCTTCTTCACGAAATCGCCCTTGAACACGATGATGTGTTTGGTGAGCGAGATCAGATGCTCTTCTTCCGAGCCGGTCTCCGGATCCTTCAAGATTAGTTTCCGTTTGCCGCGGACCGTTCCGCCCATTTCGACAACGCCGTCGATCTTCGCGATCTCCGCCGCGTCTTTCGGACGGCGCGCCTCGAACAGTTCAGCCACGCGCGGCAGACCGCCGGTGATGTCTTTGGTCTTCGCGATCTTTCGCGGCGTCTTCGCCAGCAACGCGCCGGCGCGAATCTTCTGGCCTTCCTCGACCACGACGTGCGCGCCCGCTGGAATGGAATAGCTCGCGAGCACTTCCTTCTTGTCTCCGACCACCACGATCTGCGGATGCAAATCTTCTTTGTGCTCGATGATGACCGTGCCCATCAGCCCGGTCGCTTCATCGACGTCGCGCTTGATCGTGACGCCCGCGATCATGTCGCGGAATTCGATCTTGCCGCTCTTGTCGGTCAAAATCGGCACGTTGTACGGATCCCATTGGACGAACGTCTCGCCTTTTTTCACCTGCGCGCCGTCCGGCTTCGAAACGACTGAACCGATAACAACATTGTAGCGATCGAGTTCGCGGCCTTCGGAGTTATGCACCCCGATGGAGCCATTCTTGTTCAGGACGATCCAGCTGCCGTCGAGCGCCTGCACCGTGCGGAGATCGTTGAATTGGAGCGCGCCATCATTCTTTGCCTTAATGATTGGCTGTTTGAACGTCTGGCTCGCCGTGCCGCCGATGTGGAACGTCCGCATCGTTAGCTGCGTGCCAGGTTCACCGATCGATTGCGCCGCGATAATACCCACCGCTTCGCCGAGCTTCACGTACTGGCCGGTCGCCAGGTTGCGCCCGTAACACATGGCGCAGACTCCGCGCCCACATTCGCAGGTGAGGACCGAGCGAATCTTCAGGCTCTCGACACCGACCTTCTCGATCGCCGCGGCAATGTTCTCGTCGATCAGCTGGTTCGCCTTCACGACCTTCTTCTTCGTTACGGGATCGACGACCGACTCGCAGCTCACCCGTCCGATGATGCGGGTCGAGAGATCGACGACTTCTTCGTCGCCTTCGTAAATCGAGCGGACCACGATGCCGTTCACCGTTCCGCAATCCATCTCGTTGATGATCACGTCCTGGGACGCGTCGACGAGCTTGCGGGTGAGGTAACCGGAGTCCGCCGTCTTCAGCGCCGTGTCGGCCAAACCCTTGCGGGCGCCGTGCGTGGAAATGAAGTATTCGAGCACGCTCAACCCTTCACGGAAATTCGATGTGATCGGCCGTTCGATAATTTCGCCGGACGGCTTCGCCATCAAGCCGCGCATGCCGGCGAGCTGCTTTACCTGCTGGCGATTGCCTCGCGCGCCGGAGTCGACCATCAGGAAGACCGGGTTCAGCTCCTTGCGGCCCTCGTTGTACTCGAGGGTGCGGAACATGACGTTCGCGATTTCTTCGCCCGCGTGGGTCCAGATATCGATGACCTTGTTGTAGCGCTCGCCGTCGGTGATGATGCCGCCGCGGTATTGCTTCTCGACTTGGGCGACCTGCTTGTAGGCGCTGTCCAGCTCGATCTGCTTCTCCTTCGGAATGATCATGTCGACGATGCCGATGGAAACGCCGGCGCGCATCGCCCAATAGAAACCGAGGTCCTTGAGCAGATCGAGCGTCTCCACCGTCGAGGCCTGCCCCGCCGTCTGGTAGGTGCGGAAGATGACGTCGGAGAGCTGCTTTTTGCCGCACGCCTTGTTGAAGAAGCCGACGCCTTTCGGCCAGATCTGGTTGAAAATGACGCGGCCCGCGGTGGTCTCGATGACGTTCTTCTCGCTGTCGCCGTACACGCTT
>JBEEHG010000063.1:0-53800 GCA_041167265.1 Verrucomicrobiota bacterium | reverse complement strand
GGTTCGTCGATCAGATGGTCAAGAACGGGTTCTATCGCTACGACCCGACGAATTATCATGGGCCGTTTCACTTCTATGTTTTGTTTGTCTGCCAGACGCTCTTCGGCCGGAATGTGTGGGCGATCCGTTTGCCGGTCGTGCTCGCGAGTATTTTCTCCGTTCACCTGACGATGAAATTCGAGCCGTTCGTGGGGCGCACCGTGAGCCGGCTGGCAGCTCTCGCCATGGCGGTCTCGCCCGGATTCGTTTTCTATGGGCGCTACTCGATCCACGAGGTCTGGCTGCTCGCGTTTTCAATGCTGTTTATCCTGGGCCTTCTTGGCCTCTGGCAACGAGGCACGGTGGACTATCTCTGGTGCGCCGGCATGGGCCTGGCCGGCATGATTTTGACCAAGGAGACTTACATCATCCATGTCGGATGTGCCTTCATCGCCATCTTTGTCACGGCGGTCTCCCACAAAATAACGCCGCTCACGGACGCAAAGCCCGCCCGGCAAACCTGGACTTACTTCGACTTTGTCATGATGTCGGTCACGGGTCTGGCGGTCATCATCTTCTTTTATTCCGGCGGGTTCCTGAACTGGCCCGGAGTGACGGGACTGTGGAAGACCTTCGAGGCCTGGTTCAAGACCGGCAGCCAGGGGGCGGGGCACGAGAAGGAGACGTATTATTGGCTGGAACTGATCACTCGCTACGAACAACCGATGGGGCTGGGTCTGATTGCGTGCGTGGCCTGCCAGTACCTCAGGCATGTAGGTCTGCGCTACCTGGCGATCTACGGGGTGGGGACGCTTTTGGCTTACAGCATCGTCAAATATAAGACGCCCTGGTGCATCATTAGCATTGCCTGGCCTCTGCTCTTCATGTTCGGCGCGGTTCTCCACCTTAAACCATTCAGATACTCGCGTGTCCTGACCGTAGCGGGGGCGTGGCTGCTCTCCGCTTTTCTGATCCTCAGAGTGGCCAGGTATCTCACCAAAGCGGAGTGGGGCATGTGGCACGCGCTCTCGGTCCCGCTGTTGATTTGCGCGATCATCTTATCCGTCAACCTGATCATCGTCCTGCGCAGGCCGATTATGGCGGCGCTTCTCGCCATCTCCCTGGGGTTAACCGTCTCGCTGAATTATTTTCGCTGCTCGACCTTCAACGAATTCAATTGGAACTGGGAGCGAGGAATATTTGCGAACGTGACCGATTTTTACGCCTGGGAGCCGTATGTCTACGTCCAGACCTATAACGACGTCTGGAAGCTCACCAAGCCGCTCCTCCGCCTGGCAAAGTCCAATCCCACCTACTACCAGATGATCGGCCACCTGATCCGGACCAGCACCTATCCCCTTCCCTGGATGCTTGGGGACTTTACCAAGGTCGGTTACTACGAGCATAACAATATGCCCGAGAAACTCGACGGCGATTTCCTCCTCGTCCAGGAAGATAAGATCCAGGAAGTCGAAGCGAAACTCCATGAGACCTACTACACAGAGCTGATGACGATCCGGCCTTACCAGGACTACTCCAAGCTCTACTTCAACGCCAGGGTCTTTAACAAACTGTTCCCGAACCGGACGCCGGAGTTTACCGGAACGCCCGCGCACTGAAGCCTCACCTAGCGCCATGAAGTGGTTATCGGGAGGCCTTGTTTTTTTCAACGCAGCGACGGTTCTCGGCCTGATCGCCGGCATCCTGGCCCACGGTCTTACCCGAACGATCGCGACCTTCTGCATGCTAGCCGCGTTGCTCATAGGATTGGCCGCTTATCATTTCACTGCGAGCGTTCCCTTGCGCGTCCGCCGATCGAAGACGGAACCGACTTTGCCTGCGGAGCCCAAATCAAAACGGGCCCAACGCCGCGCTGCCCGCGAAGGAAAAACATTTTCGGTGCAGGCCCCTCGCTGGAGCTATCGCTCTGCCTGGTTCTGGATTTTGGCCGCGTGTTTCGCCATCTTTGCCTTCCGCTCCTTTTGCTGGCTCATCTATTACGACGGGAACGAACTGAAAGTGCAGTCGCCTAACAACCTCGGTGACCTTTCTCTTCACCTCACTTATCTAAAGCATTTCGCCAGCGGCGTTCCGCTCTGGCCGGATAACCCCATCGAGCCCTTCAGCAAACTAAGATATCCGGCCGGGATCGACTTGTTCAACGCGCTTCTGACCTGCCTGGGTATCGATGTTATCCGTGGCCTTGTCTGGGTAGCCGTTATTGCGTCGATCGTCACCTTCTACGCCTTCTATCGGTGGGCGGGTAATTTCGGCATCGCCGCCTTTCTGTTTAACGGCGGACTGGTGAGTTATCCGGTGCTGCAAACGTTCAGTTTCCAAGACTATCAGGGCGCAGCTAATATTGCCTGGAAGAGCATCGCCCTTTCCATGTTCGTTACCCAACGTGGCGTCCTTTACGCGTTCCCCGCGGCGCTCCTTCTCCTCTACCAATGGCGGGCCCGATTCTATCCTGACTACGTTGAACCCGCGATGCTCGAGACGTCGGAAGAAGATCGACCTGCCGTCGCTCCAGCGAGCCGCGGCCCGCTGCCGCTTTGGATTGAAGTGTCGCTCTACGCGACGATGCCGCTTTACCACGCCCACACCTTCATGTGCCTTTCCCTGGTGCTCGCCTTTCTGTTCGTCCTCGGCGACTGGGACGCGCGCAAACGAATGCTGCTCGTAGTCGGCCTGGCTCTTTTGCCAGCTACCTTTTTCGTCTGGATCACCACCGACTACTTTCACGCCGGTTCCTTTATCAAATGGCAACCCGGCTGGGTCCAGGGCGTGCCGAAGGGCGATATGGCAATGCCTTTCGTCGAGTTCTGGCTGATTAACTTCGGCGCCTGGGTGCCTCTCGTCCTGTTCTTCGTCGGCGTCACCGGGTTGACGGTGTGGAAACAAGCCCGCGCGCCCGATTACAAAATCCCGGCAACGGTGGCGTTCCTTATCGCGGGGACCGCCATTTTTCTGCTTGGCTACCTGGTAAAACTGGCGCCGTGGGAATGGGACAACATCAAGGTCATTGTCTGGGCCTACTTCATTATCCTTCCTTTCCTTTGGACCGACTTGATCGCGCGCTGGCCCGGGCATCTGCGCGTCCTGGTCTACGTCGCTCTCTTCGCTTCCGGCTTTGTCACATTGCTGGGTGGACTTGCCGCCGGAAAGAATGGGTTCGGTATCGCCGATCGCGGAGAGCTGGATGGAGTGGGAACGGCGGTGAAAAAATTGCCGGCCACCGCGCGTTATGCGGGCTGGCCTACGTGGGGCCATCCGGTGCTGCTCCAGGGACGTAAAATGGTCCTCGGTTACCCTGGCCATCTCTGGACCCAGGGATTCGACTTCGGGGCGACCAATAACAAACTCCAGTCGATGATGCAGGGCGCGCCGAATTGGAAAGAACTGGCCCGGTCACTCCACGCCCAATACGTGTTCTGGGGCCGCGAAGAAAAAACGAACTACGCGGCGAGCAAGCGCCCCTGGGAGCGCGAGTCGGCGCTCGTAGCGACCGGTGCCTGGGGCGCTATTTACGATATTGAGGCGCCGCCGAATCCCGGGGCATCGCCGCCCGCCTCAGTTCCCGGCCAGTAGTCGCGCGCGCGAGCTCGACGACTTCCTGGGATTCAAAATCAACTGCCGGGCTTTGGTTTCTTGAGCCACCAGATGGGGAATGCCCTGGCCCAGCCCGAGCCGTTCCCGGCGAATAAATACAAGGACCTTGTCGTTCCGGTGCTCCCGAAGATAGGTCACGATCTTTTCGGCGACGATCTGGTCGGCCTCATCGAGCGCCATGATCTCTGCGCCGGACTTGGCCGCCTCATCAAGATAATGCCGGCGCGCATGTTCGTTGGTATTCCAATCCGCGCCGATTGCGAACGTGCCGCCGCTACCGTCGAGGGCCGCAAGTAATTTCCAGGCGGGCTCGGCACGCGACGTCAAGACTGCGGCTTCGCTGGGGAAATAGATAACGTCCGCGCCTTGCACGAGGCTGACGAATTCCTTCTCCGTGCCGGCCGGTTCCACCGCGGCGTGGCGCGGCAACGGTAGCGGACGTTGAAAAAACGAACAGCTGGGCAAGAGCACCGCGGCCAACAGCAGAACAAGCGGCCGCGCGGTGGCGGTCCTCACGCGGTGCGCTGCGGTTGTGGGATGAGAGTGGGTTGAAGTCCGCGGGCACGGCGAAATCGCAACCATGCCCGCCATCCTGCCGCCAAAATCCGGCAACCGATGACGAACGTTCGCCGCCAGGTCACGCCGGAAACCTTCTGGGTTCCGGCGAGGCGCGGACGTTCGCCCGCCGGGACCTCGCAAATGGTCGCGCCCAATCGAGCTGCGGCGATCTGCGGTTCGATCGTCCAGCCGAAAGTCATCTCACGGGGCGCGATCGCTTCAAACAATCGGCGGTCGATCAAACGCAAAGGCGCCAGGTCTCTAAACCAACGGCCGGCCAGCAGTCCGCACCAGAGGGCGACCGCGAAATTCGCAACGACGTGCGAGAAATGCATCGTGCGCCAGTTCCGCGGCTGGCCGGTGCGCGCGCCCAGCACAAGGGTGTATCCCTGTTCGTAGGCGTCCACGAGTTTGCGCAAGTCGCGAGGATCGCTTGCGCCGTCGCCCGCAAAGAAAATGTAGGCGCGCACCTGCGGGCCGACGGCAGCCAGAAAATCGATCGCGCTTTGGCAGCCGTAGCCGTATCCGCGCTGCGCCGTTTCCGCCACCCAGACACCGCACCCGCGCGCGATCTCGGCCGTCCTGTCGTGCGAACCGTTCACTCCCACCGCGACCACGAATTTTTCCCTATCGATCTCCGCGAGCAATTCGTCCAGGACCGGGCCGAGACACGCCTCTTCATCACAGGCCGGAATAATGATGGCGATCTGTCCCTCGAAACTCGGTTTGGCAGAGGCTGACATATGCAACGCTGCCGAACGATCCGCTATTCCGACGCGCGCGCAAAGCCGGCGGCAATACTGAGCACAAGCTGCCCTTCCGCCGCGGGCGCTCCCTCCACCGAGGCGCTCACCTTGAACTGGAGCAACGTCTCGGTCGCCCCGATCTTGTCCGCGCGCAGATCGATTTTTTTTCCGGGCGGCACCGCCTGAAGAAATTTCATGGTGCGGATGGCAGAGAGCAGGAAGCGCGGTCGTGCCGGCTCGGAATATCCCGACGCGGCCGCGATCCCGGCGGTTTGGGCAAGCGCTTCGGTGAGAATCACACCGGGCACGATCGGATTCCCGGGGAAATGCCCGGCCAACATTGGATCATCCGCGTCGAACCAGGTTCGGGCGTCGACGGACTGGCCGGGATCGCAACCGAGCACTTCGCGCACGAAAACGAAAGGCGGCGCGTGGGGCAAGGAGGATAGAGGATTGAAAATGGAGGATGGCTGTTCGCTCAAATCTATTCGCTATCTTCCATCCTCTATCCTCGCTTCAACCTCATCCGTTGAGAAAGTAAACAAACTTCCAGCTTCCGCCGACGCGCCGGATGCCGACGCGGTAGCCATCGTAATTCAGCGCGGGATCGGCAAACTGCGGCGGCGCTACCCAGAAATCGTCTTTTTTCGCAAATTTCTCGGTCAGAATTCCCTCGAGCTCGGGCCACAGATTGTTTTCGTCCCAGTATTTGAAAACCCCGTCGCCCGATCGCTCCGGGTTGAGGCTGTAACCGAAATCCGGCGTCATCATGCCGGCGAGCGTGGTGACATCATGGGAGGCGACCGCTTTCTTGAGGCGCCCGACGAACGCCTGGAAATCAACGTCGTTATTTTCCTCGCGGAGATCCGCCTTGGCCCGCTTGTTCACGGCCGGTTTGGTGTCCTTCTTTTTCGATTTGAACATGTCGCAGCCGCCGAATGCGAGAGCCGTGACGAGAAAAACGAAAGCGATTTTTTTCATTCGGGATTAACTCTTGTCAGGTTTCGCCTTCGGACTCAAGGGTTGAAGCGCGAATACAGAAGAACGGAAACGCGTGTCATCCCGAGGCAGGCGAAGCGCGCCGAGGGAGCTCTCATGCGCTCAATCGCTTTCGCGTTGCGACGGTCGTTCTCCGTCAGTGTGCGCGTTGATTTTCGCGGTAGCGGCAATTTCCAACTGCGAGGTCCCTCGCCGTCTGCGCGGCTCGGGATGACCATTATCCATCCTCGATCTTCCATCCTCGTTTTTTCCTCCGCCACGGATGGACAAGGAAGACGAAATAAATCGTGGTGAGGAGATCGACAAGGGAACAAGGCGGATTCGTCGTGCGGACCAATCCGCATCGCAGAACCTCGATCACTTTCTCGACGGTGAATTCGGACGGCCGGGGGATGCTGCTGTAATTCGAACCAAAGGCGTGGAGCTGGTGGGCGTCCGATGTGGCGATAAGTGGTTTGCCGAAACGCTCCCCGATCTGCGCCGCCCGCCGGTTCGGATTAAAAAAACGTCCCCAGAAATGACAAAGCTCGATGGCGTCGAAGCAATCGATTCGTTCCACGAGCCGCTCGCCAATGGAACCGCCCAGGACATAAAAGGGATGCGGCGCGATCGTAAAAAGGGAGGGGCCGCGCCGTGCCCGCAACGCCGCCAGGTCGTCGAACGTGTGCAGCGATGCGGCCTCCTCCGCGGCGATATTGAGCAGAATTACGTCCGCGCCTTCGAGTCGCATTTCCGCCGCGGGAATGAGCAGGATTCCCATCGCGGCCGCGTCGGCAAAAACTTCCGGCCGGTCGAACACCGCATCATGAAGGGTGATCGCGAGAACGCGAAATCCCAGCGCTCGCGCCCGCTCGAGCAGTTGATGCGCGGAATAATCGAGCGCGTCTTTCGGATCGTCGAGCGTATGAATGTGGAGATCGATCTTGATCCAGTCTTCGTCCGCCATGCCGGCGAAAAACTACACCTCAATCCTCTCTCCTCCATCCTCAGCCGTTGTCTTGCTTTCCTCCATAGCTGACTAAATTGGCAACCACACGCTCGGGTGGTGAAATGGCAGACACGTACGTTTGAGGGGCGTATGCCGCAAGGCATGGGGGTTCAAGTCCCCCCCCGAGCACTTTTTTTCTCCGCCCGCCCCCTTACCGAAGAGCTTGCTTTCGAGTCGCGGATGAAACTTGGACGACCTGCACTTTGACGGTGTCCCGATCCACCTCGAACACGAGGTAATGATTGAACGAACCGCAATTGGAACCCGCACTGCCGGGACAACTTTCGAGGGGAGCGCCAGCGCCCCCACTCACGAGGTAGGACGGTCCTCCTGCTGAAGGATCCTGCCGGTCGGACGGCGCCAGCGTCGTCCCCGTCGCGTTAAAATAAAGGTGCTCGTGGGCCGCGATCACATAGGAAACATTCGGATACTTCTTGAAGAGCGCCTGCAAGGCAGCCGCGTCCGCGTGGTTCAGGCCTGAATCGCTTTTGGCGGGCATGATGGGGTGATGCATGAAAACAAAGATGTGCGCCCTGGTCTTGTTGGCGTCGAGATCCTGAGTCAGCAGATCCATCTGGGCCTTGCTGACGAAACCGGGATCGAGAGTCGTCGTTCGCCCAGCGTTGCCGACGACCTTGCCGGGGGAGCGAACCGATTCGGTCGCCGCCACCTCTTCCGTATCCACGGCGATGAAGCGAGAATTGCCGTAATCGAAAGCACCGTACGTCGGGGCGCCGGGAGGGAACTGCATGAACTTCAGGTAAGCCGCTCGAAGTCCCGCGTCCGGCGTTTCGACATATTGGTTTCCCACTTTTTGGACCGTGTCCATTTCGTGGTTCCCTGGAGAATTGAAAATGGGAACGCTGGCCGCCGGAACGATGCGGAAAAACTCCTCATACTGTTTCTGCATCGTCGTTTCATCGGAGGTGTGGCCGTAGATCGTGTCCCCGCACCAAAGAAAAAAGGCCGGTTTGAACTTCTGAGCGTCCTTGAATACCCGGCCCAACGTCGAAGGCTGAGGCAGGCTCTTGTTTGCAGGACGATTATCCCCAGCGGCGATAAACCAGAAGTGGGTCGCGTTCGGCTGATCCTGCAGAGCCGGGGTTTTCGGGACGTGAGGAAGCGGAGGCAAGCCAGTTCCGGTTTGCGCAGGAGCGCGCTCGGTGAGGAAGATCGCGGCGATAATTCCGGCGAAAATGAAGAGGGGTTTCATGGGGATCGACTCCTTTGGGTTAACTCGAGACCGACGGAGAAGCCGACCTTGGATAGCTTTGCGACAACTGTCGATACCGTTTCAGACGAAACGCGCCATTGTTTCCTCTGGCCTGATCTCCTCAGTTTTCGTCCAATGAGGAATGCCGGAAACGACCGAGCGCGAACAGACGTTTGCCGGATCGGACAATGTCTCGATCACGGTGGCAGGATCGGAGAGCGCGTTTGTCTTCCGCTATCGTCCGCCTGCCCCGTGCGAGAATCCGCTCACTATTCAGCTGGCATTTGGAACGCGGCGCCAAATCGGCGCGGCGGTCCTCCCCTTTTCTCAACACCTCGACGGCTCGACCGTTTTCCTGCCGTTCAAGTGCGACCTTCTCCTGTCGGCTGAAGTAACAGCCGGACAAATCGCCTGCTTCCGCCGCAAATGGGAAGGCTGGCAATGGAGCGGCCGCGAACCGACGGACGATTTCGGAGTGACCGAAGAGAATGGCGAGTTCGTCTTTCGCGTTCCTCGCCCGCGCCTCGGTGAAGCCAACCCGATTGACTTTGTGATCTTCGCGAAAGATCCGAGCGCGAACGACGGCTGGGGATGGTTCTGGGGTTGCTCGGATCGAACCGCCGAGTCGGGGACTGGCGATAAATACATTCCGCATCACCACGAACTGCGGCTCGAGCCTGACGGAGTCGTCGCCGTTTCGCCGCCAACGAAAGAGCGAGTCCGCATCTATCAGCTTTTTGTCCGGCTTTTCGGCAATACGAACGAGACTCGGACGAAGAATGGGACGCTCGTCGAAAACGGCGTCGGCAAATTTGCCGACATCAACGACGCGGCGCTCGCTTCCATCCGCGCCATCGGATTCACCCACATCTGGCTGACCGGCGTCCTGCAACAGGCCACCGCGACCGATTATTCCGAATTCGGCCGGCCCGCCGACGACACCGATTTGCTCAAGGGGTTGGCCGGGAGCCCGTACGCGATCAAGGATTATTTCGATGTCTGTCCGGACTACGCGATGAATCCAGCCGAGCGGCTGACGGAATTTCGGCAGCTCGTCGAACGGCTCCACGCCCATGGATTCAAGGCGATCATCGACTTGGTGCCGAATCACGTCGCGCGCAGCTATGGCTCGGGCGTCAAACCTGACTGCAATTTCGGAACCTGCGGCTGCGCGGGTGCCGGTGACGACACGACGACATTCTTCCACCCGCACAACAATTTCTTCTATCTCACGCCGGCCGGAAACGGACCGCCCTTGCGATTGCCGACCTTCAAAGATGGAGTCCCGCTCAGCCCGACTTGTCAGCTCCCCGGCTCGCAGTGCGATGGATTCTTCGATGGCGAGACGACCTTCGGTCGCGTCACCGGCAATAACGCGGTCACTTGGACGCCGCAGCTCAATGATTGGTATGAGACGATCAAGCTCAATTACGGCTTCGACTTCACCGATCCCTCGAAATCGACCCGCGAATATCCCAATGCCCGGTCGCCGGACAAACCGATACCCGATACGTGGACGAAGGCCGACCAGGTCATCGAGTACTGGCAGTCGTTAGGCGTGGATGGATTTCGCTGCGACATGGCGCACATGGTGCCGCCCGAAACGTGGTCGTGGACCATCTCGCAGGCGCGCGCGCGGCGCCCGGACGTCTTTTTCATGGGCGAAGCCTACAACGACGATCCGGCAAAAGTCCCCGGCAGCGATCCGGTTGTTTCGCAGCTGCACTTCGGCCAGGGCAATGTCCTCTTCGATCTGTTGAATGCCGGATTCGATGCGGTCTACGACGCGCCGGTTTATCGCGCCCTCAAGCGCATCTACGATGGCTCGGGTTGGGCCAACGATATCGATCGCGAGATCGCCGACGAATTCATCTGCCATAATTCGGTTCGCTACGCGGAGAACCACGACGAGGTCCGGCTGGCCGCCCGCCATGAGTGGGGCGGCATCGGGATGAACGCCGGCCGGCCGGTCTCCGCCATTCTTTACGGCCTCTCCCGCGGTCCGATCATGCTCTACAACGGGCAGGAAGTCGGCGAACCGGGCGCCGGCGCGGAGGGTTTTGGAGGCGACGATGCCCGCACCAGCATCTTCGATTACTGGTCGATGCCGGAATTAGCCAAGTGGGTGAACGCGCACAACTATGATGGCGCCCGCCTCTCGCCGGAACAGAAATCCCTTCGAGAATTTTATGGCCGGGTCATCAATCTCGTCGGCGAGCCCGCGTTCCGGGATGGAAAATTCTTTCCGCTCAATCCGGCTAACCGCGACAACGCCGCTTTCGGCAGGTTCCCCGGAGAAGAGGCGAGCGGACATTGGCTCTACGCATTTCTCCGCTACGACGTCCTGGCGGAACAGCGCTTTCTCGTTGTCGCTAATCTTCATCCCACAATCTCCTTTCAAAATGTCCGGGTCCTGTTGCCCGCGGCCGCGCTGGACTTCCTCGACTTGAATCAGGAGGCGGCCGACATCCCGTTGAAATTGATGGAGCGCCTCGGCGAACGCGGCACCGGCACCGTCGTTAAGGTTGGCGAAACCGAAAAGACCGGGGTCCCTGTCACCGAAATACCGCCGCTTTCGGCGTTCTATTTCGAATTCGTTTAAAACTCACGAAGCCACCGCCAGCAGCACCGCTTTCTGGACGTGCAATCGGTTCTCGGACTGGTCGAAGATTGTGTCCGCGTTCGCTTCCAGGGTCGCGTCGTCGATCTCCTGGCCACGATGCGCCGGAAGGCAATGCATGACGAGCGCGTCCGGCTTCGCTCGCCTAACGAGTGCTTCATTGATCCAGTACGGTCCCAGCTCCGCTTCCCGGCGGGCTTCTTCGCCTTCTTTTCCCATCGAGACCCAGATATCGGTGTAGAGCACGTCGGCGCCTCTGGCTGCTTCTTCCACGTCCGCGATGCAGACAATTTTGCCGCCCGCGCGTTTCAGCACGTCGCCCGGGGGTTGATATTTCGGCGGCGCCGCCAGCCGCAACTCGAAGTTCATTTTGTTCGCGGCAAAAATCCAGGAGCGCGCTGTGTTCGACGCGGCGTCGCCAACGAAAGTGACGACCTTGCCCTCGATACTTCCCCGTTTTTCCTGAACGGTGAAAATGTCGGCCAGGATCTGGCAGGGATGCTCGTCGTCCGTCAGCGCGTTGATCGTCGGCAGGCCGGAGAACTCCGCGAACTCCTCGATGTCGGCCTGCGCGAAGGTGCGAATGATCGCGCCGTGAACCATCCGCGCGAGAACACGAGCCGTATCCTTGATCAGCTCGCCGCGACCGAGCTGAATGTCGTTCGGGTTCAGGAAAATCGTCTCGCCGCCGAGCTCACGCACGCCCACTTCGAACGAGACCCGGGTGCGCGTCGATGGCTTCGAAAAGATCATGCCCCAGGTCTGTCCTCGCAGCGGAAAATCGGCGTCGTTCCCGCGGTTCTGTTTCTGGAGCGCCGCCACCCGAAAGATTTCGTCCATCTCCGCGCGGCTCAATTGTTCGATGCTCAGCAGATTCTTCACGCGACCTCCGCAACTACCTGTTCAATCGCGCGCAAGCCTTCCATCGCTTCGGAGCGGCTCAGGTTTAGTGCCGGCAAAAGCCGAATGACGGCAGCGCCCGCCGGAATCGTAAGCACGCCCGCGGCGTGGAGCCGTTCCACGATTTGGAGCGCAGGCGCCTTGTCATTTCCGGCGAAGCCGCGGGCCTCGGCTCGAAACTCAAGCCCGATCATCAGGCCGAACCCGCGCACTTCTTTCAGCACGCCGGGAAATTTTCGGATCAAACGCTGGAGCTCGTCGATGATGAACCGCCCGATTTCGCGCGCGTTCTCCGCCAGTTGGTCGCGCTCGATAACTTCGAGGACTTTGAGGGCGACAGCGCAGCCGAGCGGGTTGCCCCCGAATGTCGTGGCGTGCGTTCCAGCGGAAAGCAGATCCGAGAATTTCTCGCGGACCCAGAACGCGCCGATCGGGAATCCGCCCCCAAGCGATTTCGCCATCGAGACGGCGTCGGGCAGAAATTCCTCGGCGGCGGCTGCTCCCTCGAGAACGCGCTGCCAGCCGTGGAAACGTCCGGTCCGAAAATGGCCGGCCTGGACTTCATCGAGCAGGAGCAAGAGCCTGCGTTCATCGCAAAGTTCGCGGAGACCGAGAAGATATTGCGGCGTCGCGGCGGTGATCCCGCTTTCACCCTGGATCGCTTCGATCAAGATCGCCGCGGTTTGCGGCGTAACCGCGGCCCGCATCGCATCGAGATCGTTGAACGGCACCTGCCGGAAACCGGCGACCATAGGCTCAAAACCCTTTTTCACTTTCTCCTGACCGGTCGCCGCGATTCCGGCCAGCGTCCGGCCGTGAAAGGAGCCGTCGGCCGTGATGATCTCGAAGCGGCCCTCGTCATGGCCGAATTTGCGCGCCAGTTTGTAAAGGCCTTCGTTTGCTTCCGCGCCGCTGTTGCAAAAAAAGCAGCGACCCGGTCCGATCAGCCTAACGAGTGCCTCGGCCAGCGCCGCCTGCGGTTTGGTGAAATAGAGATTGGAGACGTGGAGCAGCTTGCGCGATTGCTCGAGCAACGCGTCGGTGATCTCGGGATGGGCGTGGCCGAGGGCGCAGACCGCGATGCCGCCGCCCAGGTCGAGATAGCGTTTGCCGGCAACGTCGTAAACATAGCTCCCCTCGCCATGATCGAGCGCCAGATCGAAACGCGCATAAGTCGGAATGACGTTCCGTTGATAAAGCTTCCGGATGTCGCTGAGCCGATCGACCTTGATCGTCTTCATCTCTCCGCCGATCTCCATTTTCACAGCACCACCTCCGTCCCGACGCCGGCGTCGGTGAAAATCTCGAGCAGGATCGAATGCGGCACGCGGCCATCGACGAACTGCACTTTTTCCACGCCGCTCTGGATCGCGGCCACAGCACTGTCGACTTTCGGGATCATCCCCTTCCCCACCACTCCGTTCGCCTTCAGCTCCGGCACTTCGCTCGCGCTCAGGTGCGTCATGAGGGAATTTGGGTTGGCCGGATCGCGGAGCAATCCCGGGACGTCACTCATGAACACGAGACGCCGCGCCCACAAGGCGATCGCGGTCCGCGCCGCGGCGATGTCCGCGTTGCAATTATAAACCCGGCCATCCTCGCCCCGGGCGGTCGGGCTGATGACGGGCGTAATCCCGCGCCGGATGCATTCGCGCAACGGCGCCACGTTCACCTCCGTCACTTCGCCGACAAACCCGAGGTCGATCGCGTTGCCTTCCTCGTCGCTCGCGGAATACTTTCGGCAGCGAAAAATTTCCGTCCCGGCGAAACCACGCGCCCTGGCCCCGAGCGCCTCGATCGCGGCGACGATCTCCGGATTGATTTCGCGAGAGAGCACTTCGTCCACGAGTTTCACCGTCGCCTCGTCCGTCACCCGCTGCCCTTGCACGAATTCGGTCGTCAGGCCGGCGGCTTCAACGGCGCGGGTCACCGCTTTTCCGCCACCGTGCACGACCACGGGATTGACGCCGACCGCTTCCAGAAAAACGATCTCGCGCGCGACGCGGTGGCGTTCCGCCGGATCGGGCGAATCCATGAAGCTGCCGCCATATTTGACCACAAAGACTTCGCCACGAAAACGCTGAATGTAAGGCAGCGCCTCGAGCAGCGTCCCGGCTTTGGTGATGATCTCCTGCATTATGACAATCTTACGCGCAAGCGCTCTCTTGTAGCCGCTTCGCTGTGCGAAGCGCGGGTCCGGGAGCCCCAATTCGCGCAAAGCCACGCGGCCCACAGGGCCGCGGCTACAGAAGAAGCTGAATCTTGTTCCATCATCAACCGCCGAGCGATTTCGGGTCGCTCAGATTGCCCTTGTTGAACTCGACGTATTCTTCCGTCAAATCGCTCGTGTAAAGCACGCAATCGTGCCGGCCGCTGTTCAGGGAAATGTGAAGATCGAATTCCGGCTGGCCAACGATCGCGCCCAGGGTTTGCAAACCAACCCGCGTCGGTTGTCCGCGCCTTACCGCGAACGTGATCTTCTTTTTTCCCGGCGCGCTGTACCCGACATCGATTTTGCTCTCGTCGATTTTCGCGTTGGAATATCCGATCGCGCAAAGAATCCGGCCCCAATTCGGATCGCCGCCGAACCAGCTTGTTTTCACGAGGGTGCTATTGGCAACCGAGCGCGCGACTGATTCGGCATCGGCCGCCGTTCGCGCTCCGCGGACGTTCAAGGTGATAAACCGCGTCACGCCTTCGCCGTCGCGCACAATCATTTTCGCGAGCTCGAGGGTGACGAAGTTAAGAGCGGTCTGGAAAGTTTTCTGGTCGGGCGAGTTCCCCGCCATCCCATTCGCCAGAATCAACACCGTATCGTTCGTGCTCATGTCGCCGTCGACGGTGATGCGATTGAAACTTTGGCCGACGGCTTCTGCCAGGCAGCGGCGCAAGAGGTCCGACGAAATAGCGGCGTCCGTCGTGATGAACCCAAGCATGGTCGCATGCGGGAGCATTTGCGGCTGAATCATCCCGGCGCCCTTGCAGATCCCGCCCATCCGAACCGTTGCGCCGCCGAGTTCGAACTCGACCGCAACTTCTTTCCGTCGCGTGTCCGAAGTCATGATCGCTTCCGCCGTGTCACGGGCTGAACGAGCGCTCCGCGCCAATCGCCCGGCCGCCTCCGCGATGCCGCGTTTCACATTGGCCATCGGCATCGACACGCCGATCCGCCCGGTCGAGCAAACGAGAATTTCGCTCGCCGAAACGCCGAGGTTTTCCGCGGTGATTTGCGTCATCAACTTCGCGTCGGCCAATCCGCGCGCGCCCGTGCAGGCATTGGCGTTTCCGGAATTGACGACGATCCCGCGCGCCGAATTTCGTTTCGCGTGCTTCGCGCTTACTTTCACCGGCGCGGCGCAAACCTGATTTGCGGTAAACATACCGGCGACTGCCGCCGGAACGTCCGAAACAATCAGAGCGAGATCGCGCTTCTGGCCTTTCTCGGATCCTTTGCCAGTGCCCAGCCGCTTGATATCGCAAAATACGGCGGCGGCCCTGAACCCGAGCGGCGCACATACGGAGCCGGGAATTCTTTTCAATGCTCGGGACCGAGATTTCATTTCCGGGGAGCGCACGCGTCTCGCGTGCTGGTCGCGGCGTCCCGCGAGGAACTTTCTTTCGGTTCGTCGCGCATCCACCTCGTTCGCGAAAGAGAAAGTCCGCGATGGCGAGACGCCATCGCCAACGCGCGAGACGCGCGCGCTCCCCGAGATAGACTTCGCGTGCTCACAATAATCCGGCGGTCTCTTCGTAGCCGCACATCAGATTGAAACTCTGGATCGCCTGGCCGCTGGCGCCTTTGACGAGATTGTCCTCCGCGCTCATCACGATCGTGCGGCCCGTCCGGGGATCGTGCCGCCACCCGATTTCAAGGACGTTGGAGCCGACGACGTTCTTCGTGTCGGGCAACGTCTTTTCGTCGAGCAGCCGAACGAACGGCGCGTCCGCATAGGCGTTTTGCAGCGCGACGCCGATCCGTTCTCGATCCGTCGGCATGACGTAAAGCGTCGTCAGAATGCCGCGGTTGATCGGAACGAGATGGGGCGTGAACTGGATCGTGATCGCGGACCCGGCCGCGATCGACAATTCCTGCTCGATCTCTGCCAGATGCCGATGCTTCGGCACACCGTACGGCCGGACGCTTTCGTTGCATTCGACAAACAAATAATCGAGCTCCGCCTTGCGCCCGGCCCCACTCACGCCGCTCAAACTATTGGCAATGATGCTACCGGGCTCGATCAATTTCTCACGCAGCAGCGGAATCAGCGGCAGCAGGATACTCGTCGGGAAACAACCAGGAGACGCCACCAGCCGCGCCGCCGCGATTTGGTCGCGATAAATTTCCGGCAAACCGTAGACCGCGTCCCCGAGCAACGAGGGATCGCTGTGTTCATGACCGTAGAACTCGCGATAGGTCGCTGCGTCTTTGATCCGAAAATCGGCGCTGAGATCGACGACGCGCGCGCCCGCTTTGAGCAAGGGCCCGGCAAATTCGACGGCGACGCCGTGAGGAAGCGCGAGGAACGCGACGTCGGCGATCTCCGCGATCTTTTCCGGCGCGGCCTCGGTAAACCGCAACGCCCTCGCCGCCGGATAGGAACCAGCGCGCGGAAAAACTTCGGCGACCGGCCTGCCCAGATATTGCCGCGAAGTTACCGCGACCAATTCTGCGTTCGGATGACGCAAAAGCAGGCGCACCAGTTCCTCGCCCGTGTACCCGGAAGCACCGAAAACCGCCACTTTCGTTGACTCGGTTTTTTTCACCGCGCGCAATGCGTATTCCGTCTTGAACCAATTGCAATGAAAAGTCGCAGGTGGAGCGACGACGCTCCGACGCGCAATTGGGCTTCCAGTGCGAAATGCGGCTCGCTAATCTCCGGCCATGGAGTCGCTCTATTACGTCGGCATCGCGGTGGTCGGGCTTTTCGCGTTCATCCTCTGCATCATCCTTTTCAACTTCTTCGGCCTTTGGATCCGGGCCAAGATCGCGAACGCGCCGGTCGGCCTCGGAAAAATGGTCGGGATGCGGCTCCGAAAAGTCCCGGTCGGGATGATTGTCGATAACCGGATCACGGCGGTGAAAGCGGGGATCGACATTCCGAGCGATCCGCTGGAAGCGCATTATCTCGCGGGCGGAGATGTTTCGCAGGTGATCCTCGCCTTGATTGCGGCCGACAAAGCCGGCATCTCGCTCGATTTCAATCGCGCCTGCGCAATCGACCTGGCCACGAAAGGGACCGGCAAGACCGTACTCGAGGCGGTGCGCACCAGCATCAACCCGAAAGTCATCGATGTGCCGAACCCAAATTCGGGCCGCCAGACGATCGACGGCGTGGCGAAGGACGGCATCGGCGCGAAAGTAAAAGCGCGGGTCACCGTGCGCTCGCATCTGGACCGGTTCGTGGGTGGCGCCACCGAGGAAACGATCATTGCCCGCGTCGGCGAAGGCATCGTCAGCGCGATTGGCTCGGCCGATTCCTATAAAGACGTGCTGGAGAACCCGGACCGGATTTCGAAAGCGGTTCTGGCCAAGGGACTCGACAGCAACACCGCCTTCGAAATTCTTTCTATCGACATCGCGGACGTCGACGTGGGCGACAACATCGGCGCGAAACTCCAGAGCGAACAGGCGGACGCGGACAAGCGCATCGCGCAGGCGAAAGCCGAAGTCCGCCGCGCCGCGGCCGTGGCGGTCGAGCAGGAGATGCGCGCGAAAACCCAGGAGATGCGCGCGAAAGTCGTCGAGGCCGAGTCGCTCGTCCCGCAAGCCATGGCCGATGCGTTTCGCTCCGGCAACCTCGGCATCATGGATTACGTCCGGATGAAAAATGTGCAGGCCGACACGACGATGCGCGAATCGATTGCCGGCGGCGATAAACCGCGGCAGGAAAGCTAAAGGCGCGTTAAAAATGTTAAAACGTTACAACGTTGAATCGGAAGAGGAGCCGGTTCCGCCGATGTAACTAGGTAACGATTCAACGATGCAACTCTCTCCAATAGCTGCCAGCATTTTCGATCACCCGGCGATCCTGCTGCTGATCGTGTTCGTGTCGTTGGTGCGCTGGCTAATCAGCAAGACAAAGGCGCAGGCGGGAGAGACGCAGACGCAGACCCCAGTCGCGCCGCCGAGCCAGCCGATTACGCGAGGCGGTGAAACTCAGACCGAGGAAGAACGGATCCGGAAATTTCTGGAAGCGCTCGGACAACCGCGCGGGTCCACCCCGCCCAAGGTGACGCCGCGTCCGCGCCCGGTCGTTCCAAAAATTTTCCCAAGGCTGCCGCCACTAAAAACCGCGCCGCCTCCGCTGCCGGCCGAACCGTTTGTGCCCGTCCCGCCTCCGCTTCCGGTTCAAAGCATGAGCGCGAGATCGGCCCCGGACTTCGAAGTTCGCGAAGTCTTGCGTCAAACTTCGAGCGAGCCCGTTGCTCGGCCTGCCGCCGTCCGATTTGATCCGCGAATCAAGCTCGGAACCCCACAGGATTTGCGGACCGCGATTATCCTCCGCGAGATTTTCGGGCCGCCCCGAAGTCTCCAGCCGGTCGACCTAACGAGCGCTCTTTGACGCGGCCGGCGCTTTCCCGCGCCAGACCGCAAACGTGATTCCGTCGATTTCGATCGCTGAAATTTCCTCGGCCGGGAGCGCGGCCATGATCTCCCGAGTCGAGGGCGCATCCCGCCAAAGGATTCCGCCCAGATTCCCGCGTTCGGAGGCCATCGCGAAATTCCATTCGGCGGGCGTGACCAGATTCCGCAGGACCGTACGCTTCGCGTAATAGGAAAGCGGACTGTAATACGGATCGAAGTTGCAAAGGATGGTTGTCTCCGCGGGAAAAACGGTGGCGAGATACCGTCCAAGATCGGGGATGAGATGCGCCGGTTCGCGGACCGAGCCGTCGAGGATGAGAAACGGCGAACGCTGCTCCTCGGAACGCCTAAAACCGGCCCAGGCGAGCGATGGGAGAAGCAACGCCGTTGCGAGCGCGGCGATGCGGGGCGAGCCAGCCCAGCCCTCGACCCGTTGACAGGCCGCTTCGATCCCAATCCCGCCCAGGATCGCGATTGAGCCGATCACAAAAAAGCTGGCGAAGTCGTGAACGAACGACCAGTTGCGCAGAATCACGAGGTAGGGAATTCCCGCGACCGCCATGAGGAGCACCGTCCATGCAATCCATTTGGGGCGCGGGGATTTTCTGTGGCGGAAAAGATGAACGGCGCCGCCCAGGACGAAGAGCCAGGTTACGCGCAGATAATTTTGATCGAGCGCTTGAAAGATCCGGCGGAGCCATTCCCAAAAACCAAAGTGGATTGGGGCGCCGGGACCGTTCACGGATGAACCGGGCTGGGTCCCATTCCCCAAACGCAGGGATAGGGCCGTCCTCAAATCACGCCACGCTTCGGGGTTCACATGGCGAATCTGGAGGAGAAAAAGGATGCCGGAACACAGCGCGAGCACTACCAGCAGAGCCGCGAGGCGCCCCGAGGGCTTGTCTTTTTTAAGCAGCAGCCACGTCGAGACGGCGGCCGTAAATAAATAGCCCGGCCAATCCGTCCAGAGAGCGCCCACGCAACAGAGAGCGCCGAGCAACGCCCAGCGCGCATTTCGCCGAACGTCCCAGTGCCGCAGGCAAAGGAGCGCGGCCAGCATCCACATCACCAGGCAAGGCTCGAAGTCGACCAGATCGCCGTAGTGCAACTCCATCGGCAACGTGACGAAGAATGCGACCACAAAAGCCGCGGGCCGTTTGCCCATCGCTTCTTCGACCAGGAACCAGAGAAGAATCGCGCTGACGATCGAGCAGAGAATCGGAACCAACTTCACGGCCCACTCTTTTTCGCCGAGCGTCGCGACCGAAGCGGTGACGAGCAGCGGCACGAGCACGGGATGATGAACGTAATAAGCGCCGGGCGGAATGGGGAGCGGTCCGACGTAGAAGGTTGCGGGCACTCCGGCCGTAACGGAGAGGCCCGCGCGCAGGTTGTTGGCGGCAGCCTGGGCGTAGGCCGCGCCGAAGGCATTGTCTTCCTCGACCCACGGCACGTTGATCGTGCGCAGGAGCGAGGCGGCGAGAAACGTGATCGCGACCAACGCCACGGCGGCCCAGGCTGGCCCGTTACGCGACAGAATTTCGGGGCGGCGGGAAGGTCGCAGGGCGCCTAACGACTTGTTATTAGTCGCCGTAGGCGGAAACGCAGGCGACCACGCGGGCATCGGGATTCCGGGCGAGACACTCGCGCCGCGCCGCTTTGCGAGCGGCTTCCGGCGTCGGGCCCCAGGCCGAACCCCAGCCGCCGGGACTCTTATCGGAAATGGCGAGGGCGATCCAGGCGTTGCGGCACCAGTTGGTCTTGGCATCGTTGTGACCGCATTCGCTCAGGGCGCGGGCGATCGCTTCACCCTTGGTCGAGTAATTGTTGCCCCAGCCCCAGCGGTTCGACTCCGGCGAATAAGCGATGGCCGCGTATCGATCTGCCGGCGCAGCCTGTAAGGCCGGCGCGAAGCCAAGAACGAGGGCGAACAAAATCAGCAACCGACGGGTGAGGTTTTTCATGTGCCGAGGAGACTGCTCTTATCTTGCCGCGAGCGTCAAGCTATTGCGGGGCGCCGCTGCCAGACGCTGGGCGACGGCTACAGAAAGCGAATTTTAATCCGTGTCTCGGCTCTTCTTCCAGTAGCCGGATCGATCGCGATGAGACGATGCTCGCCTTCGACCGCGTCGGCGAAATCCACACCGGCCTCGGAACGACAAGTCAACGATTCGCTCTCCCATTGCACCTTCGCGCTGCCATCAGCCACCAGGGGAATTCGCCGGCTCGACGGCACGTCGGGATCGACGACGTAAACGCTTCCTGCGAGCGGTGACGCGATCAGCAACTCCCCGCCGCCCGTCGCGAGAACCGTCCGGTCCCGCAAACTGTTTTCCGCGCTGCGAAACCATTCCGTGAATTCGGCGCTGAGCCGGACCTTGTCGGCAGAGTCATAATCGGCCGGGTCTTCAGCGGGCGGCAACCGATCGGCCACAAATTTTTCGCGCACCCCGCGGATGTCGCCGTCCGCGAGCAGTTTTCCGGTGAGCGGATGGATTGTGCGCTCGACGATTTGGTCCGGCGTCCGGTACCAGCTCGTGCCGTAATTCGCGTGCAGATAATCGAAGATCGCGTGGAGAATCGGCCCGGCCCCGGTAACACCGGAAATTTCGCGCATCGGCGAACCGTCGAAATTCCCGGCCCAGACGCCAACGGAAAATTCCGGGGTAAAGCCGATCGTCCAGTTGTCGCGAAAATCGGTGCTCGTGCCGGTCTTGCAGGCTACCGGATAATCGAAGCGCAGGGCGGAGTTCATTCCGAAGGCCAGGGTGCGCGCGGAATTATCACTCAGAATATCGGCGATCTGCCAGACCAGCTCGGGGCGCGAATAGCGATGCGACGCGCTGGCATTCGTGGGCAGGACGCGCCACGGCCGAAATTCACCGAGACGGGCGAGGCTCGCGTAGGCGTTGGTCATCTCGAGCAGGCGGCCCTCGCAATTTCCCAGGGTAAGACCGAGCCCGTAAATCTCGGGGGGCCGGTTCAGGGTCGTTAGGCCGCATTCGCGCAAACGGTCGTGCAACGCCGACGGGCCGCCAGCAGCCAGGAGCACTTTTACCGCCGGGATATTCAGCGAGCTGGCCAGCGCGGTCCGATATCGGACGGGCCCGTAACAGCGCCGGTTGTAATTTTCCGGCCGATAAAAACCGCCCGCCGCCGGGAAACTGGTCCGGACGTCGGCGACCATTGTCGCCGGGGTTGCGCCGCGTTCCAGCGCCAGGAGGTAAGTAAACGGCTTCAGGGCCGAACCGGCGGAACGCTGCGCCCACGCGCCATTCACCTGGCCGGTGCCGGGCGCGAAATAATCCTCCGAGCCAACGAGCGCAATCACGTCGCCGGTCGCGTTGTCAATGACCACGGCGGCGGCGTTGCGGACATTATGCTCGCGCAGTTGTGCGAGGCGCTCACCGATGATTTGCTCGACCCGGTCGTTGAGACGGACATCCAGGGTTGTCCTCAATTCGCCCTCCGGAGTTTCCGGCAACTGCCGCAGCACCATCTCGACAAAGTGCGGCGCGCGAAACCGCCGCTGCGGCGGACGCAAGCTCAGCGATTCCGCCACGGCCCGCTCGTAGCGGGTCGCATCGAGCTGTCCATTCGCGCGCATCCGGTCGAGGACGGTGAGCTGACGGCGACGGGCCGCGTCCGGAGCGACGTGCGGATTCAAGCGGCGCGGATTTCTCGGAAGCCCGGCCAGAAAAGCGGCCTCGGCGTCGCTTAAATCGCAAACGGGTTTCGCAAAATAATAATCCGCTGCAGCGGAAAGGCCGATATTGAGGTTACCGAAGTCGAGGCGGTTGAGGTAGGCCGCGAGGATCTGTTCTTTGGACCAGGATTGTTCAAGCCGGCATGCGGTTGCGGCCTCGGTGATTTTCGCGCGAAGCGTCCGCGGCCGCCGCGCGGAAATTTTTACAAGCTGCTGAGTGATGGTCGACGCGCCGGAAACGACGTGGCCGCGAGCGATTCCGGCAAAGAGAGCGCGCCCGGTCGCGAGCCAATCGATCCCGTGATGGGAATAGAAGCGTTTGTCTTCGGCAGCGAGGACCGCGTCGACGACGCGCTGCGGCACTTCGGCCGGCGCAAGCTCGTGGCTAAAGCGATCCGCGACCCGCGATTCACGAAGCGGGATGCCGCTACGATCCAGGAGGGTGATGCTTTGAATCGGCGGGCGAAGTAAGGCGGGAGGAATCGGGGCAAGCTTCAGCGCAAGTTCCCCGGCAACCAGCAGAAGAGCGAGCATGCCGACAATCGATCCGCGATAGGAGCGTCGAATCATATGCGGTGACGCTGCAACCTCTGGGGAGCGCGCGCGTCTCGCGCGTTGGCAATGGCGTCTCGCCATCGCGAACTTTTAAAAAGATTGTTTCGGCGAGACGCCGACACCGACACGCGAGACGCGTGCGCTCCCCAGATCGCAGCCGCGTTTCTTTTCACTTCAGCGATTCGGCGTGGATGCGCGACGTCTCGGTGGTGCCCATCCGTTCCGGGTGATACATCTCTTCGATTTTGGCCGAGGGCGCGATGACGTCGCCGGCCGAGATGACGCGCGCCAAATAGCGCAGGGTGTACTGGCCGGGATAAAGGAGGTCGGCGAAAAACAGCGCGCGATCGGTGCGCAATTCCTTGTAGTCGCTCACCCATTCGGTCCCGAGCGTTTCGCCCGCCACCACCTCCTGCGATTTGAAGGCCGGGTTGATCGCCTCGAACACACCCGGCAACGGATCGGAGACGGCCAGATAGGTGGCCCGGCGCGGGACCGCGATGTCGATCGTGACGAGAACTCTGTCGCCGACCCGCAAATTTTCCGCGGCGCTCAACTTGCCGTCGTCACCGAGCCTGGCGTATCGGCGCGTGATCGTGTAGCCGCGGTTCTGCGCCGGTTGAGCGATCAGTTTTGGCCGCGCTTCCGCAGTCGTCTCGGTGTAAACCTTGCCGCCGGTCTTCGTCAGGCGGATCGGGTCGGTCCCGCCGGTTCCATCGATCGGGAACGTCGCGGTCGCGATTGGTTTGGAATCGGTGACGGAAAACGGCGAAGCGGATTTGTTCCAGCGCACTTCGCCGCTGGCGTTGCGATCGCCGGTTTCGATTTTGCGCAGATAGGACGAGAGCGCGATGACCGACCACGCGTTCGCCTGGGTCGTGGACCAATGGCCGTTGCTCCGGCGGGTGAAGAGCTCCGTGGCCAATTCATCGACGCGTGGCGAAGCGGGTTGATGCTGTGTCCACGCCATCAGGTGGAGCGCATTCTCGCGCGCGACCGATCCAAAAAATTGATCGAGATACCCGGCGGTGCTTGCGTCCCGCCCGCGGAGCAATTCGTCGATCATCGACTTCGGGCCTTTGCTCTCGAGAATGGCGAGCGCGACGAGCGCCCGATCTTCCGCGTTCAGTTTGGCGCGCTTCTGGAAAAGCAGATCGTGATAGGCCGGCTCGGGCTTGCCCGCGATCGCCAGGGCGTAAACCGCCAGGCAGCGATCGGAGAGTCCGTAACCGGTGGCATCTTTAGCCGTGCCGCGGAGTTGTTCGCTCAGATAACCCAGCAGCTTTTTCATTTCCGCGTCCGGCACGGCAAATTTTTGTTTCTGCGCGAGGGCAAGGGCGAGCCCGCCATACGCACTTCCCCACAGCATCGGCTGGCGTCCGCCCGGCCAATAACTCAGGCCGCCGGAACTGGTCTGCATCGAGAGCAACATGGTGACGCCGCGGTTAACGACCTCGGTAATTTCGGCGTCGGTCTTGTTCATTTCCGGAAGCCGGTCGCGCAGGTCGCGCACGACCAGCCAGGGCAACAAGCTCGAGGTCGTTTGTTCGACGCAGCCGTACGGATAATGCAACAGTTGGCGAAGCGATTCCCGGATTTCGGTCGCGCGGGTGTTCGCCACGCTCACGTCGAGCTTGCCTTTTCCTTCCAGGATTTGGGGATCGGAAACTCGCGCCACTTCAGCGTCGCTCGTCTCGATCCTTTTCGTCTGCACTTCGCGAACGAGCGGGGCGGGATAGTTGACCTCGAGGTCCGACTGCAATGCGTCCGTCAGTTCTGCGCCTGCGCCGCTCTTGAAGCGCACGCTCCAGCGCCATTCGGCGTGGCCGGTTGCGACGAATTCCGCGGCGAAATCGACCGGGACAGATCCCTTCGCTGGCACGCTGAGATGGCGCCTGGTCTCGGAAGCTTTCGCCGTCGAGTCGAGCTGAAGTTCGACATCGGCCTCCCCCGCGGTGTCGGTATTGTTATGGAGCACAGCGCGCAAAACCACCTTGTCGCCGAAATTTCCGAAGCGCGGGAGCGACGCTTCGATCATGATCGGCTTGCTGATCTCGAACGCGGATTCGCCGGTGCCGAACTGGTTTTGCCGGGAAGCCGCGACCGCGATGACCCGGTAACGCGTCAGGCTGTCTGGCGCGGTGAATTCGGCGTGGACATGTCCCTGGCCGTCGCTCCGCAGAGTGGCGTTCCAGAAAGCGCAGGCCAGGAAATTTTTTCGCAGGCCGTCCAGCATCGGCGGGCCGCCCTTCGCGTCACCGATCAAATACCCCTTGTTCGCGAAATCGGATTCATCAGCATCCTCTTTCAGGAGCGTCGGCAAGGTGAGGCTGGTCTGGACGGCAAGGCGCCGGCGCTGATTGAAGAACGTCAGCGGATCGGGCGTTTTATAGCCGGTCAGCGAGAGCACGCCTTCGTCGACGGCGTAAAGGACGACCTCTGAATCGCCCGCCGGTTTGCCCGTCGGATCGCGCACCTCGGCATCGAGGTGGACTTTCTCTCCGGGCCTCGCGCTGGGCGCGTTCGGTTTCACCGTCACGGTCAACTTGTCGTTAGGCCGGGCCACTTTGACTTCACAATATCCGATCCGGTATTCCGGGGACTTGATCTTGCGCGGGCTGTCGTTCGCGCCCCGCAAGAGCATCACCGAAACAAAAACGTTCGGCGCGTCGCTTTCGGTCAACGGCACCTCGACCGATGGAGCGTTTCCGTTGAGCCGCTTAACGAACGAACGCAACACCCGATCGCGCTCCACGGTCACGAGCGCGTCGCCTGCGATCGGGGTCTTCACCATGATCGTCGCCGTCTGCCCCGGGGCGTAGCTTTCCTTGTCGGTCACCAGATCGATCGCATACGGATTCCGATAATTCCAAACCGTCTCCGTCGGTCCCGCGACTTCGAACGTGACCGCGGTGAGAATCGGCCGGCCCTGCCCATCCTGGCCGGTCGCTTCCAGGAGATATTGTCCCGGCTTCCCAGCCACCACGTCGGGCAGCCTGGCGACATTCGGCTTGCGATCGCCGCCCACCCCGGGCGTTGTGGTTAACTCGCGTTCCCATTCGAGGTGCAGCTCCGCTTTGCTGTCGAACTCCGTCGTGTCGCCCGCGGCCGCGAGCCGATTCGTCTGCCAGGTGATCCTGGTGAGGCGAATCGTCGTTTTCGCGGGCGACGCTAAGACCTTCCCGTCCGCCCCGACCGCGATCAATTCGATCGGCAGCCTGTCGCCTTCCTTGAAGACGGCGTCGAGGCGGCGAAACCCGAAATAATAATCCGAGCTTTGCTGGATGAACGCGCGCGATTCCGAAACGGTTTGCTGGCTGAGATCGGTCACCTCGCAAAGCAGTTTTGTCGCGCGCGGCTGGGGCGCTTTCGGGTTGATCGGGAGTTGCGCGGAGATTTTCGCGGACCCGTCCGCCGCGATCTCGGTTTCTCCCTGGGCGTTGAATTGCGAGATCCGGTCGAGCGCTTTGTTCAGCCGGAAATCATCCAGTGCGTTGCAGAATGCGAAATCGGAGAGCCCCTCGGGTCTGAACGAATCGTCGCGCGCGACCAGCGACCAGGTGAGCTTCGCTTTGGCGAGCGGCTTGCCCATGAAGTATTTCGCGGTCACCGCCAAATCGAGCGCGAGTGGACCCGGGGTGGTGGGCGGCGCCGGAATCGTTATCTCGAATGCGTTGGGCCGGTATTCCTGCACCTGGAAATCGCCGGCCCCAATCATCCTGTGTTCCTTGACGTCGTCGACCGCCGTCACGCGATATTTGCCCAACGTGCCGGCCGGGATTTTCACGTCCTCAGCGAACGAGCCGAACTCGGAAAGGGTCACGGTTTTTTCAAAGATCGCGCGCTCCCTGGCGTCGAAAACTTTCAGCATCACGGTTTTGCCGGCCGGGAACGTCGATTGATTTTCGTTCAGGTTGCGCGCGATCCCTTTCAGGTGAACGACGTCGCCCGGCTTGTAGACTCCGCGCTCGGTGAAAAGAAAGATCGCGTTCGGATCGGCGTCGTCGCCGTTATCGTCAGTAACGCCAAGCCGAAAGAGTGGAACCGACGCGTCACCGGAGTTGATCGAGAGCAGGTGCGCGTCGCCTTCGCGCTGCGCGAAAATCCAGCGGGCGTCGCTGCTGGTGGGAAGACGAGCGCTCCCCTGGGCGTCTGTCACCGCTTCAGCGAGCTGGTTTTGTTCGGTATCGAGAAGGCGAAGCCGGGTGTTGGGGAGCGATTCGCCGGTGGTAAGCGAAAAAAGGTGAAGCGTGATCGAATCGGGATCGCGCTTCCAAACTGAGCCGATGTCAGTCAGCTGCACGACCGCCTGGGTGCCAACGCGTTTCCTTTCGGCCGTCACCGGATCGATCGATTCCGCCGTTAACATGACCGCGCCGGTCTTGTGCTCGCCTAAAATTTCATCCCAGTTAAGCGGCAACGTCTCCGGTTTATCGACCGCGGCGCTTGTCTTCAGTTCGCGTTCCCAAATCACCTGGCCCGGTAATTTTTCCACTTCGACCCGGCTGTACATTTCTTCCGGCGCGCGGTCATCGGAGAACTCCTCGTATTTGTCGTAAGCCTTGATCGCGACCGGAGTGGTGTCGCCGGTGAAGAGCCGCGCCGTCACCCGGATGCGCGGAACGTTTACCGAGAGCAGGCGGAAGCGGCGGGTTCCAGCTCGTTGTTGCTGGGTCGCGAAATCCTCGAAGTAGAGTCGCGGCGAGATGGGTTTAAAGACGAGGTCGTTCGTCTGCGCTCGATCGAACTGGAACGGTTCCTTTGCCGGCAATCCGGCTTTGGTGGTGACCCGATATTTTGCCCCGAGCGCGAAGTTGCCCTTCAACGTAACGGTGTCGCCCTCGACTTGCGTCGCAAATTTTTCCGGCACGGGCGCGACCGAGATCCAGCGTGAGATGGTTTCCGCGGAAATGTCTGGCGCGAGCGGCTTCGAGAACTGGATGATGATTCGACGGCCCGCAACCCGATTGCTTTCCGCGGCGATGCTCGCGATCGCGAACGGTTTTACGACGCCGATGACGACTTCTTTCCGGACCGGCAACGTCGCTTTCCATTCCGTTGTCGGCAGTCCCGGATCGACGATCAATTTCCACCCGGCGCCGGGCGGCAATGGTTTCGCCGGCGCGACAAACAGCAAATTCTTCCGGAGCAGATGCGGCTTTTCGTTGTCCGAATCGCTTGTCTCCTCCGCCGAGGAGACGGGCGCAGGCATTTCGCCCCAGACCGAGAGCGAGCGATCGTCGCTTTCCCAGGTTGGGAATGTGCGGTCGCGATTCTTCGGATCGTCTCCTTCGATCCGGGCCTCGATCTTCGCGCCGGCAGCGTTGGTAAACCGGATGAACTTCGCGCAGGCGGCGGGATCGACGTTCGCGTTAAAAAGGAGGAGATACCGCGGCGTTGCCGGAGCGTTTTCCGGATCGGATCCGGCCAGGGCCGCGGCGCCTTTCACGCGAAAAGGCGGCGTCTCGACGTTCTCGCGCAGACTGGTTTTCACTTCGCGCCCGGCCGCGTCCTTCACCCCGGTCCGCAATGAAATCTGGTATTTTGTCGCGAGCGGAAGCATGCCCTTCGGCGCGAAAGTCCCGCTGCGGGTGCTGAGCCAGATGAACTGCCCGTCGATCGCGGGCGTTAAGACGAGCGGCGAAACGGCCGCCGGTTTCCCGATCTCCTCGTTCGCGACCATTTCGGTGGCGAACCGCAGCTCGAAGGTGCTCGTCGGATCGAGCACGCGCGATGGCAGCAACAGTTGAACGGCGCGCTCTTCGCCCAACGCGCTTGTGGCCAGACAGAAAATCAGCGGAACCCAAAATGATCGGAGCATCTTGGATAGCGAGCCTAGCACGCCGACTTGCTAATATTTCAATCAAATCGCGACAAACCTTGGCGATCCGCATCACGCACAAGCTTTTCACTTGCGCACCGCGGTCCAAGTGCGAAACGGTAGCCTTCGCCAGCCGGCGTGGCGGAACTGGCAGACGCGCTGGACTCAAAATCCAGTACTCGCAAGGGTGTGTGGGTTCGAGCCCCTCCGCCGGCACTGCCGCCGAAGTCTGTGCCTCCTCCCCAACACGACCCATTTTCCGGCCCCGAGGGCCGGCTCGATTCCGCCTACTGGCCGGGCGAGGACCCCTGGCTCTGCCGATCCTGAAGGTTCTTCGTGCTGTAGCTGCTTTGAGTCATGGCCTCTTTGGCTTCAGCCGAGTCAGACTCCGCCCAATGCGCCGCGATGTTGCTGCCGAGCCTTTTCGCTATCCAAACCATCGGCTTTCCATTGTGGCCGAGGGGAGCACTGGTCTTGTCTTCCGCCGCGACCTGACCCGTGATGTTGAGGCCCGCACCGACTGCGATTTTCATCGCCACGCCGCCACCGGCCAATTTCTCCGCGGCGATCGCGTTGGCCGCGACCTTCTTGGACCCGGCGGAAACAACGAACGTGTAATGGCTGCCCTTCGGCGCGCTGTTTGAAGTGAATTGAACGGCGTAATTCCCTTGCGGCAATTTGGGGGTGGCGAAAACACCCTTGCCGTCGGTGGCGCCTTTGTAAGCGAGTTTGCCGCTGGCGTCGGCCACCTTGACATTTATTGCAGGAACGGCCCCAAAAGAGATCGAGGCGACGACGAGCGCGAGGGACGTTGCTAAGGTTCGGATCACATTCTTCATAGACGCGACTATAATAATGAGCGGTCGAAGCGCCACCGGAAATTCCGGCTAGCGCGAAGAATCCTCGCTCCGAGCCAAACGCGGACGAACCGCCTACGGATGAAACAATTTGCTGTTGCCGTCGCCCACCTGGTCCGGGCTTTTCCCCGCGCTCTGCTTGTCCTGAATGTTCTTGGCGCTGTAGCTGCCGGACGTTTGCGCCTGCTTGGCTTCGGCCGAGTCAGATTCCGCCCAATGCGCGGCGATATTGCTGCCGATTTGCTTTGGAATCCACACCATCAGTTTTCCATTCGTTCCCATCGGCGCACTGTTCTTGTCTTCCGCCGTCACTTGAGCGGTGATGTTGAGGCCGGCCCCGACGTCGATTTTCATCGCGACGCCACCCTTGGCCAGCTTCTCCGCGGGGATGCCATTGGCGGTCATGCTCTTTTTCCCGGCGGAAACGATGAACGCGTAACGGCCGCTGCTGGACGCCGTCGCCGAGTTGAATTGGACGACGTAAGCGCCAGGCTTGAGCGCGCCGGTCGCGAATGTTCCCTTCGCGTTGGTCACACCCTTTGATGTCGTCTTGCCGCTGGAGTCGGCCACGGTGACGTTCACTGAAGGAATCGCTCCATAAGCCAGTGAGCCAACGAGCGAGAGGCACGATACTATCCTGAGGATGACGGTCTTCATGGACCGATCCTATCGGGTTGCGGTTCGCAGGCCAAGAACAAACGGTGAACGCTTTGGTCGCGCCGCACCCGGCCACCAACCTGCCGTTTACCCGCCGGGCGGACGGGGAGCCTTGGGATAAGTGTCGGTCTTGCTATTAACGCCGCCCTGTTGGTCCGGCGTGCTCCCGGCGTTATATTTGTCCTGCATGTTTTTCGTGCTGTAACTCTTGATGGTCTGCGCCTGCTTCGCTTCGGCGGAGTCGGATTCGGCCCAATGCCCGGCGATGTTGCTTCCCACCTGCTTCGGAATCCAAACCATCAGTTTCCCATTCCGGCCGATTGGAGCGGTGTTGTTATCTTGCAGGGCGAGAAACCCGGTGATGTTCAACGGCCCCACGACGTCGATTTTCATCGCCACGCCTTCGCCGGCGAACTTCTCCGCCGCGATCCCATTGGCGTACTGCGTTTTCTTGCCGGCGGAGACCACGACTGCGTAACGAGTGCCCTTCGGCACGGCCGCGGAGTTGAACTTAACGACGTACTCGCCAGGCCGCAGCTTCGTTGTCTCGAAGCTTCCTTTTGCATTCGTCGTTCCCTTGTAGGACGTCTTGCCGCTGGAATCGGCAATGTTGACGTTGACTGATGGCACCGCGCCAAACGCCATTGCGGCGGCGGACACGGCGAGGCAGACAACAGCGCCACGCATCATGTTCTTCATGACTTCAGAAAATATCGCCCCGGCTTCGCTTTGGCGAGACTAATCCACGGCTGCCGTTAGGCCAGACCAGCCACGCAAGGGGGCGTGCGCCTAACGACTCGGCATCTTGTCCTGAGTGTTGCTCATGGACGGCCGGAAACCTTCCTGGTGAGAATCTTGCGCCCGGTCCTGCATTTTGCGCATGCTGTCCTTGGGCTGCGTCGAAGTCTCCGCCGTGGCCCCCGCCCAAACCTGTCCGGTGATGCCCGATCCAGCGGCCACTTCCACTTTCATGGCAACCCCGCCGGCGAGGAACTTGTCTCCGGCCACCGCATTGGCCACCACTTTCTTTTTGCCCGCTGCCACCACGATGGAGTATTGCCCACCCTTTACGGCCGCGTTCGTCGTCTTGAATTGGACCACGTAACTGCCCGGCTTGAGCGCCGCGGTCGCGAAACCGCCATCGTTTTTCGTCGCGCCCTTGAAGGCGGCGTTGCCGGCGCTATCGGAGATCGTCACGCTCATGGATGGAACGGCGCCGCTCGCGATCGACGCCACCGCTAGAAACAGACAAAGCGCGAGTTTGGAGAATGCCTTTTTCATCCCGCAAACTAACGCGGCCGGACCGGTGGTAAAATAAAAGATAACCAGCCGTTTTTCGCGCCGAGCCACCGGTGCCCCGCGGCTATCGCTGGATTACCTGCACTCCCTCGCGGCTCACCGCGTGCGCATTGTGATGGCCGGCGGCCTTCGCTTCCGCCGAGTCCTCCGCCACCCAGTGTCCCGGCAGATTGCTGCCCGGTTCCTGCGATATCCAAATCATGTTCTTCAAGGCGCCCGACGCGACTTGTCCGTTGATCCTCGCGCCCGGTCCGCAATCGACAACGACATCGACCCCGCGCAGAAGGTCGTCGCTCGTTAGGCGGGTTTTATTCACGGCCCGTTTCGTCCCATCGATCTTGATCGAGTAGGCCGTCGCAACGATGACCTTTTCCGATGTGCTGTGGTGAAGGTCTTCTGCTTTCCGGGAGCGGAAGGTCAAGGTGTAGGAACCGGCTGCCAGAGCTTCAATGGCAAAGTTCCCTCGTCCATCGGTGACCGTGCTGTCTCGCGGCCTTTGTTTCACGATCACGTCCACTCCGGCTACCCCCCGATCGGGTTCGCCGCCGTTACTGACTGGCGCCGCTAGCGCGACGAGCAAAAACACGATTCCACGCGTCATGTGCTTCATGACTTCAGAGTCTAATGAGAACGCCCGGTCAAGCCCAGCAAAAACCGCGTCCGCCAGTTAGCCGGAACTCTTCGATTTCACCCACTCGTCGACCAGCTTCTCCAGCATATCGAGCGGGACCGGCCCGCTCGTGAGCACCACATCGTGGAACTGCCGCAGGTCGAACTTCGCGCCGAGCTGCTTCTTCGCTTTCTCCCGCAGATCCACGATCCGAAGCATCCCGATCTTGTAGGCCGTCGCCTGGCTCGGCATGACGATGTAGCGGTTGATCGAATCGATGCAGTCGGTCTCGGCGTTCGGCGTGTTCTCTTTCAGGTAATCAATCGCCTGCTGCCGCGTCCACTTCTTCGAGTGCAGCCCGGTATCGACCACCAGCCGCCCGGCGCGCCATAACTCGAGCGACAACCTCCCGAAATCCGAATAGGGATCCTGATACATCCCGATCTCTTTCGGCGTCAGCTCGCTGTAGAGCCCCCATCCTTCTGTGTAAGCCGTAAAGCGCCCGCCGAACTTCCGGAACTTGGGAATCCCTTTCAGTTCCTGGGCAATCGCGATCTGCATGTGATGCCCCGGTATCCCTTCATGGTGCGCGAGCGATTCCAGCTCATAAGTCGGGTTGTCCTTCATGTTCGCCAGGTTCACGTAAAACATTCCCGGCCGTGACCCATCGGGCGCGGGCTGGTTATAGAAGGCTTTGCCGGCCGAGCTCTCCCGGAATTTTTCCACCGCTTTCACCACTATGTCCGCCTTCGGTTTTGTGATGAACAGTTCGTCGAGCCGCTTCTTCATGTCGTCGACGATCTTCGTCGCCATGGCCAGATACTTCTGCTGCCCTTCCTCGGTTTGAGGCAGGTAAAACTGCGGATCTTCCCGCATGAATTTGAAGAACGCCTGGAGGTCGCCCTTGAACTTCACCTTCTCCATGATCTTGCGCATCTCACCGTGGATCCGCGCCACTTCCTTCAACCCCGTGTCGTGGATCTGGTCCGCGGTCAGGTTCGTCGTCGTCGTCCGGCGCAACGCGAATTCGTAGAACTCGGCGCCATCGGGAAATTTCCAGACGCCGGCATCGTCGTTCGCTTTTTTCTCCTGCTCGCGCAACGCCGCGATCAGCTTCTGGTAAGCCGGCTTCACGGAATCAGTCATCGCTTTCTTGGCGTCGACGATCAGCTTGTCGCGCCCTGCCATGTCGAGGTCTTTCAGCGCCCCGACTTTCTTCGTGAAATCCTCCAGGAGCGGACTGGCCGGGCCGGCTTGTTCGAATGGCTGGCCTTTGATCACCTTCTCGGCAGCCTCGAGCACGAGCGGGAAAACGAACCGGGGCGGGATGACGCCGTGCTCTTCGCGTTCCTTCAAGTTGACCATGAGCTGATCGAAGAGCTTCGGGATGCCGTTGAGCCGCGCGATGTAAGCCTGGGCGTCCTTCTGGTTGTCGATCTTGTGGATGTTGATGAGGAACGTCGGCACCTCCGAGTGCGCGCCGCCCATCTGGCTCACCGGATAACTATCGAGCCGGTACTTGAAGCCTTCCGTGTCTCGCTGGGCCTGGAACTCGAAGAGATCGCAGCTCAGCTGAGTCTGTTTATCGAGCTTCTCCTTCGGGAATCGCTGCTTCAGCTCCGCGAGATTTTTCTGGGTAACCTCGAGGTCGCGTTTGGCGGCTTCATCCGAGATGTCGTTCCACTGGTCGTTGTGCGTCTTGATCCCGAGCGAGGTCTCGACCTGCGGATGGCTGGCGACGTATTCGTCGAAACATTTGTCGAAGAATTCGTTCGCCTGCTTCGATTCGGAGGCGACTTGGTCGGCCGGAGTCGCCGTCTGTCCCAACAAAGTGGCTGCCGCGACCAACAACGGGAAAATGAGAGAAGCCGTTTTTTGCATCCGGCAATGTAGAGACGGTCTCTCTCTTGGCGACCACCGATTTGTTTGCGGTGCCAACGAGCTGAGCGCCAAAGCCGCACGCTCGTAATCGCTTCACCAAAAATGCCTGTCATCCCGAGGCTGGCGCAGCACGCCGAGGGACCTCTCAAGCGGTAACCGATAACCCAAGCTACCCCACAACTATTTCGTCACGCCGATTTACGTGGATCGCGCCAGCGCTCTCTGCCTGACAGCCCGTGCGACCGGGAGGTCCCTCGACTTCGCTCGGGATGACAAGTGTCACGCGACCCGCTTCAATAAATGCGTCGTCGACCACTATTCGGCCGTCGCCTTTTCCGCGCCGAGACCGGTATTCGCGCGAACGCTCAGCTCGGCGAAACGCGTCTCCGCCCTGGCTTCGCGGCCGAAGAGTGTTCCCAGAACCGCAGCCAGGAACCCGAGCGGGATGCTGAGAATCCCAGGATTCTCGAGCGGAAAAATTGGCGCGTGCTGGATCAGATGCCGGGCGGAGGCCGCGACTCCCGGCGGATCGATTTTCATGATGCTAGGACCGACGACAATCAAAGCGAGTGACGCGATCAGGCCGACGCCGAGCCCCAAAACCGCGCCGGTCGTGTTGAACCGTTTCCAGAAAAGGGAAAGCACGATGACCGGCAAATTCGCGGAAGCAGCGACAGCGAATGCCAGCGCCACCAGAAAGGCGACGTTCGCGTCCTTACCCAGGAGAATCGCTACCGCGATCGCCACCGCGCCAACGACGAATGCCGTCACTCGCGCGACCCGCACTTCTTCGCCGGGTTTGCGTTCGGTGCCCTTGTGGATGACGGCGGTGTAGAAATCGTGCGCGAAGGAGGTCGATGCACTGATCGTTAGGCCGGCCACGACCGCCAGGATCGTGGCGAACGCGATCGCGGCGATGAAGGCAAAGAAGATGTCGCCGCCGAGGGCCTGGGCCAGCAACGGCGCGCTCATGTTATTCCCGCCATGGCCGGCGATATGATCGCGACCCACAATCGTTGCCGCCCCGAAACCGAGGAACGTCGTCATGATGTAGAACGTCCCGATCAACACCATCGCCCAGACCACGCTGACGCGGGCGGTCTTCGCATCCGGCACGGTGTAGAACCGCACCAGAATGTGCGGTAACCCCGCCGTTCCAAAAACCAGCGCCATACCTAACGAAATCAGGTCGAGCGCGCCGTGGTTGGCAGCGGTGTAACGCAAACCCGGCTCCAGGAAGTTCTTCGTTACCAACGCGCCTTTGTCGTGATAAGTCACGCGGGTCACGGCATCGAAAAAATTTCCAAGGCTCCAGCCGAAATGCCGAAGGACGAGCAGGCTGAGAAGAATCGTCCCCGCCATGAGCAGGATCGCCTTGATGATCTGCACCCAGGTTGTCGCCAGCATCCCGCCAAACACGACGTAGATAATCATGAGCACGCCCACCCCGATAACCGCGGCCTCATAACTCACGTGCGAGCCGCCGAGCAACAGCGTGACCAGCGCACCGGCGCCAACCATCTGCGCGATCATGTAAAACGTGCTCACCGTGATGGTGCTTAATGCCGCCATCGCGCGCACTGGACGCGGATTCAGTCGGTAGGCGAGGACATCCGCCATCGTGTATTTGCCGGCATTACGCAGCGGCTCGGCAACCACGAGTAAAACCGTGAGATACGCGACCAGCCAGCCCACCGAGAACATGAATCCGTCATAACCAAAGAACGCGATCAGCCCCGCGATCCCGAGGAACGACGCCGCACTCATGTAATCGCCCGCGACCGCGACTCCGTTTTGCCACCCGGTGATCCGCCGGCTCGCCGTGAAGAATGCCGCCGCCCCCTGCGGCCGTCGCGCCGCCCAGTAGGTGATCCCCAGCGTCACCAAAACGAACAGCAAAAACATTCCAAGCGCTGGCGTCATCGTTTCCTCTTCCTCTTGCTCTTGCTCTTACTCTTGCTCCGGAGACTCCGAGACGACCTCTTTCGCCATCTTATCGAACCGCGCCGCCGCCCGGACATAAAGCGCGGCAATGATCCACGCCATGAAGAACTGCGAGAGCGCAAACAAATACGCCAGGTTCACGGGACCCCAGACACGCGTCTCCATGAACGGCCGCGCGTAACCGATCAGCACCGGCAGCGCGAAATAGTAAACGATGAAAAAAATCATCGCTGGCACAATAAAACGTCGCTTTGCCTTTAGCAGGGCCCGGAAACGATCGCTCGCCGCGAGTTTCTCCCAATCGATCGCGCCCGCTTCTTCGTCCGCCGTCCGTTCGTGCGGCGGTTTCGGGAGCGCGTGACTCAGCGGGGCGACGTCGGTCGGCGCGGCGACGATTGGCGTCGGGTCGTCAGGGTTTCTTCTCTGGTCCTCCGCCACGGCACATCACTTATCGAGGAGGAGCCAGTTCGGAACAAGCAGGAAAGCGCCGGCGAAAAGTCGTGCTCGCCAACAGCGCTGCCGCCCGCAATGTAAGAGCGATGTCTGGGACCGACTGGCGCCGCTCTCCCGCGATCAATCGCCTTAAAAACGCCACGATCGCCCTCTGCCTCCTCGCCCCATCTATCTGGATGATCGCCACCGTCCCACCGCTCTGGCGTGACGTGGATGGTTACAACCAGCTCACTCAGGACCCGTTGCTCTCCACCTTTTGGGGTTGGGGTCCCGCGTACGGCTACCTGGCGAAGGTTCCGCTTTTGCTCACGGAGCAGGTCCAGCGTCTCGCCGGTCCCGGTCCTCATCACACGACTTCCTCTATCGCTTTGAGCGACGCCGGAATTGCATCGCTAATTATAACGCAGCACATCGCTCTCGGAATCGCCGCCTTCGGTTTCGTCCGCGCGATCACTGGTATTTTCTGGCTTCGCGTTGTTCTGGCCATGGTCTGGGCCAGCAATGCCCTCTTCTATACTTTTGCTCATTCGATCGGTTCCGAAAGCCTGAGCGTTATCCTGCTCATCGTGCTCGTTACGCAGGCGGTCCGATTAATCCGCAGCCAACCCGAGCTGCGATGGCGGGAGTGGTATATTTTTGCGATCGCGCTCTGGCTCTGTCTTCTTACCCGCCAGATCAACGGGTTGCTTGTTTTTTTGCTTCCTACGGCTTTCCTCGTCGCCTGGATACAGCTCCGCTTCTCGAAATCGGTAGCGTCGCCGCGAAAACAGTTCTTACAAAACACTGTTATAGCCGCGGCCATCGGCATCGCGTGCATAGTGATGGCAGGCTCACTGACGCAACGTCTCGCCGCAAAGACCCGGCTTCATCCGCATTCCCGCATCGGATTTACTTTTCTCTGGCGGCTTGAGTTTCTAAAAACGATGCCGCCCACAGCGCGCGACGCTCTCCTTCATGATGCCGGACAGCGTGTTCGGTCCGAAGATGCCCGCCGGCTGCTGGTCCTTCTTTCGCAGATGCACAAGGAAGGAGCGGACCCGGTGATGTCCTTCCTGCCGCGAGCGGCGGCTACGCTTTTTCCAGGTCAAGCGGTGGTTCCATGGGAAAGACTCGATACCGCTCTCAACGAGATAGCATACGCTTTTCTTTTGCCGCCGAGAGGCGAGCTTTTGCAGGCCGCAACCGCCGACTTCGCCCAGACCGCTCGAATGCCTGTCACGGACATTACCGATCATCTCTTCGAGATGACGACTTACTTTTTTCAACACCGGGATGAAATGCCGGGCTGTGCGGGTCTCGTCACCTTTCGGGACTACGACACCGAAACGATATCCCGCCTGCCGTTTAACCGTCCTTACTTCCATCTTTGGCGAGCGTTGAATTACAACGAGGCCATTGCCATTTGGGTTGTCACTTTGTCGACCCTGGTCGGAATCGGGTATTGGAAAACAATCAACACGGCGCCAGGCACGGGACTCGGTCTGGCTTTGGTCGCCACGGGAACGCTCATGGTTGCCGTCACCTGCCTCCTTACTGAATGGCTGCCCCGCTACGCCGTTCCGATGTGGGAGCTGCTTTTGCTTTCGTGGTTCTTTGTCGTCGGACAAATCGGAGAAATCTTCCGCAGCTCGCGCCGCGTTACGCCTGTTGCTGGCTAGCTAAAGGATCGGTTCTCATGCCAAGGCACGGTCCATGATCACGGTTACGAAGCTGAATCGTGCGAAAGCATGAGCACCGTCACTCCCGTTCGCCTTTTCCAGAATGGCATCGTCTTCCTTTGTCTGCTCCTCCCCTCCATCTGGATGGTTATCACCATCCCCCCGCTCTGGCGTGACTTGGATGCTTATGTCCAGTTGACGGAAAATCCGTTGATCGTGACGTTTTGGGGGCACGCTCCCGCCTACAGTTATGTCGCGAAGCCTTTTCTTTTTGTAGGCGAACACTGGGAGCGATGGCGGGACTCTTTCAACCAGGTAGCGGGATCATCGCAGCCGCGCCTGACCGACACTGGCATCTGGCTCCTGGTCATTAGCCAACACCTCGCTCTGGCCGCCGGTGCGTATTATTTTATCCGCGCGGTCAGCCGGTTCTTCTGGGTACGGCTTGCGCTCGCCCTCCTGTGGGCCAGCAACGCTCTCTTCTACACTTACGCGCACTGCCTGGGATCCGAAACCCTCAGTTTGATACTTATTACCGTCCTTGCCACGCTCGGCCTTCGTTTGATCCAAAGCCGTCGCGAACCCCAATGGACAGATTGGTATGCTTTCGCTGTTGTTCTGGCGCTTTGCATCCTATCAAGAGATCTTAATCTCGGCCTGATCTCGCTCCTGCCTGCGGCCTTCCTCCTTTCCTGGGCGCAAAATCGGGCGTCCATTTTCGGTGTCTCCGCCGATCGGCCGAGGCTCTGGCTGCGGCGCGTCGGAGGAAGATATCTTCGTCATGCTGTCGTCGCGATGGCTATCGGCCTCGCCTGTGTCGTGATCGCAAATTCCTTAAAGACAAATCTGGCGCGAAAAACGAGATTTCATCCTCATTCGCGAATTGGATTTACATTCCTCTGGCGCCTGAACTTCCTGGATAGTCTTTCGCCCGAGGCACGCGGCATTCTTTTGCGAAAGGTAGCCGGACGCACTCATTCGACTGAAGCCCGCCAAATGATTGCGCTGGTCGAACAAATGAAGGCGGAAAAAGGGGGCATGAGTGCGGCGCCGTTTATGCAGCGGGCCATCCTCTTATTCGACGGGCCCAAGTGGGAAGAGCTCGACCGCGCCCTCAACAAAATGGCCTTCGCGTTCCTCTTGCCGCCGACTCCCGAACATCTGCGAGCCACCAAGAACGACCTGGTCTATGCGCTGAAGATGCCGCCGACCGAGATCATCTCCTATCTTTTTGCCACGACCGCTTATTATTTCGAGCACAAGGATAAGATGCTTCAGTGCGCTAACCTCGTGACATTCCGCGACTCAACCCCCGAGCAAATCACGCAGCTCCGCTCGGAGCATTTCTACTTCCGCCTCTGGCAACGGTTGAATTACCACAGAGTCTTCGTGATCTGGCTTGTGGCTCTCGTGGTTTTCGTCTTCGCCTCAAGACAAAGCAGAAGGGATGGAAAAGCTATCACCGCTTTCGGGATCGCCCTGACTGCGGTGGGCTTGCTTCTATGCCTAACGGCCTGCCTCCTTGACGAACTCGAACCGCGATTTGCCTCGTCGATGTGGCAATTGTTTCTCCTCTCCATCTTTCTGTTTCTCGGGAAGACGGCCGACCTGATCATAGAAGGAAAAGTCCGCCGGGCAGCTGTTCGCCCCGAGCCATAGGGGCTGCCGAAAGCCGGGTTAAGTCCCCGGCGGACTCTATGAAATCACTTCGCCGGAATGCGTTCCCGGATCGCTTTCGCGATCGGCATCATTGTAGGAGGATCGGTGTTCATCAGTTCCACCGCGCTATAGCCGGAGTCGGGAAACATCTCGAAGTTCGCGGCAGTACCCGGCGACCCACCATTGTGGCCGACGCTATGTTTGCCACCGGCGTCGTTACTTCCAAATCCATAGCCGTATTTCCCCATCCCGCGCGGACCGTCCACCTTGCCGGTGGTAACTAGCTCGGTATGCGCCTTGTCGAGCAGCTTGTAACTAAATAACGCCTGCTGAAACCTGACCAGGTCCGGCGCGGTGGAATAACCGCCGCCAGCCGGTCCCCCTTTGATCTCGCGCAGGCTGTTGTTATCGTGAATCTCCTGCTGCGGTTTCCCGTCCGCCGACATTTTCGTATAACCTACAGCCAGATTGGGAATCTCTTTGCCCGGTTCGTAAAAGCCGGTGTTACTCATCCCGGCCGGATTGTAAATGCGGTCCTGCACATAGCTGTAATAGTCCTGGCCGGATACCTTCTCGATAACGGCGCCGAGAACCATGTAACCGGCGTTGCTGTACTGAAACTTTTCACCCGGGGGAAACGCGAGCGGATCGGCGGCAAACAAAGGCAAATGAGCGGCGACGGTCAGGAGTGTCTCGCGTTGCGCCATGAACTTGTCGTTCCAATACATCCCCATGCCCGAAGTATGAGTCAGGAGTTGATGAAGCGTCACCTTCTCAGCCACCTCCTTGTTCGGATAATCGGGCAGGTGTTTTCCGACCGTGTCGGTGAACGAAAGCTTGCCCGCCTGCGCCAGCTGCGCGATTGCCACGGCGGTGAACATTTTGTTCATCGATCCGAGATTGAACTTCGTGTTCAGGTCGATCGACGCATTGGTCGCTTTGTTCGCGATGCCGGAGGCCTTGCTCGCGACAGTGACTCCGTCCCTGGCCACGAGGAGGACCCCGGACAGCTTGTTCTCGCCTGCCAACGAATCGAGATACGCCTGGAGATCGTTGGCCGGAGCCGCTTCACTTTTAGCGGGCTGAGTCGGTGGAGCCGGTGAAGGCGATTCCATCGAGGCGATGACCGCGGCTATCAACGTCGCGCCGAGAATAATGACCGTCCCTTTCATGGCTCCTATTGGACGACGTTTCTGTGCGACGCGTTAAGGCGGACCGCCTAGAAAACCATGTTCCAGTTCCGAACTACGCGCGGACAGGTCTGGAACGAGATGTTTTCCGCGGCCGACTGCGAGACGTCGACCCGCGTGGCATCGTCGCTGTCGTTGTCGTTGTCGTTATCATTGTCATTGTCATTATCGTTGTCGTTCTCCTGGTCGTCGGCGTCTTCGCGGTCGACGAACGAATTAGGAACGACATTAGGCAGGTCCGTGATCTCGAGCTTGTTGAAGCGTTCGCGCACTTCCGGCGGCATTTTGTCCATCTCTTCCTTGTTATCGACCGGTCCGCTGAAGAGCAGCTTTCCCTGCGGATCTTTCGCGGTCAGGATCTTCTTTCCGCCCACGGTTTCCAGTTTCAGCTCTCCCTTGTCGTCGGTGAATACGATGGTGGCCTTGCCGAGGTCGATCGTGGTCGACTTCATCGTGCCTTTGTCCGAGCTAAAGAGACGCATCTCGCGAGAGGAACGGCGCGCTTCGTCACGAGCCCGTTGCGCTTCCTCCCGGGTTCGCTGGGCCTGCTCGCGGGTTCGCTGCGCTTCCTCCCGGACCCGCTGCACTTCTTCACGCGCACGCTGCCGGGCCTCCGCGCTGGCCCGCGCAGCTTCACGTTGCGCGGTCCGCACGGTCTCCCGGATATCAGGAGTAACGTCGGAGTTAACGTCGACCTTGAAGTCCTTCATCTTCTCATTGAAGTCCTTCATCTTTTCGTTGAAGTCCTCCATGTCGAACATGCCGAAGTCGTGGTCGCGCTGGCGGACTTCCTTCTTGCCCAGCTTTACCGTGACCTTGGTCTCGGCATTCTTGCGCAGGATCGTCAGGGTAACATTGGTTCCGTCCTGCAGGCTGCGCACCAGCTTCGCCAGCTGGTCCGGTTCCATCAGGATCTGGTCGTTAAACATCTTGATGATGTCGTTCTGTTGAACGCCCGCGGCCGCCGCGGGACCGTCCGGCACCACGTAATCGACGACGAGGCCGAAACCCCTCGCCAATCCCAGTTGTTCGCTGACAACCCGCGGCACTGACGACGTTTCCACGCCGAGGAAGGTGACCGGTACTTTCGGGCGATCCTTGTCCTTGTCCTTATCCTTGTCTTTGTAAGACGGGACTGGCGGAACGGGCGGCACCGGCGGGACGGGTGGGACCGGTGGAGTTTGCGTAAACCCGGTGATCGGGAGCAGCCCCAAGGCTGCGATAATAGCTAACGTTTTTGTTTTCATTGTTTGGTTTTGGTTAAGGTAAATTTTCTTTCTGCAAATTCTTGCTCTTACTCTTGCTCCTCACTGTCCAACGACCGGGCTGAGCGTTACTTCCTCCTTCGGATAACTGACGCGCAGCGTGGCTCCCGTCTGCGGGTTGTTCCACTGGACGGTCTCGCGTTTGCGCGAACGGACCCGGCGCATCGGCTCGTCCTGGCCTTCCGCGAAATGCAGGCCTTCGTCCTTGCGATCGTAAACCACCTGAGTCATCGCTGCCGGGACAAATCCATCCACGGCCTTTGCGGTTGGGGTAATCGGCGCCGGCGTTAGCAAAGCGAGCCCGGTGCTCTTTGAAGGCCGATCGACATTCACTCGCGCCAGGACCAGAAAAGTCGCGGCGGCCGCGAGCCCAAGGCCCAGGGCAAACCAGTTCGGGCGAAATTTTCGCCGCTTCGGCAGGACGCCGGCCGTGGCAGTTCCTCGTCCCGCCGCTTCGGTTTCGGCGAGACCCACTTCAATCCGCGCGCTCAGGTCCGGCGAGACCGAACGCGGCCGCAGCTTCTTCAGTTCGCCTTCCAGCTCGGAAAAATCATTCATGGACAACGAGGTTCTTTTTCAAGGCCGCGAGCGCGTAGCGATAACGCGATGCCGCCGTGTTCTGTGAAATGGTGAGGGCCGACGCGATCTCCGCGAAGGTCAATTCGTTCCAGATTTTCATGACCAGCACCTCACGTTGTTCCACTGGCAAACGATCAATGGCGGCAGCCAGGGTGCGCTGCGAGCCATCGTCGAAGTCAAAGTGCGGCTCAGTTGTCTGGTCCATGTCGGCCGAAGCAGTGGCCTCACGCCGGGCCCGGCGGGCGTCGCGGCGGAGGAGATCGAGCGCGACGGAGCGGACCGTGGCGTAAAGGAGTCCACGATCCGTGACCGAATGCTGTTTGCGCCAGAACCGGACGAACGCGTCCTGGACGATGTCCTCGGCGTCTGCGATCGAACGGACGAACTGGCGGGCGAATAGGACCAGCCCGGGCCCGAGTTCCGCAAAACAGACTTTCCAATCTTCTTCATGAGTGACGACATCTTCCATGACCTCTTTACGGTCTTTTAATAACCCAACGCCGCCAACCGCGTATTTTGTCTAGAGAGCCATGCGAATTCTCTGTAGGAGCGGTGCCGTTTCGGCCAAGGTTTAATCTCATGACCGCTGCCGAGATCCTCAAGGAACTGAAACCGCTCGGAAGCGAGAGCTACAAGCGGGTCATGTCCAACCACGGCGTCCGCGAGCCGTTCTTCGGCGTCAAGATCTCGGATCTGCAAAAGATTCGGAGACGGATCAAGACCGATTACCAGGTCGCGCTCGACCTCTACGAGACCGGCAACTACGACGCCATGTACCTCGCCGGCCTGATCGCCGACGACGAGCGGATGACCCGGAAAGACCTGAATCGTTGGATCAGCAAGGCGAGCCACCGCCCACTGGCCAGCTCCACCGTTGCGTGGGTCGCCGCCGGCAGCCGCTACGGATGGCACCTTGCGCTCGAGTGGATCGACTCTCGGAAACCTCTCACCGCCGAGGCTGGCTGGGCGACGTTGCGCAATCTCGTCTCCATCAAGAACGACGCTGAGCTCGACCTTGCCGAGTTGAAACGTCTTCTGGAGCGGGTCGCCAAAACCATTCACGAGGCGCCGGATGACGTTCGCTCCCAGATGAATTGGTTCGTCATTGCAGTCGGCTCCTACGTGAAATCGCTTACCGACGCCGCCGTCCGCATTGGCAACCGGATCGGACCCGTAACGATCGACATGGGCGACACCTCGTGCCGAGTCCGTTCGCGCCCGACTACATCAAGAAGGTCCAGAAGCGCGGCGCGATCGGAAAGAAACGCAAGAGTGCGAAGTGCTGAACCCCCGCGGCGCGGCAATCATTCGAAGCGTCTTCCTTTTTGCCGTGCTCTAGTTCCTCATGCAGAAGAAGCTGTTTGCCGAGCTTGGCCTCGCGCCTGAAATCTTGAAGGCAATTGAGCGGATGGGGTTCGAAGAAGCTTCCCCGATCCAGTCGGCCGCGATCCCCGTCCTGCTCCAAGGCGCCGACGTCGTCGGTCAATCGCAGACCGGCTCAGGCAAGACCGCGGCGTTTGGAATTCCGGCGATCCAGGCCGTCGATCCGGATCTGCGCGCGCCTCAGGTCCTGATCCTTTGCCCGACCCGCGAGCTCGCTGTGCAGGTCGCGGAAGAGATTGCGAAGCTGGCTTTCTTCAAGCGTGGCGTCCGTGAGTTGCCGATCTACGGCGGCCAATCGTACGAGCGACAGTTCAGGGGACTCCAGGCCGGCGCCCAAATCATCATCGGCACCCCGGGCCGCGTCATGGATCACCTCGAGCGCAAAAGCCTGAAGCTCGACCAGATCAAAATGGTCATTCTGGATGAAGCCGATCGCATGCTGGACATGGGCTTCGTCGATGACATCAAGACGATCCTGCGACAGGCGCCGGAGAAACGGCAGACGGTTTTCTTTTCCGCCACGATCCCGCGGCCCATTCAGCAACTGATTCAAACCTTCACCCGCGAGCCGGTGAATGTGCGGCTCGAAGCCGAAGCGATCACAGTCCCCGCGATCGAACAGGTCTATTACGAAGTCGATCGGCGCTCGAAGCTCGAAGTCCTCTGCCGCTTGATCGACCTCGAGGACGTGAAGCTCGCCATCATCTTTTGCGCGACCAAGATGATGGTCGACGAGCTCACCGAACATCTCATCGCGCGCGGTTACGGCGCCGACAAGCTTCACGGCGACATGACCCAGGCGATGCGCGAACGCGTCATGGGCCGGTTCCGCAAACGGAAGGTGGAATTCCTCGTCGCCACCGACGTCGCGGCGCGCGGGCTCGACGTTGAAGACATCGAGATCGTTTTCAATTACGACCTGCCTCATGACGGCGAAGATTACGTCCATCGTATCGGCCGGACAGGACGCGCGGGGAAGGGCGGGAAAGCCGTCACGTTCGTGGCCGGGCGGGAAATTTATCGGCTCGAAAACATCCAGCGTTTCACCCGGAGCCGGATCAGGCGCGAAAGGATTCCGTCCGCTGAGGAAGTGGAAGGCAAACGGGCCACCGCCTTCGCCGATGCCTTGCGCGAGACGCTCGAGAAAGGTGAATACAAACGGCACGACGAATTGCTCGATCGCCTGCTCGAACAGAACTACTCCCCGACCGACATCGCCTCCGCCCTGATCCACTTGTTAGGCGAAGATAAATCGCGCGAAGCGGAAGCTATTCCCGAGGATCGTCGCCCTCTTCGTCCTGCTCCTGCTCATGATCTTGCTCATGCTCCTCGGCGCTCCCACCGCGGCGACCCCGATCCTTCCGCCAAAGTGCGCCGCGAGCGCAGCCGCGATGAATACGAACGTCCGAAGCGCTCCCGCGCGCGTGAGGAACCCGGCGCCGTTTCCCACGAAACGGGCATGGTGCGCCTCGCGTTCAACGTCGGCCGCGCCCAATCTGTTTCGCCCGGCGATTTCGTCGGCGTGATCACAGGCGTCACCGCCATTCCCAAAGGAGAGATCGGCGCGATTCACCTGCAGGACACGAAAACGTTCGTCGACGTCGCCGAACCACGAGTCGCGGTTGTCTTGAAGAAGCTGAACGGCATCAAGTTCAAAGGCCACAAACTCCTGGTCCGCGTCGCAGTCTAGTTTCTCCGCCGTTGTAGGGCGTCTTTGTCAGACGCCCGCGGCTCGCGGAATCTGCGAAATCTGCGGACGACAATTCTTCAACAATGAGCAAGGACTTTGAGGAACTGGATTACCAGAAGACGCCGCTGGGGGACCTTATCCTGCGGCGTCGGCGGATGCTCTCGTTAGGCGGGCTTGAAGTGTACGAAGTGAAGCTGGGCGATGCGTTCCTGATGTCGAGCTTGTTCCATGAGGTGGAGGAAGCTCTGGCCCACTTCGGGTTGGGCGATCTGAAGGGCGATCGCTGGGACGTGGTCGTGGGCGGCCTGGGCCTGGGATACACGGCTGCGGCCGCGCTGGAGCATCGCGAGGTCGCGTCGCTCCTGATCGTGGATGCGTTGCAGCCCGTGATCGGATGGCATCAGCGAGGATTGGTCCCGCTGGGGGAGACGCTCACGCGCGATCCGCGGACGCGAATGGTGAACGCCGATTTCTTCGAGCGAGCGCGCTCGGCGGATGGTTTCGATCCGGAGCAGCCGGGCCGACAGTTTCATGCAGTGCTCCTGGACATCGATCATTCGCCGCGCGACCTGCTCGATCCGCGCAACGCGACGTTTTATCAACCGGATGGACTTACAGCGCTGGCGAAGCATCTGCATCCGGAAGGTGTCTTCGCGCTCTGGTCGGATGATCCGCCCGACGACGAATTTCTCGAGAACCTCGGCCGCGTCTTTGCGACCGTTCGCGCGCACGAGGTCACATTTCCAAATCCAGTGCTGGAGAGCGAGTCCGCCAGCACGGTCTATGTGGCAGGCAGAGGGAACTGAAATTCGAAATCCGAAGCACGAAATCCGAAACAATTTCGAATACGAAATTTCGAATGATCTAAACTCCGCCGTTTTAGATTTTCCCCGTTTCAGGGATTCGAGCTTGTTTCGAATTTCGTGCTTCGAATTTCGAGTTTCTCACTGCTTCTTAAGCCGGACTCGCTCGTTCTTTTGGTCGAAGGTAACCACAAACTGGCCGAGCGTCTTTACGCCGACGTTGCCAATATCTCCCAGCGCGGGATAAACGATGGTCGCGTCCAGGAATTCGTGCCGGCCGAGTTTGATCACATCTTTGAACTGCACCTGTTTGATCTCCATGTCGCCGGTAGCGCTGCGGGCGCGGCCGATGACGCGCGCGTCGCCGGCGACGTTGAGTTTCTCGACAAAGGCCGTCGGGAACACGAAGGCGCCGATCGCATTACCGGTATCGAGGTGAGCCTTGATCTTCTTATCGCCGACGCCTAGCTCGACCTGAGCGATGCCGGCCTCGTTCTTGTAGTCGAGGATTTCCGCGCCGTCGGCTTTCGGGAGCTCGCCTTTGTCGAGGCGGAGCTTCTTCGCCGGAAAATCGATCGTGACCAGATAGTCGGCGAACGAGCTCAGACCAAGGACACCATCGATCTTCAACGGACGGGGCGAATTTTGATAGTTGCGAGAGCCAACGGTCACGTCGACGAGACGCAGGCCCCCAATCACGACCGCGTCGAGCTTGTAGGTCTCGGAGGTTTGGACGTTACGACGAGAAGGATCGGTCGCCTGGACCTGGCCAGTCGATTTCAACTTCAGCTTGTCGACGAGTGAAACGTCGATTCGCGTACCGCCTTGCGCGCCGGTGTCGAAGCCAAACACGAATGGTCCCTGCCCGTTCACCATCACTTCGACTGTGGGCATTCCATCGCCAGTTTGCATGGGAATCTCGATCGGCAATTTCGGCGCGGCATCGGCCGAGTGAAGTTGCGGGGCCTGCCACGTCGCCCACGCGAGGATCGCGGCCAGCGCCAATAATGGTTTGAGAAGTCTGCGCATCGCTACTTAACGCCGCGACGCAGTGGTTTTGTCTGACTGCTTGTTCCTGCTCATGCTCATGATCCTGATCATAATCTTGCGGGTCACGCGTCTTACCGGGATCAGGAGCACGATCAGGATCATGAGCAGGAATCAAATACGGGCGGTTTTTTGCTTTTCACGGCGGACCGGGGTCGCTAGCATCGCGCCATGAGTGGCGAACTCGACGCGACCATTCGCGATTTTGCCAGCGGCCAGAAGGTCTTCAATCGCTACACCCTGATCAAGACATTGGGCCGCGGCGGCATGGGCGTCGTCTGGCTGGCGCGCGATGAAGAGCTGGAACGGAACGTCGCCTTGAAATTCCTCCCGGAACTGATCGTCCACGACCGCGCCGTTCTCGGGGACATGAAACGCGAGACGCGCCGGAGCCTCGATCTCACTCACAAAAACATCGTCCGGATCTACGACTTCGTGCACAGCGACCAGTCGGGGTGCATCTCGATGGAATACATCGATGGAGACACCCTCTCGAACCTGCGCGCGGACAAGCCGCACAAGGTCTTCGAGCCGCATGAGCTGGCGGAATGGACGAGTCAACTCTGCGACGCGCTCGACTACGCGCATAACCACGCCCGGATCATTCATCGCGATCTGAAACCCGCGAACCTGATGGTGAACCAGCGCGGCGATCTGAAGATCTCGGACTTCGGAATTTCGCGGAGCCTGAGCGATTCGGTAAGCATGCTCACGATGGAACAGGGCCGGAGCGGCACCCTCGTTTTCATGAGTCCGCAACAACTGGACGGCGAGCGCGGCACTCCGGCCGACGACATCTATTCCTTTGGCGCGACGATGTATGAGCTGATCACGAGCAAGCCGCCATTTTCCTCGGGCAACATCGACCGGCAGATCCGGGAAAAAATTCCGCCGTTGATGAAGGATCGGCGCAAGGACCTCGAAGTCGAAGGCGAAATGATCGACGATGCCTGGGAAAAAGTGATCGCGGCTTGTCTCGCGAAAAATCCGGATCGGCGTCCGCAATCGTTCGTCGAGATCGCGCAACAATTAGGAATTGATTCACCTAAAACCGTCCGCGCGGCCAGGGCGATCCAGCCGCCGACTACGACCACGGCGAATGTCCCGCCTCCAGTTCCGGCCACGGCGACTTTGACGACGCTCCCGCCGTTGCCAAAGCCTGGCGGCCTGAGTCCGGCGAAGCTGGCGTTGATCCTCGGCGGTGTCGGGGCGCTCGTTTTGTTTTTCCTCGTCGCCATCGGCGTCTGGTATTTCGTCTCGCGCAAGCCGGCCGCGCCGAAAAGCGTTGTGACGACAACCCAGAAATCGTCCGAGCCCAAATCGAATGCGAAGGCGAGCGGCATGGCGGACACCGCGAAAGACATCTTTCCACCCAGGACTGAGCCGAAGAAGGAAACGCGATCGGGACCAGCCATGGCGCCGAAACAAGTCCCACCGCCGAGCGCACCGGCTCAACCAGTTGTGCCGGTGAACGATTTCACAGGAGGTTAAACATCCATGAAACAGATCAAGTATTTGCTCGCCGTTGTTCTCATCCTGGCAACGGCTCTTCCGCTCTCGGCCCAGATCGATACGATCGTGCGGGCCTTCGTCGACCAGGCCTCGCGGCAATCGCAGCAGCAGCGACAACAGCCGCAGCAGCCGCGCCGGCAACAACCGCGACAGCAGTCGCGACAGCCAAAGAAACTTTTCGATGGGACCTGGCTCGCGACGCAGTCGAAAACGAATCCGGGCGATCAACAGACGATCAATCGCAGCTTCACCCTGATTATTAAGGATGGGAAAGCCACCAAGACACTGGACGCCGTGAACGTATCCACGCCGGACAAGCCGTTCTACACTACGTTCTACGAATTGCAGCGGCGCTGGACTTACAACTCGATCGAATGCACCGAACAGGGAACCAGCATCACGATTCAATGGAGTCCCGGGCAGTTGTCCGATTGGGCGCCGAAGAGCGTTCCCGATTCCGTGATCCAGGGGTTTGGTTCACCGATGGCCGAGACCGCGGTTTACAAAGTGAATGGGGACGAGCTTACCCGGATCAACGACCCGAACGGGCTGATCTATCGCAAAGCGAAATGAATTGTAGGCGTTTCTGTGCAACGTCTCAGCTTCGCCCCCCGAAACCTGTCATGTTGAGCGAAGCGAAACATCTCTGACCATTTCCGCGCGCTCGGTGGCTGAATATTCAGAGATCCTTCGCTCCGCTCAGGATGACAACGATGGAGCGTCTCGTCAGTACTTGAAGAATTCGTAAGTGCCCTCGAAGCCTTTCAGCTCATGGCTTCCGGCCGGTTGGGCCGGCATCGTCTCGTCTAGCTTCTCATGCGCTGCCGCGCTCGCGAGCAGGTGGATACCTAACGAGCCCGCCAGCTTCTCCATCCGGAACACGAAGATGACTTCCTTGCCGATGAGACTTTCTTCACCCATCGATCGTAACCCGCCGCTCGAGACCAGGCCGTAGTGCAACACCAGCCGGAAACGCGGCTCGGTTTTCTGGAGTTGCTTCAACTTCGTCAGCCCGGCAGCCACGTTCTCGGCACTCTTTTCGTCGTCGTGCCAGTAGGCGAGAAAACCGTCGCCGAGATATTTGTCGATTTCGCCGTGATGCTCTTCGACGATGGTTTTGCACGAGGCGACCCACGAGCCGACGAGCAACGCGAGCTTGTCGCTCACCATGCTGCGGCTGAGCGGCGTGAAGTTTTCGATGTCGGCCACCAGCAGCCAGACCGGGATGTTCGCGGTCTCGCGAATGGTCTGCTGCGCAATGGTAGTCCGCAGCTCGCTCGTGATTTCTTCCGGCTGACGAAAGGTGAACGGCGTGTCGCCCACCGTGACCTGGTCCATGTCGCATAGCCGGACGGGTTGATGGACCCGGCGTTTGTTCAAGAACGTGCCGTTACTGCTGCCGAGGTCGATCAACCAGAACTCACCGACGTTTTGCAAATTGATGATGCAATGGCGGCGCGACGCCTTCGGCGAATCCAGGACGATGGAGTTCTTGTCTGAGCGGCCGATCGAGCAGTTGCCGCGCAAGGGAACACGCTCGCGTCCCGGCGATTCGAGCCACGCTCCGGCCTCCTCCAAATCCATGGAGGCGTTCTATTCGAACCGTCACAAAAGAAAAGCCTCCACATTTGCGGCTTGGCAATACCGGCCTCGCCTAAAACAATGTTTTGAGATGTACCGGTCTTTCATGGTTGCGCTGGCCGTCGTCGCCGGCTTGCGCGCCGAAACTCCCACGGAAGCCGTGCGCGCAATGGTGGAAGCGGAACGGAGATTTTACCAGGCCGGTCAGGAGAAAGGCACTCGGGCCGCCTTTCTCGAATTCCTGGCGGAGGACGCGATCGTTTTCCGGCCGGGACCGGTGAACGGGAAGGAAGCTTGGAGCAAACGAACCGAAACAGGCCTCGATCTGGTTTGGGAACCGACCTTTGCCGCGATCGCCCGCAGCGGCGACTTCGGCTACGACACCGGTCCCTCGAAATGGCGGGCGAACAAGAAGGAACAAAAGTTTACCGGCTTCGGCCATTTCGTTTCGATCTGGAAAAAACAAAGGAACGGGGTCTGGAAAGTGGCGCTCGATTGCGGGATTGAGAATGGAGGATCGGACGCGAAGCCGCCGTTGCGGTTGGTGACGCCCAGGGATGGTGGGAAAGGAACGACCGAGTCTTTCAAAGACGTGCAGGTCGCATTCATCGCGACGGCCAGACTTGATTTCACAAAAGCATTTCGCCAGTTCGGCAGCGACGAGGTTCGGCTTTATCGGGACGGTTCGTTTCCGACCATCAACAAGAAAGACGGCGCCGAACTCCTCGGGCCGGAGCAGGCCGGCATGACGATGGAAGTGATGCACACCGACATGAGCAGCACCGCCGATCTCGCCTACACCTGCGGCTCTTATTCGGACACGCGCACCCAGCCCGGCAAAGCCGGCCATTTTCTCGAGGTCTGGCAGACGGATGCGAACGGAGCATGGAAGCTGGTGCTCGATTGGCGGCAGCCGCTGCCAAAGAAGTAATAATTACAAAGGGCGGATTTAGCGTCGCTGGTGTTTGCGGCCTTTATATTCCTGTCATGTTGATCCCGCGGCCGCGGGAGAAACATCTCTGACCATTTCGGTTTCCCTAGCGCGAAGAAATGGTCAGAGATCCTTCGCCGTCTGCGCGGCTCAGGATGACACGTTTTAACGGGCATCTTTTTTCTGAATCCATATCGCGCGCACTCCGCATCTCATTGGGGACACCAAAAAAATGCAGACACTCTTCCAAGACCTGCGCTATGGCGCGCGCCAGCTTCTCAAGCGCCCGGGATTCACTTTGCTCGCGATCGTTTCGATGGCCCTCGGCATCGGCGCGAATACCGCGATCTTCAGCCTGGTCGACACGGTCGCGTTCCGTCCCCTTCCGGTCCGTAACCCTTCGGAGCTCCAGGAAGTTTACGGCACGCTTCACAACGGCGCCGATTACACCCTGCAGTCGTACCCCAACTACAAGGATTTGCGCGACCGCAATCAGGTCTTCTCCGGCCTCATCGCATTTCGCATCACTGTGGCCGGGCTCAGTCACAATGGGAACAACGAACGCATCTGGGGAACGCTCGCTTCCGGCAATTACTTCGACGTCCTGGGCGTTCCGCCCCTGCTCGGCCGCGGATTTTTGCCGGAGGAAGACGTCACACCGAAATCGCATCCCGTCGTCGTTCTGAGTTACGGCTGCTGGCAAAAACGTTTTGGCTCGGATCCCGCCATCGTCGGCCGGACGGTTCTGTTGAATAACGTGCCCTTCACCGTCATCGGGGTGGCGCGCAAGGGTTTCATCGGGACCGACGTCGCCTACGCGGCGGAATTCTGGGTTCCCATGATGATGGGTCCCGTCGTCGAACCCGGGAGCAATTGGCTCGACCTCCGCAGCAACGACAACAGCTTTGTCGTCGGGCGCTTGAAACCTGGAATCACCAAAGCTCAGGCCGAAGCATCACTCCGCGCTCTGGCGGTCGAGTTGGGAAAAGAATTCCCGAAGGAAAATGCGGGGCGCGGTATCGAGTTGATTCCACCCGGCCTGTTTATTCCCGATATCCGGAATGGGGTGTTCGCGTTTACAGCCGTTCTCGGAGCAGTCGGTTTCCTCGTCCTCCTCCTGGCCTGCGTGAACCTGGCCAACCTGCTCCTCGCGCGCGCCACGGAACGGCGCAAGGAAATCGCCATTCGTCTTGCGGTCGGCGCGAGCCGGGGCCGGCTCATCCGGCAATTGATGACAGAGAGCGTAATGCTTTCGCTGGCCGGCGGAATTTTCGGCATCCTGGTCGCAGCGACGATCAATCGGATCGTGCAACGCGTCGATTATCCGATCGACATTGCGCTATTCTTCGATCTCCGAATCGACTGGCGCGTGCTTTCGTTCACCCTCGGCCTTTCGATCCTGACCGGAATGCTATTCAGCCTCATTCCCGCCCTGCAATCGTCGAAACCGGCGCTGGTGCCGGCCTTGAAAGATGAATCTTCGATGGCTGGTTTCCGCCGTTCCCGCCTGCGGAACACGCTGGTCGTCGCCCAAATCACGCTCTCGCTCGTCCTCCTGATCAGCGCCGGACTTATCGTGCGCAGCCTGCAGGAGGCGCAACGAATGCGGCCCGGCTTCAACCCGGACAACGCCGTCGCCTTTTCCTTTGATGTCGGTCTCCAGGGTTACGATGAAACCCGCGGACGCGCTTTGCAGAGACAGGCGCTTGAACGCATCCGCGCTCTTCCCGGGGTCGAAGCCGCCGCCCTGGTCGATAACATTCCGCTGAGCCTGAACTACAATTCCGCGACCATCTACCTCGAGGGCCAACCGCCCGCTCCGGCCAGCCAGCTCCCACTTGCCATCCCCAGCTCCGTAAGCCCGGATTACTTTCGGGCGATGGGGATCGCTTTGCGCGGACGCGATTTCACCGAACAGGAAGACAAGATGGAAAATCGGGTCGCCATCGTGAACCAAACCTTCGCGAAGAAATTTTTCCCGGGCCAGGAAGCGATCGGGAAACGCTTCAACTTCAGCAGTGCCGAAAATCCGTTCTGGGAAATCATCGGGGTGTGCGGCGACGGAAAATACAACAGCCTCGGCGAAGAACCGAAGGCGGCGGTTTTCCGGCCGCAACTTCGCGATTACAACACCACGGTATCGATGGTGGCGCGGACGCGCGGCGATCCGAAAACGGTCCTGGCCGCAATGCAGCGCGAGATGCGAAGCCTCGATCCGACGCTGCCTCTCTACGGCCTGAAGACGCTTAAGGATCACATGAAGATCCCGCTCTTCCCGGCGAAGATCGCGGCGGGCGCGCTCGGCAGTTTCGGGGTGCTCGCGCTGGTCCTGGCAGCGGTCGGCATTTACGGGGTCATGTCTTATGTCGTGGCCGGCCGGACGCGTGAGATCGGTCTCCGGATGGCGCTCGGGGCGCGGACCGGGAACGTGCGCGGTTTGATCGTGCGCCAGGGAATGACGCTGGCGGTCATCGGTTCGGTGATCGGACTGGCGATCGCGTTCGTCGCGACGCGATTT
>JBEEHG010000062.1:0-94416 GCA_041167265.1 Verrucomicrobiota bacterium | reverse complement strand
GCGGCCTTCTTCGACGCTCTCGAGAAACTTCTGCTCGCGTGCGGTGGGGACGTGGGGTTGTGGCTGTGTCATCGTTCGGGCTCCATTGCGGGGAAAGAATTAATGTCTATCGATCAGTTCCCCATTTACGCCCGAATCCCCATCCTATAAAGGCATTTTGTGGCGAAGGTCGATCGTGCGTCATTTGGAGAATTTGCAGCGCAAAGGAAGTTTCAAGGGATTTAATCAGCACGCGGTTAACCTGATTATCGCGGAAAACGATCCGCGGAAGCAATCACCATAAGTAGCGGGTGCCGAGTCGAGAAACATCTGGCGAGGCAATGCATTTTTGCGACGGAACCCTCCGCGGTTCCAGATGCTGGTGAAATAGCAACGAGCGTCGGCGCTTCGGAAGAAAACCGTAGCGGCCTCGCGCCACTCTTCGTGGATGCATAATTAGGCCGCCGAGATACCGAAGAGCCAGGTGTGCGGCGGTCGCGACAGGACCCCTTTGCTATGCACTTGGCCGATCGCCACCTTGTGCCTTTCCGCTTCAGGCGAAGGAGCGATCACAAGGGCCGCTTGGACGTGGATGGGTCTACGCTGCAGCGGCGCCAAGTTCTCGCCCACCATCCACTCGTGCCCGCGCGGAGTGATTAGCAGCTCCTTCTCTGCATGTGCCGGCACTCCAATGTACCTAGGGAGATTGATAGTATAGATCTGGTTCGTTGGACGTAGCTCGCGTGGCGGAGCGCCGTCGACGGTCAGCCGCAGCGACCAAGAGGTTCCGCCCCACGCGTTCCCCAAGTCCCAGACGCGAATTTCATGATTGGTGTGATTCTGGATCTGCACCCGCACGTCGTTCCGTTGGATCTGCAGGGTGAGCTGCAGTGGAATGAGTTGCCTCACGACTTTGATACCCGATGGGACTCCGGCGGCAGATCTGATGCCCGTGATCGCGATGAGCCCGCACGGATCGGTGGGTAAACGCGCCCACTCACCAATCAATCGTGATGAAGTCGGCACTGCCCACCTGGACGCCGTGATTGCACATATCAAACGCCAGGGTCATGAATTTCCACTGTCCCGTGAGGGCTGCGGGCACGGTCGGGCCGTCGCTGCCGTGATAGGTGGCGCCGTGCGCCATATCCTGCACTCCGGCAGAGTTGGTGTATTCATCCCCGCCGGCTACCGGGGCTGAGTGGGCACCGGACCGCCGACCGTAGCGCGTATCTGCCGTGTCTCGATCCTCGATCCAGGTGTTCGCCGGGTGGGCGGCGGGAAATCCGGCGTGCGGCACGGGGGAACCGGTCACGGCCGTGAAACTGGTGGCGGCAGCGGCGTTCCACTTGATGTCCTGGTGGATCTCGCCGCAGCCCGGAAAGACGCCAGCGCCAGCGTCGCTGTCGAAGACCCCATCGAAAACAAAGGACACGGACTTTGTTCCACCGGCCACGGTCGGGATCAGACTGCCATGCGGCGTGTAGCGCGGGCCGCTGCTAAGTCGGGCTCTCCTTGCCGGCGGGGCGGCGGCGGGCGCCCCCACTCCACCGCCACCCGCTCCTCCTCCCCCGCCCGGGGCCTGCGTCTTGATCTCCGCCGCGCGGGTTTTGGTGGCCTCGCGTGTGAAGATCTCCGACTCGCTGCCGAACAATCCCGTTGGGTTGCGGCACTTGGCGCAGGCGGAGCCGCAGGAGCAGGAATTAGAGCGGGCTGGGCCGATGGACTCGATCGCTTCGCCGCGATGGGAAGTGCTCAACGCGCGCGTCGCCGCCGACGAAATGGGAATGTCGGCGAAGCTAAATCCGAACCTTCTCCCGGCATCCTCCGCTTGTGCGGGCTCTTTGCCCTCAGGAGATGCTTGTCGAACGCCGCTAGCGAACCGGGTGCCGGTTAGGTTCCCGGCAGAGAGAAGGCGTGACGTGCGCCAAAGTCCAGCATGCGTTCGATCGCGAGCGGGTTCTCGGATATGACTAACCGGAATTTGCGTTTTCAACATTGCGCGTTTCTAGGGGGAATTGCTTTTCATGGAGGGCCAATGCACAGAAAGGTACTGAACGATCCCGGAGCGTGACAACCATTATTTCGTGGTCGTTCCGAATTTTGCTCGATCGACTAACATTGGAAAAGCCCGCGCTGGGAGGCGCGTGGAGATGCCTCCACTGGCGCGGCCTCAGGATGACAGCAGTCCGCGATGGGTTAGATTAGAACGACGTTATGAACGAAGTCTACATCCTCGGCGGCGGCCGAACCGATTTTAAGCGCAATTTGAAGAAGGAAGGGAAAACGATCCGGGATCTGATCACGGAATCAGGACGGAAGGCGATCGAGGACGCGGAGATCGATCCGGCCGAGATCGAAGCGGCGGCGGTCGGGAACTTCAACGCCGGCGGTTTTACGAAGCAATTGCATCTTGGCGCGTTTATCCCGGAGATCGATCCGAAATTGCATGGCATCCCGACGATGCACACGGAGGCGGCTTGTGCGTCCGGTGCGCTCTCAGTCCTGCTCGGGTCGCAATGGATCATGGGTGGATTTCACGAAGCCGTCCTTGTGGTTGGCGCGGAACAGCAGAAGACGATGTCGTCTCTGGATGGGGGCGATGTTCTCGGCGCGGCGGCCGATTATCACATCGAGAAACCCGAATACGGCGACTTCATGTTCCCGAAATTGTTTGGACGGATCGCCCAGATTTACATCGAGAAATATGGCGCCAGCGCGGACGACCTGGCGGCAGTGGCCTACAAAAATTATGCGCACGCCCGGCTCAACCCGCTGGCCCAGATGCGGGACGCGAACCTGACGTACGACTACGCTTCCCAGGTCTCGGAGAAAAATCCGAGCGTTGCTCCGCCGTTGCGCGTGACGGATTGCTCGCAGATCACCGACGGCGGCGCGGCCATCGTTTTGGTCTCAGGCAGATACCTGGATCGGATCGGCCGGGACAAATCGAAGCTGCCGCGGTTGCTTGGGTTCGGCAGCACCACCGATTACCTCGCCTTGGAAAAAAAGGACGCACCTACGTTCTCGACCGCGCGGAAAGCCGCGGAGAAAGCGTTCGCCATGGCGAACCTCAAACCGCGGGACATGCACGGCGTCGAAGTTCACGACTGTTTTTCGATCACGGAGATCGTGGCTTACGAAATCCTCGGGCTCGCGGAGCCGGGCAAGGGCGCGGAGCTGGCCAAGAGCGGCGCGACGGCGCTGCCGCAGGTGCGCGGGGAACATGTGAGCGGCAAGATCGGCTGGGAGATTCCGGTTAACGTCGGCGGCGGCCTGATCGGCGACGGCCATCCGGTGGGCGCCACCGGTGTGCGTCAGGTTTACGAAGCCCACCAGCAACTGACCGGGCAGGCGGACCAGCGGCAGGTCAACGGGGCCAAAAAATATCTGACCTTCAACATGGGCGGGAGTCTGACGACGAGCGTCGCCATGATTTGGGGACGGGACTAGCCGCGGGGAGTTAAGCCGCGTGCGCGTGATCGCGCGACAGCGCATCCAGATGCGCGTGAAGCAGGGAAAGGCGGACCTTCACCGCTTCGCAACGCTGGCGTTCGCGGGTGGCGTCGCCTTCGGGCAGGTGCTGGCTTTCGTAGGGACCGCGCGCGGGCTTGAGCACGTTCTCAACAAATTCGTTCGCGATTCTGGCGCGCTCGAGGTTCAATGAGTTCGTGAGTTTCTCGGCCTCGGCGAGGGCAATATCACGAATCGTTGCGTAAGCGCGGATCTCGTCGGCAATGTAGGTCGACATTGCATGGCGCGTGGACGACCAAGTCTGCGAAGATTTTGTCCGCTTGAACGTCGGCCGAACTATCGAGCTGCGGGTTTTGTGGGTTGGTTGCATGGCCCGAGAAAAAGCAGCTCCTGTACCGGCAGCGCGGCCCGGACAGCACAGAATCAGGGGTTTAAGCCGGCGCCGGGCTCGCCTTGCCATTGTTTCCAGTGCCGCTACCATCTGCCTCTATGAACCCGGCTGATTCCGTCTCCACCATGGCGGTTTTCCTTGATCTGGAAAACATCGCGATCGGCGCGCACGAGGCGCAATTCCCGGCGTTCGATGTTCGCAAACTCATCGAGCGGCTGCTGCTCAAAGGACACATCGTGGTGAAGAAGGCCTACTGCGATTTCGACCGCTACAAGGCTTTCAAGCGCGGGCTCCACGAAGCCGCCTTCGAGCTGATCGAAATCCCGCATGTCCGGCAATCGGGCAAGAACTCCGCCGACATTCGGATGGTCGTCGACGCGCTGGACCTTTGCTACACGAAGAGCCACGTCGACACCTTTGTCATCATCAGTGGCGACTCGGACTTTTCGCCGCTGGTCAGCAAATTGCGCGAAAACGCGAAGACCGTGATCGGCGTCGGCGTCAAGAAATCGACTTCCGATCTCTTCATCAATAACTGCGACGAATTCATCTATTACGACGACCTGGTGCGGGTGGAGCGTCCGAAAAAAAGCCGGACCGTACAGCCAACCGCGCCGGCGTCGAAGGTGGGCGTCACGAAAGAGAACAGCCTGTCGATCGATCGCGCGCTCGACCTGGTCACGAAGACCGTCGATGCCTTACGGGCTGAGCGCGGCGAAGATTACACCATTCGCGGCTCGCTCGTGAAACAGGCCATCAGACGGCAGCACCCCGGGTTCAACGAACGCGCTCATGGTTTCCGCGCATTCAACGAACTTCTGCTCGAAGCGCAGAAGCGTGGACTCGTGAGGCTCGAGGACGACAAACAAGCCGGGACTTATATCGTGCACCCCGTCGAGTAGCTCGACGGGGCGGCGTTACTTCCGCCGATATTTTTCCCGGTACTTGTCGCGGAGGCGCGTTTGCCGGTTCGAAAGATCGATCTTGCGGCCATCGACATACGCGGCTTCGACCTGCGTGGGGAAATCGAGCGGATCGCCGTTGGTCACGATCAACGTCGCCGCTTTGCCAGGCTCGAGCGAACCAAGACGGTCGGCGATCCCAAGGATTTGGGCCGGATAAAGGGTGACAGCTTTTAACGCCTCCTCTTTCGGCAACCCATAACCAGCGGCGAGTCCCGCTTCGTACCCGACATTGCGTTCGTTCGTCTCCGCGCTCCGGCCGTTTGAGGCGATGCAAAAACGGACCCCGGCCTGCTGCAATTTTGCCGCGCTGCTCCACGCGCTGTCGTAATCGTCGTCGCGTCGCGGCGGCAAACTCGTAGCCGGTCCCAGGATCACGGGGACGTCGCCTTCCTTCAATTGCGCTGCCACCCGCCAGGCATCATCACCATCAACGAGCACGATCTTGAGCTGCATCTCTTTCGCCCAGGCCAGCGCCGCCTGGATTTGAGCGAGGCTGCTCGCGTGGACGAAGAGCGGCAGCTTTCCATCGAACACCGGCATCAATGCTTCCCAGCGCAGGTCTGTCTTAAAATCCGGCCCGGGATTTTTCCGGCTTTGCCAATAGGCGCGCGCGATCTGGAACGCGTCCCGGATTTGTTTCTGCGCCTTCTCGATTTCCTTTTGCTGATCCTTGACCGATTTCCGCGCGCGCGGCCGCCGATCGATCGTCAGGTTCGGCCAGCGCAAATGCATCGCGGCCGGCGAAAGCACTGTCATTTCTTCGGGCGTCCAACCTTCCAGCCGGAGGACGGCCGATTGGCCGGAAATGATTTCGCCTTCCGGCACCGAAAGCGCGGTCAACACGCCCGCGGTCCGCGCGACCGGGATCAATTCGCTGTCCGGGTTCACGCTCGTGATGCTGCGGATATTCGGATTGATCGCGCCCGCTTCCTCGACGTCGACCGTCGCGCGGACGGCGCCGATCTCGACCAGGCCGAGAACCGTGTTCGCGTTGATTAACCCCGGGTAAACATGTTTCCCGTTCGCGTCGATCACCTCGGCGCCGGCGGGGACGGCAGCGTCGGGTCCGATCGCGGTAATCTTTCCGTTTTCAAAAACAATCGTTCCCGCCGGAATGTCCGGGCCGCTGACCGGATGAATCGTGGCGCCCTTGATCGCGACCGGTTTTGTTTGCGGTGGCGCCGGGATCGTGTCGGAAGCGTTAACGCTGGCGGCCAGGCAGAGCGCGGCTGCGACGAAAAGAACGCGACTCATTTGGACGCGTCCTCCATGCAGGTGTGTTTGTCATGCCCGTCGCCGTAGATGGGGGCCAGCTCATGCGCGCGATGAATTTCCGCCGCCGACATCTTCGGCGGCTCCTTGTCGTCTTTCTTCTCGCCGTCGCCTTCCTTGCCCGGACCGATTTCCTTCAGCCGTTCCACCAGTGCCTTTTGAACGAGCGCCTCGCGCTGGGCGGCGAAACTTTTCCGCGCCTCCGTGTCCTCGGCGCGATCGAAATACTTCCGCCCGTCGATCCAGGTCTGCTGGACGCGCGCGTAATTCGAAAGCGGGTTGCCGGTCCAGATCACGAAGTCCGCGTCCTTTCCGTTTTCGAGCGAGCCAGTCTTCGCCTCGATCCGCAATTGCTTCGCGGGATTGATCGTGACCAGCTTGAGCGCGTCCTCCGGCGAGAGCGCGCCATACTTCATCGATTTCGCGGCTTCCGTGTTCAAACGCCGCGCGAGATCGGCGCTGTCGGAATTCACCGAGGTGACCACGTTCTGCCCGTTCATCATGGCGGCGTTGTCCGGGATCGCATCGATCACTTCGAACTTGTAGCCCCACCAATCGGCGAAGGTGGAACCGCCGACGCCATCTTTCGCCATCACGTCCGCGACCTTGTAGCCCTCCAAAATGTGCTGGAGCGTTCCCACCCGAATCTTGAACTCCCGCGCCACGCCCAGGAAGGCGAGGATCTCGTCCTGCCGGTACGAATGGCAATGGATGAGCCGCTTCCCGTTCAGGATTTCCGAGATCGCTTCCAGTTGGAGATCGCGCCGGACCGGCAGTCCGCCTTTCTTCTTCAAGGCCGCGTCGTATTCCTGGGCGGCGCGGAACCGGTCCCGCATGATTTGTTCAACGCCCATCCGGGTCTGCGGATAACGCGTCTTGAATTTATCGCCCCAGTTGGATTGCTTGACGTTTTCGCCGAGCGCGAACTTCACTCCCGGCATTGCGTCGGCGAACTTCAGTTCTTCGGCGGACGCACCCCAGCGGAATTTGATCACCTGATTTTGGCCGCCCATTGGATTGGCCGAACCATGGAGGACGTTCGCGGTCGTTACGCCGCCGGCCAGCTCGCGATAAAGCCCGATGTCGGTCGGATCGATCACGTCGCCGATCCGCACTTCGCACGTAACCGCGTGGCTCGATTCGTTGACGCCGCGGCTGATCGCCGTGTGCGAATGGCAATCGATGATGCCAGGCGTGACGTGCATTCCCTTGCCGTCTACAACCGTCGCGCCGCCCGGCGCTTTCAACCCCGGACCGACCGCCGAGATTTTGCCGCCGGCCACGAGAAGGTCAGCGTTCTGCAGCGTGCCTTGCGGTCCCGAAGTCCAAACGGTCGCGCCTTGAATCAGAACGGCTTTCGGCTGCTCGGGTGCTGCCGTGCGACCAAACGCTCCCGCCGGATAGGTCTCAGGAAAATCCAGCGGCTTATCGAGCGGCGATGGTTTGTCGTCCGGCTTCTTGGCGGGCGTAAAGGCGGCGGTCCGCTTCGCGTTCCAGCGCACAGTCGTCAGGCCGGGGGCGTCGCCTGTTCCGGAAATCGTTTCGCCGAAAATCACGCCGGTGAGTCGGAGCGACCCTTCGCCTTTGTCGAAGAGCTTGGCTGGCGCGATCACGAGGATCGAGTCGTCCTTCACCGAGACGGTCGCTTTTTCACCGCCGACCTTGGCATCGAGTTTCTCGACCTTGCCTTCGATCGTGAGCGGCAACGTCTTTCCCTCCGCCACCAGGTCCCACGTTCCGCGCACGTCCCGCTCACGCGCCTGGTCGGTATCGTAGTAACGGCCATCGACCCAGGTCGTCAGCACCTTGGCGTCATCCCCAAAAAGATCGCCGCTCGCCACCACCAGGTTTGCGATCCGGCCCGCCGCGATCGACCCAAGGCGGTCGGCGACGCCGAACATTTCCGCCGGATTGGTGGTGAGCGCAGCCAGCGCCGCCTCCTTGCTCAATCCCCGTCGAACCGCCAGCCGCAGCCGTGACCAAAAATCCTTTTCCGGTTTTTCCAGCTTCTCTGTGGTTAAGGCGAACGGAATGCCGGCTTCCGCCAGCCGCGCGGGATTACTCGGGGCACGGTCCCAGTGCTGGAGTTCGTCGAGCTCAACTTCGAGCGCGCTTTCCGGCCGCTCGATCTCCGGCGCTTTCGGAAAATCGAGCGGCAAGATGATCGCCGGCTTCTTTTCCGCCAACATCTTGCGGACCCGATATTCGTAACCGTTCCCGAACAGGATCGGTTTCAATTTGAATTCGTCGGCGATCTTCAGGGCGCGGAGCAGATCGAGTTCGTCTTCCGCCTCAAACACCGCCGGGTTGCGCTGCATCTGCTCCGCCAGGGTGGCGAGGCTTGCATTGGTTTCCGGGCGCTCGGTCGTGCCCGGGTTTTTCCGATACGCCTCCTGGGCCGCCTGATACCACGACGCGTCGAGGAAACTCTGCCGAATCAGGGCGATGCTTCCCATCAACGAATTCGGATAACCGCGGTCGCCATCCCGGCCGTCGCGATCGAAGTCGAACCCGATGTGTTGGGCTACGACCGGCGAAACGACCATCGTGTCGACATCCGTTTCCTGAAGATTGATGAGCGCGCTCGATCCATGGAAAACGCCGCGGGCCGGAACGACCAACGCGCTGGTGAATCCCAGATCGCGCAGTGCCTTCGTCGCTTTCTTATCGAGGTTAAGATAATCGGCCGCCCGCCGTTCCGGAGTTACGCGAGGATTCCAGGAGCGCGTTCCCTTGGCGGATTCGCGCGGCAATTCCTTCGGCTTCGCATTCGGATCGTCCGGATCGGTATCGGTCCGTGCCGGCTCCGGTTTCAATGTCTCCGGCAAATCCAGCCGGCTGTAGGCATCGATGAAGCCGGCATAAACCGTTTTTCCGGTGAGGTCCCAGACGCGCGCTTCCGCCGGCACCTTCACGTCCGGCCCCACTTCGACGATGATTCCGTCGCGGATCAAGACCGTCCCTTTCTCGATCGTCTTGCCGGGCGCGGCGACGATGCGTGCGTTCGTCAGAGCATGAACGCGCGGATCGTTCTCGCGGATTCCCTGCTTCGGGACCGTGGTGACCTGCGCGGAACTGGAGATCGCCAGAGAGAGCGCGATCGCAAGCCACAAACGTTGCCAAGACTTCATGACAGAAGTTGCAGGCTAGCGTTGCGTGTGGGCGAGACAAGCCCGCGTTTTGGTTCACCGCAAATCCGTGGACGCGATCGGGATCGCGTAAGTCCCGTCCAGATAACGCACGGTTACCGTGGTCGCGTCCTGCGAGACGACCGGCAACCGCATGCCGCGTTGCAGCACGGTCTCTCCGTACGGGATTTTGATTTTCACCGCGCGGAGGATCGTGACGTAGCGCTGCGGTGCGTTCGCGGGAATTTGTGGCGTGGAACTTGGAACCGGAGCGGTCTCGGTAGCCGGCTTCGGCAAAGCGCCGTCGTCCCGCTCAATTTTCAGGACGGGATGAATCTCCCACGCGGTCGCTCGCCACGGATTGTGATACCGGTTGCGGGCGATGGAATGGATCGTGGCGCCGACGTCCTTCGTATTGTCGTTGTGCTCGTCGTCCCAGAGCAGATAACCGGTCAGACGAACTTTCTGGGCTTTGTGCCCGGTCGATTCGTAGGTCACATCGGGGTGCCGGAAAAACGCGGCCAGCTCCTGGATGCGGATACCGTCACGATAGATCGCGTTCTGCGTTCGCGGCGTGATTTCGCAAATGATTGGCGTCGGATCGCCCGGCTGCGGCGGGTGATCGACGGGCTCGTCGAAAAGTTCGAGATGCCAGTCGTGGAAATCGAGGCTGCTGCAGTTCGTCGTTTCGGTTGGGCCCGGGTACGCCAGCACGAGGTATGCGCTTAGCGAAACCAGCGGAGCTTCCAAAATTTCGAGCCGCCGCTTTTGCTCGGGACTTAAATCTTTCCGGCGTCTTCCTTTTGTCTCAGCGTCGAAGCCGGCGACATGCTGGAGGAAGCCGGCGGGATCGAATGATTTCACCGCGACGCCCGCAAGGTCGACCCCGAAACGGTTCTTGAGCCGGTTGCGCTCGGCCGTGTCCGGGCTCCTCCCGCTGCCTTCGGGGCGATTGACGCAATTCCACGCGGTCAGATCGAGTTCCTTCAGTTCCCGATCATCGGAAATGTGCTCGGCCACGCCGACCGTGGCGAGAAGCGCAAACGCCATCGCCGCAACGACGACGACGCCCTGCTGAAAGGAGAAGTTCACGGGGAGAATCGGTCGTTTCCTAACCCATGTAATAACCACCGTTCACATTCAAGACGTGGCCGGTTATGTAGCTCGCCATCGGGGAAGCGAGGAACAGCGCGGCGTTGACGATCTCCTGCACGTCGCCGAGACGGCCCAGCGGGATCTGCTTTTTGAAATTCTCCGTCACTTCCTCCGGCATCCCCTTGCTCATGCCGACGTCGATGAATCCCGGCGCGATCGCATTCACGGTAATGTTCTGCCGGGCCAGCTCGCGCGCCGAGACTTTCGTCAGCGCGATGATCGCCGCCTTGCTCGACGAATAATTCGCCTGCCCGAATAATCCCATCTGGCCGCTGACCGACGAAAGATTGATGACCCGCCCATTGTTCCGCAAAACGGCCGCCGCCGCTTTTGTGACGTTGAACGTGCCGGTGACGTTGACCCGGAGGACGCTTTCGAATTCCTCGACCGACATCTTTTTCATCGTCCGGTCGCGGATGATCCCGGAATTATTTACCAGGACGTCGAGACCGCCGTGGCGTTCCTGGATTTGTTTCATCATTGCCTCGACCTGGGCCGGGTTCGTCACGTCGCATTCGATCACGAGCGGCTCCCGCAGCGCAGCGGCTACATTCGTCGCATCTGCTTTATTCGTCCCGTCCGGATCCGCCACGTAATTCACCACGCAGTTCGCCCCGCGTTCCCCGAACGCCTTTATCATTTCCGCTCCGATCCCGCGCGAGCTGCCAGTGACGAGGATGGTCTTGCCGCTGAAATCCAAGGGATCAGTCATGGCAACGAGATAGCACTCACGTGGCGGTCGCGCCAGAGAAGCGCCGCACCAGCAGCGCCGTCGGCAACCCGATGACGAACATGTGGATCCCGATCTGGATCAAATCGCCGCTGAGCGAATGCCGAGGCGTTGCGGCGGACAACGGCAGCACGATCAGGTTCATGACTCCGAATACGATCAAACCATAAACCAACCCTGAGACAACGGCCTGCCGCCGCAGGAAACCGAACGACCGGGTCGCGGCGTAGAAAACTGCCACCAGCGAAAACGCGATCACGAAATGCAATGCGAGCCCGAGCGCGACTGTCGCGAGGCCGCCTTGGAACGCCGTTGGCCCAAGGAGACCGCTGGCAATGAATTGCATGAGCCGCGTCATGGTCGATCCGCGCGCGATCGCGATAATGATCGCGGAGCTAATATCCATCGCGCCGACGATCAATCCGGTGACCGCGATCGTCCGAGCGGCGCGCATGCGCCGACGTTAGGCTGGAAACGCTTTGCCTGACAAGCGATTGCCGTTAAGTTTTGCGCCTCATGTCCGCGCCCATTCGTGTCCTCACCGCTGTTCCGATTTGCGATGGCCATGACAGCGCGATCAACACGATCAATCTCGAGTTCATCCGGCATGGAATCGAAGTGGTCTATCTCGGGTTCCATCGCTACGTCAGCGACATTGTGCGGGCCGCAATCCAAGAGGATGTCGCGGCGGTCGGCATCTCCAGCTACAACGGCGGGCACATCGAGTTTTTCGCCGAAGTGGTGAAGCAATTGAAGAAGCGCGGCGCGGACGACATCCGGGTGTTTGGCGGAGGCGGGGGAACGATCACGCACGACGATCAGCGGATCATGCAGAAGCGCGGCGTGGACAAGATTTTCTTCGCGGGAACGTCCCTTACCGACATGGCGGATTTCGTCCACGAGCGCTACGCGAAACGTCCGAAACGTCGCGCGACCAAGGATGCGGAAATGAAATTGGCGCGGAAGCTGACCGAGATTGAGGACGGCTACGCGGGAGGCAAGCGCCCGAAACGGAAAATCGAAAATCGAAACTCGAAATTCGAAAATACCAGGGTCCTCGGCTTCACTGGACCGGGCGGGGCGGGGAAGACGACGCTGATCGATGAGCTGGTGCTGCGGCTGTTGAACCGCGATGCGAAGTCGCGGATCGCCATTCTGTCGCACGATCCGAGCGTGGTGGGCGCAGGGGCGTTACTCGGAGATCGCGCCACCATGATAAATTCCCAGGACGATCGCGTTTTCATGCGGAGCATGGCCACGCGCGGGCAGGCGGGCGGGTTATCGCCCGCGACCGAAGATTGCCTGCGGCTCCTGGCGCAGGAAGGATTCGATTACGTCATCATCGAAACCGTCGGCACCGGCCAGGAAGCGATGCCGTTCCAAAACAAGCTGGTCGATCAAACCGTGCTGGTGATGAACCCGGACTACGGCGCGCGCCTCCAATTGCAAAAGATTGTCATGCTCGATCTGGCCGACATTGTGGTCGTGAACAAAAGCGATCAGGAACGAGCCCGCACCGCGATGAGTGAGATCGAGCGGCGCCTCGAGCTCAACAAGCGGGACCAGCAGCTGGTCGCGACGGTTGCGAAACGCCATCGCGATCGAGGCGTGGATTTTTTGTGCGATTTGCTGACGCAGCCGGCTGGCCCGGCGACGAAGAAAGGAAAGCGAAAATGAGCAAGCTAGGACGAGTGGTGGAAGCGGTTGAGGACTACAACGCGTTTGTTGAGAAGGAAGTGAAACGCGCGCGGAGCGACAAGAAGTTCGGCGACCAGATGGTCAAGCGCTGGAACGAAATCAAAGCCGGCATTCCTGTGGGCACCGCGCCGACCGGCTTGAAGTTGCCGCGCCTCGCTTTGCCGGAAATCGACGAAGCCGGCGACATCACCCGCTATTTGTTAGGCGACGGTTTGCCGGGCGAATTCCCGTTCCTGAACGGGGCTTATCGCGAGATGTACCTCGAGCCGCTCCATACTCCCGCGATCGAGACCGGCACCTACGAGAAGAACGGGCACGGCGCGAAATCGAAACTCAACGGCAGCAAAAATGGCGCGAGCAGTGGCGCCGCCGCCAAGCTGCAGGTGACTGAAGAGCCAACCCGTTTGTTCTCCGGCCTCATGCTGGCGGAGGACACCAACGAACGTTTCCATTTTCTCGGACGCCACCAGCGTTCCAAACGCCTCAGCACCGCGTTTGACGGTCCCACCCTTTACGGAATCGATTCCGATGCGCCCGGGATTCTCGGCAAAATCGGCGAGGGCGGTGTCGCCGTCGACACCGTCGAGGACATGGTCCGGCTCTACGATGGGTTCGATCTCGGGTCGCCGGATTTCTCCGCCTCGATGACGATCAGCGGGCCGGCCCCGATCATCATGGCGATGTATATCGCGGCGGCGAAACGGCGCTTCGGTCCCGGCATTGTCCCGAAACTTCGCGGCACGATCCAGGCCGACATTTTCAAGGAAGTCCAGGCGCAGAACGAGACCATATTTCCGGTGGAAGCCTCGCTTCGGTTCCTGACCGACATGATGGAATTTACGACCCGCGAGATGCCGCGCTGGTATCCGGTTTCCATCAGCGGTTACCACATCGGCGAAGCCGGTTCGACGCCGGTCCAGCAGGCTGCCTACACATTGTCGAACGGTTTCGCTTATGCCGAGATGATGGCGGCGCGCGGCATCCCCGTGGATGAATTCGGCCCGCGGCTCTCGTTCTTTCTCGATTGCGGACTCGATGTCGAATACATCGCGCTTACTCGCGTCTCCCGCCGTATCTGGGCGATCGGAATGCGGGACGCGTTCGGCGCCGGTCATAAGGCGCAAATGTTCAAGGTCCATACCCAGACGAGCGGACGCTCGCTCGTCGCCGCGGAATTCAAGAACAACCTCACCCGCACGGCCGCGGAGTTGATGCTGTCTTATATGAACGGCACGAATTCATGTCACTCGAACAGCGCCGACGAACCGTTCACGACGCCGAGTGAAGAATGGATCCGCCTCGCCGCGCACGGCCAGGCGATCCTGCTCGACGAATCCGGCATCTTCAAACACACGATGAACATGCTGAGCGGATCGCCCGGCATGAAAGCAGTCGAGCGGGCTGTGGAAGCCGCGATCCTCGAGGAATTTCGCGAGATCGAGCGCCTCGGTGGAGTGATGGGATCTGTCGAAAATCGTTATCAACGCAGCCAGATCCAGGCGGCCGCGCATCGTTACGAGCAGCAGATTTACAACGGCGTCCGGCCGATCATTGCCCTGAACAAATACCGCAACGACAGCGAGGAGATGCCGGAATTCGAGCTCGCCCGCACCCCGCGCGCCCGGCAGCAATTGCAGGTGGATCGGCTGAAGAAGTTCAAGCAAAAGAACGCGGCCCGGGCGGAGAAGGCGCTGGAGAAGCTGGCGGCCGTGGTGGAGACCGACGAAAACTGTTTCCCGGCCCTGCTCGAAGCCGCCGAGGTCTGCTCGTTAGGCCAGATCTGCGAACGTTTGCAGGAAGTCGTCGGGCGGTTCCGGCCGATGGTGTAATAGGGAAGAATCGAATGTGGGAGGGGCCTCTGTGCCCAGACTACGATGATGAAGGAAGCCCCCTCGTTCCCAAGCTCCAGCTTGGGAATGCTCGTGTCTGCGAAGCTTTGCTTCGATCAGCTTTGCTCAAAGTGTGCGCGTTCCTTGGAGTCGACGCGTGCCGAAGCAGAACTTCGGGGGACAATTGCGTTCCCAAGCCGGAGCTTGGGAACGAGGAACGCAAAAAAACGCTGTCGGGGCGCAACAGGCCCAGACAGGCTACCAGAAGGATCGGCCTCCTACTTCTTCGCCACTCGCTTTAGCCGGATGTTCTTGCCGTAGAAGGCGAGGCAGCGCGGCTCGGCGACGTGGGTTGGATTGATCGACACGAGGATGTCGTTGCCCGCGCGAGTGATCGTGCCCGTGCCGGAATTCTCGAAGGTGTCTTTGAACATGAATGTCAGTGTGTTACCGGAAAGGGTCGCCGGTCCTTCCGCTTCGGGCGCGGCGCCGTGGCCATCGACCCAGGCCGCATCAAAGCTGACCTGCATTTTGTTTGCCGACTCCTCGATGGTGAGCTGAAACACGGCGCGGCCGCCGAGAAATTTCTTGTCGGTATACTGCCCTGCCCAGCCGGAAGAATCCCCGGCGCGAGTGGAGAGACTGAAGAGACCGAGAAGAACAACGATCGCGCAAAGCTGGCGGAAGAAAGAGAGCCGCGTATTCATCCGCGGAGTATCGGACTGGTTTGGCGTTTGCGCCATCGAATCAGATTTGTGAGCGCGGCGCGGGCCGTTATGCTGCGCATCGCCATGGCTAATGCGGGACTCGACGCCGGGACGACGGCGCGCACGAAAATCGCGTGGCGGCTGCTGCCGTTTCTCTTCCTCCTTTACGTCGCGAACTATCTCGATCGCACCAACATTTCCTTTGCGCAGCTTCGGATGGGACCCGACCTGGGCGTGAACGACTCCGTCTTTGGCAATGCAAGCGGCATTTTTTTCATCGGCTATTTTGCCCTTCAGATTCCCGGCGCGCTTTTGGTGGAACGCTGGAGCGCCCGCCGTTTGCTCGCCATCACTCTCGTCGCGTGGGGCGCGCTGACGACGCTGACCGGATTTGTCCGGACGCCCTCCGAACTTTATGGCGCCCGTTTTTTGTTAGGCGCGGCCGAGGCCGGATTTTTCCCGGGCGTGATCGTCTATCTGTCGCACTGGTTCGTTTACGAGGATCGCGGCAAAGCCGTCGCGCGATTCATGTCGGCGATCCCGATCGCTTACATTCTTGGCGGTCCACTGGCCGGCGCGATTCTCGGAATGAACTGGTTGGGCACAGCAGGATGGCGGTGGTTGTTCCTGCTCGAAGGCGTGCCGGCGGTCGTCTTAGGAATCGTCACCTTTTTCGTCCTGCCGGATCGGCCTAACGAAACGAGCTGGCTCGCGCCTGACGAACGCGACTGGATGAGCGCGCGCCTCGCCGAGGAACGCCGGGCAAAGGCCCGCACCGAGCAGATGTCGATCTGGCAGGCGCTGCGGCATCCGCCGGTCATCATCCTCACCATCGGATTGTTCTTCTGTTACAGCGGCGGCTACATCTTTTGGTTCTGGATGCCGACGCTGCTCAAGCGGATGACGGGATGGAGCGACGCCGAGGTCGGTTGGATGGGCGCGATACCTTTCATCGGCGGCCTGATCGGCATGCTCCTGGTCGGCTGGAGTTCCGACCGAACGCGTGAGCGCCGCTGGCATTTCGCCGTTCCCCAGCTCACAGCCGCGGCCGGGCTCGCCGCCTGGTTCGTCTTGCCGCATTCGAACGCCGTCCTCCTCGCCGTGTTTACATTGATCGGCTTCGGAACGGTCGCGTATCTCCCCGCATTTTGGGCGCTGCCCTCGGCATTCCTGTCCAGCGCGGCGGCGGCGGCGGCCGTTGGATTCATCAATTGCACCGCCAGCATCGGCGGCTTCGTCGGCCCGAAAATCTTCGGCGATCTCAGTCAGCGGACCGGTTCGTTCAACACCGGATTCGTATTGATGATCGTCTGCTGGATCATCGCATCGCTGCTCGTGTTGCTCTGCCCGCGAGAACGATCGACATTTCCAGCGCCGGATCACGTTTGACCAAGAAGATTCAGCGCGTCGGGGAATTCGCCCTTCTCCGACAGTCCCTCGCGTCGGTAGAGATCCACTATGGAGCGCGCCCTGTCTTTCCGCTCCAAGTGGACGTAATGCATGACATGAGCGGCCGCGATGTTTGCCCGCTCATCCGGCATCACCAGCTGGAGGGAATGTTGAAACGACGCGTCAATTTCATCGTCCGGAATCGCGTACTCCGTAGCCCGATGGACGGTTTCTCGCGGGATCGGCGCGATGGTCTCGAAGGCTACCGTCCCCGATGGCACGCTTTGATAGAATCGAAAATATTCGCGGAGCCGATACTGAAGAACGTGGATCCAACTGGTGTAATAATGCTTGAAGTCCTGATGGATCAGCAGGCTTCCCACGACCAGGCTCGAAAAAAAACTTCGCGGGATCTGGACTGCGAGGGTCGCGTTTTTCATCGCATCGACGAGCAGAAGTTTGATCGGGCCGCCCTGCCATTCGTAAAGTCCCAGGTCGGCTTGAACGAGTTCAACCGCGCCGCCGCCATGATCGCGAACAATCCGCCTCGCCTCGGGCAGAAAACTTTCGCCAGCCTGATACTCGCAATAGGGAATGTGCGCCGGCATCCACGCTTCCCATTGGAACAGGTCGAAACCGAACACTTTCTCTGGAGGAGTAACGGCTTCCGAACGCCGGCTTAGAATTCCTCGCGCCAGCGCAATGGAGGTCGAACCGAGCCAACAGCCCAGGTCGACGATAGCCCCTTCCTGCCCGACGTAACGGGCTGCGCTCTCGGTAAAGAACGCCATTTCCGCGGAAGACACCATCCCGGGAATGCCTGGTTTTGGAGCATCGTTCCCCGACGCGGAGACCGGCCTGGTTTTTCTAGATAGCGCGAATTTCAACTTCGAAGGGCGCGCCGGTCTTGGCGCGGACGTCATCCAGATTACTGCCAGGTTGCAGCTCGATCAGGACAAGGCCGCCGCCGGGTTTCACTTCGAAAACGGCGAGATCGGTGATGATGAGATTAACAACGCCGAGACCCGTGATGGGCAGCGTGCATTCTTTCAGAATCTTCGGCGTGCCGTCCTTGGAAGTGTGCTCCATGACGGCGACGACGCGTTTCACGCCCGCGACGAGATCCATCGCGCCGCCCGGGCCTTTCACCATTTTGCCGGGGATCATCCAATTCGCGATGTCGCCTTTGTCGGTGACTTCGAATGCGCCCAGGATGGCGAGATCGATATGACCGCCGCGAATTTGGGCGAAGGAATCGGCACTCGAGAAAAACGCAGAGCCCGGCATCGTGGTGATGGTCTGCTTGCCGGCGTTAATGAGATCGGGGTCTTCCTGGCCGGCCTGGGGGAACGGCCCGATGCCTAACAAACCGTTTTCCGATTGGAGCGTCACGTTCATTCCCTGCGGAATGTAGTTAGCGACCAGGGTGGGGATGCCGATGCCGAGATTGACGTAGTAACCTTCGCGCAACTCCTGCGCGGCGCGTTTCGCGAGTAGATCGCGCACGGTCGAGCCGGCCTTCGCCACCGCCGCTCCCTGCACGGTGCGGAATTCGATCCGCTTCTCGTATTTCTCGCCCTCAACGATCCGGTCGACGTAAATACCGGGCGTATGAACCTGGTCGGGATCGAGCTCGCCCACTTCAACCAGCTCTTCCACTTCGGCGACGCAGATCTTGCCGCAGGTCGCGATCATCGGATTGAAGTTCCGCGACGTCATTCGGTAGATGAGGTTCCCGGACTTGTCCCCCTTCCATGCTTTCACGAGCGAGACTTCGGCTTTGATCCCGGGCTCGAGGACATATTCCTTCCCGTCGAAAGTTTTCGTCTCCTTGCCTTCGGTCAGTTTAGTAGCGAAACCGGTGCGAGTGTAGAACCCGGGAATGCCGGCGCCGCCGGCGCGCAATCGCTCGGCCAGGGTGCCTTGAGGGATAAGTTCCAGCTCGAGCTCGCCGCTCAGCACCTGGCGCTCGAACTCCTTGTTCTCGCCCACGTAGGAAGCCATCACCTTTTTCACCTGCCGGGTCGTGAGAAGAACGCCCATCCCGAACCCATCCACGCCCGCGTTGTTGCCGACAATCGTGAGCCCTTTCGCCCCGCTGTCGCGCAACGCCGCAATCAAATTTTCCGGAATCCCACAAAGCCCGAACCCGCCCGCGGCGATCGTCATGTTGTCGTGGAGGAGGCCTTCAAGTGCTGCCTTCGCATCGGAATAAACTTTGTTCATGAGGAGAGAGACTTAATCACGAATTTCCAGGGAGTGCACGCGTCTCGAGTGTGGGCGATAGCGTCTCGCCATCGAACTTCTCGGCAGAGATTGTTTCGGCGAGACGCCGAAACCAACGCGCGAGACGCACGCGGTACCCGGAGCTGGTCCCACGCGGAACGGTTCATTCGGCGCGCAACGCCTCCATTGGGTTTACGCGGCTGGCGCGGCGGGCGGGAATCAGTGCGGCGATGCAAGCCGTCGCGGCGAGAACCAGAGAGGCGACGCTATAACTCGTTAGGTCGGTGCCGCTGATGCCGAAGAGCGACGCCTTGAGGGCGCGCGAGAGCAGGAGCGCGCCGCCGATTCCGGCGCAAAGGCCGAACGCCACGGCGCGCATTCCCTGTCCGAGAATGAGCCGCAACACTGCCGGCCGGGTCGCGCCGAGCGCCATTCGCACCCCAATCTCCCGGGTGCGCTGGGCCACGCCGTAAGCGGTGGCGCCAAATAATCCGGTCGCGGCCAGCGCGAGAGCGACAAGCGAGAAGAAGCCGAGCAACCAGCCGCGCAGTCGCGATTGCCAGAGCGAGTTGCCGACCTCGTCCTCGAGCGATCCGAAATTGAAGGCGCCCACGTCCGGCGCGGTCGCGGCGATCTCGCGCCGGATCGCCGGAACGAGGGCGAGCGGATTCGCTTTCGCGCGAACGACAAAATGCATCTGCTTCCAGGCGAGCTGCGTGCTCGGCTTGTAAAGATCAGGGCCCGCCTCGCGTTCCAAAGCCTGGTGCCGCACATCCCCCACCACTCCCACGACCGTCATCCAGTCTCCCGCCTCCGGCGAAATGCCGGGCCCGCCCAGGCGCAAGCGGCGGCCAATTGGATCTTCGTTAGGCCAAACCGCGGCCGCCAACCGTTCGCTCACGATACAAGCAGGCAACGCCTCGAGTTTATCCACGGCAGAAAAGAAGCGGCCGCGCAAAAGCGGAATGCGCAGGGTGCGAAAATAATCCTGGCTGACGGTCTGGAAGTTCGCGACGGGATTACGCCCCTGGTCGGTGACGGGCTGGCCTTCGGCGGCGTACTGACTTCGATTCCACGGACGCTGGGCAACGAACGGCGGACTGTTGTTCGCGCCGGCCGCTTCGACGCCCGGCATTTCGCTCAAGCGCTGAAGCAAGCGCGAGAAACGATCGACCCGCGCCTGGGCCGGTTCGTCGCCGTTGTAGGTCGGATTGATTTCCATCATGACCACGTTGCGCGGATCGAAGCCGGGGTTGACGTCGCGCAACTTCAGGAGGCTTCGCAGGACCAGGCTCGCGCCAATGAGCAGCACGATCGAGATCGCGACCTGGGCGGCGGTCAGAATTTCCCGGGTGCGCGCTCCCAGACTGCCCGCGCCGGCGCCGCCAGTCCTAAGCGATTGGGAAATGTCGATGCGGGCGCTCTGGAGCGCCGGCAGCGAACCCGCGAGCAAAGTCGTTAGGCCGGAAATCGCGACGGTGAACGCAAGCACGGCCGGGTTCACGTCGATCCGGATCCAGAACGGCAGTTCGACCGGAATCGCCGCGGCCACGACGTCGACGAGCCAGACGGCGAGAAGCGCGCCGGCGACGCTTCCAATGAGCGCGACGAGCGCGCTTTCGATCAGGGCCTGGCGGGCGAGACGCCAGCGGCTGGCGCCGAGAGCGGCGCGCACGGAGAGTTCACGCTGCCGGGTGGTGGCGCGCGCGAGCAGGAGCTGGCCGACATTAGCGCAAGCGATGAGAAGGACGCCGCCACAGGAAGCCAGAAGGAGAAGCAACGAGAACCGGACGTTCCCCGCGACGTGATCGCGCAGCGGAACGACGGCGGCGCCGATCAGCTTGTTTGTCTCGGGGTATTGCTGCGCGAGCCGTTCGGCGATCACGCTCATTTCGTTGTGCGCGTCTTGGACAGTTACGCCCGACTTGAGCCGCGCTATCGCCTGGTCAGAGCGGAAGGCGCGGTCGGTGTTTTTTCCGAAAACCGACGCCATCGGCACCCAGATATCGGTTTGAGAAGGAAAACGAAAACCAGCCGGCATCACCCCGACCACGGTGCGCGGCGTCCCATCGAGGCGAATGTCGCGTCCGATGATGTTCGGATCGCCGCCGAAACTTTTTTCCCAGAGACGCTCGCTGATGAGCATGACCTTCGGGGCCTTGGGTTCGTCGTCGGCGCGGTTGAGATCGCGGCCGAGCATCGGCTGCACGCCCAGGAGCGAAAACAGATTCGCGGTCGTAAACGTGGTCTTGAGCGTTTCCGTCATCCCGCCGGGCGATTCGACATTGCCGTTCCAGCGAAGGTTGAAGAACGCGGAATCGGAAAAGCTCCGGCTCTGCTTTTGCCAATCGCTGAAATCGAGATAGTTCACGCCGAGATCGTTTCCTGTCGTCACGCCGCGTGACTGGAGCATCACCAATTTGTCGGGCTCGGCATAAGGCAGTGGGCGAAGCAGGAACGCGTAAATGACCGCGAAGATCGCGGTGCTGGCTCCGATCCCGAGCGCGAGCGCGATGACGGCAGTCGCACTGAAGCTCGGCGATTTGATCAGCTGGCGAAACGCGTAACGGAAATCGGTCATCGGGAGGTCAGAGGTCAGAGATCGGAAGTCTGGGGAGCGCGCGCGTCTCGCGCGTTGGTTTCGGTGTCTCGCCGAAACAATCTTTCCTTAGCGCCCAGATCCTGCGCAGAGCAATGCATTCACGAAAGTTCGCGATCGCGAGGACACGATCGCCAGCGCGCGAGACGCGCGCGCTCCCCGGAGTTGGTGAGAACGCGTTATTCATCATTCGGCGCGGAGCGCGTCGATTGGGTTCACTTTGGTGGCGCGACTTGCCGGGAAGAAACAGGCGACCAAGGCGACGGCGGCGAGCACGACGGTAATCGTGCCCAGCGTCAGCGGATCGTAAGCGCTCGTGTTAAAAAGCATCGAGCCCATGGCGCGCGAGGCCGCCAGCGTCGCCAGCAATCCGATCAGCAGTCCGAGCCCAATGAGCTTTCCGCCCTGCACAAAAACGAGGCGCAGGACATCGCCTTGCTGCGCGCCGAGCGCCATCCGAATTCCAAATTCGCCCGTGCGCTGGACGACGTTGTACGCCATCACGCCGTAAATGCCGACCGCGGCAATCACGAGCGCCACTCCCGAAAAGACCGTCAGCAACAGCATCGCGAAACGCTGGCGCGCGATGCTTTCCGCCATGATTTCTTCGAGCGGGCGAATGATGCCGACGGGCTGGTCCTTGTCGATCGCGTAAACGGCCGGGCGCAACGAGCCGAGTAACGCCGCCGGGGAGCCTTTCGTGCGAATGACGACGTTCAGCGAGGAGAACGGGACTTGCGCGAACGGCTCGTACGCCTGCGCGCTCGTTGCCTTGTCCACGCCATATTGCTTGATGTCGCCCACGATGCCGATGATCTCGCGCCAGGCATCGGGCCCGTTCGTGATGTTGATCCGTTTGCCGATCGGATCTTCGTTCGGGAAAAATTGGCGGGCCATGGTTTCGTTAATGATCGCGACCCGCGCCGCTTTGGCGTCGTCCTGCGGAGTGAAAACCCGTCCACGCACCAGCCGGATACCCATGGCGCGGAAATAATCGGGCGTGACAGTGTAATAATTGGTGCTGGGCAAATCGGCGGGATCAATGTGCGGCCGGCCCTCGATGTTGAAGCTGAGCACGTAATCGCCCACGAGCGGCATCGAGTGCGTCACCCCGACAGCCTGCACACCGGGCAAATTTTTCAGGCGCTCGAGAAGCGCATCGGCAAAGGCGGTTTGCTGCTCGGGCTTCGAGTACTTCTTCTGGGGCAGCGAGAGCTGGAGAAGCGTAGCGTTCTCCGGAATGAAACCGGGATCGACGTTCGCGAGCTGGATGAAACTGCGGGCGAGCAGACCAGCGCCGCCCAGAAGGACGAGCGCGAAGGTCACTTCGATAACAACGAGCGCGCTCCGGAGACGGCCGCGGACGCCTCCTTCAGTCGAGCCGCGAGTTCCCTGCTTCAGCGCTTCGTTCACATCAGAGCGTGCCGCGAGCAGTGCAGGGGCGATCCCGAAGACGACGCCGGTGACAACGCTCAGGGCGAGCGAAAAGAGGAGCACCCCGGAATCGAGATGAATCTCACTCATTCTCGGAAGACTCGATGGAGCAAGGGCGAGCAAAGCATCGAGACCCCAGCGGGCCAGGATCACGCCGGCTACTCCGCCGCAGACCGCAAGGACAACGCTTTCGGTGAGAAACTGACGAACCAGTCTCGCGCGTCCGGCTCCCAGCGCCGCCCGAATCGATATTTCCCGGGAGCGCGCGGTCGCGCGAGCCAGGAGAAGGTTCGCCAGGTTCGCGCAGGCGATGAGCAAGACGCAGGCAACGGCGCCGAGCAACGTGTAGAGGACCGGCTTCACATCGCGGACAATGGCATCCTGGATCGGCATCATGAAGATGCCCCAGCCTTTGTTCGAATCGGGATATTGCCTGGCGAGTTGGGTGGCGAGCAGCTCCAGCTCCGCCTTCGCCTGCGCAACGGTCACTCCAGACCGCAGCCGTCCCACCACATTAATATAGTGTCCGCCACGAGCATCGTTCGCCGTCTCCTCCGGCTTAAATGCCATCGGTATCCACGCTTCGACTTTGCTGGACTGGCCAAGGGGGGGCGCGGCGACACCGACAACCGTATACGGCTCGCCGTTCAACTCTATTGAGCGGCCGACTACGGCGTGGTCGCCGCCGAATACGCGTTGCCAGAAACCGTAGCTCAAGACGACCACGTGGTTTTTTCCGGGCGCGTCTTCTTCCGGTAACAACAGCCGGCCGAGGAATGGTTTGTCGCCATAGACATCGAAATAGTGCGCGGTCGCTTTCAACGCCAGGAGCTGCTGGGGTTCGCCGTTGCCGGTAAGATTCACCCGTGTGCCCGAATAGGCGGCCAGGTATTCGTAGGATTTCGTCTGCTTTTCCCAATCGAGATAATTGGGCGGCGCAACGGAGAACTCGGGGAACTGCGGCAGATTCGTCTCCCGGATGCTGACGATGCGATCGGGCTGCGGATAATTGAGGGGCCGAAGCAGGACGACGTTGACGACGGAGAAGATCGCGGTGCAGGCGCCGATGCCGAGCGCGAGCGTAATGATGGCAACGGCGGTGAAACTCGGCGCCTTAATGAGCTGGCGAAGCGCGTAACGCAAATCGTTTAACATAATTTAGAGGTCGTGGCAGCACGCGTTGCTGAATCGGATTGGGAGCGCACGCGTCTCGCGTGTTGGCGACGGCGTCTCGCCGTCGCGGACTTTGATTGCGCGCCGACGCACCAGAAGGCGAGGTGTTCAGGAAAGATTGTTTCGGCGTGACGCCAAAACCAACACGCGAGACGCGTGCGCTCCCCAGAAAATTTGCGTTCATCGTCATGGAGATCATTCCGAACGAAGGGCGATGACCGGGTCGACGCGCGAGGCGCGGCGCGCCGGGAAATAGCAGGCGAGCAGCGCCGTCAGGAGAAGGAGTAAAGCCACGGCGGCGAAGGTCAGCGGATCGGTTGGAGTGATGCCGTAGAGCAGGGCGCGGAGGAACTGAGTGAGAAGATAGGACGCGACAATCCCGATCGCGACGCCCAGGACGGCCAGCTTTCCGCCTTCGCCCAGGATCAACCGAAAGACGTCGCGACGTTCGGCACCGAGCGCCATGCGGACGCCAATCTCGTGGGTGCGCTGAGTGACGGCGTGTCCGATCACACCGTAGATTCCCGTCACCGCCAGAAGTAGCGCGACGCCGGCAAATAACCCCAGCACGTACAACGCAAACCGGCGAACGCTCAGGGTCTCGTCGACCGCTCCCTGAATGGTGATGACATTGTAGAGCGGAAGTTGCGGATCGATTTTGCCCACGGCCGCGCGCAGAGCCGGAAGAAGACTCGTCGGCTCAGTCTGGGTCCGAACCACGAGGTTGAATCGCCGCAGGAAATTCGCCGTCTGCGCCACCGGAAAATTCATTTCCGGCACCACCGCCTCTTCCAGGCTCATCTGCCGGGAATCCGCTATCACGCCGATAACGGTGACGGGAAGTTCCCGGTTCGCGACATAAACCGTGATGCGTTTCCCGACCGGATCTTCGTCACCCCAGGTCCGGCGCGCCATGGTTTCGTTGACGATGATTACGCCCGGTTGCCCGGCCGTGTCCTGCTCCGTAAAGGCGCGGCCGCGCCGCACCGGGATCCCCATCACCTCGTAATAATTTGGGCTCACCACGCGATTCGCCGCGCTCATCCGCTGCTCCGGGGCCGTGCGGCCTTCGAGCGCAAACGGCCAGCGATCGAGATACGAGAAGGGCGGATGCGAAACAGCGGCGGCCGATTGCACGCCGGGCAAGCCGCGCACGTTTCCGAGCAGTTGCTCGGCGAAACGCACGGTCGCCCCGGGCTCGGCATATCGCGCCGGCGGCAGATTCAAACGCGCGCTCAGGACACGCTCGGTTTTGAAACCCGGATCGGTCCGGACCAACTGCGAAAAGCTGCGCAGAAGAAGGCCGGCTCCAGCGAGCAACACCACCGCGAGCGCGACCTCGCCGACAATCAGCACCGCGCGAAGTGGCTGGCGACCGCCGCCGCCCGAACGATCGCCCAGACGCATCGCCAGGGCCGCGTCCGTCCGCGACGCCTGCCAAGCCGGCCAGAGCCCGAAAAGAAACGTCGCGGCGAAAGTGACGCCAACCGCGAAAAGCAAGACAGGCGCGGAAATGTGAATCGATGTCTCCGCCGGAATGCCGCCGTCGAGGACGCCCGTTTCCGGCAAAAGTTTCACCAGCGCATCGATCCCCCACGCCGTGATCAGCATCCCGAGAGCGCCGCCGAGCGCGGCCAGGAGCGCGCTTTCCACAAAAAATTGTCGCAACAACTGCCGGCGCGTCGCGCCGATGGCGGCGCGGATCGCGATCTCGCGTTGTCGCGCGCTCGCTCGCACCAGCAACAAGCCCGCGACATTCGCGCAGGCAATCAGGAGAACGATCGCGACCGCGCCCACGAGAACAAAGACCGCCGTGCGCACATTGCCGAGGAGCGCGTCACGCAAGGGCAGCGCCGAGACGGTCCAGTTCGCATAGTCGCTGGTCGCGGGTTCGATTTTCGCGAAGCGCGCCGCGATCGTCGCCAGCTCGGCATTCGCGGTCGACAACGAAACGCCGGGCGCCAGTCGCCCGATCACGGGGTACCAGCGCTGCGGCGCCTGCCGCATTTCAAAGGGGAACGGAAACCAAAACGATTCACCGCTAAAACGAAAACGCATCGGCATGACGCCCACGACCGTGTAGGGCTCGGCATCAAGCTCGATCGTTCGGCCGATCACATTCGCGTCTCCCCCAAACCGGCTTTGCCAGACATCGTAGCCGAGCACGACGACGCGGGCCGCGCCTTCGCCCTGTTCGTTCGGGAGCAGCATCCGGCCAAGCCGCGGCGGCACCCCGAGCAGAGTGAAAAAGTCCGCCGTCACTTTCGCGCCGGCGACGCGCTCCGGCTGCTGGTTCGCAACCGTCAGATTGCGCGAAACATTTTCGATCGCCGCCAGCGCCTCGAAGCTGCGCGCCTGCTCCTGGTAAGCGCCAAACTCGCGGCCGGTGTGCTGGGTTTGAACCGCGTTATCGCTCGGTTTTTGCTGGCGTAACTGGACGAGCCGCGCGTGATCTCGATAGGGAAACGGGTCCAGCAAGAGCGCCTGGACCACGCTGAAAATCGCCGTGTTCATCCCGATGCCGAGAGCGAGAGTGACCACCGCGAGCAGAGTAAAGCCGGGTGATTTTATCAACTGCCGAAAGGCGTAACGAAGATCGTTTAACATCCGCGGGTCCTATTTGTTGAGGTGGATGCTTCCCTTGGACGCGCGCAACGTGAGGACCGGCCCGCCGCCGTTCAGATCGCCTCTGAGCTCGTTGCTATTCGTGCTGCCCTTTTTCGCAGCGATCTTGAAGTCGCTCATGACGCTCCCACTGATGCAGGCCGCGTCGATCGTGACCGCGACAGATTCGGCTAACCGAAGGTCGATCCCGCCCGCGTTCGCGGTGATCTTGCAATCGGAGCGCGGCGATTTGGACATGTAGGCCGTGACCGAACCGGCGTTGACGGTCGCGTCGATGGCGTCGGACGCTTCCTTAATCGAGAGGCTCCCGCCTTCCGTGAATGCGACAGTGCGACCGTCGACCTTTCCAATGGTGGCCGAACCGCCTTCGCATCGGGCGTCGAGGTCTCCGCCGACATTGCCGATGGTCAGGCTGCCGCCTTTGCTCGTCGCCGAAAGGGAACCGCTCACATCCCCCACTTTCAAACTGCCGCCCAGGGCCGCGACTTTGACCGTCCCATCGACGTCACCCACTTTCGCGCTCCCGCCGGTGCGCATGTCCAGGTTAAACTTGCGCGGAATGGCGACCTTGAAATTCAGACGCACCTTGTCGCGGTTCGCTTGATTCGTATCGGCAAACCTGACCACGACCTTCACCGTATTGCCGGTCTGCGACATCTCGATCGAGAGCTTGTCGTAAAGGGCCTCGACTTCCTCCGCCGTCTCCACCTTGTAGTAGGATTGGAATTCGACTCGGACCGACTCGTAGTCTCCGGTCTCGACCTGACCGTGGGCCAGGTCCGCGTCGAAACTCAGAGTGCCGCCGGGTTGGACAACAAATTTCTTCTCGGGCTGGCCGCGGGTCGCAGGCTTGTACTCGCCCGCTTCGAGCGGCGAAGAATTTCCCATTGCGGTCGCGAACGCGACGACAACGATCAGCGGAAATTTGCGGGAGCTGGTCATTATTTGCGCAGATCGATGTTCCCCGCGGAGGCCCGCAACATCACCAGCGGACCGCCGCCGTTGATAACGCCCTTCAGGCGGCCAGGATCGTCGATCTGATGTCCGTTGAGACTGAATTCGCTGCGCAGTCGCCCGGCCGAGCAGGCGGCATCGACGTTCACAGCGATCGACGCCGGCAACCGCAACTCGATGTTCCCGGCTTCCGCGATAATTTTTGTTTCGGTGCGGGGCTGCTTCGAAATATACGCGTGGACCGATCCGCCGGCGGCCCGGGCGTCGATCGCATCGGTCGCTTCCTCGATCGCGACGCTGCCGCCTTCCGCCCTCGCCGTCACTTTGCCCGTTACCTTCGCGGCCGCGACCGATCCGCCAAGACTCTTCGCGTCGAGATCGCCCCCGACATTGCCGACACTTAAACTGCCGCCTTCGGCCCTGGCCGTGACCGGGCCGCCGACGTTTTTCAGTTTCAGGCTTCCGCCCAGGGTCGAGGCTTTGACCGTTCCTTCCAGGTCGCCCACGGTCGCGCTCCCGACCGTGCGCAGGTCGAGGTTGAAATTGCGCGGCATCGTGATTCGAAAATCGAGCCGCATCTTGTCGCCATTCCTGCCGTGCCGGTCGCTCGCCAACCGGACCGTGACCTTCACGGAATTTTCGCCGGTGCTCGTGAGGTCGGTCTGGGCCAGCTCGACGGAAAGCTTTTGCCGAAGAACGTTCGCTTCTTCAGCCGTGCTCACTTTGAACTCGCGGATAAATTCGATCCGCACCGTATCGGTATCGCCGGTGATGATTTCGGCGTTCGCCAGGTCGGCGTCGAATTTCAGGACGCCGCCGGGCCGGACGCGAAACGACTTCTCCATTTCGTCGCGCGTTCCTGGAGGCGCGTTCGTGGTTCGGCCGGTGGGATTCGCCGAGACGATCGATGCGACGGCGAGAAGGAGGGTGAATGCGAGCGGGTTGATGCGTGTTTTCATTCGGTGCGGAGTGCTGCCATAGGGCTGATTTTTGTGGCGCGCCGGGCCGGCAGCCACGTTGCGAGCAACGCCGCCGTCATGAGCACGAGCGGCGCGATCGTAAAAGCGAATGGATCGGTCGAGCTGACCTGGAAAAGAATGCTGCTGACAATTTTGCCGGTGCCGAACGCGAGCAACAACCCCAGGGCGATACCGGCCGCGACCATCGTGAGGCCTTCGCGCAGGATCATCCATTGCACCGTTTTCCGCTCGGCCCCAAGCGCCATCCGAATGCCGATCTCGCGCGTCCGCCGCGCGACGGAATAAGCTTTCACGCCATACACGCCGATCGCCGCGAGCCCCAGCGCCAGTCCACCGAAAATGGAGAAGAGCGCCGCGCCGGCTCGGACGATCCAGAGCTGCGGATTGCCGTCCATGTGTTTTTCAAAAGTCCGCAATTCGAGCACCGGCAACAACGGATCGACGCTTTGCACGGTTCGCCGGAGCAAGTCGGCCGTGGTGGTTTCATTCTTCAGCGAAGCGAACTTTACGAAAAAGAAGACGTCGTTTTGAAAGCCGCGCGCGAAAGGCAGGTAGAGCGTTCCAACCGGCTCCTGTTCAAACAGCCGGTTCCTGATGGCGGGCACGATCCCGATGATCTCAATCGGCTGGCCCCGCCGGATCTGGCCACTGCCATCCTCGACCGGTTCGGGCGCGGCTCCTTCGCGAAGTGGAAACTGAATCCTTTGGCCGAGCGCGTTCCCCTCCGGCCACAATTTTTTCGCAAGAACTTCGTCGATCACGGCCACCGCCGGTCCCGCCGGTTCGGTCGCTTCCGGGATTGTGAAAGTCCGGCCGCGGAGAACGGGTAATCCAACCGCCGCGAAATAATTCGCGCCGACGCTATTCCAGAATGGACTGAACGTTCGTCCTTCCGCGGCGGTCGCCGGTTTGTCGTCAGGCGCGGGTGAAAGGCCGGCCCGCAGCACGGTTCTGCGCACGGTGTTGATGCCGAACGGAACCGTCGCCGAGATGTCGGCGTGCTCGACCCCGGGCAGGCCGGAAAACTTTTCTCCGAGCGTCCGATAAAGATCGAGCGCTCGTCTTTGCTGGAATCCACCGAGACCCGCGTCAGTCTCAACCAGAAACACATTGCCGGCCTTGAAGCCCGTTTCGACCGATGCCGCTTTCGCGGCGCCCCGCAGGAAAAGCGCGGCCGCTGTCACGAGCGCCAGGGAGAAAGCAATCTGCACCACCACGAGCGGATTGCGCGGGAAGAACTTCCATCGCCGCCGCTGCACGTCTTCGCCGGCCTGTTGTTTCAGATCCTCGATCACGGCTGAGCGCGACAGCTTCAGCGCCGGGCCGAGCGCAAAACAGATTGTGCCCAGAACGCAGAAAGCCAGGGTCGCGCCGAGCATTGTTGAATCGGGGCCGCTCAACCAGACCACATCCATCGGCAGAATTTTGCCGAGCGACACGACGAGCAAATCGGATGACCAAAGGCCGAGGAGCAATCCGCCCACGCCGCCGAGCAGAGACAAAACAAAACCTTCGGTGAGAAGTTGGCGAACGATGCGCCCCCGGCTTCCGCCCAAAGCGAGACGGATCGCGATTTCCTTGCGCCGGGCGGTGCCGCGCGCGAGCAGCATGTTCGCCAGGTTTAAACAAGCGACGAGCAGGACCACGCTGGCCATCCCGGCGAAGACGGCGCCAATTACTGGGATCGGATCGTTTTCGGAAGGAGCTGTGCTCGTACCGAATTTGTTCAACGGCGCCGTCATGAACGTCTGGTCTTTTTGTTCAACCGGGAACGCCGTTTCCAAATTTGCGGCGAGACCTTTCAACGCCGGTTGGGCCGCTTCCGCGGTGATTCCCGGCTTGAGCCGGCCGACAACGATGAGCCGCTCGCTGGCGCGATCGGCGAGAGAGCTGTCGCCCTCAACGTTCATTATTTCGTCGAAAACGCTGAGCGGCAGCCAGGCTTCCCGTGAAAAAACGCTCTCCGTCCCGGTGAACCCCGCCGGCATGATCCCGACGATGGTGTAGGCGCGACCATTCATAAGAAGCGCACTTCCGAGCAACGCCGGATCGCGGGAATGCTTCTGCCAATAGGCGTAGCTCACGATCGCAACGCGCCGGCTGGCTCCGGGTTTTTCCTCCTCCGGCAGAAAGGAACGCCCATATGCCGGCTGAACGCCGAGGACCGAAAAATAATTCGAACTGACGATATCCACGATGGCGCGGCGAAAGTTTCCTTTTTCGCCGAGGCCCACCACGCTCCCATTGTGGGCGAACAAACCGGAGAAGACGGTGTTCTGGTCGCGCACGTCGCAGTAAGTCGGGTAGGAGAAGGCGCGAAAATTCTTTGGGTCCTTTTTGTCCTGGGAAAACAACTGCACGATTTCCGCCGGCTGCTTGTAGGCGGGCGGCTGGAACACCATCACGTTGACCAGGCTGAAGATGGCGGTGTTAACGCCAATCCCGAGCGCGAGCACGGCAACAGCGGCGGCAGTGAAGCCCGGCGCTTTCCAAAGTTGCCGAAAGGCGAAGCGAATATCCTGGATCACGGGATTCCTCTTTGTAGGGCGTTTCTGTGAAACGCCGTCTTTTGCCAGGCGTCTGGCACAGACGCCGTACAATTTCTGGAAGCGCTCATTCTGTTCGCAATGCCTGCATGGGATCGATCCGGGTAGCGCGGAGTGCGGGGACGAAGCAGGCGAGCGCGGCGATCGTGCAGATGAACAGCGCGACGCCGCTGTAGAGCAACGGGTCGCTCGGGCTCACTTCAAAAAGGAGTCGCCGCATCAATCGCGTCGCGGCAAAGGAAAGTCCGAGACCGACCACGAGCCCCACGATGGAAAGGCGAAGCCCTTCTTTCATCACCAGACCAATCACGTCCCGGGTGGCCGCGCCGAGCGCGAAACGAATTCCGAATTCGTTTGTGCGTTGCGCGACGCCGTAGGCGATGACGCTGTAAATTCCCATTCCGGCCAGGGCCAGGGCGAGACCGGCGAAGCCCCCGAGCAGATACATCGAGAGCCGGCGATCGGCCGACGCGGCGGACAACAGTTCGGTGTACGATTGCACCTGATCGATGGGCAGCCCGGGATCGAGCGAGTGAATGGCGGCGATCAGTTCCGCGCGCAAACTCGAGGCGGGACGTTCGCTCCGCACCACCACGCTCATGAACGCGCCGTCGATCTGGTTCGACGGATAATACATTTCCAGCCCGGGAGGCAGCGACAGGTTTTCCGCCCGGACATCACCGGAAACACCGACGATCTCGCGCGGGATCGAAGCGATCCCAGTGATTAAACGGCGACCGACCGGGTTCTCGCCCGGGAACAATTTCTTGGCCATCGTCTCGTTGATAATCACGGTGAGCGGGGAACCTGCCTTGTCCTGCCAGGTGAAATCGCGGCCTTGCTTGACCGGGATGCCGAGGGTGGCGAGGAAGCCGGGACTGATCGTCGAGCGGACCGCGATGGTGCGATCGCTCACCGGAGGCAACGGCCGGCCTTCCACTGCCGCCGGCGAACGCGTGTTTCCGTTGTCCGACGCCGGCAAATTCGATCCGGCCGCGGCCGCGGTCACGCCAGGCAGCGCCTTTATTTTTTCGATGGCATTCTGGAAAAACAATCCCTGGCGCTCGGCGTCCGGATACGAAGCGGGCGGAAGGCCAACGAAGAACGTCGTGATTCCCTGCGCGCGGAAACCGGGATCGACGTTTTGCAATCGCCGGAAACTGTCGACTAACAAAACCGCGCCGACGACGAGGACAAGCGAGAGCGCGACTTCGGCGATGAGGAGGCCGGCGCGCAATCTGCCGGCCTGTCTCCCGGTGCTGCCGCGGGACGAATCCTTCAAGGAATCGATCGGGTCGCTCCGGGAAGCGTGCAACGCGGGCACCAACCCAAGAATGATTCCGGTAAGAAGCGACAGGCCGACTGCAAACAGCAGCACGGTGACGTCGAGCGTGATCTCGCGGCTGCGCGGGAGGAAATCTTCCACGGCTTTTTTCAGGACATCCAAGCCCCAGATCGAAAGCAGGACGCCGAGCACGCCGGCGAACCCGGCCGTCAACACGCTTTCGGCCAGGAACTGGAAAACGATTCGGCCGCGAGTGGCGCCGAGCGCGGTCCGGATGGCGATTTCCTTGCGGCGGCCGGTGAAGCGCGCCAGCAAAAGATTTCCCACGTTGGCGCAGCCGACCAGCAACACGCAGCCGACCGCGGCGAACAGCGTCAGCAACATCGGCCGCTGCCGGCCGACGAGATCTTCATGGAGCGAGACGACGCTCATGCCCGCCTTCGCGTCCACCTTGTCCGATTGCGCGGCCTGGTAGCGATGATCGGCCACCCGCATTTGTTCCTCGGCCTGCTGGCGCGACACGCCCGGTTTCATGCGGCCGAGAGTTGTCAGGTAACCCGTGCCCCGCTCGATGATGTCGGGCGGCAGACCTTCCTGCTCAAACACGCGGGGAACGAACGCGTGGGTCTGAATGAACGGAAACTTCAGCGATGGCGGCATGATGCCGACGACGGTGAAGGACACGCCATTGAGGGTGATCGCTTGCCCGAGGATGTTCTGGTCGCCGCCGAATTGTTTTTGCCAGAACGTGTGGGTGAGCACGGCCACATTGGCGCCGCCGGGCCTGTCTTCTTCTGGAGTGAAGACGCGGCCGAACAGCGGCTGGACCCCAAGGGCGCGGAAGAAATTCTCGGTGACCCGGACGCCATTCAGGTTCTGAGGTTCGCCGCGACCTGTCATGGTCCAGCCGGTAAACGATTGCGCCGAAAATTCCGCGAAATTTTGCTGTTGATCGCGCCACGCCTGGAACCGCGGCCACGAAACGTTCGCGCGGTCGAGCCCGCGTTCCGGAAACGAACCCCAGACGCGGACGAGCTGTTCCGGATGCGGATAGGAGAGCGGTCGGAGAAAGAGTGTACTGATCGCGGAGAAGAGGACCGTGTTCGCGCCAATGCCGAGCGCGAGCGCGACAACCGCAAGAATGGTGAACCCGGGCTGGCGGAGCAGCTGGCGAAGGGCGTAACGGAATTCTCTCATGTCATTTTCGATTTTCGATTTTCGATTTTCGATTGAATGAATTCATTCGGCGTGAAGGGCGACGATGGGATCGACGGCGCTGGCCCGGCGCGCGGGCAACCAGCAGGCAATGAACGCCACGAAGACGAGCGCCGCCGAAAGGAGGACAAAGGTGATCGGGTCGCTCGCGCTGATGCCGTAAAGCAGCGACGAGATCAGTCTCGTTAGGCCAAGGGAGGCGGCCACCCCGAAGAGCACGCCCGCGCCGACGAGCGTCATTCCCTGGCGAAGGATCAATCGCAGGACATCGCTGCGTTGCGCTCCGAGCGCGATCCGGATCCCGAGCTCGCGCGTCCGTTGCGCGACCGAATACGAAATGACGCCATACAATCCGATCGCGGCCAGGAGCAGCGCCGCCCCCGCAAAGATGCTCAACAGCAGCATCGTGAATTTTTTCTGGAGCAACGTCCGCGCGATCATGTCGTTCATGCTCCGCGGATTGCCGAGCGGCACGGATTTATTCACGCTCCAGACCGCCTGCTGCACCGCCGGCAAAAGCGTCAGTGGGTTTTCCGTTGCGGTCCGGACCGCGATGTTGACCAACGGCCACATGCCCTGGCCGAGGGGCTGGTAAAGTTCAGGGCGCGGCGCGGTTTCCAGGGCAAGATGGCGGACATTGCCCACCACGCCCACGACCTGAATTTTTTCGCTTTTCGGCCCGTAGTTCTCGATGAACTGGCCGATCGGATCTTCGCCGGGAAAAACGTCCTTGGCGGTTTGTTCGTTAATGATCCCAACGAGGGTCGAGCCTTTCGTGTCGTGCTCGTTGAAGTTGCGGCCGCGAATGAGCGGGATCCCCATCGTCCGGAAATAATCCGGCGACGCGATCCGGATATCGGCCGAATCGGTTTTCGTGCTGCCGGGCCGGTTAAAAGTGCGGGAGCTGTTCCCGCCCGAAAATGGAAGCCGGCTGATGGCAGCGGCGCTCGTCACTCCCGGGACGGTGGCGACACGTTGCACGATCTGCTGGTAAAACTCGAGCTGCTGATCTTCGTTCGCCTTGGCCGACGCGCCTACGTTGAATATAAGGAGCCGGTCGGAATTAAATCCGGGCGCGACCTTCGTCAGATTGGCGAAACTCTTGATCATGAGCCCGGCCCCGATGAGCAGGATGAGCGAAAGCCCGACCTCCGTGGCAATAAGAAATGCGCGGCGCCGGCTGCCGCCGCCGGTGCTGCCGCGCTCCCCTTGTTTCAACGACTCCGCCGGGTTGGAGGACGACGACGTAATCGCCGGCGCAAGGCCGAACAGGATTCCGGTCACGACCGAGACGCCGAGGCTGAACGAAAGGACCTGAGCATTCAGGCCGATCTCCTTGAAGCTGCGCAAGGCCGGCGGCGCCATCGCCATCAGCAACGGGATCGCCCAGGCGGCGAGGACCGCGCCGAGGATTCCGCCCAGAACAGCGAGGAGCACACTCTCGGTTAACAATTGCCGCACCAGGCGGCCGCGGCTCGCGCCCATCGCGGCGCGGATGGAAATCTCGCGCGAACGCGTAGCGGCGCGGGCCAGGAGAAGGTTGGCGACGTTCGCGCAACCGATGAAAAGCAGGAACCCGACGGCGGCGAAGAGCAGGAGCAAGACCGGCTTGATCCCGCCGACCAGGTCTTCGTGCAACGGCCTTACCCGAATGCCTGTGTCCTGGTTGTCGTCTTTATATTGCTGCTCGAGCCGGCGACTGATCGCGTCCAGCTCGGCGCGCGCTTTTTCCAGAGTGACGCCCGGCTTCAACCGCGCATAGACATCGAGATAATTGCTGCTGCGGATCGGGCGCGGATCGACATTGGGCCGGATCGCGTTAGTCGGAACGCCGAACGCCGAGGGGACCCAAAGCTCGCCGTAACCATCCGGCTGATAATTTGGCGGCATCACGCCGACGACAGTGTGCGGCTCGTCGTTCAGCGAAATTTCGCTGCCGATGATATTGCGATCGGAGCCGTAACGCCGGGCCCAAAGCTCGGAGCTCAGGACGACGACGTGGTTGCGGCCCGCTTGTTCGTCGGACGGCAGCAAGGTGCGGCCGAGTATGGGCGAGACGCCGAAGAGCGGAAAGAAACTCGAAGTGGCCATTGTCCCGCGGACACGCTCCGGCCGGTCGCCATCGCTCAGGGAAAATTGCTCGCCGCGCGACGCCGACATTTCCGAGAAGACATCGCTCTGCGCCGCGTAATCGATGTAGTTCGCCGGCGCGAATGCGCCCCCGGGCGCGCCGGTGCTGCGCATGGTGGGCAGCAGCACCATGATTCTTTCGGAATCCGGATACGGCAGCGGATGAAGCAGCACGCCGTCGATGACGCTGAAGATCGCAGTCGAGCTGGCGATGCCGAGCGCGAGCGTGATCAGCGCCGCGAAAGTGAATCCCGGATTTTTCAGGAGCATCCGGATTCCGTAACGAAGATCGTAGAGCAGGGTGTTCATATGCAGAGGTCGATGTCGGAGGTCGGAAGTCTGGGGAGCGCACGCGTCTCGCGTGTGGGCAACGGCGTCTCGCCGTTGCGAAGTTTTCCGAAAGCGCTGCCTGGCGCGGATCGTCGGCTTGTGGAAAGTCCGTTTCGGCGAGACGCCGAAACCAACGAGCGAGACGCTCGCGCTACCCAATCGATTCGCGTCAGCGTGTTCATGTTCACTCGGCACGTAAGGCCACGATTGGATTTACCCGGCAGGCGCGGCGGGCGGGAATCCACGCGGCCAGAATGGTGACGACCGAAAGGATGGAGCCGACGATCAGGTAGGTCTGCGCGTCCAGGGGCGAGACGCCGAAAAGAAAGCTGCGGATCAGGCTGGCGGAAGCGAGAACGGCAAGCGCGCCGACGGCGATGCCGACGCCAAACAGTCGCAGTCCGTGCCCCATGACCAGCCCGCGGATGTGCGCGGGACGCGCGCCGAGCGCGAGGCGCACGGCGATTTCGCGCAGGCGACGCATCGCGCTATAAGAGAGCACGCCATACAACCCAACGGCCGCGAGGAGAAGTGCCAGCCCGGCGAAGATCGTCAGCAAAAAGGTGAGCAACCGTTGCGTCGCCCACGTTTCGACGACGCGTTCCTCCATCGTTCGGACATCGTAAACCGGCTGCGTTGGATCGAGCCGGGCGATGATGTCGCGAATCGGTTTCTCGAGTCGCTTCACGTTGCCGGAGCCCCGCACGAACAAGGTAAGATTTGTGCGACCGACCTGCGATTCCGGAAGGAACAGCGCCGGAGTCGGGATGGCATCGTCGTATCCGCGAAATTTCAGATGCGGCACGACGCCGACGATTTCGTAAAGCTTCGCCCCGCCCTCGACCACGTCCGACTCGGAATCGATCATCAATCTCTTGCCGAGCGGGTCCTGTCCCTTAAACGTCGTTTCGGCCAGGAGCTGGTCGATGATGATGACGGGCGGTGAATCGATGCGATCGCGTTCGTTGAAGGTCCGGCCGCGAATGAGATTCGTCTTGAAGGTCGCGAAATAATCGCCGTGCACGACTTCGTAATCAGCCGCCGGTTGCTGGCTCGGATCGGTCGGTGGCGCGCCTTCGGGCTGGAAATTGATCTGCCAGTTGCCGATCATCGGCGGGTTGGCAGAGAGCGCCGCGTTTTGGACTCCCGGAAGCTTGCGGACTTCGTCGAGCAAACTGCTGGTGAAATTGAGGACCGGCTGCAGCTCCGTGTATTTGGTAAACGGGAGTTCGATCCGCGCCGTCAGCATATCGTGCGGTTCGAAGCCGAGGCTGGCGGATTGCATTTTCGCCAGGCTTTTCAGGACAAGGCCGGCCGCGCTCAGGAGCAGGAGGGTCAACGCCACTTCGACAATCACGAGCCAATCGCGGGTCCGGCGCGCGGCTTTCGTTTCCGAACTGCCGAACGAACCCGCCTGGAGCGCGGCGTTGATGTCCGTGCGCGAAGCCTGCCACGCCGGCCAGAACCCGAAGAGAATGGTGGTGAACGTGGCCAGCAGAAAGGTGAACCCCAGGACGCGCCAATCGAAACCGAGGCCCTCGAAGCGCGGGGCATTCGTCGGAGCAAACGCCACCAGCGCATCACGCCCCCAGGTCGCAAAGACCAACCCGAGGCCGCCGCCGATTATCGCTATGACAAAACTCTCGAGCAAAAGCTGGCGAACGATCTGCCCGCGCCCGGCACCCATCGCCGCGCGAACCGCAAATTCCCGGGCGCGTGCGGCCCCACGCACGGCCAGGAGATTTGCTAAGTTCGCGCAGGCGATGAGCAAAACGAGCGCAACCGCGCCGAGCAGTAACGCCAGGCTGGTGCGATAATTGCCGAGAAGATTTTCGAGGAGCGGACGAACCTTTGCGCTCACTCCCGCGTTCGTAGCCGGATAAAGTTTTTCGAGACGCGCGGCAATTGTCCGTATTTCACTCCGCGCTTGCTCGACGGTAACGCCTTCCTTCAGCCGGCCCCAGCCGAAGAACCCTGGATGATTGGCGCGGTTCTGCCATCCGGGGTTGGCGGCGCGGCGCATGACCGAGAACCAGGCATCAACGCCGTGCGGCGAGTCCATTTCGCGCGGCATAACGCCGATGACGGTGATCGGCGAGCCGTGAAAATTCATGGGCTGCCCGACAATTTTCGGATCGCGATGAAAGAGCCGATCCCAGATTCGATCGCTGATGACCGCGAGCGACGGCGCACCCGGTTTGTCTTCATCTTCCGTGAAGGTCCGGCCGAGCTGCGGGACAATGCCGACCACGTTGAAAAAATTCGCCGTCACGTACGCGACCGCGATGCGCTCGGGTTCGCGCCCAGGAATGCCGCTCAGATTTCGCGATTCCAGCCGGCTGATCGCGAGATGCTCGAATGACTTGCTGTCGTTGCGCCAATCGACGTAGTCAGGCAACGCGAGCGAAGTATCGACGCCGTTGCCGACCTCGTTGAGATAAACGATTCGGTCTGGCTGCGGATAGGGAAGCGGGCGAAGGAGAACGTGGTTGACCACACTGAAGATCGCGGAGTTCGCCCCAATGCCGAGCGCGAGGGTCAGAACCGCGATGAGGGTGAACCCTGGTGATTTCCGGAGCTGGCGAAAAGCGAAGCGGAGGTCGTTCATGGCAATTTTCGATTTTGGATTTTCGAATTTCGATTGGATGAATTCATTCGGCACGGAGGGCAACCATGGGATCGACTCGCGACGCCCGGCGGGCGGGGATGATGCAGGCAACGAGCGAGACAACTCCCATCACAAGGGCGGTGCCGAGAAGCGCCCCGATGGGGAGAGCGGGCACGCCGAAGAGAACGCTTTGCATGGCCCGGCCGGCGGCCCACGCGCCCGCTACACCGAGGATGGTCCCGGCGGCGAGAAGGCGCAGGCCTAACGAGAGGAAATGCGCCCCGATCTGGACCCGTTGCGCGCCCACGGCCATCCGAATACCGATCTCTCGCGTGCGTTGCGCGACGGCGTAACTCAGGACGCCATAAGTCCCGATGGCGGCCAGGAGCAACGCAACGCCGGCGAAAATTCCCGCGAGCAGCGCGGGGGATCGACGTGCGATGAGACTCTCCGCGATGTGCGTCTCCATCGAGCGAATGTTGCCGATCGCCAAATCCGGATCAGCCGCGCGGACCAGTTTGCGGAGCGCGCCGGCGAATGCTTCAGGACGCTGGCTGGTGCGCGTGACCACGAAATAATAAGAGTTCGCTATATAGGCGAACGGCACGTAAACCGCCCCCTGGCCTTGCGGCTCGGTAAGCGCCGCCTGTTTCACCGAACCGACTACCCCGACAATCGTGCAGAGTTTCGAGTCAATCTCCGGTTCGCCGCTGTTGGCATCGGTCCCCCCGACCTGCGTAATTTGCTGACCGACTACGCCGCCCCTGGGCCAATAATGGCGCGCAAAATCCTCATCCACGACACAGACTCGTTCCGCGCGGTGAGAATCCTCCGAGGTCAGGAACCGTCCTTCGCGTAACGGGATGCCGAGCGCGGTGAAGTAATCGCCGGTGACGGCATAGAAATAATGGCCCTGCAACGACTGGCCCGCCGGCGGCACATAATCCTTGGGCGCGGCGGCCGCTCTGCCGTTATCGCCGGTAAGCGGCATGTTCGTGATGATCCCGGCAGCGGTCACACCCGGCTGCTGGCGGATCAATTCCAGCAAGCGATCGCCGATCTCAACGCGGTGTTTCTGATCGCTTTGCCACGGGATCGTGAATTCGCCCGTGAGGAGGTGATCGGACTGAAAGCCCGGAGAGACCGCCATCACTTTTTTCAGGCTCAGTCCGAGCAAGGCAGCGCCCGCCAGGAGAATGAAAGCGAGCGCGATTTGCGCGACGATGAAGACGTGCCGGAGACGTTGTGCGGCGCGACTAACCGTGCCGGTACGCGACTCGGATTGAAGCGCGGTTCCGAGATGACTGCTCAGGTTGAACCACGCGATCGGGAGAGCGATGACGATACCGAGAACAAGCGAGCCGATCAGGCCGATTGCCGCCAGCCATCCATCGAACGCAATCCGCGCGCCGAGCGGCAGACGGCCCGCCCCGAGAATTTCGAGTAACCGCGTTCCCCACGCTCCGGCGACTAGGCCCAACAGTCCGCCGGTCGCGGTCAAAACAACGGTCTCAATCATGACCTGGCCCAATATTTGTCGCCGGTTGGCTCCCATCGATTGACGGATCGCCATTTCTTTCGCGCGTCCGCTCGCGCGGATCAGAAGCAGGTTCACCAAATTGACCGCGCCGATGAGGAGCAGAAAAAAGACGCCAGCCTGGAGGAGAAGAAGCGTCGGACGAATGGAGCGAACATGGTCCGCATGCAGCGAAACGACCGGCGAACGGAAACCGGCCTCGGCCATCATCTTCGCCTCCGGATTGTCTTTTTCGACGGTGGCATTGTGCGCGTCGATCTGCGCTTGCGCTTCGGCGATCGTGGCGCCCGGTTTCAAACGCGCGATCATGCGGGTAGCGCCGCCGCCGGAATGGCGCGCTTTGGGTCCCCGTTGTTCCTCGTTGGATTTCATCGAGACAAACAGCCGCGCCTCGGACGAAAGAAAGCGAAAACCGGGCGGGAGAACGCCAACGATCTCTCTGGGGATGCCGTTAATCCGGGTCTGGCGGCCCACAATGTTTGGATCGGAATTGAAACGCTCGCGCCAGAAGGTGTCTGTCAGGATAGCGACGTTCGCCTGGTTGATCGATTCTTCCTCGGTGAAGGTGCGGCCGAGCGCCGGTCGCACCCCGAGCGTCGCGAAGAAATCCGGCGAGATGCGGATGACTCCCATCTGCTCGGTCGAGCCCGGTTCGCCGACGACTTCGCTGCGTTCCATATAAATGGAAAGGCTCTCGAGGGCCCGGATGTTGCCGCGGCGCTCATAGTAATTCGTGATCGAGGCACCGTCGTTCTCGACGCCAGCTTTCGGATAGGTGTTGTAAATACTGACGAGGCGGTCGGCGTCGGGAAAGGGCAGCGGCCGAAGCAGGATCGAATTGATCACCGCAAAGATCGCCAGGTTCGCGCCGAGGCAGAGCGCGACGGTGGCCAGCGCCGTGAAGGTGAACGCCGGAGCCTTGCGAAGTTGGCGAAACGCGTAGCGAAGATTGTTCATGCCGTTTTCCTTTGTAGGGCGTTTCGGTGAAACGCCGCCGCCTCAACGGCGTCTGACACAGACGCCCTACAATTTCGCCGCGATGGTGGAAGTGTTTTCATTCAGCACGGAGAGCGGCGACGGGATCGGCTTTGGTGGCGCGGAGCGCGGGCAAGAGCGCGGCGAGCAGACCAATAATTGCGAGAAGGAAAACGACGCCGCCGAAGACCATTGGATCGTAAGCGGTGGTGCGGAAGAGCAGCGTCTCCATGAGGCGAGCCACGCCCGCGGCCGCGAGCACCCCGATCACGAGTCCGAATGCCGTCAGGCGCGCGCCCTGGCCGATGACGAGGCGAAGAACGTCGCGAACTTGCGCGCCGAGCGCGCAACGAATTCCAAATTCGCGAGTCCGTTGCGCGACGCTGTACGCGATCAATCCATAGAGCCCGATCGCGGCGAGCAACAGCGCCAGCACCGCGAAGAGACTGAACAACGTGAGGTAAAGCTGCGGCTGGGTGAGGGTCTGTTTCACCAGCGTGCGCACCGGCATGACATTCGAGATCGTCTGCTCCGGATTGAATTCCCAGATCGCGCGCTGAATTGTTTTCGAAAGGGCGTCAGCCGGCATCGGCGAACGAACCAGGAGGGTCGCAAACGGCCAGCCGCGTTGATTCAGGCTCGCATAAACCTGATATGGCGTGACCGCGTTGAGACCATTGCGCGGAACGTCGCCCACCACGCCGACCACTTCCAAGACCGCTGGAGTCGTTTGTTGCCGGCCCGGCGGGAGCGTTAACCGCTTGCCGATCGGGTTTTCACCCGGAAAGAATTTTTGCGCGGCCGATTGACTGAGCACGATGACCTTCGGCGCCTGGTCGTTATCGGTTTCCGCGAACGTGCGCCCGCCAATGAGCGGGATGTGCATCGTCGAGAAATAGGAGGGACTGACGGAATCGTAGAAAGCGGGCGGCAATTTCGCCGTGTCGTCCGGCACACCTAAAATCGAGAACGACGCCGGGATGCCCCAGGTGAATGGCATCGTCTGGGTGAACGCAACCGACTCCACGCCCGGGACCGCGCCGATGCGCTCGAGGACCTGCCGGTAATAATCGGTCCGCTTCGGACCGGTATCGTAACGAGTCGGCGAAAGGGTGAGGACCATGCTCAGCGTGTTCTCGATCTGGATCCCGGGATTCACGCGGTTGATCGCGGCAAAACTTTTCCAGACGAGGCCCGCACAAACCAGGAGCACCATCGTGAGGGCGATCTGGGCAATGACGAGAGCGCCGCGGAGCCGGACGGATTGCACCCCGGCCGAGCCTTTGCCGCCGTCACGCAACGAATCGATCGCCTCCACCCGGGTCGCGTGCCAGGCGGGAAAAAGTCCGAAGACGATTCCAGTCAGCAACGCCGTCGCGCCCGTAACGAGAAGCACCGGCAGGCTGAGCGCGATCTCATCGCTGCGCGGAATCCAATCCTTGGCCAGGCTCGCCAGGAGAAGGTCGAGCCCCCAGCTGCCGATCAGGACACCGCCGATTCCTCCCAGCGCCACCAAAAGAAATGATTCGACCAGGTGATCGCGCACGATCGTCCTGCGGCTCGCGCCAAGAGCCAGGCGGATGGCGACTTCACGCTGGCGGGTGGACGCACGCACGAATTGGAGCCCCGCGACGTTGGCGCAGGTAATCACAAGGACGAGGAGCGACGCACCGACGACGAGGAGCAAGCCTTCCCGGTAATTGCCGACCACTTCATCGCGAAGCGGGCTCACGTTGAGATCCCAGCCTTTGTAAAACTTCGGGTCGCTCTGCGCGAGGCGGCCCGCGACCGTGGACAGTTCCGCCTGGACCGTCGACGCGGGAATGCCGGGCTTTAGTCTTCCGAGCGCCGCCCAAAATCGCGCGTTGGCCACGGCATTCTCGCCGCCTTCATTGGGAAAAATTCGCCAGAGCGAAGGGACATTGTAAGGATCCTTGAAGGTCCGCGGCATGATGCCGATGATTTCATGCGGCACGTCATTGAGGGTGATGGTGCTGCCGACCAGGTCGCTCCGGCCGCCGAATTGTTTCTGCCAAAGATCGTAGCTGAGCACCGCGCTCGGCTTCGCATTCGCCGCCGCGTCTTCGCGGGTGAAAGTGCGGCCGATAAGCGCTTTCTCGCCGAGGACCTTGAAATAATCCTGGGTGACGAGCCCGCCGGTCAGCGAGGTGGGCTTCTCCACGCCAGTGAGATTGTCGTAGTTGTAGCGAAACGCGGCGATGCCATCGAACGAGGTCACCTGTTTCTCGACGTCGCGGAAACCGGCGGGCGCGAAGCCCAGGCCTTTCAGGTTTTCCTGAAAATTCCGCGACTGGACCGCGACGAGGCGATCGGCGTCGGGGTAGGGCAATGGTGAGAGCAGGACGGCGTTGACGACGGTGAAGATCGCGGTGTTCGCCCCGATCCCGAGCGCGAGCGTCAGGACCGCGACGAACGTGAACCCGGGAGATTTACGAAGCTGGCGAAAGGCGTAGCGAAGTGTGTTCATACGGTCCTCTCTTTTTGCACGGCTTCTTGTAGGGCGTCTCTGTGAGACGCCGCCTCTTTCCAGGCGTCTGACACAGACGCCCTACAATTGTCGTCACTGATCGGCATTTTTGTTCATTCGGCGCGAAGGGTGATCATCGGGTTGACGCGCGAAGCACGGCACGCCGGGATCCAGCAGGCGAAAAGCGCGGCCACCGCCAGCACGAGCGTGACGACGGCGTAGATCACCGGGTCGTTCGCGCTCACACCGAAAAGCAAACTGCGCATGACCCGCGAAAGCGCGAACGCCCCGGCAAAACCAAGGACCAAACCCACACCGAGCAACCGCATCCCCTGCTTGAGCATCATCGTTCGGATTTGCACGGGCATCGCCCCGAGCGCGAGGCGCACCCCGATTTCGCGCATGCGCCGCAGACCGTTGAAAGCCATCACGCCATAGAGCCCGACCACGGCCAGGGTGAGCGCGAGGATCGCGAAACAGGCGAGTAGAAAACTCATCAACCGCGGCGTCGCCCAGGTTTCCTCGACCCGTTCCTGCATCGTCTTGAACTCGAACGCCGGCTGCGCCGGATCCAGCGACGCCACGATGTCGCGAACTGGTTTCTCGAGCGACTTCGGCGAGAGCGTCGTCCGCAAAAGGACCACGAGCCCGGTCTGCGGGTGCTGCCTCATCGGCAGGTAGGCCTGCGGCAACACCGTCGTTTCCTCGAAACCGTAAACCTTCAGGTGCGGCGCCACCCCCACGACCGTGCGATAGACGCGCTGGTCGTTTTCGCCGCCGACGTACATCCCGATCCGCTTGCCGACCGCGTCCTGTCCGGGGAAATAACGGTCCGCCGTCAATTGATCGATGATGATGACTGGCGGCGCTTCCTTCGTGTCCCGCGTGTCGAACGGGCGCCCGCGAAGGAGCGGCGTTTTCAACGTTTGGAAATAACCGTCCGTCACCACCGATACCTCCGTCGAGGGAGATTTGCCTGGCTCCGGCTCCTGCATTCCTTCGGGGAGAAACGAGGTTTGCCAGCCCGTCATCAGGGGCGGGTTCGCGGCCAGCGCGGCGTTTTGCACCCCAGGCAACACCGAAAGCTTCGACATCAGCGCTTCATGGAAATTGAGGAGCTTCTTCGCGTCGGAATAGCTCGGCTCCGGCAGATCGACGCGCGCCGAGAGCAACAAATGAGGATCGAAGCCGAGCCCGAGATTTCGCGCATTGGCAAAACTTTTCAGGACCAATCCCGCGGTGCTCAAGAGAATCAGGGTGAGCGCGACTTCCACGATCACGAGTAAATCGCGCGAGCGCCGCGCGCCCACGGAGTCGGAGCTGCCGCGCCCACCGGATTTCAGGGCGAGTTGAAGATCGGCGCGCGACGTGTGCCAGGCCGGCCAGAGACCAAAGAGAACGCTGGTCACGAACGAGAGGCCGAGGCTGAAGGCAAGGACCCAGCTGTTGAGGGAGAGATTCTGAAAACGAGGAACGCCCGGCGGCGAAAGGGCGACCAGAACATCGCGACCCCACGCAGCCAGGCCGAGTCCGAGCAGACCACCCAAGACCGCGAGCACGAAACTTTCGATCAGGAGCTGGCGAATGATCTGCCAGCGCGAGGCGCCGACGGCGGAGCGGACGGCAAACTCCTGGCCGCGGGCGGCACCGCGTGCCGCCAGAAGATTGGCCAGGTTCGCGCAGGCAATGAGCAGGACGAGTGCGACCGCACCGAGCAAGAGTTTGAGGCTCTCACGATAGTCACCCACCTGATTCTCGAGGAGCGTCTTCGCCGTTACGCTCACCCCGGTGTTCGATTTTGGATATTGAGCGGCGAGTCGCGCCGCGATTTCTTTCATCTGGGCCAGCGCTTTGTCGATCGTGACTCCTTCTTTCAGCCGCCCCCACCCGTACAAGCCCGGATGATTATCCCGCGATTGCCAGCCGGGATCGCTGTCGGTCCTCCGCGTCAACGGGAACCAGACCTCAGCCGTGCGGGGCGAAAACATCTGCGGCGGCATTACCCCAATGATGGTGTAGGGCTGGTTCCCGAAAGTGGCCGACTTGCCGAGCACGTTCGGGTCGCGCGCGAAGACCCGCTGCCAAAGTTTGTCGCTAATCACGCACACAGGCGGGCCGCCGACGCGATCCTCTTCCTCGGTAAAGACGCGGCCAAGCTGCGTCGTGAGGCCGATGACCTTGAAAAAACTCGCGGTCACGAGGCCGCCTTGCACCTGCTCCGGCGTGCGGCCCTGGACTCCACTCAGGTTGAACGATTCCCGTCGCGATACGGCAAGATTTTCGAAAACCTTATTGTCCTGCTTCCAGTCGACGTAGTCCGGATAGGAAACGGAGATCTGAGGCTGGTTTGAATCGGTTTCGGCGAGGACGACGATGCGGTCGCCATCGGGATACGGCAACGGCTGGAGCAGGACAGCGTAGATGACGCTGAAGATCGCGGTGTTCGCGCCAATGCCGAGCGCGAGCGTGAGAACCGCGATCAGAGTGAAGCCCGGAGATTTCCGGAGCTGGCGGAGAGCGAAACGCAGGTCGTTCATGTCGCTCTCCGGTCTATCTTGCCGCTACTTCGGCCGACGCCGGCTTGATCGAAATGCTGCCCGCGCCTGAGCGCAGCACCACCGACTTTCCGCCGCCGTTTATTTTTCCTTTCATGGAATCGCGATCCGTCCGCGTCCCGGTAAATGGAAGATCGCTTGTCACCCGGCCCGAACTCGCTTCCGCTTCGATGTCGAGACCCGCGTCAGCCGGAACCATCAGGTCGATGCTGCCGGCCGACGTCTCCAGGTTCACGTCGCCCGGCACCGGCGATTTCAATTTCGCGCTGATCGAGCCGCCGGAGGTGCGCCCGAAAATTTTGCCGTTGATGTTTTCGAAGCTGAGCCGGCCGCCGCTCGTCTCGACCTTCGCGTCACCGCCGAAATTGCGCACCACGATCGAGCCGCCCGACGTGCGGGCGTCGAGCGAGCCCGTGCCGTCGATTGCCTCGATCCGGCCGCCGCTCGTATCCACTTTGAGCGGGCCGTCGCAGCCGTTCAACTCGATGCTGCCTCCGCTCGTAGTCGCCCCGGTCGGGCCTTTCAAATGGGTGAACTTCAGTTTCCCGCCGCTGGTATCGGCGCTCATCGTACCCCTGATTTCAGCGACCATGATCGTGCCGCCGCCGGTGCGCAGCTCCGAGTTAAAACTTTTCGGCACCCGAACCGTGTAACGCGCATCCATGCTGCATCGTCCGCTCCAGTTCAGATTCTTCTCCTTGTTCAACCGGCGCGCCCGCACTGTGATCGTGTTGCCCTCCTTGCTCACCTGGATCGGGGCCGACGCGAAATATTCTTTTTCCTGCGCGTCGTTGTCCGAATCGATCTTCCGATGCACCGCCACCGAAATCTTGTCGTCCGGTCCGGCAGCGACGTCGATCGTTCCGAAATCAACGTCGACAACGAGGCGGCCGCCCGGCGCGCCATCGAGAGTTTGACTGACATTTTCCTCGGACAGGCCAAAAGCCGCAGTGGCAGCGAGGAACAGGATAAAGAGGGCGCGGATGATCATGATGTGAGGTTGGTTGAGGTTGAGCGGTTACATTGAGCGGCTCCAGCGGTCACGCCTTTGCATGCTGTATGCCACGGCAAACGACGTTCTGCTTTCATCTCTCACGGAACGACTTACGTCTGCCGCTCAATGGCGTGACACGAATTTCTTTCCCGTCGTCGGGATTTCACCGTCCCATTTTCGAAACGAGGCGATTCGCCTCGTTTCGCCACGCCGTAGTTCCGCGCCTGCGGGACGAAGGCGGGCCTGTCTCGCCGCTGCATGCTCAAGGAAGGGCGATTTGAAATCGCCCACGGCGGTTGGCAAACCGCCGCTCCTTGTTAAACAATCAGACTTCCAAGCGGTATCCGAGCGTGTGCACTGTGAGCAGGTGCCGCGGCTCACTAGGAACGTCTTCGATCTTTTGCCGTAGCTTCACGATCAACTGATCGAGAGTGCGCGTGGTGCCGTAATAATCGACGCCCCAGACTTCGTTTAGCAACGCGTCTCGAGACACGGCGTTGCCGCGTTCGCGGAAAAGCACTGAGAGGACTTTCAGCTCGCGAGGGGTGAGCTCGATCGCTTCCTTCCCGCGCTTCCCACGCAACGCTTTGCAATCGATCCGGACTTTGCCGAAGGCGATCTCCATCGGCAGATCACTGGCCGCGCCGCCGGCTTGCGCCCTTCGCAATAACGCCTGCACCCGCGCCAGCAGCTCGCGGAGACTGAACGGTTTGGTGACGTAATCGTCCGCGCCCAGCTCGAGGCCGACGACCTTGTCGATCTCCTGCCCTTTCGCGGAGAGCATCAGAATCGGGACCCGGTTTTTTGCCGAACGAATTTCACGGCACAGATCGAAGCCGCTTTTCCCCGGCAGCATGACATCGAGAATGACAAGGTCCGGCTTGTTCTGTTTGATCAGCGGCAGCGCGTGGGCGCCGTTGCGGCAATCGACCACGTCGTACCCTTCCGCGCGTAACGCGTCGCAAAGCCCCAGGCGAATGTGGGCGTCGTCTTCAACCACCAGCAGTCGCTTCTTCATGGCAACGCCTCCGTCGTCAACGGCAGCCGCAAAGTCACGTTGCTCCCCCCGCCTTCCCGGGCCTGGTAAATGATTTCGCCGCCGTGTTCCTTCGCCAGCCGCTGCGCCAGGGTAAGCCCGAGCCCGGACCCCTGGATCCCGCTCGCGAGTGAATCGTGCGCCCGATAAAACGCTTCGAAAATTTTCGTTTCTTCCCCGGGCGGGACGCCGGAGCCGCGGTCGAGCACGCTGACGTGGACCGAATTTTCGGTGAGGTAACTCTGGAGCTCAATCTCTTTTCGGTCCTGGCTGTACTTCTCGGCGTTCGACAGAAGATTTACCAGAATTTGCGCGAGCGCGTCTTCGTCCCCGCGCACCGGGTAGGGCGGCGGCGCGGCCTGCCAGCGAGTGACGAATCCCTGTTCGTGCAAATGGAGCTCGTGGCCTTCCCAGATTCGGGCCAGGACCGCGTGGAGATCGAGCGGATGAAAATCATAGCGCTTCTGCTTCCGTTCCAGGCGCGCGAAATCGAGGACGTTGTTGATCAACCGCGTCAGCCGCTCCGCTTCCGCCACGATGATCCGCAGGTATTGCGGCCGTTTCTCCGCCGGCGCGCTTCCGGTTTGCATCATCTCCGCGAACATTCGGATCGAGGTGAGCGGCGTCTTCAATTCATGCGACACATTGGAAACGAAATCGGTTTTCTTTTGGGCGAGCGCAAGCTGGCGGCGCGCATCCGCGAACACGACCCATCCGCCGAACACGATCGCGGCCAGCGCCGCTCCGATCAGGAGAACGAGGGTGCGGCGAACGTTGCGGGCGCTTTCCTGTAACTGCTCCGGCCGCATCAGATAGAGCGCTGCTTCCCAATGCGGCAGCGCTTCTCCGATTTCCGACGCAACAAACGGCCGGCGCCAGTCGCGGCCGGTCGCGCCGGGCGGTTGAGTGGCGACGGGGCGCGCCTTGTCGTTCAAGAGCGCGAGCACGTACTCGGACGAACTGTTATCCGGCAGGGCGTCGCGCCAGAGATCGCTCAGCGCCTCGACGTTCATGAGGCAGCCGAAAATCATTCCGGGCGCTTCCGGCGGACGAAGCCAGAAAACAATTTCGAGCCGGTCCTGCATGAAACGCGTGACCACACCTTCCGGATGATCGGACGTAAGCGCCCTGAAGTCGGCCGTCGCGGGAACGAGCTGCGAGACAGCGGGCGCGTTTTCCTTGAGCTCGCGTTGCGGCGCGACGTTCCGCATTTGGGCGGACTGGGTCGATTCATCTTTCTGCTGTTCCTGCTGCGGCGCGGGCGCAGGCGCCGAGGCGGCGGGTGGATTGGCCCCGGTCGTTTTGGGTTTGGCGACCGATTTTTTCGCCGCGGCGTCCGAGGAAGTCTTGTCCTCATATTCGCTCTTCTGCTTGCGCCGTTGTTCCAGGCGGTTCAACTCGTCCGCGGGGACCGAGTAAACCGTGGCCGGCATTGTGCCCGACAAGAACGCGCCGTTGTTCTGCAAAAATCGCTGCCGTTCGGTATCGCCGCGCGCTTCCTCAGCTGACGGAGAAATGAGGTTTCCTTCCGCGCTGAGGGCGAATCCGATCGCCGGCTGCGTCCAGGCCCGCGAGAGCTTCGCCGCGAAATCTTTCGCGAGCTCCGCGGGCGCCTCACTCGCGAGCAACTGGCGCACCCGCTCGGCGAACGCGCGCCGCTCTTCCTCGATCAAGCCCCGCGCCTCGCTCGCCACGGCGTCCGTCTCTTTTTGGTAAAGCTCCGCCGTCCGGCGTTCGAGGACGATCTGCTGCTCGTTCGCGCTGCGCAGCGCGAGCCAGCCAAGACCGATGCTCGGCGCGACGATGGCGACGAGGAATATCCAGATGCTCCGTTTCACGAGGCGAGGCGCAGGCTATCAACCTTGTCCGCGGCTGAACAGCAGTCTGCTTCACCGCGGCCCACCCGCCTCCGCATGGCTTCGGCGTGGCAGGCAGGGCCGCGGCTACTAGCAATCAGCGGCTCTTCTGGTATTTGTCCGCGTAGTTCTCGAACTGCATCGCCTTTCGGCGGGACTTGGCGATCGCCCCGCTCGAATCCATTTCCCGGGCGGCATCCTCAAGTTTCTGGTTTTCCTCTTTCACGCCCGGCACCTGCATCGGGGCCGGAGCGGCGGCGTTCTTGGCCGCTTGTTTGCGGAGCAATTCCGCGGCGTCCTTGGCCCTGCCTTCATCCGCCAGCTTCACCGCCTGCTCCTTCGCGACGCGGTTCTGCACGATGCTGTTTTCCCGCGCCACTTCCATCCGCACACTCGTGTCCGCCTTTTTCTCGTCGTCAGTGAACACGATCTTCGGCGACTGTCGTTGCTCGGGCGCCTGAACCCCGGCGACAGTGGCATAGTTCAATTGCACCGTGGCCGGCTCGATCGCGTCCGCCGTTTTTCCTTCGGCCAGGCAACGCACCAGGAAACGTCGTTTCTCCGAACCGAACAGCTCCGGCATTCTGATTTCAGCGACCCGGTCGTGGCATTGGATGTCGGGTCGTCCGACGATCTCCTTCAGCTTCACGCCGTCCGGGGCTTCGATGCGAATGACAATGCTGCGGGCGAGAAGGGAACGGGCCGCGCCCAATTCCTGCGCGAAAATGCCCGGCAGTTTCTCCGCGTCCTTCACGTAGTAATAATTAGCGTTGCTCGCCTCCGCCAGCGCGGTCATGAGGTCCTCGTTGTAATCGTCGCCAAGGCCGACGGTGCTCACCGAGATCCCGTCACCGCGCAATTCCCGGCCGAGACGCGACAGATCGGACGCGCTGCTCGGCCCGACATTGGCGAGACCGTCCGAAAGCAGGATCACGCGATTGACCCGCTCCTTCGCGAAGAAACTCCGGACCTGCTTCGCGCCCAGCACAACCCCGGCGTGGAGCGCGGTGCTGCCGCCAGCCTGGATGCGATGGATTCGCGCCTTGAGTTCTTCCCGGTGATCGCGTCCACCGACGCGTTCCGGCGGAATGAGGAGATCGGTCTGGTCGTCGTAGGTGACGAGCGAAAAAATATCGTCGTCGCCCAGTTTATCGACCGCCATCGCGGCGGCCTGCCGGGCTTTCTCGAGCTTCGCGCCCTCCATTGAACCACTGCGATCCAGGACGATCGCGAGGTTCATCGGGGACCGGCGCGCGTCGTCGCTTTTGCGCGCTTCGACTTCGACTTGAACGATAACCTCGCGCGGGCCGAGCCGGTAAACGTAATCGCGCTCGGGCGTGACTCGCAGGGTCACATCCGGCGCGGGTGAAGCGGCGGCCGCTTGCGCGAGCACTGCCGCCAGACTGAGTAACTGTAGTTTTTTCTTCATGTCCAAGTTAGACACGAGTCGCGAAAAGCGGTGTCAGAGCCGCGTGCGAAGATTGTAAAAGAATTGTGAGGGGGATTAACCGCGGATTTCGCGGATGACACGGATGCGGAAATATTATGCGAGCGCATTCGCGTTATCGGCCGCTAATGAAGGTCCTTGGTCGCGCCGCCGGCGCTGTTGTAGCGGTGCGCTGTCACCCGCGCGTCTCCCACCTTCCTTTCCTGTCATCCTGAGCGACGCGTAGCGAAGTCGAAGGATGACATTATTAGAAAGTGGCGTTGAAAGCAGAGTTCGGGAGCGAATAGTTTGTGAAAAATTGTGAGGCGTTTTGTTGTAGCGACGCCGCTCTGTCGGCGTAAGAAGCACTGATCCAAAGACACGCGCTGGAACGGCGACAGAGCGCCGTCGCTACAGAGACTGATGATTGTTCGCGCCAAACCCGAAGATGCTGAGACGCTGACTGAAATCGCGCACGCCGCGAAGCGGCACTGGGGTTATCCGGAAAAATGGATCGCCGCGTGGCGCGAAATCCTGACCATGCGCCCGGAATTCATCGCGGCGAACGTCGGCTACGTCGCGGTCGAAGAGCAGCGAATGGTTGGATTTTATGTCCTCGCGACCGAGGACGACGGCATCCGCCTCGACCATCTTTGGATTCTTCCCGCCGCAATGGGCCGCGGAATTGGCCGCGCCCTTTTCGAACACGCCGCGATGCAGGCAAGCCGTCTCGGGTTCGACTCCATCCAGATCGAAGCCGACCCGAATGCCGCAGGTTTCTACGAAAGGATGGGAGCGTTTCGTGTCGGGACAGCCACGAGCGAAGTGTGCGGAGAAGCACGGAAGCCGCCGCTCTTCGTCTATCGCAGTGTTTCCTGAACCTGATCCTGTCCGGTTACCACCTTACCAGGTCCCCCCATCGTCCGGCGGGGGTTCGTTACTGCTGCTATCGTCGTTACTAGAGCTGTCGTCGTTGCTACTGCTATCGTCGTTGCTCGAGCTGTCGTCGCTGGAATTGTCGTTGTTACCGGGATCGTCGTCGTTGCTCGAATTGTCGTCACTGCTGCTATTGTCGTCGTTACTCGAGCTGTCATCGTCGTTGCCGCTGTCGTTCGTGTTCTTGTCGTCGGTAACTCCGTCGCCATCGGCGTCGGTATCTTTGTCATCGGTGATCCCGTCGTTGTCGTCGTCCTTATCTTCCGAGTTCGTCAGGCCGTCGCCGTCGTTGTCCTTGTTCTCGTCGTAATCGGTTTCTTCTTCGGAGGTGGTATCGGCCTTTTCCGTTTCCTCTACTTCCTCTTTCGTTGTGTCTTCGGTAGCATCCTTTTCCGAGTATTCGTCGACGCTTTTCTCGTCCTCGGCGACTTCGTTCTCGGAGATATCAATGTCGGTGTCCGTATCGACCACGTCGACGTCGTTATTGATGTAGGTCCAATCATTGACCTCGATGTTGGTAACATTGACGTCGTAATTCTCGACGTAGCTATTGATCGTTGTGTTCTGGCTGTTCCATTCGGCATAAACCTCGGGATACCAGGTCTTGCTATAAGTGCCGAGCGACCGCCAGTTGTTCCGGAGCGAGTTCGAGAGCCGCAGCTTCTCGGTGTAAGCCGCAACGCTCTTGGTCTTCTTGTGGGATAACTTTTGGCAAGTCTTGATCGTCCGATCGAGTTGCTTGAGCAGCCGCGGGTTTTTCTTCTTCTGGGCCGCGACCTTTTTCCGCATCGTTTTGAGCTTGGTCTCAACCGTCTTCGCCTCCGTTTCCATTTTGGTGAGCTGCTCGCTTTCCTTGTTGGTCAGATCGCCGCCCTTCTTTTTCCGGGCCGCCTCCTTGCCGTAATTCCGGTACAGCTCGTTGTAGGCAATAGTGAGCGCCTTGACCCCGCGGAGGACGTCCTTGTCCTTAACCGACAGCAGGCTGACGCCCGTCTTAACGTCGGTCACCGCCAGACCGGTCTCGCTCAGGAGTTTGAAGAAGCTTTTATCTTTCGCGGTCACTGCCTTCTTCATTCCCTTGGTCTTGGTGTTGATCGTCTTCAAGCCGAGCCAATACGGACGTTGCCCTTTCTTCTTTGAATTCAGTTGGCTGTTCTTCTTCGAGACCTTGTAGACGTAGAGGTCTGCCTTCTGGACCGCGGCGATGAGAGCGCTCGCGCTCTTCTTTTTCAGTTTCGACGTCTTATCGACCGTCGACTCGGTGGTCGTGGTGGTCTCCTCGGTGGTGGTAGTTTGCTGGGCGATGATTCTGCGCTGGGCTCCGACGCCGAACACCAGAGCGAGGCAAAGCGCGATAGTGAGGAGGTATTTCATGGGTCGAGCGTGACCAGTCTGGAGGCAGCCGTCAATCCGCAAACCGCGTGCAATCTGGAAAGTTATTCGTAAACGGTTCCAGGGCCAAGCGCACACTTCGATCTGGCCCGGCTGAGTTGAGACTGGACGAACAAACCGAGCAGACGCACGTTGAGCGCGATGACAAAACAGGCCCGCTGGTCGTATGTGGTGCTGGCGATCACGCTCGTCCTTATCGGCTTTCTCCAGCTTGGCGTGCCGTTGCTGGCCCTGCTCTTTTCCTATTTCGCCCTCACCAAGCTCCGCCGATTCATTCCCAACAAATGGGTGACGCTGGCCATTTTCATCCTCGTGGTCGCCGGGATCGGATACACGGCGGGCCATTTCGCCCGGGCCGCCGTCAACGCCCTGCCGAAGATCGCCGATAACTCCATTCCTTCCGCCATCACCTGGGCCGAGGCCCACGACCTCAATCTGCCGTTCACCGATTTCGAAGGCATGAAGGCCCACGCCATGACCGCGATCAAGGACCAGGCCAAATACCTCGGCGACTTCGCTAACTTCGCCCGCCACGCCTCGACCACCTTTGTCTTCATCATCATCGCGATCGTCTGCGCGGTGAGCCTTTTCTTTAACGGCCAGCTCGATCTCTACCCCGAGTCGCACAAGGTCCGGAACAATCTTTACTCCGTTTATTGCAACGAAATCACCGCGCGGTTCAGCGATTTTTACCAAAGCTTTTCCACCGTCATCGGCGCGCAAATGACCATCTCCGCGATCAACACCGTCCTGACCGCGATCTTCGTGTTCACAGTTGGACTTCCTTATGGTCCGGTGGTGGTCGGCCTCACCTTTCTCTGCGGACTTTTCCCCATCGTCGGGAACATCCTCAGCAACACCGTGATCGTGTTCATCGGTTTTCTGGTCTCGGCCAAGATTGCGATCGTCGCGCTTATCTTCCTGGTCGTCGTCCACAAGCTCGAATATTTCCTTAACAGCAAAATCATCGGTGCCCGGATCCGCAATCCGATCTGGCTGACGCTTATTGGGCTGATCATTGGCGAAAAATTGATGGGCGTGCCCGGGATGATCTTGTCGCCGGTGGTCCTCAATTATGTGCGGGTCGAAATGTCGAAGGTCGCAGTCGGGTCGCCGGTCTTGCATGCCGGACAACCGCCGGTTGAACGAATCGCGCCCACGGATTAGAAACCAATCGTGAACGAAAATCCCTGGATCGAACTCGCGCCCGGCATTCGGCGGCGGACTGTCACTCACGGCGCGACGATGTATCAAATGATCGCCGAGCTCAAAGCCGGCAGCGTGATGCCGCCGCACCAGCACCCGCAGGAACAGATCATCCACATCATCAGCGGCCGGATGAAAGTGAACGTGGGCAACGATTCCCGCGTGCTCGGCCCCGGCGATTCCCATTACCTCGCCAGTAACGTGGCGCACGGCGTGGAAACGCTCGAAGACACGCGCGTCCTCGACACCTTTAGCCCTCCACGCGACGAATACATCGCGCTCGACGAGCAAATGCGGAAGCGCTAAGACGCTGGAGCGGATCTACTCGGGCATCGTCGCACCGGAGCCACCGATCTCGGCCGGGAAATCGCGGAGCTTCGGCAGGCCGTCCTTCATCGGCAGGACGGTTTCCTCGTAGTTGAGGTGGACGCCGGCTTTGAACGGCATCGTCGGGATGACGCCGGCAAAGACGTCGACGAGGCCCAGGCTTTTGTGCTCGGTCATGACGTTGCCGCCGCATTGCGTGCAGAAGCGGCGCAGACTCATTTCGGACGTTTGGAATTCACCCAGGGAATCTTCGCCTTTGGTGATCTTCACGTTCTCCGGTTTCCAGAGTGTGAAGGCGTTGATCGGCGCGCCGATGAAGGCGCGGCAGGCGCTGCAATGGCAATAGCCCATCGCTTCGGGCATGCCGGTTACTTCGATGGTCACTGCGCCGCAGTAGCATTTTCCAGGATAGGTATCAGCCATAGGCGGCGAGCGTATGATGTCGCTGGATTCCTGGCAACAAGATCGGTTACGGCTCGTTAGGCGAGTCGTCGTCGCCCATTGAGCGGTTGCTGTCCGATGGCTTTGTGTCTTTATAACGATCTATGAACCGCGCGGCATTCATTCTCTTCGCGAGCGCGGTGGCCTTGTCCTGTTCGATGGCGGAAGGACGCGTCGAGCGAATCGAAATCGTCTCTCGCAACGATGTGCTCGATGGGACGCCATTTGGCGAGGCGGGCGCGTACGAGAAGGTCATCGGCAAGTGCATTTCGCGGTGAAGCCGGGCGACCCTCACAACCGCCTTGTCGTCGACCTCGATAAAGCGCCGCGGAACGCGAACGGCGAGGTCGAATTCGCGGCGGACGTTTTCATTCTCCGGCCGAAAGACGCGGCCCGAGCGAGCGGGAGCGTGTTGCTCGAGATTCCGAACCGCGGTGGGAAAGGAATGCTGCGAGTGATCCAGAACGGCAAGACGTCGCTCGATCCGACGACGGCGGAGGAATTCGGCGACGGGTTCTTGATGCGGCGCGGCGTAGTCGTCGCCTGGCTGGGCTGGCAATGGGATGTGCGCGATGAAGCCGGGCTGATGAAACTTTACGCGCCCGTCGCCGAGGGTGACGAAAATCCGAAATCCGAAGCCCGAGGATCCAACTCAGAAACAACCCGGAAACCAATAACGGGCCTGGTGCGGGCTGATTTCGTCGTGACGGAAAAGCAGGACGAGCATCCGCTCGGTCATCTGATCAGCGGGCAGATCGGTGGGACGGAATATTACGCCTCGAAAACGGACGACCCGCGGAACGTCTTGACGGTGCGCGACGGGCCGATGGAGAAACGGCGCACGATTCCACGCAGCGATTGGGATTTCGGCGGATCGACGGCGGCGAAGTTGGAGCCGGGCCCGAGGACGATCCGGCTGAAGGGTGGGTTCGAGCCGGGGAAGATTTACGAGATCGTGTATGTGGCCCGCGATCCGGCAATCGCGGGACTGGGGTTCGCGGCGGTGCGCGATTTCGCTTCGTATTTGAAGGAAACGGGGAACGACGTCGCGCCGGCCAAACGCGTTTACGCGATGGGCATCTCGCAGAGCGGCCGGTTCCTTCGCCATTTTCTCTACGAAGGATTCAATGCCGACGAGCACGGGAAACAGGCCATCGACGGCCTGTTGATCCACGTCGCCGGCGCGGGAATGGGGAGTTTCAATCATCGGTTCGCCCAGCCGTCGCGCGACGCCCAGCCGACCAACGCGCTCTTTTACCCGACGGATGTATTCCCGTTTGCCGACACGCCGCAGAAGGAACCGGAGAGCGGTCAAACCGCCGGCCTGCTCGATCGGGCGAAGGCCGACGGAGTGTTGCCCAGGATTTTTTACACGAACACTTCCTACGAATATTGGTCGCGCGCGGGGTCGCTCATTCACACCACGCCGGATGGTAAACGCGATCTGCCGCTGATGGAGAATGTGCGGATTTATCTGCTGGCGGGGCTGCAGCATTTCACCGCGCCGTTTCCACCCACGCCGCCGACCGAGTCGAGTCTCGCCGCGCGATATCTTCCAAACCCGAATCCGGTTTTTTACTTTTGGCGCGCTCTCTTCGTGGCGATGGATGAATGGGTCCGCGATGGCAAGTCGCCGCCGGAAAGCCGGTACCCGAAGCTGGCGGACAAGACGCTGGTCCGCCGCGAGGATGTGAAGTTCCCGGCGATTCACGACGTGGCGCCTCCTGAGCGCGTGCACCAGGCTTTGCGATTGGATTTCGGGCCACAATGGAAGACGCGGATCATCACGAAACAGCCGCCAGGAATCGGGAAGCCGTTCCCGGTTTTCGTTCCGCAAGTGGATAAGGACGGCAACGATCTCGGCGGCGTGCGTCTGCCCCAGCTGGAAGTGCCGCTCGCCACTTATACCGGATGGAATCTGCGCGACCCGAAGACGGGCATGCCGAACGAGCGCGTCAGTTTTCTCGGCTCGTGGCTGCCATTTGCGAAAACGAAGAACGACTACGATCCGCGGACGCCGATCGCGGAACGTTATCCGTCGCGTGAAGAGTATCTGAAGAAGTTCACCGAAGCGGCGAACAAAGTGGCGGCCGAGCGGTTTGTGTTGAGGGAAGACGTCGATGCGCTGGTGAAGCGCGGCGGCGACGAATGGGATTTCGTGACGAGGTAGGCGGGACCGTCTCCGATTCGCTCAACGAGGAGCGGGACCGAGCTGCGCTTCGCGCTTGCGAATGACGTGCAGCGTCACGAACGCGGCCAGCGCGCAGATCAACGCACCCACGGCCATCGTCGCGGGCGTGCCGAGGAGATCCGCGACGAGCCCAGCCTCGAGGCTGCCCAGCGGAATCATGCCGCCGAAGATCAAAGCCCAGATCCCCATGACGCGCCCCCGCATCTCATCGGGAACGATCGATTGCAGGACCGTGTTCGAGGTTGAGAAATAGAGAACGAGGCCGAACCCAACAAACGCGAGGAGCACCACGCCGGCATAAAGATTTCGCGTGAACGCGAACAGGACCAGCGCGACCGAAAAAATCCAGACGCCGCCGAGCGCCATCGTTCGTGTCGGCAACAGGTGGCCCGCGCTGGCGACGGTGAGCGCCGCACTGAGCGCCCCCACTCCACTGCCGGCCATGAGGAGGCCGTAGCCGTTCGCCCCCAGATGGAGAACGTCGTGGGCGAACGCGGGCATCAACACGGAATACGACCAGCCGAAAATACCGACCACGGAAAAGAGGGACAGAATCGTGAACACCCGGCGATGGTTCCAGACGTAGCCGAATCCCTCGAGCGCCTGGCCAATTGGCCCGCGGCCGCTGGCAATCTGCGTTTCTTTTTTCGGCAACCGCATCAGGAGCAACCCTGCGATGACGGGAATGAAACTGAGGCCGTCGCACAAAAAACAGGCGGCGATGCTGATGTGCGCCATGAGCAATCCGGCGATGGACGGGCCGACGATGCGAGCGCAGTTGAAGGCGGAGCTGTTGAGCGAGATGGCGTTCATCAAATCTTCGCGGCTGGTCATTTCAATGACGAACGATTGCCGGGCGGGCATGTCGAACGCCATGGTGATGCCGCCCAGGACGGCGAGCCCGATGATCTGCCACGGCTGGACAATTTTCGTCCAGACCAGGGCCGCCATGGCGAGCGAGAGGAGCATCGAACTGATTTGGGTGCAGACGATGACCGAGCGTTTCGGGTAACGGTCGGCCATCCAACCGCCGAGAGTGGCGAAGACGAGCATCGGAGCCGAAGCCGCGGCCGCGACGACTCCGAGCAGCGCTTTCGATCCGGTCAGCTGATACACGAGCCAGCCCTGGGCGGTCGTTGTCATCCAGCTGCCCGTGAACGAGATCAGCTGGCCAATAAAGTAGAGCCGGAAATTCCGGTGCTTGAACGCGCTGAAAGTTTTGCGGAGCGAGATCCCGCCGGTCGCGACCCGGCGCGGACGGCCGGTCATATCTTCCGGCACGTCGGCCGGCGGTGAATGTGGATCGAGCGTGGTTGGCATTAGTCCGGACCGGAGACACCGGAAATCGGAAGGGGAACATCGCAGGCAGAGACGTGCGTTCAAATCCAAGCCGGCGAAGTTAAGTCTCCCAAATAAGCCGACCCTGGCTGAAGATGCGGGCGCGATGTTCAGAATTTTTCTCGCGATCTGGATTCCGTATGCGCTGATCTTGTCGGCCCTCTTGTGGCGGAAGGCGCCGGTTCCGCGTCCGCGAAAGTACGAGCGGCCGAAATCGAATGGTCCGATGGCGGTGCTCGTGATCGGCGCGACGGGCGGCACGGGACGGGAACTCGTTCAGCAGGCGCTAGCCCAGGGGCACCAGGTGACGGCGTTCGTCCGCGACCCGGCGAAGTTGCAAATCAACCATTCGAACCTGCGGATCGCGCAGGGGGACGTGCTCGATTACTCCACGGTGGAATCGGCCATGCACGGCCAGGAGGCGGTGCTCAGCGCCCTCGGCCACAAACGCTTCATGTACCCGAACAAGATTCAGTCCGACGGGATGCGCAACATTCTTCGGGCGATGGAATCGTGCGATGTGCCGCGCCTGATTTGCGAGACGGCGCTCGGGATCGGCAGCAGCGTCGGGCGATTGGGACTACCGCACACCTTCTTTTTTCTGCCTCTCATCCTCCAGTTCTACATGTGGGATAAACTCCGGCAGGAGGAGCTCATCATGGCGAGCGATCGGGACTGGATAATCGCGCGGCCCGGCGTGCTGAAGAATGGACCGCCGCGCGGCATTTATCGGCACGGATTGGACGTCGGAAGTTACTTGTGGCCGGTCGTCATTGCCCGCGCCGATGTCGCGGACTTCATGCTGAAACAGTTGCACGACGACACGTATCTCGGAAGCGCTCCCGGGCTGGGCTGACGAGTTTCGGCGGCAGAAAAACAAGTGGGTTGGCGCGCCAGCAGCTTTTCGGGGAAGCATGCGCTTTATGCCTGGCCGTTTTTCCGGACGCGGCGCCGCTCTCTTCTGCTGCGCGATCGCGATATTTTTCTTTCTCGTGCCCGAGGCCCAGGCGAGACCGCGACATCACCGGCCGACACCGTTTTCCGTCGCGCTGGAGCCATTCAAGATGGCCCGATCCGTCGTGCATGCGGTGGCGGCACCCGTCGTCCATAACGCGCCTCGAATTTTAGCTGCGGCCGCCGTAGCCCCCATCAAAGTGGCGTATTACGCGCCGAGACGAATCAAGGCGAGAGCGCCTCAAGGAGAAGAAATTTACGAAACGGAAGAGGGATCCAGCGTGAGACCGATCCGGGTGGCGTATTCGACCTCGGGACGGAGACAGACGGCGGCACCGCGCGCCGAAGAGTATGATCAGGATCAGGATCAAGAGCAGGACGAAGAAAGCGGTCGCATCGAGCAACGCGGCGATCGGCCAACCGTCTCCGGCAGCCGGGCGGTCTTGCGGAACGGACTCGCCTACGCGCCATCGCAAGCGCCGCAGAGCGTGAAGAACGCGATCTGGGCAACGAACTCGCTCCGCCGTAAACCCTACGTTTGGGGCGGAGGACACGGAACGTTTTACGATCGCGGCTACGATTGTTCCGGCACCGTTTCGTTCGCCCTCCATGGCGCCGGAGTCCTGGGTTCGCCGCTTCCCTCCAGCGATCTCATGCGCTACGGCGAACGCGGTCGCGGCCGATGGATGACGATCTATTCGCGTTCGGGCCACACTTTTGCGGTCATCGCCGGTTTGCGGTTGGACACCACCGATCTTGGGCGCGGCGGAGATGTCGGCCCGCGTTGGTACGACTACGGCCGCGATACCGGCGGGTACGTGGCCCGGCATCCCGTCGGGATGTAACGTCGGAGGTCGGAGGTCGGAGGTCGGAGGTCGGAGGTCGGATCATCGGCCGAGATTTCCTGAATCCAAAACCGCCCCCGCCCGCATCTCATTACCAAAGAGACCATTCCTATGAGCACCATCCCAATCCGGCCCTTTCTGGCGGCAAAACTTTTGACTTTCGCGGCTCTTACCCTGGGCGGATGCCATCTGACCGGCATCCGCGGGAACGGCCACCTGGTTACCGAGGACCGGCCCGTGACCGAATTTACAAGCGTCGAGGCCGAAGGAGCGTTCGACATCGAATGGGTGCCCGGCCCATCGAGCTGCACCATCCGGACCGACGAAAATCTGCTTCGCCACGTCGAGACCAGCATGAACGGCAAGAAGCTGGTCCTCGAATGGCACGGCCAGCTTCATCCGACGCACGGGATGAAGGTGAGACTCTCGAGCGCTTCGATGAGCGGCGCGCGGCTGACCGGTGCGGTCCGGATGACCGCGACCAAGTTATCCGGCAACGGATTTTATCTCGAGGGAACCGGAGCGACGCGGGTGACAGTCGACGGCACCGTGAATGAATTGATGGCGACGATGTCGGGCGCGAGCAAACTTCTCGCGGACTCGCTTCAGGTGAAGATCGCGGCGGTCTCGATTTCGGGCGCGGGAAAAGCCGAGGTCTCCGCAAGCGACGTTCTCAAAGTGGCAATCTCCGGCGCGGGCAAGGTGACCTACTCCGGCAACCCGGCGATCGAGAAACATATCAGCGGCGCGGGCACGATTCGGAAGCGCGATTAAATCAGTTGAGAGTTTGTAGTTGAGAGTTGAGAGAAGGCAGCAGCATGAGCGCTGCCGCTGAAGACAAATCGCCCGGTGGATTTTCCTACAACACCCGGCTCGATATTCTCCATGAGCCGTTGGAAATAATCGACGTCCCGGGTCTCGTCGATGCCTGCACCGATCAATGGTACAACCAGACGTTGTGCAAAGTGGACGAGTCGGTCGTGCGACTCGGCGTGGTTCAGGGCGAGTATCACTGGCACAAACACGAGAACGAAGATGAGTTCTTCTATGTCGTCAGCGGACAGCTGCTCATCGATCTCGAAGATCGCGTCATCGATCTGACGCCGGGGAAAGCCGTGGTGATTCCCAAAGGCGTCATGCATCGGCCCCGCGCGCCCGAGCGTACGGTCATCCTCATGGTCGAACGGGCCGGCATCGTTCCGACAGGGACATGACACGGCCTCTGGTTGTGGTTGCCTTTCTCGTTCTCGTCTCCGACTTGTGCCCGGTTGGTTTCGCCGCGGAACCGGAAACAAACGCCGCTCAATGGAAATTAATTTCCGATAAGGACGGCGTGGCGATTTATCGCCGGCAGCGTCCGTTATCGTACGAATCGAAGGCAGTGGGCGAAATCCCGACGAGCACCGATCTCGTCCATGCGGTTCTCGACGACCTCGAATCGTATTCGAGCTTCATGCCTTACACCGCCGAATGCCGGGTCCTGAAACGCGAAAACGATTCGGTCGTGGCCTATGAACGCATCTCCGCCCCGCTGGCGAGCGATCGCGATTTCACGGTGCGCGTGCGGACCAGCGCGAAGAAGGCCGACGGCGGGACGAGCTATTTTAGCCATTGGGCCGCTGACAACACCGCCGGCCCCCCGGAAAAGCGCGGGGTAGTCCGGGTGAGCTTGTGCGAAGGCAGCTGGCTGCTGGAGCCGACAGGACCGAATGCGACCCACGCGACCTACACGATCTACACCGACAGCGGCGGCGTGATTCCGAAATTCATCAAAGAAACCGGCAGCCAGATCGGAATCCGGAAATTATTCGCCGCGGTCCGGAAACAGGTCACGGATCAGAAATACAAAAAGAAGGCGGAAGGCGGAGGGCTGAAGGCGGAAAAAAATTAACGGCGCCGCTTCACGTTCTTCGTCATCGTGACAAAGATTGCGATGAGTTCGTTTGTTTCCTGGAGGAGCGGGGCAAGGAGTGCTGATTTAACGACCCCGCTATCACCGAGCAGTTCCAGCCACAGTTCTGATTCGTCAAGCTCCTGCTGCGCTCCCTCGAGTTTACTGATGAAATCGAGATTCGACTTGGCGCGACAGGCTTCACGGTAATGCGCGGCGACCGAAGTCGCAGAGCGTAACAACTGCTTTCCGAGCACGTCGGCGACCGCATCCCTCCTCGGCAAAGCACGAAAAAGCCGGATGGTTCGCAGCGCGTATTTCTTCGTCCGCGACCGCAAGTCTTCCGGCGCGTTCATTCCGCCTTCCGCCCTCCGCCTTCCGCCCTCCTATCCCCCGCTTCGAGCATGCGGACGCGTTTGTCGAGATACGGCACGCGAATCGTCAACGTCAGGCCTTTGCCTTCGTTGCTTTCGATGGCCATTTCGCCGCCGTGTTCGCGGACGATCCGGCGGACGATCAGCAGGCCAAGGCCGGAACCGCCGCTCTTGGTCGTGAAATACGGTTCGAAGACGCGGCTCAGACTTTCCGCGGACATGCCGCCGCCGGTATCGGTGAAGCTGACGTTCACGTGGGTCGCGTCCAGGTCGGTGCGGATGCGGAGAATGCCGCGGCGCTTCATCGCTTCGAAGCTATTCTTGATGACGTTGTAAAACGCCTGCTTCATCTGGTCCCGGTCGAGCTCGATGAGCGGAAGATCGGGACGCAGCTCGGCTTCCACCACGATGTCGCGGTCCGCGATCTCCGGCCCGAAGAAGCGTAACGCTTCCTCGACGATGGAGTTCACGTTCTCGGGATGAAGAATCGGTTTGGATGGCCGGATCGCCTGGAGAAATTGAGTGACGATCGAGTCGAGCCGGGTTATTTCCGCGCGCGAAATGGCGATCGCTTCCTGCAGTTCCTCTTTCAACTTGCCGTCGAGCCTGCGGACTTTGCGCTCCATTAACTGGAGATGGATGTGGAGCGAGTTCAGCGGATTACCGATCTCGTGCGCCACGCCCGCCGCCAGGAGGGTGAGCGCGTTGAACCGCTCGGACTCGATCGTCTTTTCCGTCGACCGCCGGCTCTCGGTGATGTCGCGCAGGATGATCGCGTGCCCTACCGGCTCGTTGGCAGGGCGAGATTCGGTCGAGCCCTCTGTCTTTTCTTCGCGTCGCTCGATCAGCAACGGCACGATGTAGAAATTCAGGAACCGGTTCGCGGGATAAAAGATTTCCATGTCCCGGCTGACGGCCCCCGGCGATTGCGACAACGATTTCCAATCGAGACCTCGAACTCGTTCGTCCAGCCGCTTCCCGATGGAGTCCTCCCCTTCGAGCCCGAACAGCTCGCAGGCTGCGTCGTTGACGTAAGTGATCCGGCCTTTCGCATCGGTCACGATGATCCCTTCCTGGATCGCGTTGAAGACGGTCTCGATGAGCCCTTTCTCCTGCGCGAGCTGGAGCAGATAATTCTGAACGTCCTCCGGCCCGATCCGGCCGAGGCGTTCGATGAGCTTGTCGAGAAAACCGGACTTCATGAGATTGCAGATTTACTGTAGCCGCTTCGCTGTGCGAAGCGCAGACCGTTTGTTATCCGGTCGTTAACGTCGCCCACAGGGCGACCGCTACAGAAGATCAATCTACAATCTGAAAGCGCCTAGTGCCGCGGCTGGTGCTCGACGCGGTCCGGCTCGGTGGTCTGGCCGGCTTCGGTCGCGGCGCGTTCCTTGAGCGCGGCTTTCCGGCTCAATTTCACGCGGCCTTTGTCGTCGATGCCGATGCATTTCACCCAGATCATCTCGCCGATCTTGGCTACGTCTTCCGTGCGGTTGACCCGGAAATCGGCCAGCTCGGAAATATGAACGAGGCCATCCTTGCCCGGGAACACTTCGACGAAGGCGCCGAATTCCTTGATCGAGACGACGCGGCCATGATAGGTCTGCCCGACTTCGATCTCGCGCGACATGCCGCCGATGATTTCCTTCGCGCGGGCCATGCTTTCCGGACTCGTCGCGTAAATGTGGACCGAGCCATCGTCGTCGATGTTAATCTCGGCGCCGGTCTCGGCCACGATGCCCTTGATGGTTTTGCCGCCGGGGCCGATGAGTGCGCCGATCTTCTCGGGATTGATTTTGATCGTCTCGATCCGGGGCGCGTACTTGCTCAGATCGGCGCGCGGTTTGTCGATGGCCTGCGCCATGATTCCGAGAATTTTCGTGCGCGCTTCTTTGGTCCGCATGGTCGCTTCCGCCATGATCTTGTGGCTGACGCCGGGTAATTTCAGATCGAGTTGGAATCCGGTGATGCCCGTTTCCGTTCCGCAAACTTTGTAATCCATGTCTCCGAAATGATCTTCGGAGCCGATGATATCGGTGAGCAGCTCATAGCGCTTCAGATCGCCGCCGTCGCCGAACTCAGTCACCAGCCCGACAGAAATTCCCGCGACCGGAGTCTTAATGGGAACACCGGCATCCATGAGTGCGAGCATTCCGCCGCACACGCTCGCCATCGAGCTGGAGCCGTTCGATTCCATGATCTCGCTCGTGATCCGGACCGCGTAACGAAAGTCTTCCATGCCCGGGACAACCGGCTCGAGCGAACGCTCGGCGAGCGCGCCGTGGCCAATCTCGCGACGGCTGGCGCCGCCGGTCCGTCCAGTCTCGCCCACGCTGAACGGCGGGAAGCTGTAATGAAGAAGAAAGCTCTTCGACGTTTCGCCGCCGCCATACGCGTCGATATTTTGCGCTTCTTCGATGGGCGCCAGGGTGACGAGGGCCAGGGCCTGGGTTTCGCCGCGCTGGAAAATCGCGGACCCGTGCGCGCGCGGCAGGACGCCGACTTCGCAGGTGATCGGACGCAGGTCCTGATAACCGCGCCCGTCCATCCGCTTCTGTTTGTCGAGCACGCTGATGCGGAAAGCCTTTTTCTGGACGTAATCAAAAGCCTGGGAGATCGCGAACTTGTCGGCGTCCGGGAATTTCGCGACCACGGCCGCTTTTACTTCTTCCTTCAAAGCGTTCACGGCCTTGCTGCGATCGACTTTCTTCTCGTTGTAGAGCGCGCCTTCGATGCGATCGCCGGCGACCTGATACGCCACTTCGAGGATGTCCTGGTTCACCGTCATTAACGGCATCTCGCGCTTCGGTTTTCCGACTTGGGCCGCGAGCTCTTTCTGGATGCGGATCATTTCCTTGGCGTGCCCGTGGGCGAATTCGAGGGCCTTGACGAAATCCTCTTCCGGAATCTCCATGGCGGAGCCTTCGATCATGATGACGTCGTTCTCGGTGCCGACGTAAACGAGGTCGAGATCGCTCGAGTTCCGCTCGTCATGCGTCGGGTTCGCGATGAACTGGCCATCGACCCGGCCCACGCGCACCGCGCCGATCGGGCCCGCGAACGGAATATCGGAAACAGTCAGCGCCGCGGAAGCGCCGTTGATCGCGAGAATGTCCGGATCGTTTTGGCCATCGGCGCTGAGCAGGATCGAGATGATCTGGGTGTCGTAAAGATAGCCGGCCGGAAAGAGTGGCCGCAACGGACGGTCCGTCATGCGCGAGGTGAGCGTCTCCTTTTCCGAGGGCCGCCCTTCGCGTTTGAAATAGCCGCCCGGAAATTTCCCGACTGCCGCGGCTTTCTCGCGGTAATCGACGGTGAGCGGGAACCAATCCTGGCCTTCCTTGATTTGCGTGGCCGAAACCGCGCTGACCAGCACCATGGTGTCGCCCGTGGAAACGACGACGGAGCCGTCGGCGAGCTTGGCGATCTTGCCGGTTTCGATTGAAATTTGCGTGGACCCGATTTGGCCCGTGACCTTGTGTTGCATGACTGCGTTTCTCCTGGATTGGCGAATCCCAGGCCGGTCACCCTGATCGTAGGTTTTAACCCCGAAACGCGTCGGGACTAAAACCTCTAATCAAAGTGGAACATCGGCCTGAGCGCCGGTTTACTTATTGATTACCGAATTCGTTAGGCCAAAAGCGCGGACGAAAAACGAACGTAACCAGAGACAAACCCGCGGCGGTTATTTCCGCAGGTTGAGTTTCTCGAGCAGGTTTTTATACCGGTCGGACTCCGACTTGCTCAAATAATCGAGCAAGCTTCGGCGCATCGCCACCATCTTGAGGAGGCCGCGGCGCGACGAATGGTCTTTGGCATGGCTCTTAAGGTGGTCGGTCAGCTGCCCGATCCGGCGGGTGAGAAGTGCGATTTGCACATCCGCGCTGCCGGTATCCTTCTCATGGAGCTGGAACTCCTTCATGTCCATCGTGTCACTGCTTTCTGCCATAAACGAGCCGGTATTGTAGGTGAAGAATCGGGGATCGCAAGTGCCGGTTGCCTGTCCCTCTTGCCCTTGCTCATGCTCTTGATCCCGGTCTGGCGACTACATTCGTCCAAAGGATCATGAGCAGGAAAGAGGGGGAGCTACTCCTTCTGCATCTGCTTGATCAGCTCGCTGGAGCCTTTCAACGATACCGCGTGCGACTTCGCGATTTCCGCCCAGCTTTTCCCGGCCTTGTGCAGCGCGAAAATGGCGCTGACTTTTTTGTTGGTCGCGAGCGCCAGCGAATGCGCGACGTAAACATCGCCCAGCGTCAGTCCGTTCTGCGCTTTTTCCTGCTCCAGGGTCGAGGCCGCCACGTCGGTGTTAATGACGATGATGCTCAGAATCCGCTGCTTGTTCGTCCGGGCCGCGGCGTTGATGTCGTCGATTAATTTGGCAATCGCCTTGGGATCGGCTTTCACCGGTCCCACTGCTTGTCGTTTGGCATTGGTCAGGCGTTGCCCATCTTTTATATCGTCGGGCTCCCGGGCAAAGACGCAGGAAAGGCAAGCCAACACCCAGGTCGCCAGCAGAATGACGGCGAATCTTTTCATGAGGTGCGGACCGAAGTTGACACAAGCTTAGACAACGCGCGAGCCCGCGGCGCTCGAATAGAATTCGGTTCGGCTGGAGCGCCCGACCCTGGCAATCAAACCAGGTTTGCCACATTTCCTGAATTCAGATCGGCGGCTCCGGCGCGCCCATGCCGGAATCGCCGCCGGGCGTCGCGATTCGTCGAAGCCGGCCGCGCCTCACCGGGTGAAATTGTATATTTCGACCAAAGCCGTGCCGGTGGCGTTGTCCTCGCTGCGAACGATCGCGGTGTAATTTCCGGGAGCAAGCGTTGCCACAATGGCCGCCTCGTGGACGTCACTGGGAGGGATGGTGGTTTGATTGATCTCCTGTTCCTGGCTGTCGCGCCAGTCATGGTTGAAGGCGATTTGGGCTCCGTTGCTATCGCGTAAATCGATTGTCGGATTTGCGAGCGGATTGCGGACACCCAAAGCCCCGAGCGACGGTCCAAGACCGCGAACAATGACCTGCACTGAGTTGGGTTGTCCGACGATAAATCCACCGATAAGAACAGTGTCGTTGGTTACGAACCCACGCGTGCTGATGTTTGCCAGTCTGGCATTGGAGGAAGCCGGACCCAAATCATACAACTCGACGACACCAACGCCGTCGGTGTTGTTGCTTCCGCGCTGGATCGCGGTGTAAACACCCGGATCCAACGTAACCAGTAACGCCGCTTCCCGACCATCCGTCGGAGCCAGGCCTGTGTTCTGAATGTCGGTCGACTGATCGCTGGTGATGATCCCGCCAATCTGAGTCGAACCCCAGTTGTCATTCGACGCGATAAGCGTCCCCTCTCGATTATGCAGCTCCAGGGTGGGATCCTGAAGCGCACCCGTCACCCCCAATTTCGTCAACGATGGACCCATCGCGCGCAGCAGCAGCTTTTTGGGCTGGGAACCCGTTATGATGAAGCCTCCGATCAAAGCGTTGTCGCCCGGCAAAACTGCCAGGCGTGAAGAGAGATTGAGGACGGAACCGGGCACAGCTTTATCGATATTCAGGGACGTCGATCCCAGAGGCGTCGTGACCGAGACAGTCCCCTCGACGTCCGCCGAAGAAACGGTCGCCGTGATCTGGGTGGGCGAATCGACGACGAAAGAAATCGCTGGAGCGCCGTTTACCGTAACGCTCGTCGTTCCGCTGAAAAACTGACCATGCAGAACCAGCTTCGTTTCGTTCGGATTTGACCGAGGAATAACAGCGATGAGCTTCGGCGGGAATACCGTCACGCGGAAAATCGTGCCCGTCCCGTTCGGGCCTTTGGCTGAAGTAGCCCCGTAGAAACAACCGTCATTCCCTGGCACGAGAGAAGCGCGCGGCCCGGTGCCGGTTACAGGATCGAAGGAAACCAGCGTGGTCACCGCGCCCGCGGGCGTCACGCGAAAAACGGTGCCGCCGATGTCGTCGTTGGTGGAACCATTAGGGTCGTTCGCTCCGCCTTTCGACGTGGTCCCATAAAAATTGCCGTCCGAAGCTTGAATTAACGAATCACGTGGTCGCCATCCGTCAGGACCGTGGAATAGGTAAAGCGTGGTTCGCATTCGCGTCGCCGGGTCCAGTTTGAAAATAGTGCTCGCTTCGCCGAACCCGTAGAAGTTTTTGTCGGCCGCCTCCAGCATGGGCGCGGGGGGCATATCGTCATTTGATGAAAAATCTTCCGAGTTGGCCAGCGTGGTCACCGTTCCATTCGAATCCATTCGAAAGACGCGGCCCGGGCCCAAGAAAATTCCGGAGGTGTCGGTCCGTAAAAATACCCATCCGAGCCGGCGACGATTGTGGGATCGTATGCTCGCTCGGTATGGCCAAAGCCGGGAGGGAGCGGCTTGATTGTAACGAAGTTTCCGGTAACGCTCAGCCGGAAAATGGAAGCTTTCCGGGTGCCGTAGATAGCGCCGTCCTGCCCAAAGGTGAGCGGCGCGATCACCCCGTAGGTCCCCACTCTGCCCGTGGCTACGACGCTGGAAGGCTCGGGTGGGACATCTGCGATCTTCGTGAACTCGCCCGCCGCGGTAATAGCGAACACCGTCCCGTCTCCTACCGCGCTGTTCGGTTGAGCGGAGCTCCCGCCTGAAATGGTGCTGCCATAGAAACGGCCGTCGGGACCCGGCACCATTCGCGACCCGGGATGACTTCCATCCGCCGACCTCGCGTCGCTTGTGCTTTCCTGGAACGACTTCAGGATCGTCATCTGTCCTGAGGGCGTCATGCGAAAGATTGTGCCGCCTCCGAACGCTCCTCCATCGTACGAGGTGCCATAGAAATTTCCGTCGTTCCCCTTGGTCAAAGTCGATTTCGTGCCGGGCGCCGACGCCACAATTTCCAAGGTGGCAGGCGGCGCGGCCGAGGCCGGCTTAGCCACGCCGAATGCGAGTGAAGCAATGAGGAGGAAGATTGCAGGATTGGCACGCATACAGGGTGAAAGACGCGGGGATTTGCCAGTGGCGGCGATTATTAAAGCATGGGTCGCCCGGGAATCAACTATTCGCGTAAAAACCAAGGCGGACGCGCCTCCTGTTTTCCTGTTTTCCTGATGCTACAGCGTATTTCCTGAATCCAATCCGCCCCATCGCTGCGTCCAATTCATAGACGCCATGGAAACCTCATACCCACAACCGCCGCCGCCAGCCCCCGTTAACGTCTCTGCCATCGTGAACGTCCGCACCTGGGCTGCCTTCATTCACGCCAGCGCTCTTCTCGGGGTCGTCCTCCATTTCCCCGGTCACCTCCTCGGGCCCCTCATTCTCTGGTTTATCAAACGCGACGACGCTGCCGAGCTCGACGCCCACGGCAAGGAAGCGGTCAACTTCCAGATCTCGATGCTGATCTACAACGCCGTCGCGGCCGTTTTCTGCCTCGTCCTGGTCGGCTTCGTTTTCCTCGCCATCCTCTGGGTCCTGAACGCCATCTTCGTCATTATCGCCGCCATCAAAGCGAGCGACGGCGAATTCTATCGTTACCCGATGACGATCCGCTTCATCCAGTAACGGGAAACCGATTCAGCGGCGGTCAGTTTCGTTCGGCGTCGACGGCAAGAGAATCATGCGCGCGAATTGAATCGCGCCGATGGCAAGTGGGAAGACGATCGCGGCATAGAATAGGAAAAAAACGCCGGTCACGGCCGCATTGTAAATCTGGAGGAGGACGACCACTCCGCCGATTGCCCCGAAGAGATAATAGACATAACGAAACGCGCCCATCTCCGCGATGACGGAAGGTCCCAGCTCTACCTGACGTTTCCGGCTAAGGACCGCGAACGGAACCGTCACCAGCAAGGAAAACGCGCTGCACCACCGCCAGATGAACACCGGCCGCGGTTCGATCGTTAAGAGGAGCAGACCGAACAAACAACAAAAGAGCGGGCCGATCGAATTCCCGAGCAAAAGCCAGAGCCGATACTTGTCGATCACCGCCCAATCGTGGAGCGACCCCCTGCGAAACGCCACGACGACCCCAGCAAACCCCGCCAGCGCCACTGCGATCTGCGCCGCGGTCGAGAGCGCCTCACTTGGTTCCATGGTCGTTCCTGATTTAGCTACGCTACGGCGGCTAGGGTCATGAAGGCGAACTCAAATTGGCGACCGGTTAAGTCAAAGTTCTTCGAGACTCCTCGTTCCTCAGTTGCACTGGGGAACACAATTCTCCACGAAGCTCGGCTTCACCACCTTCCGATTTCGCATCCATCGCCGTCCTCGAAGCTCCCCAGCTCTGTCGTCATCATCGCCGCTGTCCAAGCCAGCGATGGAAAATTCTTCCGCTACCAAAGACTATTCGGTTCATGCAGTACGCTAGGGGAGATGGCGTCTCGACATCGTCTCTGGGGTGACCTAAAATCAGAGTGTGAGTTCGAAGTTGGCGGCGATCACCCAGGACGCGTTGCAGCTGCCGCATGATGAGCAGTTGAAACTCGCTCGCACGCTTCTGGAAAGTAGCGAAGCGAACGGACAGCGTGAGGTCGACGGCGCGTGGGAGGAAGAGATCGAGCGCCGGATCAAAAGTATCGATGCGGGGCTGGCGAAGAGCCGACCGTTCGCGGAAGTCGTTGCGGAGATTGACCGTCAGCTTGGGCGATGACCGTCGTCATCCTCGGTGAAGCCGAGCGCGAGTTTGCCGAATCAGTCGCCTATTACGAATCGAAGGAATCAGGACTTGGGTGGCGCTTCCGTACGGAGGTCGCCGAAGCGGTCGGCTGGATAGAGAGAAATCCGGAGTCGCCTCGCCTGAGACCGAAAGGATACCGACGCCGCAATCTGCATGCGTTTCCACATTACATCGCCTACCTCATCCGCGATGACACCATCTGGATTGTCGCGATCGCACACGGCCATCGGCGTCCGGAATTTTGGCTCGATCGTTAGCCCAACAGTTCTTCCAGTTCTTCGGTCGTCAGGCCGGTCATCAACGGCTCTTCGCTGTCGAGGGCGGCGTCGATGGCGGCGCGTTTTTTTTCCTGCAGGGCCAGGATTTTTTCTTCGACGGTGTCGCGGGTGATGAGTTTGTAGGCGGTCACGACGCGGGTCTGGCCGATGCGGTGGGCGCGGTCGGTGGCCTGGGCTTCAACGGCCGGGTTCCACCAGGGATCGAAGTGAATGACGGTGTCGGCGGCGGCGAGGTTAAGGCCGACGCCGCCGGCTTTCAGGCTGATCAGGAACACCGGGATGGTGCCGTCGTTCTGGAAACGGTTCACCTCGTCCTGACGGCGTTTCGTCGAGCCATCGAGGTAACAGTAGGAAAGCTGGCGCTCTTCCAGGCGATCGCGGATGAGGTGGAGCATCGAAACGAACTGGCTGAAGACGAGCACGCGATGCTCGCCGTCGATCGCTTCGCCGAGAAGCTCATCGAGCAGCTCGAGCTTGGTGGACGGATCTTCTTTCTCGAGGCCAACCAGGCGCAGATCGCAACAGACCTGGCGCAGTCGGAGGAGACCGGTCAGCATTTTCATGCGTTGCGCCCCGGCATTCGTGTCTTTGGCGCTGGAACTGCCGAGGCCGCTCTGGATTTCGCGGAGGAGGGCGTCGTAGGCGCTGCGTTGACTGCTCGTGAGGTTGCAGGGCACGACCTGTTCGATCTTTTCGGGAAGATCCCGGGCGACGTCGCGTTTCCGGCGTCGAAGCAGGAACGGTTGGAGACGGCGGGAGAGTCGGCGCTGGACGTCGGGCGCGGCGCCGCGCGCGAGGGGGAGCTCGTAGCGTTCGCGGAAATCGTTCCGCGGCCCGAGGTATCCGGGCAGGGCGAAGTTCATGATCGACCACAGATCGCGCACCGAATTTTCCATCGGCGTGCCGGTGAGGACAAAGCGGTGTTTGGCGCGGAGCGCGAACGCGGATTGCGCATTCTGGGTCTCCGGATTTTTGATGTGCTGCGCTTCATCGAGCACGGCGGTGGAGAACTGGTATTTCCGGAGGTCGTCGATGTCGCGACGAAGCAGCGCGTAACTGGTGATGACGATATCGGCGTCGCCGATTGAATTGAAGAGCGCCGCGCGGTTAGCGCCCTCGAGCACGAGCGTTTTCAATTCAGGAGTAAATTTCTGGGCTTCGTTCTGCCAATTGGTCACGAGGGAGGTCGGGCAAACGATCAGGGCTGGGCCGATCCCCTTGTTCGCGCGGAGGAACGCGAGGGTTTGCACGGTTTTGCCGAGGCCCATCTCGTCGGCGAGGATGCCGCCGAGATTGTTCGCGGCGAGGCGGGTAAGCCATTCGAAGCCGGTGATCTGATATTCACGCAGCGTCTTCGCGAGCGATCCGAGTTTGTCTTTGGCGTTGCCCACCGGCGCGTTCGCGCTGGTGATGAATTTCTTCAACGCCTCTCGCCGATCGGCGATGGCTGAGCCGAGCTCGCGGGCGGTTTCTTCAACGTAAGGCGCGTGGGCGCGATTGATCCGGTAAAGGCCGGGCTGGGTCTGCGCCGGATCGCAATCGCGGATCACCTGCTCGAAATCTTCGAGCCCGGCTGTGTCGATGACGGCGAGCCGGCCGTTGCGAAGCCGCGTCTGATTTCGCCCGGACCGGAGCAACTGCTGGATCTCCGCGTTCGAGAATTCCTGGCCACCGGGCGTAACGAGAGAGTAACGCACCTCGAACCAGTCCACGCCCGAGCCGACGATCTCCAGCTTCGGCGTAACCCGCTCGATCTCGCTCGTCCATTTTTCGACCGCGGCGGTCAGAGTAACGTTCCAATCACGCTGGAACTTTGGATAGTCGACCGCGAAGAAGCGGACGACTTCGGGTTGCCCGTGCAACACGAAACCGGCGGCATCGGTGCGCGCGAACCCGACCCGTTCGAGGCGCGCGATCGCAGCGCGTTCCGCCGGGATATTGCGGAGCAGGATGCGCTCGCCGTTTTGCGGATCGCGGAACACGAACACATCCGCTTCGTTGGTCCCGGCCTTGAATGCGGGGCGGTCGCCATAGGTGCAAAACAACTCGCCGGTGACGCTGTTGAGCGTGCCCGCCAGGCGCAACGCGAAGGCCGGCGTCGCGGGGGCCACTTCGGGCAGACGAACATCTTCGCCAGCGCTGATGTCGAACACCTCGCGCAGCCGGGGCAGATCGAACGCCAGAAACTGCAAGGCGGGATCGCCTTCGAGGGAAAGCGGCGCGCCGAGCAATTGCGCGGCGCCCGCCGGCAAAGCTTCCGCGCAACGAACGAATTCGTGTTGCCGGAGGAACCACGCCTCGGTCGCGTTCCAAAGCAGCATCGTGTTCGGCATCGGCCGCGTCTTCACGGTGATCCGGCCCTTCTCGCGTTGCTCGACCTCGATCCCCGGGCGAACAGTGGCCGACGAGATCGTCGCGGGCGCCGCTTTGCCGAACGTGACGCGCGGATGATTTTGGAGCGACGGCAAAAGACGCAAAAAAGCATCGCGCGACGAGAGCGCCATCCCGCTGGCGAAGATCGCGGGGAACTCGCGCAACGCTTCGATCAAGGCCAGGTCGGTCTCGTCGCAAGCGAACGTGGCGTTCTTTGGCAACGCAGAAAGCAAGGTGCGATTTCCACCGGCTTCGACTTCGACAACGAGCATGACCTGCCCTTTCGCCCAGGCCGACATGAAGTTCGGCGGAAGGATCAGGTAAAGTTTCGCGGGCTGCGCGCCCTCCGTTCCAACCGGGACGAACTTCGGGCCAACCGGCAGCTCCTCGATCTTCGCTGGTTCGGGAACGATGGCCGGAACTGGCCGAAGCAGGATGAGGCCGACGGCAACGGAATGCCCGCAAATCTTGCCGCTCGAGCGCGACTCCCAACAGGTGCAAAGATTTTCCACGTCGGCCGCGCTCTTGATCCGCAGGCCGGAGCGATAATTTTTTGCGCCTTCGCGCACAAACCCGGTGAGCAACGGCGGTTCGTAACACGGTTCGGTCACGCGCCCGGCTTTGACGATGTCGCGCGCTGCTTTCATTGCCGGCCAGCCGCCCGCGTTGATCAGGAGTCTTTCGGTTAACGGAATCGCGGTTGTCATCGGGAGAGGGATTCTCACCTTGTCGCTGGGGAGTTCAATGGCTCACACGAACCGGAGATTTGTAGGACGTTTCTGTGAAACGTCATGGCGAATGGCGCCTGACACAGACGCCCTACAAACAAAGAACCGGTAATTACGGCGACTGAGCGCCGTCGCTACAGGCGTGTCAACGCATTGCGCCGGCCATTACGTCCGTTGGCTTCAAGGGAATCGCGAAGGGCTCGAGCGGCATCGGGTCGTCGTGATCGAGGAATTTGCGACAGTGCGCGAAGAGATCGGCGCGGGTGGTCGCGCGGCGGATCAGGTGCAGGAATTCGCCGGTTGGTTCGACGCCGAGGCCGATAAAGTTCAGGTACTTCTTCATGTTATTGATCTGGGCGGATTCCCCGATGCCGGGTGTGCTGACGGCGTCGTAAAGCGCGCGCACGTACTCGAGGACATCACGGCCGGTCGGCCGGAAGATGATTTCGCCGCGACGCTGCTCGCGAATCTGGCGGAAAAGCCAGGGATTACGGATGACGCCGCGTCCGATCATCAGCCCGCGCGCGCCGGTGAGGCCGAGGACTTCAGCCGCCTTGCCCGCGGAGTAAATGTTGCCGTTGGCCAGCACGGGACAAGACATCGCTGCGACGGCGCGCGCGATGAAGCCGTAACGCGGTGCGCTGCGATACATTTCTTTCACGGTGCGCGCGTGAACGGTGAGCAGGTCCAGCGAATGGCGGGCAAAAATCGGCAGCAGTTCGTCGAAAATAGCCGCGTCATCGAAGCCGATCCGCGTTTTCACCGTGAACGGGATGGCGATCGCTTCGCGCAACGCGCCCAGGATTTGGTCGATGCGGCCGGGGTCGCGGAGTAAACCGCCGCCGGCGCATTTGCGATACACGATCGGCACCGGGCAGCCGAGGTTCAGGTCAATCGCCGCGACCGGATGCTGTTGGAGCTCGCGCGCGGTGCGGACCAGAGCGGCGATATCGTTGCCGATCATCTGGGCGACGACCGGACGGCCAGTCGGGTTTTGGGTGATAGAAGCAAGGATTTGCGGATCGAGCCGCGATTCCGGCAGGACCCGGAAGTATTCGGTGAAATAAACGTCCGCGTTGCCGTAGCCGCTAATCAGGCGCATGAACGGCAGGTCGGTGACATCCTGCATCGGCGCGAGCGCGAGGATGGGTTCGTCGCTCCGCAGCAGGTTCTGGAATTCGGTCCGAGCGTCCACGCGCCTTCAGAATGGATCAATCCCAGCGCTCCGTCATCACTGCTTCTAAACGGGGCGCGCCCGTGGTCTCGGCGGCTCTGGCGCCGAATTATCCCGGGTCGACTTCGAGACGCCGGCTCACGAGAAGCTTGAACAGCACGAAGGTAAGTCCCGCACCCGCGGCCATGGCGGCGTGCAACAGCCAGAAGTTTGTCGTGGGCCATTTCTCGAGGAAGCCGCCGATCCAGCCGACCATCGTGTTCGCGGCAAAGAACGCCAGATAGTACAGGCCGATGATGGTGGCGTTGATCGCTTTCGGCGCGTACTTCGCGAACAAGGCGAGGCCGATCGGCAGCATATGGGCGAAGGCGATGCTGTTCAGGAAATGGAACGCGACCGGCCAAAACAGCCCGATCTTTTGTCCGGGCGCCTGCGTCGCCGCGGCGGTGACAAGGCAGAGCGCGCCGCAGATCGAGAACCCGGAGCCGATGATGAGCTTGGTGATCTCATCGGGTTCGCGGTAATGCTTGCCGTACCAGCGATAGAAGATGGCGACGATGGCGAGAAAGCTGACGCTAACGATGGCGTCGAGGGTGACGAGCCAGGTCGTCGGGAGGGTTTTGCCCATGAAGACGAGGTCGAACTGGCGGTCGCCCCAGACGAGGTAGGCGTTGAAGATCTGGTTGTTCGGCACAATCGCGACGGCCATGACCGGGATAAGGAGGACGAGCGCGATCACGGAAGTCCAATCGCGACGATTCAGTTTTGCACGGGGCGCACTGGTCACGATGATGAGGCGCGGATCGTTGTCGCTCCCCCGCAAATATTTCTGGCCCCAAAGATAAATGCAGATGGCGAGGAGCATGCCGACCCCGGCCGCGGCGAAGCCGTAATGCCACCCGACTTTTTCGCCTAACGACCCGACGATGAGCGGCGAAATGATCACGCCGGCATTGATGCCGAGGTAAAAGATCTGAAAGGCATCGCCGCGGCGGAGGTCGTTCGGTTTGTAAAGCGCGCCGACCTGGCTGGCGATGTTGCCCTTGAACATTCCGCAGCCGAGCACCAGGCAAAGAAGCGCGAAAAGAAATGCCGTCTCGAACGCCATCAGGAAATGTCCGGCCGCCATGGTAAAGGCGCCGAGTAAGACCGTACGGCGCCGGCCCAGGACGCGATCGGCCAGGAAACCGCCGAAGATCGGGGTGAGATAAACGGCCGCCGTGTAAGTGCCAAAGATGGCGGAGGCGAGCGGTTGACCATCGAGCCCGTTGTACAACGGCAGGTGGCGGAAAGCGTCGAAGATCGCGACCCGCTCGATCCGCCCCGGCAAAAGAAGATATTTCACCATGTAGAGGACGAGGAGCGATTGCATCCCGTAATAGGAGAAGCGTTCCCATGCTTCGGTGAAGGCGAGATACCAGAGCCCGCGCGGATGCCCGAGGAAACCAGGCTTATGTTCTTCCCCGGTCAACGGAACGGCGTCATCCGGTTCGGCGGTGGCGGTCATGGGCGACGATGTTGAAGCGACCAGCGACGGGTGACAAGTGACAAGTCAAAACGGCGGTCCGGCGCTCTCGTTCGAGGCGCGGCTGGTTCTTACTGGCAAAACGGCGTTGACGTCAGCCTAACGAACCGCCGGGATGGCCAGCATGAAAACAAAAACGATTGGTCTCACATTTATTATCTCGGTAGCGATCGCCGCCGGTTGCCTGGCTGCGGATGATCCGATGATGGGCACGTGGAAACTCAACGAGGCAAAGTCGAAAATTGCGCCCGGCGCCGCGAAGAACACCACTGTGACTTACGCAGCCGCGGGCGACCAAATAAAAGTTACGGTCGATGGCACCGACGCGCAGGGCAAAGCCGCGCACTCGGAATGGACCGGCAAGTTCGACGGGAAAGATTATCCGGTGACGGGCGACGCTACCGCCGATATGCGCTCGTACAAAAAGGATGGGAAAGATCTCGAGCTGACGAACAAGAAAGCCGGCAAAATCACAGTGACCGGAAAGATCGTAGTGTCAGCCGATGGCAAAACGCGCACGGTGACGATGACTGGGACGGACGACAAAGGCGCGAAGATGACGAGCACGGCGGTCTACGACAAATCGTAGCCGCAGCCAGTTAGGATTTCTCAATGCTGTGCCGGAGCATGCCATGCTCCGGCATTTCGCGCAGTAGTCGCGGCGCGCAGTCGCGCCGTGGCGGAAATTAAGCAGCGCGGCGACAGAGCGCCGCGGCTACAGCGTTAACCCCAGTTCGCTGACGTCACGAGCGTGGCCGCTTCCGCGAGCGTGGCGCAGGACGCGGCGGCGTCCGCCAATGGCGAAACACGCGATGTTGCGGAATCGCCGTGGCATGGTCCGCGGTTGTCGCGATAAGCTCGCGTCGACGCAAGAGTTGCAGCGCGGTTTGGACTGCGCTCTTCGACAGCCCCGTCTCATCCGACAGCGAGCGCAGGCTCGCATCGACCGCTTTCCATCTGCGGCGAGCCGCCGTGCTGTAGAGGTAAAGGTAAACCAGATACGCCGCCGGCTGCCGATCGTGCCCGACGATGTCGCGCATAAGGACGTCGATTACGTAATCATCCACGGGGATGGTTTCGCGGAACCGAGGCATGGCGGGCGCGGGATTATCCGCGTTTTTTCGGATCGCGCTTTTTCCTCGGCTGTGCGTCGCGAAACACCAGCTTCAACGCGTGATCCACGCTTTGATACGCGAGGACAAGCGGATTGGTTTCTCGGGGGCGGGGCTTTTGCCGAAGACCCGGAGTGGCGGCGCGCTCTCGCGTGCCTTTTCCGGCCGGTCGGATTTCCTCCTGCGGTTTGTTCAGGAGAGCAGGCGCGGGCGCGTTGTCATCGAGCGGCCGAGCGTCACGGGGAGACGCAGGACCAGTCGCTATTGCAAAAAGCGGCGTCGCGCTCGGAAGCAATTCACCGTTCACCCCGCGGACATCGCCCGTTTTGACGACGACGAAAGGGGTCGGCGCAACCCGGGGACCCGGGGGTGAAATTCCCAGCGAGGCGCAAGTTTCTAAATCGAGGAGACCGGTGGCCGGGAACCCCTTTTTGTTTTGGTAACGCGAGAGCGCCATGACCAGGGCGGGACTGAATTCGCCGTTGGGATTGCCAAAAAACAGATGCCGTTTTCGGAGTTCTTCCTGAAGTCGCAAAACTTGTTCATCCCCCCGCACGCGATCAACCGCGCATAGCTGAAGAGCTGTAATCAACAGGGCAGTTGCGAACTTACCCATATAACTATAATTCGCGGGCCGCCCCTGTCCCGGCCTTAAGCCGCCGGCCTAACGATCCCGATTTTGGATGCTGTGGGGGCGGACCGAGAGTCACCCCGCACTCCCGAAAACTCTTCCCGCCAACTATGCCGATAAACGGACAGCGGTTTCTGTCTTGAAACGCCGGGTCTCACTGGACGAGGGCGACCCCGGCTTTAACATGCGCTCGCCATGATTAAACAAATAAAATTCGTCAGTATCCCAGTGACCGATCAGAACCGGGCCCTGGATTTTTACACGGAGAAACTCGGGTTCACCATCATCACCGACCAGCCTTTCGACGACAAGCAGCGCTGGATCGAGCTGCGGGTGCCGAAGGCGGAGACGCGCCTCGTCCTCTTCACCATGGAGGGCGAGGAGAAACGGATCGGCTCGATGATGCCAGCGACGTTTTCGTGCGATGACATCGACAAGACCTACGAGGAGTTAAAGGGGCGCGGAGTCGAATTCGAAGGGCCGCCGCAGAAACAGCCGTGGGGCAAATACGCGATGTTCAAGGATAGCGAAGGGAATCGCTTCGTGATCTCGGCCGACTAGAAAAATATCAGCGGCGGCATTGCTCGTAGAGCACCGCGGCCAAACGTTCCGCGGCAAGTCCGATGATGGCCCCGGCCGCCACATCAAGCGGCCAATGCTTGCCCTCAGCCACGCGCGACAAACCGATGATGACTGCGGCCGCGCCGGCGGCGGCGGTCGTTTCGGGAAAATGACGCGAAAGGGCGCGCGCCGTTGCGACGGTGCACGCGGTGTGGCCGGACGGAAAAGATTGCTCCGGTTTGCGCTCGGACCCACCGGTATCGGAATCGTAGCGCCCCTCCTCGAGGAGAACGTTCGGACGGGTCCGGCGAATGACACGTTTGGCGATTCGCTTGCCGACATCGGCGAACGCGATCGCCGCCAGCATCGCCAGGCCGCAGTCGGTCACGCGGCGATGACGCGATGCGACGCCGACGGCAAGGACACCGGTCGCCAGCGCGTAGAGCGGGCCCTGGTCTCCGAATTCGCCGGCAGTCGCCGCGGCCTTGACCGCCGGATGATGGCGTTTGCTCGCGATCTTCTTTCCCAACGCAATGTCGGCTTTTTCCACTTTGTTCGTGGCTGAATCGGCTTCATCCGGCATGGCCGGCATTGTAGCGTGCCCTGCCGTTAGCGCAAAAAGCGGAAGCGAACGGAGTCCGCTGCGACAGCGGACGCTCCAATTCTACCAGGGAATGACTTTGCGATCCTTCACGAACTTGCCGGTCAAGTCGTGGGGCGCGGCGGTCGCAAGCCAGACGATGGTACCGGCCCCTTCCGCAACTGATCGAGTCGCGTTTTCGCCGCCCATGTCGGTGCGGACCCAACCGGGACAGACGCTGTTCACCGCGAATTTCGGGAGCGCGGCGGCGAGCTGAACGGTGACGCCGTTCAAGGCGGTCTTCGAAACGCAGTAGGCGGGCGCCCATCCATCAGCGCCGTCCTCGAGTTGGCCGCCGCCGCTGGAGACATTCACGATCCGGGGCTCGCGGCCTTTCTTGAGCAGGGGCGCGAACGCCTCGGCAACGAGCCATGGTCCGAGGGTGTTGGTCCGCAAAGTCTTTTCGAAAATGTCCGGCGTCAGCGTCAGCGCGGATTTGTCTTCATCGAGCAGGATGCCGGCATTGTTGATGAGCACGTCGAGGTGCTCGCTTTGTCGCGCTAATTCGTCCACCGCCCCGGCAATGCTTTTCTCGTTCGAGATGTCGATCTCAAGAAAGAGAACTTCGCCTTCGCTCTGCAGCTTCTCTGCCGCCGCGCGACCGGCCTTCGCGTTCCGGGCGCCAAGGAAAACACGGAACCCCATCCGGGCCAGTTCTCTTGCGACCTCGAACCCGATTCCTTTGTTGGCGCCGGTCACCAGCGCGGTCTTTTGCTTTTTCATCGTCATTACGGCGCGGCCGATTTATGCGGCGTGATCCATTTGGCGTACCAATCGAGGTAGCGCTTGTAGCGATCGATAATGTAGCTCGGCTTCCGGAGGCCGTGGTTCTGCCCCGGATAAATCACCAGCTCGGTCGGTATGCCCTGGCTGCGCAAAGCTTCATACATCTGCTCGGTATTCAGCAGCGGCACGTTGAAATCGGCTTCGCCGCAAAGGAAAAGCGTGGGCGTCTTGATTTTGTCCGCGTGCAGAAATGGATAGGAGATCCGCGTCCAGGTCTCGGCATTTTTCCAGGGCACCCCGAGCTCGTTTTCGTAATCGAGGATGTATTGGTCGGTGCCGTAACCGGCGAGGACGTTCGAGATCGAAGCGCCGCTGGTAGCCGCCTTGAAACGCGTTGTCGTGGCGATGAGATAATTCGTGGAGATGCCGCCGTAACTCCAACCGCCCACCCCCAGCCGGTCGGGATCAGCCACGCCCCGTGCGACCGCATCGTCGACCGCGGCCAGATCGTCCTCGACATCGCGGTGGCCCCAATCGGCGTAAATGCCCATGGCGAATTTCTCGCCGCGGCCAGTGGAACCGCGCGGGTTCGGGAGGATCACCGCGTAACCGTTCGCGGCGAAGAGCTGCGCCTCGAATTGAAATTCGCAGGCGTACTGCGATTGCGGTCCGCCATGCGGACGAAGCAACGCCGGCGGTTTCGTTCCCGCCGTGACATCGAGCGGATTGACGACGAAGCCGTGAATTTCCGTCCCGTCCGCGCTCTTGAATTTGGTCTCGTCCATCCGCGCCAATCGCAGGTCCTTCAGGAACGCTTCGGTTTGTTTCGTCACGTCCCGGAGCTTGTCCTTCTCAACTGCGAAAATCTCGTAGGGCCGGTCCGGCGTGCTGGCGCGGACGAGGATTTTGCCGTCGCGGCTGACATCGTACGCGGTGACTTTCCTGCGGCCGTTCGTGACCGGTTGCAGGGCGCCGCCGTCGACCGGGATCCGCATCAAATTCTGCGCGCCGTCGTCTTCGACCACCGCGAACAACGACTTTCCGTCCGGCGCCCAATGCGGCTGGACGACGTTGCGGTCGAGTTTCTCGGTGAGGATTTTCGGCGCGCCACCGGCCGCCGGGATGATCGCGAGCGAATGGACCGCATATTCGATTTTCTTCGGATCGCCGCCGTGAATGTAAGCGATCCATTTCCCATCCGGGCTCCAGGCCGGCGCGCTGTCCCAGTCCGGATGCGGATCGGCTTCCGGCGAAGTGGTGAGCTGCCGTTCCTTTGCGCCCGGCTCGGCGCCGATGACCCAAACGTCCCAGTTCTCAGTCCGGTCCGGATCGTCCCCGCGCTTGGTCACAAAGCCGATTTCTTTGCCGTCCGGCGACCAGACCGGCCAGAGATCGTCATGTTTCCCAGAAGTGAGCGGCTCTGTCTTGCGCGTCGCGAGATCGAGCACCTGCAAATGCGAGTAACGCTCCGTCAGGTAGCCATCGATGTCTTTCTTGAAAAAGAGCCGGTTGATGACCAGCGGCGGAACGGTCTTCTTTTCCTTCTCCTTTTTCTCCGGCTCCCGCGGATCGGGATCGTGAATAACGAGCACGATCCGTTTCGAGTCGGGCGACCAGGCGAAATCTTCCACGCCGCCTTTCACGTCGGTTATTTTTTCCGCTTCGCCGCCGCCTATCGGCAGCATCCAGAGCTGATCGTTCTCGTTGTCGTCCTCGCGGCCCGAAAGAAATCCGATCCATTTTCCGTCCGGACTCCAGCGCGGATGTTTCTGGCCTTTGTTGCCGAAAGTGAGCGAGCGGTTTTCGGAGCCGTCCCATTTCGCGAGCCAAAGATTCGCCGGCCGCTTGTCCTTCTCCATGTCCGCAACCTTGACGACGTAGGCTACGAGGTTGCCGTCCGGCGAAATATTCGGCTCGTCCACTTCCCGCAGCGCCGCGAAATCCTCCGGCTTCAGGCTTCGTCCGGACTCGGCGCCGATAGCGGCCGAAACGAATCCGATGAGCGCGAGTAATCCGAAAACGGCGTGCCGCATTTGCCCAGGTTTAGCGCCGGCGCCGGCCAAACGAATAACCGCGATGGGTGCGGCCACCACCGATGGAACGCTTGCCGCCCTCGCTCGATTCGGGTTCGAAAAGCGCGGTGTAGAGATACGGAAAATTTTCCAGCTTCAGGCGCGGGATCTTTTGCCCCATGAAACGTTCGATCGCCTGGAGCGACGCCAGTTCCTCACCGTTCATCAGGGTAAAGGCGTCACCCACATTCTGGGCCCGGCCAGTCCGGCCAATGCGGTGGACGTAATCCTCCGGGTGCTCCGGCACGTCGTAATTGATCACGTGGCTCACGCCGGCGATGTCGATGCCGCGCGCGGCGATGTCGGTCGCCACCATGATTTCGTATTTGCCGCTTTTGAAACCCTCGAGCGCCTCGACCCGTTCCCGCTGGGTCCGGTTCGAATGCATCACCGCGACCGAATGCCTCCCGGATTTCAGTTTCACCGCAATCTTATCCGCGCCGTGCTTCGTCCGGCTGAAGATCAGGGCGCTATCGAAATTAGTCTTTTCCAGGAGCGCCATCAGCAAATCGAACTTCTGTTCGGCGGCGACGGGATAAACCGCGTGGGTCACGGTTTCCGCCGGCGAACGGCGCGCGCCAATTTCCACAATCTCGGGTTCGCGCAAAACCCAGGCCGCGAGGCGCTCGATCTCCGGAGGCAACGTTGCGGAAAAGAGCAGGGTCTGGCGGTCGGTGGAAATTTGCTCCACGATCCGGCGCACATCCGGCAGAAAGCCCATGTCCAGCATGCGATCGACTTCGTCGAGCACGAGGATCTTTACGTGGCGAAAGTTGAGGGAACCCTGCTCGAGCAAATCGAGGAGACGACCGGGCGTGGCCGCGACGATATCGACACCGCGGGCGGCTTCCTCGCGTTGTTTCCCGTAGCCGACGCCGCCGTGGACGACCGAAACCCGCAGGTCGGTGAAGCGCCCGTAATCGCGAAACGCGGTCTCGACCTGTGCCGCCAGTTCGCGAGTCGGTTCGAGGATGAGACACCGGAAATCGCCATGCTTGGCGAGGAGCGTCAGGATGGGCAACGCGAACGCTGCTGTCTTGCCCGTGCCAGTCTGGGCGGTGCCGATCAGGTCCTTCCCGGAAAGAACGATAGGAAATGCGCGGAGCTGGATAGGGGTCGGCTCGCTGAAACCCATTGCCTGGGTTCCGCGCACCACTTCATTCGAGAGACCAAAATCTTTGAAAGACACGAGGATGAATCTACCCGTTGTTAGGCCCTCACACAATGGCTTCGCCGCTTCGAATCCTTGTTCTTGCCGATACCCACGATAAGGCGCCGCCAAATTTGGAAAATCTTGCGGCGGGCGCCGACGAGATCTGGCACCTCGGCGATGTGTGCGCGCCGGCTGTCCTAGACACCATCGAACGGTGCGGTCCGCCGGTCATCGTTGTGCGAGGTAATTGCGACAGCAACTTCGAGTGGCCGCTCACGCGCGACCTGAAACGAAACGGAGTTCGGTTCCATCTCGTTCACATTCCGCCGGACAAACCGCCCGACAACGCTGACGTCGTTCTGCATGGGCACACCCACGTGCCGCGAAACGAAATTCTCGACGGCGTGCGATTCCTCAATCCCGGCTGCGTGACGCGGCCAAACCGGGGAGCACCCTCGAGTGTCGCGTTTCTGGAGATTGCCGCGGACGGAGAATTGACCTGGCGGCTCAGGACGCTGCGCTGACTCGCGCGCCGCTGACCGGAATGGCCAGCGGACACGCGGCGAATTAACTGCCGGAAACGACCTGGGTCGCGGGGGTATTCGCGAACGGCGACGGAATGCGCAGGTGGGCAAACTGCCAGATGCCGATGACGGCGCTCAGGACGAGGAGGCTGTAAATGATGGTTTCGAACAGACCGCGCTCTTTCTCTTCCGAGCGGACAAGCAGAGCGTAAGTCGATGCGCGAACTGGAGTGGGTGACTGGTTTGTTTTCATAAGGATGCACACTCCTTATGCAATGCCCGTGCCACCCGCGGCTCCTAAGTTTTAAACTGATCTAAGACAACCGTTTGCGATTAAGTCGCGATTCTGCGCCGCGCGGAAAATATTCCAGCGCCGGGATCAGCTCGTTCCGTTTTTGGGACGGCTATTTCTCCATGACTATACCTCTGAAACAACCCGCAGAACTCAGAACTCGCTGACATGAATGCGAAGCGTTTCAGCGCTGAGAAAAGTCGCCTTTTGTGCTGTAAGGGCGCTAATCTAAAGCATGTCAGAGAGTGCCAATTCACTCGGGCCGGAAGTCCGCGCTTTTCTTGCAGCTCTGCGACAACATTGGGTTTGGTGGGTCGCTGGTTCATTCCCCGCCGCAATCGTGGCCGTCTATCAAGGAGGTGGGGGCGTGATACCGGCATGGTGTTTGTGGACGTGGGCCATGGTAGGAATTATTGCAGCTGCCTTCTTCGCGTGGCGAGACGAACACCGAAAGGTAAAGTGTAAATCCCGTCGAGCCATCCTAACAAAGGTAGTGGATGCCGCTCCTTACATAACGGTGTACGAGGGAATCATTCCGGGAAACATAACGACAATCCTTGAAACGATCGGCGCGTTGATTGCGGTGTGCGACGAACTCGGAGACGAATCCGACGTGGAGTGGATTTGCCAGCAACTCAGCGAACTTAAGCAGCCGGACATGGCGGACCCATTTGCTCTATATGAGTGCTTTTACGGAGCCGGAGCGTTCAAGGGGAAGCGATTGAAGTTCCTTCGCGATGCCAGGGTGAGCAGCGGAACATTCATCAAGAACGACATAGACGCGATCGGCTATATCCGAACGTTTTGGGGCGCTAAAAACGGATTGCGGGAAATCAATCAGCCCATCTATCCGGTGAAGATAGTGAATGGACGGTTAGAGTATCTACAAGTCCTGTGTAGACCGTTATCCTCTGCCAAGGAAGCTCGGCTATATCTAATCCCGCCAACGCTTCAACTAGGAGACGAGGACCAGTTAATTTCCACTCCTCTGGTCCTTCCCACGAGGCCACAACAACCGGAAAACGAAACTCTCGGCGAAGATGATTTTGCCACGCTTTTCGTGCCTGATCCGTCGGGATCGATTCCGGGGGTAGCGAAACAATCATGAAGGTTTTCTTGTTGTTTCTTACCTGGGCTCCGCTGAATGACCATGGCGGAAAGGGGGAATCAGACTGCGGCAGAAAGAAATCAGGCTGCTTTGGTAAGTGCGGCATACGGCAACTTCTCGGCTTTTATCAGTTTCAGCAGAGTATCTCGGAAAAGAAACCGATTATCCCGATTGTTAAACCGATGCTCAAGCTCATCCAGATCGACGTCCAGATGCTTCATCGAAAGCTGGTGGTAGGGTGCCGATCACCCCGCGCTTAAGCAGGCTCCAAACGCTCTCAAGCGTGTTGGTACGACATCGCCGCACAGTTTACTTCTCGTCCGTCTTTTCGGTCTTCTCGGTCTTTTTCGACTTTCGCTCCGGCTTCGCTTCGTCGGCGGCGGCAGCGGGCTTCGCGCTCTTGCGCTTCTTGCCTTTGTCCTCCGGGGCCGGTTCGTCGATAACCAGAGGCGCATCGACCCACTCGATGAACGCAACCTTGGCTGAATCGCTCTTGCGCGCGCCGAGCTTGATGATCCGGGTGTAACCGCCCTTGCGGTCCGCGGATCGCGGCGCGATGTCGTCGAACAACTTTTTCACGGCTTTCTTCTGGCGAAGAACCGCGAGCGCGGTCCGGCGGGCATGAAGCGAGCCTTGCTTGCCGAGCGTCACCATCTTTTCGGCGAGCGGGCGAACAGCTTTCGCCTTGGCCAGGGTCGTTTTGATCCGCTGGTGCTCGATCAAACTGCAGACCTGGTTCGCGAGCAACGCCTTCCGGTGCTCGGCGGTGAGACCAAGCTTGACGGTTTTCTTTTGATGTCTCATGGGTTCGTCCTCAACGCTGGCCTTTGCCTAACGACTCGTTATTTCGCCTCGTCCGTCGCGCCATTGCTGCTGGCGCCATCCGCTGAAGCCGGCGTGTCCACCAGGCCCGGGTCGAATTTCATTCCCAGGCCGAGCTGCAATTGCTGGAGTTTGTCCTTGATCTCGTTCAGCGATTTCTTGCCGAAATTTCGGTACTTCAACATCTCGGCCTCGGTCTTCTGCGCGAGCTGGCCGACGGTGGTGATGTTCGCGTTGTTCAGGCAGTTTGCCGCCCGCACACTGAGCTCGATCTCGTTCACGCTCATGTTCAGGAGCTTCTTCAGCTTCATGTTTTCCTCGCTCACACCGGCCGGGGTCTCGTCGAATTCGATCACGTCTTCGTTGAAGTTCACGAACACATCGAGGTGGTGGCGCAGGATCGCGGAAGCCTGGAGCAGGCCGTCGTCCGGGGTGAGCCGGCCGTCGGTCCAAACTTCCAGGATGAGCTTGTCGTAATCGGTCCGCTGACCGACGCGGGTATTTTCCACCGCGTATTTCACGCGGGTGACCGGCGAAAAAATAGAATCAATCGGGATCAGGCCGATCGGCTGGTCGGCCCGCTTGTTTTCATCGCCGGTGGCGAAACCGCGGCCGACGCGCACTTCGAGCTCGGCGTCGAACTTGTGCTTCTTGTCCATCGTGCAGATGAGCTGGTCCGGGTTCAGAATTTCGTAACCCTGGACGAGCTGGATGTCGCCGGCGGTCACTTCGCCTTCCTTGTTCACGGAAAGGGAAAGCTTGCGCGGCTCGTGCTCGGTCGCCTTGAATTTGATCCGCTTCAGATTGAGGACGATGTCGGTCACGTCTTCCACCACCCCCGGCAAAGTGGCGAATTCATGCTGCGCGCCCGTGATCTTTATGGCGGTGATGGCCGCGCCTTCCAATGATGAAAGCAGGACGCGCCGAAGTGAGTTTCCGACCGTGTGGCCGTAGCCGGCCTCAAAGGGTTCCGCGATAAAACGCGCGTAGGTTTCCGTGGCGCCGTGCTCGTCCTTGACGAGGGTCTTCGGCATTTCAAAACGACCGTAATGAACTGGCATCTAGTTTATTTTCGATTGTCGAATTTCGATTCTCGATTGAAGACACGAGGTCCGGGCAATCGAAATTCGAGATTCTTAAATCGAAATTCCTCCTAAGCGCCGGGTTACCCCTGACGAGTGCGGCTTTGCGTCCAGCGACGAAAACCCAGGGACCAACGGCGCAACTTCAAAACTCGTTGCGGGACGGGAATGAACACCAGAAACCGTCGGCCGCAAGTCTCTTCTGTAGCCGCCGTCCTGTGGGCGGCGTTGAGCTGGAGCGACGTCCCCCTCACGCTTCGCACAGCGAAGCGGCTACAATGCTACCCTTCCACGATCTCGTCCGGCAATTCGTTGGTGGATGCGTTCGTTCTCGGGAACGATCGGGCCAGCAATACCCCCGTCGCTGTGATCGCTTCCACGAGCGCTTCGGTAAAATCTTCGCGAAGGAAATGTTCGCGCATCCGCGCCACCAGATCGGCCCAGAACTGCGCGCCGCATTTTTGGTGAACGCCCTCGTCGCCGATCACCGCAAATTTTTGCGCGCGCGGCGCGACGAAGATCAGCACGCCGTTCCGTTCCCGCGTTTTTTGCATTCCCAGTTGGACGAATTTCTTCTGGGCGCGTTCGAGGGCGTCTTCTTCGAATCTCCCCCGCTGCAAAAAGACGCGAATCTGCCCGGAGGTCTTGGCTTCGGCATCCTTGATCGCTTTGGTAATGCGATCGTGCTCCAGCTCGCGAACGAATCGATGGGTCCGCATAAGTTCACCAGCTCCCGCTGGATCCTCCGCCGCCGAAGCTGCCGCCGCCGCCGCTAAATCCGCTGAACCCGCCCCCGGACGACGACGAGGAGGAGCTCCCGCTCGACCATCCACTTCCCCATCCGCTGCTGACGAATGGCCCTCCTAATCCCGTGTAACCGTAACCGCCCCGGCGCCGTCCCAACCGGATGATTGCCAGGACGATGATCAGCATGATGAGGAACCCCAAAGGCCCGCACCCGCTCGAAGGACCGGTGCGGCTTTTTTCCTGGACGGTGCCGCCGTCGCCTTTGTATTCGCCGCGGATCGCCTTGAGGATGAGATCGATTCCCTCGTCCAGTCCGCCGGTGTAATCTCCGGTCCGGAAGCGCGGGGTGATATGACGGGTGCGAATATCAAACGCCGTCACGTCCGGCAACGCGCCTTCCAGCCCATAGCCCACCTGAATTGAGATTTTGCGGTCGTCGACAAAGACCAGCAACACCACGCCGTTGCGCTGGTCCTTTTGCCCAACGGCCCACGCTTGGGCGATGCGCTGCGCGTAATCCTCGATTGAAGAATCGGTCTGCATTTTACGGTAGACCGCCACGACCACCTGGTTCGACGTGTCGCGCTCGAACTGCGCGAGCTTTTCGTTGAGGGCGACCGCCTTTTCTTTCGAAACCACGTTCGCGTAATCGTTAAAATACGCCGGCGGCTTGGGAGGAACGACTTCGGCCGCGACCGATCGACTGACGAAAACTATTGAGCAGATGAGAGCCGCTGCTAATACGCGCGGCCGAAGAAATCCCAACTCCCAAGTTCCAAATCCCAAGGAAGAACCAAGCACCAACCTCGAAGAGCGACTGCTCACAACGGTTTTGGGATTTGGAATTTGAGGCTTCTCTGGAGCCTGGAGCTTGGGATTTGGAGCTTCCACCGCTACGGCGTAGCGGTGGCGGTGGCAGCCGGTTTATTGAAATCGAATTTCACTTCCGGCGCTTTCTCGGCGCCGGGCGCGGCGTTGAAGAACGGGCGCTCCTTGAAGCCGAACATCTTGTTCAGCATGTTCGTCGGGAATCGCGACAGGGCGGTGTTGTACTCCTGCACCGCCGTGTTGAAGTTGTTTCGTTCCACCGAGATGCGGTTCTCGGTTCCTTCCAGCTGGGCCTGCAGGTTCTGGAACGCTTCGGTGGCCCGGAGCTGCGGATAGTTTTCGCTCACCACCAGGAGCCGCGACAACGCGGTACTGAGTTGCCCCTGGGCTTGCTGGAATTTTTCCAGCTCCGCGGCATCGGTAGGCGCCTTGCTGGGATCGAGTTTAACCTGGCCGACGCTGGCCCGCGCGTTCGTCACCTCCGTGAGGGTGGACTTTTCGAAATTCGCCGCACCAGCCACGGTACTGACGAGGTTCGGAATCAGATCGGCCCGGCGTTGATAGACCGATTGCACGTCGGCCCATTTTTTGTTCACGGTCTGTTCGAGGGTGACGAGCCGGTTGTAGGTGCCGCAGCCGGTCAGGCTGAACAGCGAAGCGAGGGCGAGCAATTTTCCGAGTCCAAGAAATGTTTTCATAAGCTGGGTGCGCAACGGCACGGATGAATCGTCGTTAAACTGCCCGCCAAGTCAATCCTGAGCGGGCCCGGGTTCCGAGGGAGCCTCTTCCGGGACCGGCGCTTCTTTCCGCGGCGCCACCGGCAGATAGCGCGTCCTCAATTCCTCCGCGTTTGGAAGCTCGTTTAGATCGCGCAACCCAAAGTGCTCGAGGAAAAACTGGGTCGTCTCATAAAGGAGGGGGCGCCCCGGGACTTCGGCGCGACCGGCGATCTTCACCAAACCGCGCTCCATCAAGTTCTGGAGCACGCCATCCACCGCCACGCCCCGGACGGCTTCGATGTCCGCGCGCGTAATCGGCTGGCGGTAAGCAACGATGGCGAGGGTTTCGAGCGAGGGAGGAGTGAGCCGCGCTGGTTTGACCGCGGGAAATAACTGGCGGACCCACGGGGCGTAGGCCGGGTCGCTCACCAATTGCCAGCCGTCGGCTTTCTCAGCGAGCTGGTAGGCGCGGCCCTGCTGCACGTACTCGATCTTCAATTGCTCGAGCCCGGCCGCGATCTGCGCTTCCGTCACCTTCGCGAATTCGTTAGGCAGAAGTTCGTCGGCGCCGCCGGCGCCTTTGATCGCCGCTGCCAGTTCGCGCGCGGTGAGCGGTTTTTGGGCGGCGAAGAGGAGCGCTTCGATGACCTGGGTGAGTTCCATGGACCTATGCGACTTATACGACCTATATCCCTATCGCGCTCTGGATCGCTTCGGCGATCCGGTTCGCCTGCTGTTCGATCTGTTCGACTTCCCGGCCTTCAATGAGGAGCCGGATCTTCGGTTCGGTCCCGGAATAGCGCAGCAGCACCCGGCCTTTTCCGGAAAGTTCCTTCTCCGCATCGCCCACCAGTTTCATGACCGCCGGAAGTTCTTCGAGCGGTCGCTTGTCCCGCACCTTCAGGTTGCGTTGGGCCTGCGGATATTTCTTCAGACATTGTTTCAGTTCGCTCAGCGGCTTTCCGGTGGCCTGCATGATCCGCAAAATCTGGAGCGCGCTGATGATCCCGTCTCCGGTCGTGGTGAAGTCGCGAAAAATCAGGTGGCCGCTCTGTTCGCCACCGAGATTCAAGTTTTGCTCCACCATCTCCTCGATCACGTAACGATCCCCCACTTTCGTCCGGATCACCTTGCCGCCGATCGAGGCGAGGGTTTCATCGAGCCCGAAATTGCTCATGACCGTGGCGACGAGCGTTTGCTCCGCCAGCCGGCCGGCTTTCAAAAGATTTACCGCCGCAATTGCCAGGATCTCGTCGCCGTCCACCAGCTCGCCGTTCTCGTCGCAAAGCAGAACGCGATCGGCATCGCCGTCATGAGTGATGCCGAGGCGCGCGCCGCATTCCTTTACCACGCGCTGGATCTCGCTCGGAAAGGTGCTGCCGCATTCGGCATTAATATTGGTGCCGTTCGGTTCGTCGTGCACGACCGTGATGTCGGCCCCGAGTTCGCGCAAAATACAAGGCGTCGATTTGTAGGCGGCCCCGTTCCCTGCATCCACCGCTACGCGCATTTTTTCCAGCGACATCCCGCGCGGGAAACTTGCTTTCGCGAACTCGACGTAACGGCCGAGAGCGTCATCGATCCGGCGCGCCCGCCCGATGTTACCCGCGGTCGGACGGATGGAATCGATGTCGCCGCTGGACACCAGGTCCTCGATCTGTTGCTCGACCTGGTCGTCCAGTTTGTAGCCGTCATGCCGGAAAAACTTAATGCCGTTGTCCTCGTAGGGATTATGAGAAGCGGACAGAACAATGCCGGCATCCGCCCGGAGCGAACGGGTAATGTAAGCAACGCCGGGAGTAGGAAGCGGGCCGATCAACAGGACGTCGACGCCGAGGGAAGTGATGCCGGCGACGAGCGCGTTTTCGAGCATGTAACCGGAGAGCCGCGTGTCTTTCCCGAGAACGATCTTGGGCCGCGCCCCGGTCGGATGGTCCCGCGGATTCAGCTTCGTGAAAATGTGGGCGGCGGCGCGGCCGAGCTTCAGCGCGGTCTCGGCCGTGACGGGTTCGACGTTAGCGACGCCGCGAACGCCATCCGTGCCGAAAATCTTTTTTGCAGGTGCCACCGTGGTCACATTAAACGGGATATTACGTGCAGCATCAAGGAGCGCCGGTTTGAAACCGCCGACCTAACAAGACGGCGATTGCAAATCGCCGCTCCTTGGTCCGCAGCCACGCTAAACATTTTCGCCAGCCGCTTTTAGTTCATTAATCTTCCGATGCAAAGTGCGCCGGCTGATCCCGAGCTTCTGGGCGGCTTTGGTGATGTTCCCGTTCGTTGTGGCCAACGCCTGCATGATGAGGCGTTTTTCGGTTTCATGGAGATCGAGCGCGCTCGATTTTTCTCCAAACGCTTTCGCCGGGGTGATGCCGCCCGGCAGAGCGGCGCCGGTCGCGGCGCGAACGTTCGGCGGCAAATCGCGCAACGTCAGCCTGGGCCCGCGCGCCATCACCACTCCGTGTTCGATCGCGGTCCGCAACTCGCGGACGTTCCCGGGCCAGCTGTAAGTCAGGAGCGCGTTCATCGCGTCCCCGGTCAATTCCAGGAGCGGTTTCTCGTTCACCTTGCAGAAGTGGCGCAGAAAACTCCGGACGAGGAGCGGGATATCGTCCTTCCGTTCGCGCAAGGGCGGCATCGTGAGGTGAACGACGTTGAGACGGAAATAGAGGTCGTCGCGGAATTTTCCTTCGGCCACCAGTTTCTCGAGGTTCTTGTTGGTGGCCGCAATCAGGCGAACGTCCGCGCGCAAGGTCTGGTTCCCCCCGACCCGCTCGAAAGCGCGCTCTTCGCTGATCACCCGGAGCAATTTCACCTGCGTGCTCGCGTCGATCTCGCCGATTTCATCGAGGAAGATCGTGCCGCCATTGGCTTGTTCGAAGCGTCCGATCCGGCGTTCGTGCGCGCCGGTGAAGGCGCCGCGTTCGTGCCCGAACAATTCGCTCTCGAGCAGTTGCGGCGAGAGCGCCGCGCAATGCACCGTGACGAATTTTGCTTTGTTTCGCCGGCTCAGATTATGGATCGCGTGCGCCGCCAGTTCCTTGCCGGTGCCGCTTTCGCCTTCGATTAACACGCTCG
>JBEEHG010000061.1:0-259654 GCA_041167265.1 Verrucomicrobiota bacterium | reverse complement strand
ACGGCATGGCCACCACCCGCGAGCAGCAGGTGCAGCGCGGCTACAATTTCTCCATCGTCGACGAGGTCGATTCCATCCTGATCGATGAAGCCCGGACGCCGTTGATCATCAGCGGGCCGTCCACCGTCTCCACCCATCAATACGACAAGTGGCGCGGCCTGGTGGACCAATTGGTTCGCAAGCAAAACATGCTTTGCAACCGGCTCGCCAGCGAAGCCAAGGAGCTTTTCGACAAAGGCGAAGTCGAAGAAGGCGGGCTGGCCATGTTCAAGGTCAAGCTCGGGCAGCCGCGGAACAAGCAGCTGCTCCGGATGATGGAGGACCCCGAAAAACGGAAGGCGATCGACAAGGCCGAGCTGCAGTTCTACCAGGACGCGCGCAAAGAGGAGCTGTTCGCGCTCAAGGAAGAGCTCTTTTTCACCATCGACGAGAAATCCAACGAGTCCGATCTCTCAGAACAGGGCCGCAGTTTCCTCAATCCCGACGAACCGGATTCTTTCGTCCTGCCGGACCTGATCAGCGAATTTACCGAGATCGATCTCGATCCGAACCTGACGCCGGAAGAAAAAGAAAAGGCGAAGGTCGAGCGGCAGAATCATTGCGATAGCCAGGCGGAGCGGATCCACAACATTTCGCAGCTTCTCCGCGCTTATTGCCTCTTCGAAAAGGACGTCCAGTACGTCATCGAGGAGAACAAGGTCGTCATCGTCGACGAATACACCGGCCGCAAAATGCCGGGCCGGCGCTGGAGCGACGGGTTGCACCAGGCGGTGGAAGCGAAAGAAGGCGTCCAGATCGATCGGGAGACGCAGACGCTGGCGACGATCACGATCCAGAATTATTTCCGACTCTATCACAAACTCGCGGGCATGACCGGCACCGCCGACACCGAGGCGGCCGAGTTTCACGACATTTACAAACTGGACGTGAACGTGATCCCGACGAATCGGCCGGTCGCGCGGAAGGATGCAAACGACCGGATTTACAAGACGCGCCGCGAAAAATACAACGCGGTCATCAACGAGATCAAGGAGAGGCACGGGAAGTCGCAGCCGGTCCTGGTCGGGACAGTGAGTGTGGAAGCGTCGGAGTTGCTGAGCCGGATGCTCAAGCGCGAGAAGGTCCCGCACAACGTCCTGAACGCGAAGTTCCACATGCAGGAGGCGGAGATCGTCCAGCGTGCCGGGCAGGCAGGGACGGTCACCATTTCGACGAACATGGCCGGGCGCGGCACCGACATTAAGCTCGGAGAAGGCGTGGCGAACGCCGGCGGCCTTTTCGTAATCGGCACCGAGCGCCACGAATCGCGCCGGATCGATCGGCAGTTGCGCGGACGTTGCGCGCGGCAGGGCGACCCCGGCGGTTCGCGGTTCTACGTCAGCTTCGAGGACGACCTGATGCGGAACTTCGGCGCGGCCGATCGGATGACGAAAATCATGGAGCGATTCGGGCTCGAGGAAGGCCAGGAGCTCGAGCATCCGTGGCTGAACAAATCCGTCGAGACCGCGCAGAAGCGGGTCGAGCAGCGCAATTATCTCGCGCGCAAACGCACCCTCGATTTCGACGACGTGATGAACAACCAGCGCGAAGTCGTTTACACTTATCGCAACGACACGATCGATTCCGACGATCCGCGCAAGCTGGTCTTCGAAGTGATCGATGAAGCCGTCCCGGGGAAGGTCCAGGAGTTTCTCGGCACCGGCGCGGCTTCCGACGAGCCGAACTACTCCGGCCTTTTGAACTGGGTGAACGTCACTTTCCCGCTCGGCCTCACGAAAGAAAAGGCGCAGTTCGAGACGCGCTCGGTCGCGGAGAACGCGCAATTCCTGATCGGCAAGATCAAGGAATCCTACGAACGCAAATCCAGCCACGAAGAGCCGACCGCGGTGAAAAGCCTGGAGCGTTACATCATCCTGAACGCGATCGACCGGCTCTGGCAGGAGCATCTCTATGCCATGGACGCGCTCCGGGAAGGCGTTTACCTGCGCGGTTACGCGCAAAAAGATCCGCTCATCGAATACAAAACCGAGGCTTACGAAATGTTCGTCGAGTTGATGGCGAACATTAAGAACGAAGTGCTCCACAATCTTTTCCGCAGCACTTCGAACCTGCAGGCCTTCGAGAATTTTCTGTCCACGCTCCCGCAGTTTCTTCTCAAGGAGCAGGCGCCCAGCGCTGCGACCGCCACCGGGCCGGTGCCGGGGCGGCATGGCGATCGCCCGCCCACGAGCGACGGCATGTCGTCGAACGGCGACGGTTCCGAGCTCAAGCTCGATCTCGCCCCGGTTCGGCGTGAGGTGCCCAAAGTGGGCCGCAACGAACCCTGCCCGTGCGGCAGCGGGAAGAAATTCAAGAACTGCTGCGGCCGCGTCGCGTAATCAGCCTTTTGTAGCCGCGCCGCTGTGCGGGCGCGTCCTGTGCAGACACCGCGATGAGCGCGCTCCCACGCGTCTCCTCGTTCCCAAGCTCCAGCTTGGGAACGCCCTTGTTTGCGAAGCTCTGCTTCGTCGTCGCTGCGGAAGCTGGAGCTTCCGAGACACCGGCATTCCCAAGCTGGAGCTTGGGAACGAGGTGCGACGGTCGCTGGCTATGGATCGAACGGCAGCTTGAGAGTCGAGCCTGTCGGTAGGGCGCGCCATTGGGTGGCAAGCTCAGCGAAGCGGCCGCGGACTCTTGCCATGTCCTCGTCAGTTAATGGGCGCGGCGAACGCATTCCCTTCGCGCTCGCAAAGGTCGCCGCCAATTCGTTGAACTCTTCAGCGGTTGCGGGGATGCCGCCGGCCCGCTCCGCCGAGAACGCCGAGACGAGATACTCAACTTCGAGGGTTTCCTCCGGCAAGGATCCTCGCGCGGTCTTGCCGGTCGTGTCCGCGATCTCCCAGCCTTCGGCAATTAGACCATAGAACCCGCGCCGAAATTTAAGCTCGGTCTCGACCGCGTAATGCGTCAGGTCGTGCAGCGGAAAAAACCCGGCCCGATCGCCTTCTTGCTTCTGCCAGGTTGTCGAACCGTCGGCGCGCACGCAGCGCAGCAGAGCGCCGCCGTCTGCCTGCTTCGTGATCTGAAGAAGTAATCCCGGTCTGCTCACGCTAATGCAGCTGATAAAGCTTGATGGCGTTATCTCTCATCACCATTCGAGCCAGGACGCCGGCGCGTTCCCTCGTGATTTCGCCGTCAGCCATCATTCCGGAGAGGGCAAGCGCGAGCGCCTCGCGACTGGTGGTCGTCGCGAGGAATGCCGTTTCTTCCCAGTTTACTTCTGGCATCAGCGGCATCGCGTCGGTCCCGAACAACATTTTCTCGGGCACAAGTTCCAACCAGGTTCGCAGGGTCTCGCTCAGGGGACGCGGATAGAGCAAAAGATTCTGAACCGAGAAATCCGCATAGACATTTGGTTTCATCATGAGATGCGCCGTTTCCTTGATGAACGGCCAGCCGCCGTGGATGAGAACGAAGTTCGTTTTGCGGAGGGTCGGATCGTTGAAGAGCGGCTCGAGGAGAAGTGGGTTCGCGGTCCGCAGGCTGTAATAACTTCCCGCGCCGGCGGTGCAATGAATGTGGACCGCCAATCCGAGCCGTCCCGCTTCACGCGCGATGAACCGCAAAAGAAAATCCTGCAGGGTCTTGTAATCGGCGGCCGGCGGTTCGCCTCCTTTGGCGTACGATTTGTAGATCCGGGCGGCCTCGGCTTCGGGCGCATCGGCAAAATCGAGCGAACGGAGATAGGCCGCTTCGAACTTAATTGCGACCGCGCCCGATGCTTTCTGTCGTTCGAGTGTGGGAGTAACCACCTTGGTCAGGTATTCCTTCAACGTCGTTGGAACGCCCTCCAACTTCGAATCCGTGAGGTAACGATGCAGGAGCCGGGTTTCGCCGAGATAGAAAGAGCGATAGTCCGGGTTGATCCGGCGCGCGCTTTCGTTGCTGAGCGGAAAAATGAGCGCATCATCGAATGCGACCCACCGGAAACGCGACGGGGTGAGGCCGCGGCCCATGGCCACTCGATTGGCGAACATTGTTTCGATGCCGAGCTGGTCCAGGATCCATGCCGGATAGTTCTCCCCGCGTTCGAGCATTACTTTTCGCTTCGCGGCCAGAAGGTCACGGAGATGCTCTTCCGAGGCGTCGCCGTGGGCATAACCGAAAAGCATGCGCCAGGCAGCGAGGTGCTCTGGATTGTCGGGGCGAAAACGGGCCGGCAGGGGCGACGGTTCCATCTCCTCGAACGTGAGCGCGTCGTAATCGCTGTCCTCCGGTTCGCCGACGCCGGTGAAGCGGAGCGGGTGGGCGTGATGATCTATTGCTTTAATCTTTCCGATTTCCGCGGCCAGCTCGGAATCGATTCCAATCTGAGCGTACTGCGATCCCGGCAGCGCCAGGAGGAACAGAAGTGAAACAAGGATCGGCCGAAGCTTATGTTTGATGGTCAAGGCTGCCGAAGCTAGCGGAGCGGTGCGCCGGAACAAGAAAGGAACGTTCCCGCTCTTGTGCGCGCGCCTCGCATTGGGCAAAATCCTCAACGCATGACCCCTCATGATGTCCTCGAAAAGTATTTTGGTTTTCGCGAATTCCTCGACGCGCAGGAGGAAGTGATCACCGCCATTGCCGGTGGCGCCGACGCCCTGGTGGTGATGCCAACAGGCGGCGGCAAATCGCTTTGCTATCAGCTGCCGGCCCTTTTGCTCGAGGGCACCACGGTCGTGGTCTCGCCCCTGATCGCATTGATGAAGGACCAGGTCGACGCCCTGCAGCGCCGCGGGATTTCGGCGACGCTCATCAACAGCACCCTCACACCGGCCGAACAACAGGAACGAATCCGCGCCCTGGCCCGGGGCGAATTCAAGTTGGTCTACATCGCGCCCGAACGTTTCCGGAGCCGCTCGTTTCTCGAGGCGCTCGGCCAAAGCACAATCGCGCTCTTCGCAGTCGACGAAGCCCATTGTCTCTCGATGTGGGGCCACGATTTTCGACCCGATTATTTCCGGCTCGGAGAGGTGCTCGAAACCCTGGGCCGTCCCCAGGTCGCCGCTTTTACGGCCACTGCCACGCCGGAAGTGCGGCGCGATATTCTCACCCATCTCCGGTTGCGCGAGCCGCGCGAATTCGTGGCGGGATTTGCGCGTCCGAACCTGAAGCTGCTGATCACGCCGGTCGCGAACGAGGCCGAAAAATACGGGCGGCTGAACGCGCTCATCCGCGAGCACAAGACCGGCATCGTTTATTGCTCGACCCGGAAACGGGTGGAGGCTGTCGCCGAAACGCTCCGCCTCGCGAACATCTCCAGCATTCTTTACCACGGCGGGATGAACGACGAGGAGCGCGAGAAGGCGCAGAACGAGTTCATGCAAGGGCGCCGCGACATCGTCGTGGCGACGAACGCGTTCGGGATGGGGATCGATCGCGCCGATATTCGCTTCGTCGTCCATTTCGACGTGCCGGGAAGCGTCGAGGCCTATTACCAGGAAGCCGGCCGCGCTGGGCGTGACGGCGAAGCGGCCACCTGCGAGCTGCTCTTCAATCACGCCGACACCCGGGTCCAGGAATTCTTCATCGAAGGCAGCAACCCGCCGCTCGAATTCATCGCGCAGACTTACGAGATGCTGCGGCGCGAAGCCGACGGCAACGGCGAACTTCAAATCTCGATCAAGGAGATGGCCGTGCGCCTGGGCGACGAGCGGAGCGACATGATGATCGGCTCGTCGCTCCATGTCCTCGACCGCGAAGGCTACGTCGACCGGTTCGATATTCCGGGAAAGCGGGTGCGCGGAACCCGGGTGCTCCAGCCGGACGTGCGCGGTCATCAATTGAAACTGGATGCCGCGAAGCTGCGCGAAAAGGAGCGGCGCGACCGGGCGAAATTGAAAATGATGGTCGACTTCGCCTACGCCCGCGAATGCCGGCAGCAGGCGATCCTGCGCTACTTCGGCGAGAGCGATCCGGCGCGTTGCGGCAATTGCGATATCTGCCTGCAGACGGCCGGACCGGCGCGTTCGCCCACGGAAGAAGAAGCGCTCATTGTTCGCAAAGCGCTGAGCGGAGTCGCGCGAATGTCGGCGAAGATCGATGGAGAATGGCAGCCGCGGTTCGGCCGCGGCCGGATTGTGCAAACCCTGGTGGGCAGTCGATCACAGGAGATTTTGAGCGCGCAGCTCGACCGGCTTTCCACCCATGGATTGTTGAAGAGCGAAGGGGTCGCGTTCCTGAACCAGCTCCTGCGCGAGTTGCAGGACGCCGGCATGCTCGTCTCGAGCGGCGGTCAATATCCGATGGTGACGCTGACGCAGCGCGGCGATGAAGTGATGAAGGGAAGAGTCGATTACGAGTTGCGCTGGCCGCAGCGCAGTGCGTCCGAACAAGGCGCCCTGCGCAAGCCAAGGACGAAGGAAAGCTCCTTCGCGGAAATGCTCCCTGTCGATGCTGCAATCTTGGAGCGGCTCAGAAAACTGCGGCTCGACCTGGCGCGCGAGCAGGGAAACGTGCCCGCGTACATCATCTTTCCGGACGATACTTTGCGGGCGTTCGCGCGCCTGAAGCCGGCGTCTGTGGAAGCGGGAAGGCAGATCCGCGGAGTAGGGGAAGTGAAAGCGAAGAAATATTTGCCGGCGTTCATCGAAGCGATCAATACCTCGAGGCTGTCATCCTGAGCTCGCTCAGAACGACACGACGTTAAAGTCAGGGTTGCGGCACTTCAGCGTGCTCGAGCAAATGGACGTCGTAATCCTTCGCCTGTTCGAGGGCGTCGGTCGCTTCGCGCGTCGGGCCGCGTTTCGAAAACAGGCGGCTGAGCAATTGCCACGATTCCGCGCGATACCATTGGGTCTTGAGACAGGCGGCCAGTTCCTGGATGGCGGCGGGGGTGTTCCCGGTTTGGTCCAGCGCTTCAATGTAACGGCGCTCGATTCGCCAGTTCGGCGGTCCGGTGCGCGAGGCCAGTCGGAAGCGCAGCAGCTCCACGCGTTCGTGTTCCTTGATTTCCAGGATCGCGAGAAGCTCGTGCGCCTGCGCATCGACAACCGGCAAATCCTTCGCGCGATTCAAGATTTCCCGGGCCTTCGCGTAATCCTCTTTCCGAATCGCAACCACCGCGAGATTGATAACGGCGAACGGCTGGTTCGGTTCCTTCTCCAAAGCTGCGTCGAGGTGTTTCTTCGCCGAGTCGAGCTGGCCATCGTGTAGTTCCTGGCTGGCCAGGTTGATCAGCATCCGAGGGGAATCCCCACCCGCGGCGATTGTGCGTTCCAAAAACGTCCGCTGGTTTTTCCAATCCAGGGTGTAGAGAAAAGTGCGGATCCCGAAGAGAAGAACCATCAGGGAGACAACGCCCGCGGCAACCGGCGCGGGAATGCGGAGCCGCGAGAGCGCGACCGTCGCGCCAAGAAAAACAAAGGCCAGCGGCAGGTAAAGCCAATGCTCGGCAATGTTGGCGTTGAGAGAAAACGCGCCGCTGACCGGCAGGTAAGCGAGCGCTCCCAGGAGCAGGCAGCCGAACAGAGCAGGGTCCCGTTTGCGGCTGCGCACGAGCGCGTAAGCGGCGGCGAAAATCAGGACGATTCCGGCGAGCGTTTGCAGCTCGCGCCACGCCGAGCGGCGCGCACTGGCGTCGTTCGGGCCGGACGGCCTCGATTCCACGTCGCGGTCCATGTGAAGATTGGCGGGGAACAAAACGAGGCTGGTGTATTCGGCGAACGCCCGCGCAACGATGATCGGCCGGACGAGCAACGGCGCCGGAGTTCGAAGTTGCGGCGCGGGAAAATGCTCGGCCGGCAAACGAAGACCCAGATAGGAGAGGGCAACGAAGACGACCAACACGGCGGCGAACGGGATTTGGCGCCACGATTTTCGCAGCGCGAGAATGACGATCCACAAGAGCGGAAAGATAAGGCCGCTTTCCTTGCTCAGGGCGCTGAGCAGAAAAAAAATGGTAGTGGCGACGTGGAGCAACCAGCGGTTGGCGCGGATTGCGGGCGCGACCCGGATGCCGCAGTAAAGCCCGAGAAATCCGAACATCGCCGCCAGCGGATCGGCGCGCCCGGAAATGTAGGCGACCGCGGCGGTGTGGAGCGGATGAACGGCCCAGAGGACCGCCGCGATGAATGCAACCCAGCGCCTCTGCCGTTCCTCGACGTTCCAGCCGCGGAGAAGTTCGTTCGCCAGAAGAAACAACGCCAGGCTCGCGCCGATGTGACAAAGGATGCTGGTGAAATGATAGCCGGCGGGCGTGAAAACGAACGCAGCGTAATCAGCCAGGTAAGTCAGACGCTGGATCGGCCGGTAGAAATCGGACGGCGTCGCGTCGGTAAAAAGGAAATGCTGGAACGCCTCCGGGACCAATTGCCAGCTGCGGATGAGCGGGTCGCGCAGAATGAGGGCGGTATCGTCCCAGACGAAATCGTTCCGCAACGCCGCCGCGTAAGTTGCGAAAATCGCGATGGCCAGAAAAAGTGGGAGCAGAAATTTTTTCAACGACGGCGATTCGGTTGGACAGAAGCAATAGATGCGCGTCTAGGTTTGGGAAATGCCGAATTTTCGCCGCCTTTTCCTCGCCCTCGCGCCGCTGGTCCTAAGCAGTGGATATGCCGCCGGCGTTCCGGATGATTGTGCGCAATTGATCGTGGGCGTGGCGCCAGACTGGAATTCGATGCGGGGCGAGATGCAGTTGTTCGAACGGTCCGGAGGCAACTGGACGGCTGTCTCCAAGAGGTGGCCGGTTTTGTTCGGCAAAAATGGTCTCGCCTGGGGCAGCGGCGTGACCGGACAAAATGAAACCGGCCTGCGCAAGGCCGAACGCGACGGCCGCGCGCCCGCTGGCATTTTCCAGATCGGGAAGATCTACACTTATGACACGCAGCTCCCGCCCGGCGCCGATTTTCCGTTCCACCAGGTGACGAAAGCCGACGCCTGGGTCGATGACGTGAAGAGTCCGGACTACAACCGGTTCGTCACTATTCCCGATCCAGCCAAGCCGCCGCCGTGGTTCGACAAACAAAAAATGCGGCACAACGATTTCGCTTATCGATGGCTGGTGGAAATCCGGCACAACTCCGACCCACCGGTGCCCGGCGCGGGCAGCGCCATCTTTTTCCACATCCGCCGCGGCGTGTCACGGCCAAGCGCCGGCTGCACCACCATGGCCGAGCCCGACCTCGTTCATCTCATCACCTGGATGCGTTCGGCGCGACATCCGTGTTACGTGTTGTTGCCCCAAAGCGAGTACGACAAGAAATGGCAGCCCTGGCATTTGCCCCCGCCCGAGTCATGGAAAACAGAACATTGAGCCGTTTGCAGTCACGCTCGCTCTACCTAGATTGCAGCAGGTGAAAAAACGAGCTAATCCCGATTCGGAGCAAAATATCCGGCGCATCGATACGAAAGCGCGCGCGAAAAAACAGACTCACGGTTTTCAGGTCCACTTCCTTCGCGGCGGGAACACGGTCACCCGTCTGTTCAGTGACAATGGCTACGGCGGAAAAGACGGCGCGCGGAGAGCGGCGCGGAAGTTCCGGAAATCGGCCATGGGCGATCTGCCCGAGCGAGTTTTTCGGGGACCTGGTCCGGCGAAAAAGGCGCGCGGTAAAAAGCAGGTAAAGGGAAATAAGAAGATCGGACGGCGGTAGTTCAAGGAAGGGCGCTTTCCAAACCGCCCTCTTCGATTTGCAATGTCGGCGGTTTGTAAACCGCCGTTCCTTGGAAGGCGTTCCAGCAATCGAGGAAACCGGGCGCGAATTCCTGCGGACGCGCTTTCACCCATCGCTCGACGATATCCGTCGGGAAAAATTCGCCATGCTCGATCTCTGTCGTTGCCAACGTGAAAGGCCCTTCGTTTTCGCCGCGATACAGCCAGATAAACTCCCAGCCGGTCCGTTCCGAGCAGGGGAGCTTGACGATGCGGGTTAATTTCGCGCTCACCCCAAGCTCTTCCTGCAGCTCCCGGACTGCGGTTTCGTCGTAGTCCTCACCCGCCTCGACGTGACCCGCCGCGCTCGAATCCCAGAGCAACGGATGCCGGTCCTTCCATCGCGATCGCTTCTGGAGAAACAGCTCCCCTTCGCGGTTAAAAATAAACAGGTGGACAGCCCGGTGCCGCAAGTTATTCCCATGCACTTCACCCCGGGTTGCCTCCCCGATAACCTCGTCATTTTCGTTCACGACTTGGAACCGCTCGGAGCCTTCGCTGACGACCGCGTTTCCGGCACTGGAACGCGCCAAAGTCGAAAGCGCGATCCATTGCTCCAACGTCAGCTCTTCCGCGCGCGCCCGGGGACCGAACCCAATCGACTCCGCGGCGTTTTCCCACTCTGGGATCTCTTCCCGCAACAAATTGCGCAGCTGCTTGCGTCGCTGCGAAAATCCGGCGCGCACCACTCGGAAAAAAGTTTCGGAGTCGTGCGGCGGCAATTCGGCGTCGGCTCGCGGCGTGATCCGGACGAAAGCAGAATCGACATCCGGTTCGGGAAGAAAAACCGTCGCAGGAACGCTGCGAAGAAATTCAACGCGATACTTCAGTTGCACCACGAGACTGAGAGCGCCGTAGTCGCTCGTTCCCGGCGACGCCGAAATCCGCCGCGCCATCTCCTTTTGTAACATCAACAGCCATAGCGAAATGGGGCTGGGATATTTTGTGAACTTCAGTAGCAGCTGGCTCGCGATATAATACGGCAGGTTGCCCAGCAGTTTCACTCGCGGCTCCGCGTACAGCCGGCGCACGTCGAACTGAAGCGCGTCTCCATGAATAATTTCCAGCGCCGCTCCTGCGAATCTTTTCCGGAGAAACTCAACGAGGCGCTGATCTTTTTCGATCGCCAGGACGCGCGCGCCGCTTTCGAGAATGAATTCAGTGAGCGCCCCCAAGCCCGGCCCGATTTCGACGACGTAATCGTCCCGGGACAAATTCGCTTTCTCAACGATCCAGCGAGCGAGGTTGCGGTCGTGAAGAAAATTCTGCCCAAGAGTTTTGACGGGAGAGACGCGGATTTCGCGCAAGGTCGCGTCGATCTCGGAAAGCTTCATGGGCGGCGGTGCCGGACCTGGCCCGAGGAGAAGAATTGCGTCTCCTTGTTCACAAAAAACTGTGAACAAAACGCTCCGTAAAGCCGATTTTATTCACAACTTATTCGCTCGCCTTGAGGAAGCCCGCCCGGTCATCGCGCCGTTTCGATTTGCTTGATCGGGCGAGGCTCCGATCGGGCCCGGTTTTTCCGGCTGGAGAGGTACGCCCGGCGCGCATCTTTCAGGGTCAGTTCTTCGAGGAAATAAACGATGGCGGCGCGGCCGATCGCATAGGTTCCGGCGCCCGCGACGGCGCCGCAAACAACGTTGCCCCAGCCCGGGAAGAATTTCAGCAGGGCGCGCGCGCCCTCCCTCAAAACCATGCCGGCGCCGACATTCACCCCCAGCGCGGTGACAAACTCGGTGGCGGCCCGCAGGCTGCGTTCCCGGCCGCTGATGTACATGACGCCGGAGACCATCAGCAGCTGGAGCGCGGTCAGGACAGGGAGATCGGCTAACGGGATCGGCTGGGCGCCGATTGCCGCGCAAATCGCGGTGGTCGATTTCACGAGGGTCTGCGCGACCTCGGTTTGGACCCCGCGATCGTGCGCGATCCGCGCCATTTCCACACGCGCTTCATTCGGCATGTTGCGGGCGAGCAAAGTCATGAATTGGTCCGCCGCGTCGCCGCGCATTTCCAGGACCTGGAGCAAACGCGGAGCGAGCTCGTGATGCTCTTGCAGCGCGGCCTGAAGACGCGCCCAGATTTGCGGGCGAATGCTGACGGGTCCGTCCCCGTCGGGATGAGCGCTGGGCCGCGCGGACAATCGCGGCCAGGCCAGGCCGATTATTTTTGGCGGATGCTCGGCCGGATTGAAGCGGGTGAACGCTGCCAGGTTATCGAATTCCGCCTGCTCGATCCCGTGGCCATCGTCATCGGCCAAATGAAGAAGGATGTCCGCCGGCTGCGATTTCAATTCCTCTTCGATCTTCACCAGGGTCCGCGCCTCGGCGCCGCGGGCATCGAGAAATGAAACCGTGCCGCGCCCGGGCAGATCGATCGCGTGCCAGCGAAAGAGCTCCATGAGAACGTCGGTCGTCTCCGCCGGCGGCGACCATTTGAACAGCGCCGCGATGATTTCCTGGAGCGGTAATCGGTTTGCACCGGCAAGAACGAAACGGGGCGCGCGCTGTTGCAGGAACAATTCCTTCAGCGGCGTCAGCTCGTGCGACACCGGGCGCCGGATGCTCTCCGGGAGTTTGCCCAGAAAACCTTCAAGCCGTTCGATGACATGGAGCAGGGAAGACCGGTTCACGGCATTTTCGATTTTTGGTTTTCGATTTTCGATTTCACACCGAGGCGGCTGCTTTGCGCTTGGTTTCGTCGGACCGGAGAACTATACCCGTCTTCATGAGTTTGAATCTGGAAATTCTTTCCCGCGCCGCCGATCAGGCGCGCGGGTTGGCCATGGACGCGGTCCAGGCCTCGAAATCGGGCCACCTGGGGCTGCCGCTCGGATGCGCGGAGATGGGAGCGGTGCTTTATGGCTATGCGCTCAAACATAATCCGGCCAAACCGCGCTGGATCGGGCGCGATTATTTCATTCTCTCGGCCGGGCACGGCAGCATGTTCCTTTACGCGTGGCTCCACCTGAGCGGCTACGACTTGCCGATGGAAGAGATCAAGCGCTTCCGGCAATTGCACAGCAAAACCCCGGGCCATCCGGAGTTCTTCGAAACGCCCGGTGTCGAGTGCACGACCGGCCCGCTTGGGCAGGGCGTGGCGAATGCAGTTGGCGTCGCGATGGCGGCGAAGATGGCTGCGGGGCGGTTCAATACCGCCGAGCACAAAATATTCGACCAGCACGTGATCTGTCTCGCGGGCGACGGGTGTTTGCAGGAAGGCGTGTCGGCGGAGGCGAGCGCATTCGCGGGGCATTTCGGCCTCGATAACCTGATCCTGATTTACGACGACAACGCGGTCACGCTCGACGCGATGGCGAACGTGACCCAGAGCGAGGACACCGGAAAACGCTTTCAGGCCTACGGATTTGACGTCCAAAAAATCGACGGCCAGGACATGACCGCGTTTTTGCGGGCGTTAAACAAGGCAAAGAAACGCGACAACGGCAAACCGCAAATGATCATCGCCCATACCCTGATCGGGAAAGGCATTCCGGAAGTCGCTGGAACGAACAAGGCGCATGGCGAGGCGGGAGTAAAGTATGTGGATGCCGCGCGCAAAGCGCTGGGTTTGCCGGAGGACCACTACTTCGTTTCCGAGGACGTGCGCGATTACTTCGCGAAGCATAAGAAGGCGCTCCTGCGCCAGTACAAACGCTGGGAGAAATCGTTCAAGGATTGGGGCGCGAAGAATCCCGAGCAAGCGCGGGAGCTCGATGACGCGATCGAGAAAAAAGTGCCGGGCGATTTGCTCGACCAGATGCCGGCGTTCCCGGCCGACGCAAAGATCGCCACGCGAAAAGCCGGGAGCGAAGTTCTGCAGCCGCTTGCGAAAGCGATGCCGTTCCTCACCAGCGGGAGCGCCGATCTTCACGGCTCGACTCTGAACTACATCGAAGGCGCCGGCGATTTCACCCGCGACAACCACACCGGCCGGAACATTCATTACGGCATCCGTGAACACGGCATGTGCTCGATCATGAACGGCATTGCGTATCATGGAATCTTTCGCGCGTCCGGTGCGACTTTCCTGGTGTTCGCTGATTACTGCCGCGCCGCGATCCGTCTGGCCGCGCTCTCGAAGCTGCCGAACATTTACATTTTCACGCATGACTCCATCGGGGTCGGGGAAGATGGCCCGACGCACGAGCCGGTGGAGACGGTGAGCGGGCTGCGCGTTATTCCGCAACTCGACGTTATCCGACCTGGCGATCCCGAGGAAACAGCGGGCGCCTTCGCGGCCGCCGCGCAGCGTGTCGACGGCCCGACGTTGCTCGCGCTCTCGCGGCAGGCTGTGCCGATGTTGAACGATATCGACGTCAAAACGCGGCGCGAAGGGGTTGCGCGTGGCGGCTACATCGCCAGGCGCGAGACCGGAGAGCTCAATTTGATTTTAATGTCGTGCGGCAGCGAGTTGCAGCACGCGATGAAAGCCGCCGGCGAGCTGGGCGAGGGGACACGAGTCGTTTCCATGCCGTGTTTCGAACGGTTCAACCGCCAATCGGCTGAATATCGCGAAGAAGTCTTGCCCGGGTCCTGTCGTCGCCGGGTGGCGATCGAAGCGGGCGTGCCGGACACCTGGTATCAATACGTCGGGCTCGATGGGAAAGTGGTCGGCCTCCATCGCTTCGGAATCAGCGCCCCGGGCGACCAGGCGATGAAAGAATTCGGGATCGACGCCGCCCACGTCGTGGAAGCGGCGAGAGCTCTTCTGTAGCCGCGTCGCTGTGCGACGCGCGAGAGCGAGGGCGTTTTTCGAAGCGCTGTCTCACGTCGCCCCACAGGGCGACGGCTACATCGGCTCCGCGACGTTGCGGGCGCGATCCTCGAACCGGGTGAATTCCTTCAGGAACGTCAGCGCGATCTCCCCCACGGGACCGTTGCGCTGCTTGGCGATGATGAGCTCGGCTTCGCCGGCTTTCTCGGCGCGCGCGTCTTCGTCTTCTTCGTAAATCTCCGGCCTAACGAGTAGTCCGACTAGATCGGCGTCCTGTTCGATGGAACCGGATTCACGCAGATCGCTGAGGCGCGGTTTTCCACCCGTCCGCGCTTCCGGTTGCCGATTCAACTGTGCCAGGACGAGCACCGGCACCTTCAATTCTTTCGCGAGCCCCTTCAGTCCCGAGGAGATTTCGGAGATTTCCAGTTGCCGGTTGTCCTGCGCCCGCCGGGTCGTGGAACGCAGGAGCTGCAGGTAATCGACCACGATGAGCTTGATATCCTTCTGCGCCTTGAGCCGTCGCGCTTTCGCGCGCAATTCCAGAATGCTCAGGCTGGCGCTGTCATCGATGAAGATCTGCGCTTCGGCCAACTTCGACGCCGCGGCGGTCAGGCTCGGGAAATCGCGTTCGGCCAGGAACCCATCGCGAACTTTCTGAAGGTTCACCCGCGCCCGGGAGCAGAGCAGTCGCTGGACGAGCTGCTGGCCGCTCATCTCCAGGCTGAAAACTGCGACCGGCAGTTTTTCATTGATCGCGACGTGTTCGGCGATGTTCATCGCCAGCGCCGTCTTTCCCATGCTGGGCCGCGCGGCGATCACGATCATCTCGCCTTCGTGCAATCCGTTGGTCATGCGGTCGAGTTCGGCGAAGCCGGTCGCGATCCCGGTAATCCCGCCGCGTCGCTCGTAAAGTTGCTCAATTGCCTCGATCGCTTCCATGACCTGGTCCTTCATGGTCAGGACCTGGCCCTTGAAACGATCTTCGCCGACGGAAAAAATTTTCTGCTCCACTTCGTCGAGGAGATTGTGCACTTCGTCCTGCTCTTCGAAGGAACGGCGGACGCTCTCGGTGCAGGCGGCGATGATTTCCCGGAGGATGTATTTGTCCCGGACGATCTCGAGGTAATAGGTAACGTTGGCCGCCGTCGGCACGAACGTGAACAAACTCGTCACCGCGGAAGCGCCGCCGACCGTCTCGAGCAAATTCCGGTCGCGCAAGACCTGGGTAAAAGTGATCAGGTCGATGCCCTGCCCGGCGTTCCACAATTCGACCAGCACGGTGTAGATCGTCTGGTGGGCCGGGACGTAGAAATAGTTCTCGTTAATTTTCTCGACGCATTCCGCGATGATCTCGCGGGGCGAGATGAGCATGGAGCCGAGAACGCCCTGCTCCGCTTCAATGCTGTGCGGAAGAGCCCGATTGTGAATATCAGGCGAAGAAGAACTTAATAACTGGCCTCCGTTAGACCCGCCATTCGCTTGCGGCCAGCCTCGGCCGGGCTCCTGGCCCGATTTCCTGCGAGACTGCTGACCTCCTCGGACGGATGGATCAGTAGCCAATTATTTTGAGTCGGTTCGTTTGCGGTAGGGTCGCGCTTTTTCGGTGACTTCGCCCGCTGGTTCGGCAGCGGGAGTCTCTTCTTTCGCGGGCTTAACCTGGAAAACAAATTTGGCGGTCACGTCGTGATGCAATTTGACCGGCACTTCGTGTTCGCCGGTCGTCTTGATCGGATGATCGAGCACGAGGCGATGCCGATCGATCTCGTTCCCGAGCTCGTTCTTCAATCGCTTCACGAGATCCTGCGCGGTGATCGATCCGAACGCCCTGCCGGTCTCGCCGGTCTCGAGGGTGAAGGAAACGCGCAATTTGCCGATCCGGCGGGCCAAATCTTCCGCTTCGTTCAATTCCGCTGCTTCCCGCGCGGCCCGCTTCGCTTTCAGATTGTCGAGCTGCCGAAGGCTCTGCTTTGTGACTTCGTAGGCCTTGCCCTGGGGCAAAAGGAAATTGCGCGCGTATCCGCGGCGGACTTTGACGACATCCGCCTCGGCTCCAAGGCCGGGGATGTTTTCGGTGAGAATAATTTCGGTGGAAGGCATCGCGTTGTTACTGGTAAAAGCTCCGCCGCAAAAGATTTTGCCGAGCGGGGAGCAGGATTATAGGACTGCAGCAATCGGTGTCAAACGCCGAAAGACATTTCGACGCTTTAGACCATGCCGAGCTTCATTCGGCCGGCCTCGCTGATCATGTTCTGGTTCCAGGGCGGGTCCCAGACGAGTTGCACGTCGGCTTCGTCCACGCCGTCGATCGTAAGAATTTTGCTTTGCGCATCGTGGGCGATCGCCGGTCCCATCCCGCATCCCGGCGCGGTCAGGGTCATCTTCACGTCGACCTTCGTGCCGCCCTCGGGCCGCTTGCTGAGCCGGCAATCGTAAACCAAACCGAGGTCGACGATATTCACTGGAATTTCAGGATCGAAACATTGCTTCAACTGATCCCAGACCATTTTCTCATCCACTTCTTCCGTCCCGGACGCCGCTTCTTTCAGCGCGCCGGTGGATTCGGCCGGCTTTTCGAGCCCGAGCGCGTCCGCATCTTTCTCTGCGACGCGGGCGAGTCCCTGGTAAGTCGCGACCGTGTAAGTGCCGCCGAGCGCCTGGGTGATTACGCCGGGCGTCCCCTCCGGGATCGTCGTCTTGGTGCCGCTCGGGATTTGAATCGCTTCCACGTCCCGCGATAAGGTGAATTCCGTGTTCTCGTGCATTGGTTCTCTCCTTCTGAAATGTTTTAGGTGTCCAGAACGATCCTCGATTTTCCTCCGCTCGATTGCCCGGCGTTGAGTTGACCGAACAACGTCTGTCCGGCAGCGAGTGGTTCCGTCTTTTGGGGCTCCGGCGTTTCGCCTGCCAAGGCCATGCGCAGCGCGCCCTCGACGAGTTGTGCGCAATGGATCTTCACCGGGGGCAGCGGTCCGAGGGGCGCCGCCAACTCCGCGCCCGAAAGCGATTGCGCTTCCGCCACAGTTTTTCCCGCGAGCATTTCCGTGGCAACGCTCGCGACCGCAATCGCCGTCTGGCAACCGAACGTCTGGAACGTCGCGCGATCGATCACCTTGCGGCCGTCCTCTTCCTTGAACTTCACCCACATCCGCAGCATGTCCCCGCAATCCGCGCTGCCGACCGTGCCGATCCCATCCGCGTCGCTCATTTCGCCGAGGTTCCGCGGGTTCCTGACCGCTTCCTCGATCCTCGCCTGGAGATCGTCGTTCATGTTTGTTCGACGTGATACCGAGAAATTTTCGGATCGACCTCGGCGCTCCAGGCGTCGATTCCGCCCCGCAAACTCTTTACGTTCTCGAATCCGTGTCCCTGGAAATACGCGGCCGCGTCCATGCTTCGCGCGCCGGTATGATCGTAGACCACGAAAAGGTTTGTCCTCGATCCATTGCCCTGGATTTCCTGCATCAGCTCCTGGGTGAAGAGATGCGCGCCGGGAAGTTTTACGGCTTCAAATTCTTCGCGCGTCCGGACATCGAGCAGATAGACGGGTTCGCCTGCTGCGATTCGCGCCGCTAATTCCTCGGGCTCGATCTGCATCCCGCGATCGGCTTCGTGGCTGGCCGTGATGTGCTCGATGACTTCTTCGACGTCCAGGTTTTCGTTTCGCGCGCAAACCCCCGCCAGCGTTTCCTCCGGACTGAATCCGCAACTGGCGCAGCCGCCGATGTGGTATTTGCGGAACAACGCGCGCTGCGCCCCTGGGAACTGAACGAGCAGTTCCTTCATCGTGATGTTTGGATCGATGGTGGCCGTGGAACTCATGTGGGCGAACAACCTAAGGTCGACGGTTCAATGCGCAAGCGATCTGGGGTAGCGCGCGCGTTTCGCGCGTTGGTTTCGGCGTCTCGCCGAAACACGCTTTCAGAAAGTTCGCGATGGCGAGACGCCATCGCCCACACGCGAGACGCGTGCGCTCCCCAGAATCAGAGCTTCGCCGGATCGGCCAGCAATTCGACAATCCGCTTCAGCAATCGTCCCGCGCCGCCGCCGTCGAGGCTGCGATGATCGAAGCTTAGCGTCAGCTCGGCCTGGGTCGTTGGAACGAATTGCTGTTTCTCTTCGCTCCACGTCGGGGCTTTTTTTCCTGCGCCTAATCCCAGCAGCAGCGTCTGGTCGGGAAGCGGAATCGGCGTGCCCCAATCGAGGCCGAACGTGCCGAAGTTGGAAACGGAAGCGACCCCGCCCGACGTTTGCTCCGTGCTCAACCGCCGGCGGCGCGCGAGATCCACCAGCTCATCGTAACGGCTCGCCAAATCGGTGAGCGTGGTCTTGTCCGCGTCTCGCACGACGGGAACCATGATTCCGTCCTGTGCTTCCACGGCGACCCCGATGTCGATCGATTTGGAACGGACGGCGCGACCACCAATCAAACGCGCGGCGGCATTCGGTTGTTCGGCGAGGGCCAGGGCGAGCGCTCGGAGCGCATAGAGCGCCGGACCGGGCTTTGGATCCCGTTTCGCCCGATCCTGCAACACCGGATCCAGACAAACGGAAACGCCCACCGTCGCCAACGGCCGCGTCCAACTCCGTCGCATCGCATCCGCGACGCCGGTCCGAATCGCGCTCGGCTTCTCCGACGAAAGTCCGTCCAGACCGCCGAGAAAACTCTCGAGATCTTTGATCGTGACCCGCCCCGCGGCTCCGGTTCCGGCAATTCCGGACAGATCGGCCTGCGTCAATTGCAGCTCAGCCATGCGGGCGCGGACGCGCGGCGAGAAAAATCCCGCGCCCTTCGTTCCCGCCGGCACCGGGAGCACGCCGCTTTGATCGACTTGAAAATGCGAGCCGGCTGCGACCTGCGGCAGCGCCGTTTCATCGACCTGGAAATGCGAGCCCGAACCGTTTTGCGCCGTCTCCTCTTCGCGTCCCGGCACCTCCTTCGCGATGTCGCCCTTCGGCGGTTCAGGCGCACGCTTCTGGAATCGCGCGGCGTCGGCGTCGCTCGCTTCGATGTAACCCAGCACCGCGCCAACAGCGTAGGTGCCTTTCACTTCCGCGTCGATCTTCGCGATCTCTCCCGGGCAGGGCGTTGTCACGCCCATGACGGCTTTGTCGGTCTCGACTTCGATGATTTCCTGGTCGGCGGAAACCTTGTCGCCCGGCTGGACCTTGATCGCGACGATCGTGGCTTCGGCCATCGATTCGCCAAGTTGCGGCATGGTGATGGGAACTTTCGGCATAAAATTAAATTAAGGAGAAGAGCGGAGTTGTAGCGACGCCGCTCTGTCGGCGTAACACGCGCTGTTTGGAATCGGAGCGACTAAACGGCGACGGAGCGCCGTCGCTACAACGCAAGCGATGTTCATGAGTCTAGGAGTGGTCGTCATTCCGCTAAAACTTGGCGCACTTTGGCCGCGATCGTTTTCGCGTTCGGCCGGTGCTCGCTCCACAAGTTTGGATGATAGGGGATCGGCGTGTCTTTCGCGTTGATCCGCGCCGGGGCGGCATCGAGGAGATGGAACCCTTCGCTGGCCACGCGGGCGATCACTTCGGCAGTAACACCGCCCCACGGGAACGCTTCGCCGACGCAGAGCAATCGTCCCGTGCGCGCGACCGAAGCGAGAATCGTCTCGGTATCGAGCGGCTTGATCGACCGCAAATCAACGACCTCGATCTCTACGCCATCGTTCTTGAACTGCTGGGCGACCGCCAGGGCTTCGTGCACCATCGCGCTGTTGGTGACAATGGTCAGATCGCGTCCCGGCCTAACGACCCTGGCCTTGCCGATCGGCAATTTGTCCTTGGGCAGGGCGTCGGCTTTGAGGTGGTAATACAGATACTTGTGTTCGCAATAAATGACCGGGTCGTCGATCGCAACCGCGTCGATCAGCATGGTGTAAGCGTCTTCGACCGTCGCCGGGGTGAGCACCACCAGCCCCGGATAGTGCGAGTAAATTCCTTCCATGCTCTGGCTGTGGAACGGCCCGCTGCCCTTCGTTCCGCCAGAGGGCAGGCGGACGGTGATCGGACACGGAACCTGCGTCCGCCAGAACTGCGTCCCGGCATTATTCAGAATCTGGTTCAGGGCGATGCTGGAGAAATCCGCGAACTGCATTTCCACGATGGGACGCATTCCTTCCATCGCCGCGCCGATAGCGGTGCCGACCATTGCATCTTCGCTGATCGGGGTGTTCAGGACGCGGCCCGGAAATTGTTCGGCCAGTCCTTTGGTTGCCTTGAACGCGCCGCCAAACTTTCCGGCGATATCCTGCCCGTAGATGAAGACGCGGTCGTCGTCGCGCAACAGTTTTGCCTGCGCCTCGCGGATCGCTTCGAGGTAGGAAACGCTCATTCGTGCTTCGTCATTCCGCGAGGGTTGGGCGATCGGCCAATGCTCGCGTGGCCACTGCGCACCAATCTTCTTCGCTCCCCTGGGGCGCGTCTTCCTGCTGCGCGGTCGCGACCGCTTCATCCACCTCGGCAGCGATCTCCGCACGCATTTGATCGAGGCCTTCGCGATCCATCAATCCCTGCTCGAGAATTAATTTCTCGGCTTTGAGGAGCGCATCCTGCGCGAACGGCTCCCGCTTGATTTCATCAGTGACGTAACTGGCATCGTCGTGCTCCCCGTGGCCGGCGAGCCGCAAAATCGAGGCGACCACCAGTTGCGGCGGGCGGCCGGCCCGGGCCCGTTTTACGGCGGCGCTGATCACCTCCAGGCATTGCGCGAGGTCGGTGCCATCCACCGAGCTGCCTTCGTATCCGTAACCCTTCGCACGATCGACCAGGTCGGCGCAGCCGAACTGCCGGTCGTTCGGCGTCGAATAAGCATAATGATTGTTTGTCGCGACCAGCACGAGCGGCACGCGTTCGACCGCGGCGATGTTCATCCCTTCGTGGGTCGCGCCCGTTTGCATCCCGCCTTCGCCGATGGTCGTCAGGCCAACGAAGCCTTTCTCGCCCTTCATCCGCTTCGCCAGCAGCTTGCCCACCAGCACGGGAATCATCGCGCCCAGGTGGCTGATCATGGCCAGCTGATTTTCCCGCGGACGTCCCCGATGAATATTGCCGTCCCGACCCCGCATTGGGCCCTGTCGCGAGCCGAGATAGGTGCGCACGACGTCGAGCAACGGTTCGCCGAACGCGGAGCGCGCCGCCTGGTCGCGAATGAGCGGGGCGAGGACGTCGCCCTTCTGCAAAAACATTCCGCAAGCCGCGCTGATCGCTTCCTGGCCGCGCCCAAGATAAACGCCGCCGGTGATCAGGCCGCCGCGGTAAAGACTGGCCAGCTTTTCCTCGAGCACGCGGGCGAGCAGCATCCAGCGAAACGCTTCGACGTATCGCTCGTGCGGAGGCGTCGTCGTCTTTGCGGCCCCGCCGCGTTCCGCTGTTTGAAGCATCTTCGATTTAGCCATTGAGGGGAAATAGGCGCAAAGTGTTTTTTGATTGCGCCATCGCGTCCGATCTGTAGCCGCTTCGCTGCGCGAAGCGTGAGCTACCGTCGCGCGGCAATGTCGTGCCGCTGTTCTTCGGATCCCGCCGCCATGACGAATTGCGTCTGGCGCGGTGTTTCGCGGGTCGACGCGCCGTTGCCATTCGATGACCGGCCTCGGATCATTTGGCCGTCGCTCCCGCGATCAGCGTTCAATTTCATCCCGACGAGTTTGGAGACGCCGCGTTCTTCCATGGTCACGCCGTAAAGGACATCGGCTTTGGCGATCGTCCGTTTGTTGTGGGTGATAATGATGAACTGGCTTTGCGATACGAAACGATCCAGCACCTTGATGAAGCGATTGATGTTGCTCTCGTCCAGCGGCGCGTCCATTTCGTCCAAAATGCAGAATGGGCTCGGGCGCACCATGTAGATCGAAAAGAGGAGCGCCACCGCCGTCATCGTCCGTTCGCCGCCGGAGAGAAGCGACACGCTTTGGAGTTGTTTGCCCGGCGGCTTCGCGGTGATTTCGATGCCGCAATTGAGCGGATCGTTTTCATCCTGGAGCGAAAGATCCGCGCGCCCGCCGCCGAACATTTCCGCGAACATTTCGCCGAAATTGATCCGCACCTGGGCGAACGTTTCCGCGAACAATTTCTGGGTCGTGCTGTTGATCCGGGTGATAACGTCGAGCACTTCGCGGCGCGCCGCTGTCAGGTCGTTGTTTTGCGCTTCGAGGAACCGGTAGCGTTCTTCGAGCTCGTCGTATTCGTGGACCGCGTCGAGGTTGACCGGGCCCATGTTGTCGAGCTGACGGGTCAGGTTGGCGATGATTTGCTCGAGGCTGGTTTCAGATGGAGGGGCGAGCTCCTGCGAGTCCTCGGTTTCCGCCGGCGTCGCGGGAGTTCCGCCCTCCACGACGCCGCGCTTCTTCGTGATCACGCTCAAGGTTTTTTGGAACGCGAAGCTATCAGCGGCAAACCCGCGCAGATCGATCTGGTAACGCCGCGTCACGTGCTCGACCAGGTTCTCAATCCGCAGTTGCAATTGGGTCCGGCGGACTTCTTCTTTCCCGCGGGAATCACGGAGATCGTTCAGGGAATCGCGAAGTCCTCGCAGTTCTGCTTCCTGTTCGGTGACAGCCTTCAACCGGGTGTTTCTCTGGTCCGCGAGGGCGGAGGCTTTTTGTTCCGCCAGCTCCAGCTCCGATCCATGCGCGGTGATCGCGGCGTCGGCTTCCGCGGATTCGCGCGCCTGCCGCGCCAGGCGATCCTGGTAAGTCGCGATGTCCGCGCGCCGGGCCGCAATCAGATCGGCCAGCTCGGCTTCGCGAGCGGCCATCGGTGCGCGATGGTGGACGAGGCTTTCGTGGCGCTGCCGCTCCGTCGCGACGGCAAGACGTAGCTCGTTCAGTTTTTCGGCGGCTTCCTCCTCGCGCAAACGCGCGCTCTCCCGCGCCTGTCCGGCGGCGGCCTGGCGGGCCTGTTCGAGTTCGAGATTGTTTTTGTCGGCCCTGAGTTCGCTTTCAAGCTCGGCCATCCGGTCGGCGGCCTGCTGCACTTGCTGATCGAGCGTGGTCCGTTCGTTTTCGAGATGCGCGAGTTTGCGTTCCTCGTCGCTTACAGCTCGTTCGGCGGAAAGAATTTCAATGCCGCTCCGGGACGATTTTTCATGCGCGCTTTCGTGATTGAACCGCGCCTCTTCGACCGCGCTCGCCCCGGCCTCGAGTTCGTGGCTGGCCCGATCGCGCGCCGCCATCGCGGTGGCTCGCTCGACGTCGAGGGCCGCGCATTCGGTTTCCAGTTTCGTGACGATCGCTTTCCGGCCGAGCATCGAGTCGCTGGCCGCTGCCGCTGTTCCTCCAAAAATAACGCCCGCCGCCGAAATGAATTCCCCGCCGAGCGTGGCGAATTGCAGCGTCGAACCATTCTGCTTCAAGCGAAGTCCGGCCGCGAGATCGGGCACGATGGCCACGCCGCGCAAAAGATTCCGGACGAGGCCCTGCAATTCAGCCGGAGCATCCACTTTGTCGAACGCCCACGCGACCGCGCCGGGCGGCAATTCCGCCGAGGCCATTTCGTCCGGCTTGGCTGAAAGCTCGACGATGGCCAGCGCAGCCTGTCCCAATTTCTGCGCGTTGAGTTGCTCGAAAATCTGGGCAGCGAAATCGGCATCGCGCAGAACAACGGCGTGCATATTTCGGCCAAGCGCTGCTTCCAGCGCCGGAACGAATTCGGAGTCAACATTGAGCCTCGCGACCAGCGCTCCCGCGATTGCAGGCCGCAGGCGCTCCGGATCGTCGAGGCCTTTCAGGACCGCCTGCGATCCTTTTTCGAGGCCATGGCCTTCCTCGGTCATTTGCCGGAGGACTTCGAGCCGCGCCTGTTTCTCCGCGATCGTTCGTTCGAGTCGCGCGATTTCCTTCTCGGCCTCGGCGACCTGCGCCTGGTTCTCCTGCAACCGCTCTTCCGCGGCACGGAGGTTCTCTTTCCGTTGTTCGGCCGTTTGCCGTTCGGTTTCCATCGCGGCCCTGGCCGCGGCGAGATTTGCGCGCGCCTCCTGCAGGGCCCCGTTTGCCTCGCCCATAAAAGTGGTTAACTCCGCGATCCGCGCCGCCGTCGCATCGCGTCGCGCTCGGACGCCGGTCAAATCCGATCCCAGATTGGTGAGACGGCTTTCGAGTTTCGAAAGTGAAAGCTGCAAGCTCCGCAGTTCTTCTTCTTTTTGGGCGCGCTCGGCGCGCGAGACCTGCAAGCCTTCGCTCAACCGCTCGACTTCCTCCTCTTTCGAAATCAGCAGCTGGTTGGTGCGCGCAATCAGCGCGTCCGCTTCCTGAAGTTGGGTGGCCTGTTCGTTTCGTTTCGCCTCGGCCGCGGCGATGTCGTTCGTATAGCGCTCGATCAGTTCGCCCGTTTCCTCGGCGCGCTGGCGGTTAAACGCGATCTGGTTCCGGAGATTCGCGATTTCATTTTGGAGGCGCTGCACTTCGGCGCGCGCATCGCCGATCTCGCCGTCCACTTCATCGAGGTTCCGGCGTTTCGCAGCCAGATCATTTTCCCCGGCCTCGATCTTACCGTGCGCCTCGCCTTCGGCATCCTGGAACCGCGCAATCGCCGTCTGGGCCTGTTCCAATTCCGCCTCGAGGCTGTCGAGCTGGCGGCGCGAATGATGGGTGTCGAGCACTTGCAGATCGGCGTGCAAGGTCTGGTAGCGCCGCGCCTTGCCCGCCTGGCGCTGGAGCGATCCGATCTGCCGCTTCACCTCTTTGATGATGTCGCCGATTCGCAAAAGATTCGCTTCCGTCGCTTCCAGTTTGCGAAGCGCTTCCTTCTTTTGCGTTTTGTATTTGGTAATCCCGGCCGCCTCTTCAAAAACGGTCCGCCGATCTTCTGGTCGGGAGCTGAGAATCAAATCGATCTTGCCCTGCTCCATGATCGAATAAGCGCTGCGGCCTACGCCGGTGTCGGCGAACAACGCCTGGATATCGCGCAGGCGGCACGGAGTTTTGTTCAACAGATATTCGGAATTGCCGTCGCGATACACGCGGCGCGTTACTCGGACATCGTGCCAGTCCACTCCCAGCTCGCTCCCGCAGTTCGTGAACGTCAGCGAAACTTCGCCGAACCCGACCGGCTTCCGTGAATCGGTCCCATTGAAAATGACGTCGGCCATTTCGCCGCCCCGGAGAGCTTTGGCGGACTGTTCGCCGAGGACCCAGCGGACGGCATCCAGGACATTGGATTTACCGCAGCCGTTCGGGCCGACGATGGCTGTTACGCCTTCGTGGAATTCGAAAAGCGTTTTGTCCGCGAACGATTTGAAACCGATTAGTTCGAGCGAATGAAGATGCATGCAGCGGGCAAGGGCGCGCCCGGCCCTAATAAGAGTGGCAGCGCTGCCCAGATCAAGCAAATAATACTAAATGGCGAGGCCCGCAGACGCCCGACCACAAGATATGGCGCAGGTCACCCCGCCACTGGCTTCCTGCGGCCCAGAAGAATTTGAGTGAGATAGAGCGCCGAACCCACCCCAAACACCCATACGTTCGGTCGCCATTCATCCCATTTGGCGTGCGACAGAATCCAAATGATCGCGACGATCGAAACAATTGGCACCACTGACGCGCCGGGGAACGTGAATGGCACCGCTTCGGTCCGGACGTCCCGGCGCATCAACTCCCAGGCGGCAGCACAGCATATTATATAGAGCAGCAGCGCCGCTACGTTGGCCATGATGGCAAGCTCCGCGAAACTGGAGGTAAGGGAAAGCACAAGCGCCGCGACGGTGTAAACCAGGATCGCGACATCGGGCGAACGGAACCGGGGATGAACATGCGCCAGCACGCGCGGCAGAATGCCGTCGCGTCCGAAGGCGAAAAGGATGCGGGGCGAACTCAGGATGTCGCTGGCGATAAACCCGAAGCCGGAAATGGTGGCGCCGGCCAGGAGCAACAGCCGGCCGGGCTTGCCCAGAAAAACATTGGCGGCCTCGGCGAGCGGAGTGTCCCGGTGGAGGGCGAGGTTCGGGCCGAGAGTTCCCTGGGCTACGAGTTGGATCAGAATGTAGAGCAGGGTCGTGAGAGCCAGCGCGCTGTAAATTGCGCGGGGCACCGTTCGCGCCGGATTCTTTACCTCGCCGCTCGGAATAAGCGCCACTTCAATTCCGAAAAAGGCGAACAAGAGAAGCAACACCGAGTCACCCAAAGTTTTCGCGGGCGGCCATCCTGGCCAGGTGAAGGCGGTCGGCTCGATGAAGAAAACGCCGGCGAGCACGAACAAAAAGAGCGGGACCAGCTTCGCTATTGTCACCACCCCCACCGCGCCGGCACCGGTCCGGACCCCGCGAATATTGAGCGCCGCCATCACGGCATAGACCAGAAACATGAGGACGGCGCGCATGATCGGCCCGTTCATCACCGGAACGAGGGCTACCACCGTGCCGACAAAAAAATTCACGACCGCCGCGACGCTGAGCAACGCCGTTGTGCAAAAAAACAAGCCGGTGATGAACCCGACGTAACGCCCGAAGGCGACTTCGGCGTAGGCGTAAAGCCCGCCGGTCAGCGACACGCGACTGCCGGCGAGCGCGAAGCAAGTCACGAACAATGTCATGGCCACTCCGCAGGCGACAAAGGCGACCGGCGCCGCCGCGCCTAACGACTGGGCGATGAGCGCGGGCAGGGCGAAGATGCTCGCGCCGATGGTGGTGTTGATGATGTTTGCCGCGAGGCCGGGCACGCCAATGGCGCGGTCGAGTTGCGCGTCCGGGTTTGCGGGTTCCGCAGGCAGCATCCGCAAACAGTGGTCGTTCTGTCTGATTCGGCAAGGAAGCGTTCGCCAAACGCGCTGAAGTCAGTTTAGTCTGCGATCATGCGCGACAGTTATCTCGACGATTATTATTCGTTCCTCCGGTTCGCCAGCGTTTCCACCGACGACCAGTACAAGGACAAGGTAACCGGTTGCGCGGAGTGGCTGGTCAAGAAACTGGAGGCGATCGGCCTCGAAACCAAGCTGGTGCCGACTGCCGGGCACCCGGTCGTCTGGGCGCGCAACAAACACCAGCCGGGGCGCCGCACCGTCATGATTTACGGGCACTACGATGTCCAGCCGCCCGATCCGCTCGAGCTCTGGGAATCGCCTCCGTTCGAGCCGGTCGAGAAAAACGGTTACGTTTTTGCCCGCGGCTCCACCGACAACAAGGGCCAGATTCTTTCCCACATCCTCGGCGTCCAGGAAGCGATGGAGAAAGACGGGGATCTTCCGGTGAATCTTCATTTCGTCATCGAAGGCGAGGAGGAGATCGGCAGCGGCAATCTGCCGAAATTTCTTTCGGAGAATCGCGACGCCTTGAAATGCGACATCGCGGTCGTGTCCGACACCGGAATGGTGGCGAAAGGCGTGCCGACGTTGAGTTACGGTCTGCGCGGGGTGACAGCGCTGGAAGTGAAAGTGACCAGCGCGAAAATGGATCTGCACTCGGGCGTCTTTGGCGGCGCGGTGGCGAACCCGATCACAGCGCTGGCGCGATTGCTCGCGACCTTGCACGACGAGAACGGGCATGTCGCGATCGAAGGTTTCTACGAGAAGGTCAAGCCGCTGGAAGATTGGGAACGCAAAGCCTGGCGGGAATTGCCGGTCGACGGCGACAAAGCGATTCTCGACGAGACCGGTGCGCCGGCCCTCTTCGGCGAAGAAAGCTACACCACCCTCGAACGAATTTGGGGTCGGCCGACGGCGGAGATCAATGGAATCGGCGGCGGCTATCAGGGGATGGGAACCAAGACCGTGATCGCGAGCCGCGCCATGGCCAAGCTGACTTTTCGCCTCGTGCCGAACCAGGACGGAGACGACATTCTCGCTCTGGCGGAGCGCCATCTGAAAAAGCATTTGCCGCCCGGCGTGACGATGGAAATCACCCGCGGCCACAGCGGGCCGTGGTATCTGACTGATCCCCATTCCAAATTCGGCGAGGCGGCCCAGCGCGCGCTACGCGAAGCCTTCGGAAAAGATCCCGCCACCATCCGCGAGGGCGGAAGCATCCCGATCGTCTCGCAGTTCCGCGATATTCTCGGGGTCGAGACCTTGTTGTTGGGACTGGCGTTGCCGGATTGTCGCGCCCATTCGCCGAACGAAAATTTCCCGCTCGAGAATCTGGAAGGCGGCATCCGGTTGAACAAAGCGGTGCTGGCTGAGCTGGCGAAGAAGTAAGCGGGCCCATCGCAACGCCGATGCAGAGGACGATCGCAATCGCTATCGCTTTTTTTGTGCTCGGCGCAACCGGCCTGGTCCCGCTCCGGGCGCGGGCCGAGGATTCGTTCGGCACGAAGCTAAAGAAAATTCTCGCGCCCACGCCAACGCCGGCTCCGCGGAAACATCCGAAGAAAAAATCGACGCCGGAGAAATCCCCGACGCCAAAAACGAGCGCGACGCCGGAGAAATCAGCGTCCCCAAAAAAGAAGACGGAGGAGAGCCCGGCGCCAACCGCCAGTCCATCAGCGTCCGCGAAAAAGAAGAAGTCTTCGCCGAGTCCCTCGCCGGAAAGTTCTGCGAGCCCGTCGAGCAAGAAGAAGAAACGCAAGAGTTCGCCGACACCGAGCGCATCCCCGTCGCCGGATGAATCGCCGTTGCCTTCAGCGAGTCCAACGGCATCGCCAGAAAGCGGCGAAAGCCCCAAGCCGGCATCCTCAGCTTCTCCGTCGCCGAAAAAGAAAGGTGCGCCGGCATCGATTCCGGCGAGCCAGATTTCAGGGTACGACAACTATCCCGAACCCGTCCGCAAAATGGTCGACACCGCGCTGGAGCTGACCACGCGCAATCTCGATTACAAATACGGCTCCGCCGATCCGAGCAGCGGCGGCATGGATTGCTCCGGCTTTGTTTTTTATGTTTTGAATCAAGCCGGCCTGCGCGATGTGCCGCGCGATTCCAGCCAGCAATATGTCTGGGTCCGGAAAGCCGGGACGTTCCGCGCGGTCAATAGCCGGCACGACGACACCTTCGAGCTGGACGAATTAACCCCGGGCGATCTCCTGTTCTGGACCGGCACCTACAGCATCGAGCGCGACCCGCCGATCACTCACGCCATGATTTATCTCGGTCGCGAAAAGGGGACCAACCAGCGCATCATGGTCGGCGCGAGCGACGGGCGCACTTACAAGGGAGAATCGCGTTATGGCGTCAGCGTTTTCGATTTCAAAGTTCCGCGCCCGGCCAAAACAGACGAAGGGCGATTGACGCCGAGCTTTATCGGCTATGGTCGCGTTCCGGGGTTAGTGCCCTGACGCGCTGGCGCTCGGGGCCGGCTGCGGCCGAAGCGTCTCCTGCAAATCGCGATGATGTTTGAACCACGCGGCAGCGACGACCACAACGATAGCGACGATGACGAGCCGTTGTTCCGGTTGGGTCAGCACGAAGACGTTCAGGAAGCGCTTCATTTTCCGGTGTAGCGGATCGGATCGGGAAATCCGGCGTCGCGAAATCCGGCCAGCCTGAGCCGGCAGGAATCGCATTCGCCGCAAGCCAAACCGTCCACGCCTGGATCGTAGCAGCTGTGAGTGAGGGAGAAATCGACGCCGAGTTCTGTTCCCTTGCGAATAATATCCGCTTTCGACATCGAGATCAGGGGCGCGTGAATACGGAACCGAGTGCCTTCGACGCCGGCCTTTGTGGCGACGCCGGCAAGGTGTTCGAACGCGGAAATGAATTCCGGCCGGCAGTCAGGATAACCGCTGTAGTCGATCGCGTTTGCGCCGATAAAGATGTCCGCCGCGCCGAGCACTTCGCACCAGGCAAGCGCGTAGGACAGAAAGATCGTGTTCCGCGCCGGCACGTAAGTAACCGGGATGTCCGCCGCGCCTTCCGGGTTGCGATTTTTCGGGACAGCGATGTCGTCGGTCAAGGCCGAGCCGCCGAAAATACGGAGGTCGATCGCGGCGATGCGATGGTCCCGTGCGCCCAGCGCGGAAGCGACGCGCCGGGCCGCTTTCAGTTCCAGTTTATGGCGCTGGCCGTAATCGAACGAAAGCGCGAACGGTTCGAAGCCCTCGTGCTTACAGATGGCCAGCGCCGTGGCTGAATCGAGGCCGCCGCTCAGCAGCACGACGGCGCGTTTCATTTCACATCGGGATGCTCGGTCCGGACCGTGAGGGCGATTCCTCCACGGGCGGAAAACTCAGCGGTAACGACGGCTTCACGCGGAGCGCAGGCGCGGACGAAATCGTCCAGGATGCGATTCGTGACGGCTTCGTTGAAGGCGCGCTCGTTTCGGAAGGAAGCTAGATAGAACTTCAGCGATTTGCTTTCGACGCAGAGTTTCGCCGGCACGTATTCAATCGTGATCTGGGCGAAATCCATCTGCCCGGTCACGGGACAAAGCGAAGTGAAATCGGCCGTTTCGAAACGGATCCGGTAGGGGCGCGTCGCAGGGTTCGGGAAGGTCTCGAGTCGGGCGTTGGCTGGCGAGGAAGGGAGAGCGGCTTCGCTGCGACCGAGCAGCGTGAGACCGGGTTTGTTACTGGATTTCGCCACAGGGAAAGTAAACGCGGTCGTCGCCGCGGCAGCAATCGCTTTCGATCAGGAGCACGAGCGCGATTGTCTAATCGGGATGCCGCAACATGGGGTCGGCCAGCGCCTTCTCGCGGTCGCCTGGTTTGTTGTAGTTCCAGTAGGCGACCTTCAGGCTGCGCTTCAATTTCAGCCGGCTCCCATCGGCCGCGTTCCATTGCCGAAGCAGATTCGGAAAGTCGCGATCGAGAATGAAATGGTCCGTACCCGCCGCGTGCTCAACCGCGACGTCGATCTCGCGTTCGGTTGACTTGAACGAAATTTTCGCCGGTTTGAAAACAAACGCGTCCTTCTTCGAATTGATGATCGTGCCGGCGAGCTGGACCTCGAATGGCGCTGGAGGTTTCTGGAAATCGATGGTCCGGACGAGCCACGGCAATTCGTCGTAGAAATAACCATTCGGCGGGACGGTCAGATTTTCTTTGCCGTCGGCCATACCGTCCCAGTAGGTGTGGTATTCGTAGGCGAACCGGTCGCCTTCGCGCCGCGCTTCCTTGAACGTGTTTCCGCAACTGTCGTTGCTGGTCAGCGAGAATTTCAGGAGCTGGGCAATGTCGACCCGCCAAAAGTTCGAGTGCATCTGCTGGTAAACGTAAAGACCCGTCGGGACGTGAAGGATCTGGTTGAACTTCAAGACGGCGACGGCGTCCGGCGCGTTAGGATTGTCCGGCTTCACCAGTTGTTTCGGATCGAAAGGCTCCCGCACCAAAATGTGCAAGACCTCGGTCGGGCGTGGGATGCCGTAGCGCGCGACCTGGGCGTCGTAAATGTTGAACTCGGCTTTGCCATCGCCCCAGTAGCTGTTGTTCTGGAGCAGGACCGGACTGAACTGGGCAATGGCTGGGCTCGCGGCCAGGACGAGGCAGAGCAGTGGCAAACGAACCATCCGGTAAGTATGGCACCAGCCCAAAGCTTCTTCCATTCGGTGTTGGACGTTGGGCGTTGAACGTTGGACGTTTTGTTCGATGAAGATCGATCACGAGCACGATTACGAAGGGCCGACGGCGGGCGTGGCCAACGCGGCCGTGATCGATATGTTCGGCGTCGATGGGAAAACCGGCGAGGTTGTTCTCGCCATGCATGAACCGCGGCCCTGGGACGCGTCGGACGAGCGGCTTCATCAGCTCCAGGAAAAATTCAACGCTTACGTTTCCTTCTTCCTCGATGGGGAAATGCTGGCCGCTCATCCCGAGCTCGCCGGCAAACCCGCCCGGATCGAGCTGAGGTGCGATCACATGCCGGATGAGCGCGCCCTCGAATTGTTAAGCCTGATCCACGACCAGATCGCGCTCCAGGAGATCAAGATGGAAGTGGTCGTCGCGCAAAGCGGCTGCGGCGAAGGCTGCGCCTGCGGCTCATGACCTGGTAGGGCGAGACTCCGTCGAGCCGTGAGTGGCCGACAATCAGTATTTCAGGAATGACACGACGTTCGTGCCTTCGAGTTTCTCGCGGCCATGCAGGAATTCCAGCTCGATAAGGAACTGCGCCTCGATCAAGTCGCCGCCGACTTTCCGGATCAACGTCGCGGCTGAGGCAGAAGTGCCGCCGGTCGCCAGCAGATCGTCGATCAGCACGATCTTTTCTCCGCGCTCGATCGCGTCAATGTGCAGTTCCATTTCGGCCTCACCGTATTCGAGGGAATACTTGGCGGATTCGGTCTTGTAGGGGAGCCGGCCTTTTTTGCGAAGCGGGACGAACCCAATCCCGAGATCGTAGGCCACAGCCGAGCCGAAAAGAAAACCCCGCGCATCGATCCCGACGATTTTGTCGATCTTTTTGCCGCGGCATTGTTCGAGGAAGGCTTCGATCGCCATTCGGAAAAGTTTTCCGTCGGCCAGAACCGGGGTGATGTCCTTGAAGATGATCCCTTTCTTGGGGAAATCCGGCACGTCGCGCACCGCCGTGCGCAATTTTTCGATCGAGTCAGCAAGCATGGCGGCGGGACGCTAACGGCTTGTCTGAAAACGTCAACGGGCGCGACGTTGCTTTCGGATCGAGTGTCATTAAGTATCACGACAATGAAACGAAACTTCACGCTCCTTGCTTTTATTCTCGTGGCCAGCGTCCTTTCCGTCCGCGCGGTTGAACCGACCGGCCGGCCCGAGGAATCCATTCGGAGCTTTTACCGTTGGTATGTCACAGCGCTGATCGCGAACCGGGAGCCGCTGAAAGAACGGGCGGAAATGAGTCGTTTCGCTACGGAACGGCTGCTGAAGGAAATCGACAGGAAACAGAAAAGCTCGGACGGGCTTGGGAGCGATTACTTCGTGAACGCCCAGGACTTCGACAATAGCTGGGCGAAAAACATCACTGTCTCGAACGTGAAGGTCAGCGGAAAAAACGCGACGGCCGAGGTTCGGCTGGTGGGCAAGGGAGAAATGCGCCGCCGGCTCTCGGTGTGGCTGGTGAAGGATGGCGCTTCCTGGAAAATCGATAAGGTTGAGGGGCGCGACTAGCGGCTGCCGGGCCGGGGCGTGATTGCCAAGGGGAGCCGCCCCTTTTACAATGGCTGCTCCCGATGGATCGCCAGCTTCTCATCGCTTCCACGCTCTGTTTTTTGACGGCGCTTCTGCGGACGGTCTTTGCCGCTCGGGCCGGCCTCTCGCTTCACGGCCGGTTTAATTTCTTTGCGATCGGTCTCGGCTTTCTTTTTCAAACCGCTTTCCTTTCCGTTCGCGGCCACGACCTCGGGCGGTGTCCCCTGACGAACCTTTTCGAGGTCTTCGTTTTCCTCGCCTGGTCCATCGCGCTGATTTATCTCGTCATTGGCCCCGCCTATCGGCTCTCGCTCATGGGAGCGTTCACGGCGCCCCTCGTTTTTCTCATCCAAACTTTCGCGCTTCTGGCGCCGATCGATGTTCGGCATCCGCTTCGGCTGGCCGTGAATCCGTGGCTCGAGTTCCACGCGTCGATGTCAATGATCGCGTACGGAGCATTCGCCCTCGCGTGCGTCGCGGGCGTGATGTACCTCGTCCAGGAACGGCAGCTGAAGACGCATCAGTTGCACTCGATCTTTTATCATCTGCCGCCGCTCACCAATCTGTTCTCCGCGCTGATCCGATTGCTCTGGCTCGGGTTCGCGCTCTACACGGCGGGCCTGATCAGCGGCTTTTTCACCGGCGGGCCGTTGCCGCGGGTGAAGATGATCTGCGCGTTCGCGGTCTGGGTTTTTTACGGAGCGATCCTGCAAGGCCGGCATTTGCATCGGCTCGCGCCGAAGCGGATTGCGGCGCTTTGTATTCTCGCCTTCACCGCCGCGGTCTCCGTGCTCTGGGCGATCAATTTCGTTTCCGATACCCACCCGGCGTGATGAACCTCTTTTGCGTCGGCATCAGCCATCACACCGCGAACGTCGAGACGCGCGAGCGTTACGCTGCCGAAAGATCCGAGCAAGAGCTGCGATCCGTCCTCGGGTCCCGGGAAATGCTGATGCTAACCACCTGCAATCGCGTCGAGCTTTACGCTTCGGCCGAACGCCCGATGTCGACGGAGCAAGTGGTTCGGGCGTTGCAACGGTCGGGCGCTGGTGACGTTGAAAATCCAGAGGCGTTTTATCGCCATGACGGCGAAGCGTGCGCCGAACATCTGTTTCGCGTCGTTGCCGGATTGGATTCGATGGTGATCGGCGAGACGGAGATCGCCGGACAGGTCAAGAAAGCCTACGAAAGCGCGCGCGCTTCCGGCGGCGCCGGCCCGTTATTGCATCGGCTTTTTCAACGGGCGTTTCGCGTCGCGAAACAAATCCGGAGCAGCACGGACATCACCCGCGGCGCCGTTTCCGTTGGCTCCGTGGCCGTCGAGCTGGCGGTGAAAATCTTTGGCGATTTGCGCGAGTGTCGCGCCCTGGTCCTTGGCGCGGGCGAAACGAGCGAACGGACGGCGCGCGCCCTGAATTCGCGCGGCGTGAGCGACATCCGGGTGAGCAACCGTTCCTTCGATCGCGCCGAGAATCTCGCTGGCCTGATTGGGGGCCGGGCCGTGCCGTTCGAGGAGTGGACCGCGCAATGCCGTGAGATCGACATCCTCATTTCATCGACCGCTGCGGAGGAACCGCTCCTTACGCCGGCGCGTTTGGCGCCGACGCTTCGCGGCCGCGCAGATCGCCCGCTGTTCATTATCGATATTGCGGTGCCACGCGATGTCGCCCCGGAAGTGAACGAGATGGAAGGGGTTTTCCTCTACGACATCGATTCATTGCAATCGATCGCCCAGCAATCGCTCGCCCTGAGGCGCCAGCAAATCGCGGCCGCGGAAAAGATCATTGCGGAACACCTGGCGGATTTTTCCCAGCGTCTCGGGCGGAGTGACCTTGCGTCGCGGTCGGTGCCGCAGCGCGCTCTCGCCTCGGAATCCTAAGCGCTCCATGAGCGCGTCGCCTTTGCCCAAAATCATTCTTGGTTCGCGCGGCAGCGAACTGGCACGAACCCAGACGTCCCTAGCGGCCGAAGCGTTGACGCGTGCATGGCCGAACCTGGAAATAGCGACGAAGATTATCTCGACCCGTGGGGACGTGCGGACGGCCGAACCCATCGACGCGCAGGCCGGGCGCAAGGGACTGTTTACCGGCGAAATCGAGCGCGCGCTGGTCGCGGGCGAGATCGATGTCGCCATCCACAGCGCCAAAGATTTGCCGAGCGCCATGACGTCGGGGCTGAGCCTGGCCGCGGTTCTGCCGCGCGCGTCGGTCGAGGATGTCTTGATCACCAGGAACGGCGCTGAGCCGGCCGGGAAGATCGCAACGGGAAGCGTGCGGCGGCGACACCAATTGCGCTGGAAATTTCCGGGCGCCGAAGTGGTCGATCTTCGCGGAAACGTCCCGACACGGTTGCGGAAATTTCTGGCGAGCGACTGGCAGGCGATCGTGTTGGCACGGGCTGGTCTGGAAAGACTGGGTTATGAGGCCGGCGGCGGCTTGTTCGAGTTCGACGGTGCCGAGCTTCACGTCCAGGCGCTATCACCGGACGATTTCCTTCCAGCCGGAGGACAGGGAATCATCGCGCTGCAAATCCGAAATGATGACAGGAGTGCGAGCGCATCGGCGGATGCGGTCAACCATGCGGAGACGTTTGCCTGTATCGAGGCGGAGCGCGAATTCCTCCGGTTACTCCAGGGCGACTGCGGTTCGCCCGTGGGTGTCCTGGCGACGGTCTCGAGCGGAACCATGACCGTGCGCGCCCAGGTTTTCGAATCATCGCGCGTTGAACCGCGGGCCGCGCGAGTCGACGGTGAATCGTCGACGCCGAAAAAATTGGCGAGGGAATTGTGGGAAAAGATTCATGGCTGAGAAAACGAAAAAGGGAAAATGCTTCCTGGTTGGAGCAGGGCCGGGCGACCTCGGTCTGGTGACGTTGCGGGCGAAGGAGTGTGTCGAACGCGCCGAGGTCATCGTCTACGATTACCTCTGCAATCCGGAGATGCTTCGGTGGGCGCCGGAAAATGCGGAACGGATATTCGCCGGGAAAAAGGCCGGGGCGCACACTCTGACGCAGGAGCAAATCAACGGGCTGCTCGTCGAGAAAACGCGCGAGGGGAAAACCGTAGTGCGGCTGAAAGGCGGCGATCCATTTTTGTTCGGCCGGGGGGGGGAAGAGGCCCAGGCGCTGGCGGCTGGCGGCCTCCCTTTCGTCATTGTCCCCGGCGTGACCTCGGCAATTGCGGGCCCCGCCTATGCCGGAATTCCGGTGACGCATCGGGGAAAAAATTCGCACGTCACGTTCTTCACCGGCCATGAAGATCCGGAGAAATCTGAGAGCGCGATTGATTTCGCCGCCCTGGCGAAGCTCGGCGGCACCCAGGTCATGCTGATGGGAGTCGAGCGTATCGGGGCGATCGCGCGCGAGATGGTGGCGAACGGCGTCCGAAAGGATTTGCCCGTCGCGGTGATTCGCTGGGCCACTACGGAGCGCCAGGAAACGCTGGTTGCGACTTTGGAAAACGTGGCCGAGCGAGTGGGGGCCGAGGGTTTCGCCGCGCCGGCGATCGTCGTGTTTGGCGAAGTGGTCAACTTGCGCAAGGAACTCAATTGGTTCGAAGACCGCCCGCTTTTTGGAAAGCGGATCGTGGTTACACGAACGCGAACGCAGGCGGGCGTGCTGACCCAACAACTACGCGGCCTGGGCGCGGATGTAATCGAGCTGCCGACGATCCGGATCGAGCCACCGACCGATCTGCGTGCATTCGCCGAGCTGGTCCAGGACGCGCACGCCTACGACTGGCTCGTATTCACCAGTCCAAATGGCGTCAGCGCCTTCTTCGATTTATTCTACAAGCTTTACGACGATGCCCGGGAGATCGGTGCGGCACGAATCGCGGCGATCGGACCGGCGACGGCCCAACGACTCAAGGATTTTCATATGCACGTCGATTTGCAGCCGGAGGAATTCGTCGCCGAATCGCTGGTCCGCGAATTTCGAAAGGCAGGCGGCCTCGAAAATCTGCGGGTGCTGATTGCGCGCGCGGAGAAGGCGCGCGATTTGCTACCGAAAGAGCTGTCGGCTTTGGGAGCTATTGTGGACGAAGGATTCGCTTACCGCACGGTGCCCGAGACGCGCGACGATATTGGCGCGCGGCGCCGTTTATTGGAGGAAGGCGCAGATTTGATCACGTTTACCAGCTCATCCACAGTCGAAAATTTCCTGGCGCTCGGGTTACCCTGGCCGCCGAAAATGCAGCTCGCCAGCATTGGGCCGGTCACGTCAAAGACGGCCCGCGATCACGGCCTGGAAGTGGCGGTCGAAGCGCGGCGCCACGACATTCCGGGGTTGGTGGAGGCGGTCCGTAAATTCTTTTCCGCCCAATGAAGAGCCCGATGGAGATCAGGATCGCCGATGAATTTGCTTCGACGATGCAGCAGCTGAGCGCCGAGGCCGAGGCGATAATGCCGGAAAACTCCTGGGAGCAAAACCAGAGCGGCGCGCAATTCTCCCAGATCCTGAAGGAATTCAAGACGTTGAACGTCCGGATGAAGAGCTTCGAGCAAACGGTGCTCGGCCGGCTGGAAAAGCTCGAGAAGACCGAACAGAGCGATTTCGCGGAGCAATTCCGCAAGATGGACGAAAACATGGCGGCGCTTCGGAACACCGAGACGGTCAACCAGCGGCTTTTCGATTCCCTCCACGACGAGATGATCAAGTATCGCGATAATTTTCTGCACGAGTCGCTGCAGAAGCCATTCATTCGCGATCTCGTGATCCTGTTCGACGACCTCAGTAGTTTACTCGGGCAACTTCAGTCGGCGAGCGACGCGAGTGACGGCAAGCGCGGACCGCTGGGCCACTGGCGCGATAATTTGCAGAACGCGATCCATTCCCTGACCGAAATCCTGCACCGGATGGAGGTCAGCGAGATCGAGCCGAGAGAGACCGTAGACCGCGCATTGCATCGGGTCCTCAATTTCGAGCCAGCCGACTATGCCGAAGAAGATGGCCAGATCGTGATGCGCGTGAAACGCGGGTTTCTCTGGCGGGATCAGGTTTTGCGGCCGGAAGAAGTGGTCGCGAAACGCTTCGCCTAGCGCGGCGAGTACGTTCCTAAACCGCTCGTAAAATTCCGAAATAATGCCCCGGAGCGGAGGCATGGAAATTGCACTTACGCTGGATGCTTGCGACCACGCTTCTCCTTATCGCTTAAATGATTGCACCTACGACTCGACGAAAAGTAGTTGGTATTGACCTTGGAACGACGTTCTGCGCGACGGCGCACATCGATGTCTATGGCAAGCCGCAAATCATTCCGAACGCCGAAAGCGAGCTGCTCACGCCCTCAGTAATTCTGTTCGACGGCACGAGTGTCATCGTCGGAACGCTGGCCAAAAACAATGCGGTCGCGGAAGCGGAACGCATCGTGGATTTCGTGAAACGCGAAATGGGGAAACCGAAGGAACAATTTCAGCGCGATTTCGGCGGGAAAGTCTATTCGGCGGAGGAACTTTCCGCGCTGATTCTGCGAAAGCTGAAAGCGGACGCCGAGAAATATTTGAAGGAACCCGTAACCGACGCCGTGATCACGGTGCCGGCTTATTTCAATGATGCCGAGCGGACGGCCACGATCACGGCCGGCCAGCTCGCCGGACTAAACGTTCTCCAGATCATCAATGAGCCCACGGCGGCGGCGGTGGCCTACGGCCTCGACAAACTGGATGAAGACCAGACGGTTTTCGTCTTCGATCTTGGCGGCGGCACGTTCGACGTCACCATCATGCGAATCGAGGGGCAGGGCATCCAGATGCTCGCGACCAACGGCGATCATCGGCTCGGCGGTAAAGACTGGGACGACGTTATCGTGAACCATGTCGCGGAAGAATTCGATCGGGCCCACGGCGAAAACCCGCTCCTGGATCTGCAAAGTTATCAGGACCTGCAAAGCCGCGCCCTGGCCGCAAAGATCCAACTCTCGAGCCGGCCGCGGACCGCGATTGTCCACAGCCACAACGGAAAGAGCGTAAAGGTCGAGCTGACCCGCGAAGAATTCGAGCTCAAAACCCGGCATCTGGTCGAGAAGTGCAAGACGATTTGCGAAATGGTCCTCCAGGAAGCGAAGATGGAGTGGAGCGGCATCGACAAAGTGCTCATGGTCGGCGGCATGACGCGGATGCCGATGGTGCGCGACATGGTCGCCACTCTGTCGCAGTCGCCCTTGGTGGACGACGTCAATCCGGATGAAGCCGTCGCTGTCGGCGCCGCCGTCCAGGGCATCCTGTCGCTCCTCAAGGAAGAGGAAGCGACCGGCGAAAAAACAGTTTCTGAAAATACTCGCCAGCAATTCTCCTCGCGTGACGGCGGCTTGATTCAGGTGACCAACATCACGTCGCACACGCTCGGCGTTGTTCTCTGGGATGAAGCGCATCTCGAGGAATACGTTTTCCCGATGATCCGCAAGATGACGGCCATCCCGGCCACGGCGCGGAATTCATTCGGCACGGCCAGCGCCAACATGCAGCGCGCAGTCGTTCGGATTGTGGAAGGCGAAAGCACCTTGCCGGCAGAATGCACGCCGCTCGGATTGTGCGACGTGGAGCTTCCCGCGTTCCTCCCCAAAGGTTCCCCGGTCGAGCTGACTTACGAATACAACGCCAATCAGGTGCTCGAAGTTGCAGTCAACGCTTCCGGCAACCAGGCGAAAGTGCGGATCGAACGAAACACCGGTCTGGCGCCGGATGAAGTCGAGCGCGCGGCGAAGAATTTGGGCGCCATCGCGGTGGTGTGAGATGATGCAACTGGAGGGAAGCTTTCCCGTTCCGCTTCCGGACGATCCGTACAAATGGGACGGCTGGAGCAAATACAAATCGCCGAATCTGTACGAACGGCTTTGCCTCGATCCGCGGGCGAACCCGAGCAATGAATTGATCGAGCAGCATTGCCGGGAGCTCATGCGCTGGTGGCAAAAAAAGCTGCCGCTCAAGAATCAGCCGAGCAATCCCCTCGCTCAAATTTTGCGGCCGGGCCTGGACGAATCTTCGCGTTACCTGACCGAGGCGCGGGTGGAATTACTCGACCCAGCTCGCCGGCAGAAGGTCGATTCGGAACTGGCCGCCCAGGCGAACGAGCAGGCGATTATTGAGTTTCACAAATACCTGACATTCGCCCTCGCCGACGGAGTCCTGACGCCGGAAGAGGAAAAGAGTTTGCACCGCTTCGGGGCCGAACAAGGGCTCAGCGAGGAACAGATCGGCGATTACATCGAAGCCGAATTAAAGGACAGCGGCGCGCAACGGGTGGCATCGGCCACCGTGCCTGTTCCGGTCGAAGCGGCGCGAACTCAAAAACCGCGCCGCCAGCGGTCGCTCGATCCGAAAGAAGATTTCATGCGGATGCTCCGATTGAGCGGGCTCGATACCGACGGCATGGCGGACGAAACGCGCGATGCCTTTGTGAACATGGCTGAAAATCTCGGCATTGACGCGGTCGACGCCGAGGAGTTGGTCGATCTCTACCTCGAAGAAGCCGACAAGATGGCTGACCCGGAGACGGTGGCCGCCCCCAGGGCGACGGTTGTTCGCCAGGCTGCAACCCCGTTCGCCCATGCCCCCGCGACGGCCCCGGCCGCAGCCCCGGCCCCGGCAGTTGCGCCAGCGACTGACGATCGTCACCGCTTCGCGAATTTCGTGAATTGCTTCGGAAGCCAGATGCTCTTTATCCCCTCGGGCGAATTTGTGATGGGTAGCGATCAACCGGATGCCGGTCCGACCGAACGCCCGCTGACAAAAGTGACGCTCAGCCGCTTCTACATGTCCCGCACTCTCGTCACCAACGCGGAGTATGAGCAATTCGACCCGAGCCACAAAAACAAGCGCGCCCCCGGCGCCGGCGATCGGCATCCGGTTGTCTACGTGAGCAGTCTCGACGCGATCAAGTATTGTCAGTCGCTCTCAACTCGGGAGCGGAAAAGATACCGCCTTCCCACCGAGGCAGAATGGGAATATGCGGCGCGCGGCACCGATGGGCGGAAGTATCCGTGGGGGAATCACGAGCACCGTGGCGACCTCGCCAATTTCGCGGATCGAAACACGGTGTTCGCGTGGAGCGATCGTGAAATCGACGATGGATATCCGGAGAGCTCACCTGTCGGCGCATTTCCGTTTGGCGCCAGCCCGTTCGGAATCGAAGACATGGCCGGGAACGTCTGGGAATGGTGCTACGACTATTTCGAGCCCTACCGCGGGATCGCAAAGATTGATCCGCGCGGGCCGACCGCGGGAGCAAAACGGGTCCTGCGCGGCGGCAGTTGGAAATCGCGGTTCGCGAGTCTGCGAACCACGACTCGGAATTCAAACGTTCCGAATTATTCGTGCAACGATCTCGGTTTCCGGATTGTGTGCGAAGCCGAGTAGTACAGCAAAAAGGCGTTCGCCGAAGCGAACGCCTCTGGAAATTCGATCGCGCGCCCTCGCGGTTTACGAAGGATTAAAGCGGAACTTCGTCCGGCCGCGTTTCGCGTTCGCCTTGGCTTTGCGGCGGCTTTTTTGATTCGGCGTCTCGAACGCACGAAGCCGGCGCACTTCTTCCAGGATCCCCTCAGCGTCGAGCTTGTTTTTCAAGCGCTTCAAGGCCCTGTCGACCGGTTCACCCTTACGAACAATCACTTCAGGCATGTGTCATCCTCGTTTCTAGAAATATCCGGTTTCGAACCGGTGCAGCCGAGCCTACTCGGGTCGCTGGGGGGCGTCAACTATTGTGAATAAGTTTCGCCAATGAGGCCTCATTTCCCGGCCCATTCGGCACGGTAACTAAGGCGATTTTTTTATTTAAGTCGCCCTGCCCGTGGCAGCTACGGCTTTTTCGCTGATCTCCCTTCGGAGGTTGCCGCCGCGGGCCCGCGTCCACCACAAAACGATCGGCGACGCGATGAAGATCGACGAGTAGGTGCCGACCGCGACCCCGATGATGATCGCCAAAGCGAAATCGCGCAAAACCGATCCGCCAAAGAAAAACAAACAGAGGATCGGGATCAGAGTCACGGTGCTCGTAAGGATCGTGCGGCTCAGCGTCTGGTTGATGCTGTCGTTCATGATCTGCTCAATCGAACCGCGCTTGGTGCTGGCCAGGCCTTCGCGGATCCGGTCGTAAACGACGATGGTGTCGTTGATGGAATAACCGGCAATGGTCAGGATCGCGCCCACCATCGTCAGGGTCAGCTCGCGGTTCAGCAGCGAGAATACGCCCACCGTGATGATGACGTCGTGCAACAACGCCACGATCGCGCCGACCGCGAACGACAATTCGAAACGGAACGTGACAAAAATCAGGATGCCGAGAATTCCGAGTCCGAGCGCGATCAGGGAGTTCCTGGCCAACTCGCCGCCGACGAGCGCACCGACGCGTTCGGATCCCTCGATCTTGAACTGGGCTTGCGGCATCGCCTGGATGACCTGCTGCTCCACTTTGTCGCTCGTGTTCAGCGGGGTCCGGATCGTAATGTAATATTTGCCGCCCTGGGCGGATTCCTGGATTGATGCATCCGCGAGATTCATCGCCTCGAGCGCATGCCGGACCTGGCCGATATCGATCACGGCGGGCGAGCTCATTGTCAGGAGATCACCGCCTTTAAAGTCGACGCCGAAATTCTTTTCGCCCTTCAAATAGAACGAGGTCGCGCCGGCCAGCATAAGGGCCAGCGAGCAAATCACCGCCAGCAAACCCTTGCCGAGGAAATTGATATGCTGCGACGAAATCAGGTGCAGCATCCGGATCTTCTTCACCCAGCCGTTATCGACGAACAAGCTAAAGATATTGCGTCCGACGATCAGGGCCGTGAAGAGCGAAGCCAGGATGCCAAGGGTGAGGGCAATGGCGAAGCCGCGGACCGGACCGGTTGCTTTCCAGAAAAGAATGGTGGCGGTGATGAGCGTCGTAACGTTGGCGTCGAAAATCGAGCTGAACGCCTTCTGATAAGCGGCCTGCATGGCGACCTGCAACGACTTGCCGAGCGCCAGCTCTTCGCGCAATCGCTCGTAGATGAGAACGCTGGCGTCGACGGCCAGGCCGATGGTCAGGATGATGCCGGCAATGCCGGGCAGGGTGAGCACGACGCCACCGGGAATGAGCTGAAACGAGCCGATGAGCAGGACGATATTAACGAGCAGGGCGATGCACGCGATGATGCCCGCGAACTGATAATAGATGAGCACGCAGACGAGGGTGATGGCGAGGCCGAGCAGACCGGCCAGAATGCTGGCGCGAATCGAGTCCAGGCCGAGGGTGGGGGAGACGCTGCGTTCTTCTTCGATGCTAACCGGAGTCTGGAGCGGATTCTCCAACACACTCGCCAGGCCGCGCGCTTCCTGTTCCGTGAACCGGCCGGTGATTTGAGCGTTACCTCCGTAAATGGCGTCGCGAATGACGGGCGCCGATTGGACCGCTCCGTCCAAGACGATGGCGAACCGGAACCCTTTCGATTTCTCGGTGATGTCGCCGAAAATCTTCGCGCCTTCGCTGTCGAATCGAAGCTGCACGCCCCAGCCCTCGTTGCCGAAATACGCGTTCGAACCGCTGACGTGTTCGCCGCCGAGGTCCGCCTTCTTTTTTACCAGCAGCCGTTCTGTCTGCGGTTTCTTTCCGTTCTCAGCGTGCTCAGCATGGCTCTCAATCTTGTATTCGGGGGGCACCACTTCAGTCCCCGCATCGACGGCGCGCAGGCGGTCGCCGTTGTCCGGATAAACCATCCGGAATTCGAGCCTCGCCACCCGCGAAAGTTGCTCGCGCGCCTCCTGGATTTTTTCGGTGCTCAATCCCGGGATCTGGACCAGGATCCGGTCCTTCCCGACCGGGCTAATGATTGGTTCGGCAGCGCCGAATTTGTCAACGCGCTTACGAATGACTTCGACCGCCTGGTCAAGCGTCGCGGGGGTGACTTGTTTGTCGCCGGTTTCCTGCAATCGGATCAGGAATGAGGTGCCGCCTTTGATATCGAGGCCGAGCTGGATCTTTTTGTCCGGCGGCCAAATCATCACGAAGCTCAGCGCCACCGCGATGATCACGAGGAGCAGAGCCAGGACACGTTTCCGCGTTCCGTAATCGGTGGCGAAGTACCAACCGAAGAGCCCGAGCCAGATGAGCTCGACGACGAACATTGCGCCTGGACTCATTTACTTTTCCTTCACCACGTTCGTGACGGACGTCTTCTCCATCTCGAGTTTCACGTTGTCGGCCACCTTCACGATGACGGTGGTATCCTTGACGTTGGAAATCAGCCCGTGAATGCCGGAAGCGGTGACGACGCGATCGCCAGTTTTCAAGGCGGAGACAAGCTTCGCCTGTTCCTTTTGGCGGCGCATCTGGGGGCGAATCATCACGTAGTACATGATGACGATGAGAAAAACGAACGGCAACATGCCGAGGAGGCCGGAGCCGGGAGCGCTGGGAGAGGGCGCCGGTGTTTGCGCGAGAAAAAGAAAAAGCATGGCTGTGACGGGTTGTGTTCGTGGCCTCAGCGATCAGTCACGCGGGAAGCCGGACGAGCGGATTCTTAGAGAGCACGGGGACGCGGAAATTGCAAGGTGCCGAAACCTATTTCAATTCGCCCCAGCACGGCTCTTCCAGTTGCACGGCCGGGTCGTCGATTTCGCTGCGATTGATTTTTTCGTATTGGTCGGAGACGTCCGCCCATGCGCGCATGCGCAACGCAACCCGATCGCCGGGGCGCAATCGCGCGATGGGAGTGAGCGCGCTGTCCCGCATGCTCTCGGCGTAAACGAATGCCTCCAAGCCGGCGCTCTCCTCGCGGCCGTCGACCATTAGATCGGTCAGGTGCAGGGCGAGGATGTGATCCTTGTACGGAACGGAACCAGGACGCGGCGCCGCGGAAATCGCCTCGATGGTTCCGGTCGCCGTGACCGACTGGCCAGGCTTCGGCACAAAGAATTTCGCCGGCACTGGTTGTCCGACTTTTATCTCGAGCATCTTCCAATCGCCAAAGGCCAGTTCGCGCGCCGCGAATTCCCAGATCACGAGTTTCTTGCCGGCGAGGCGGTCACGGCCGCGCGCCAGCTCGCGGCTCAGCATTTCCCGGGTTGCGAAAGCCGCGTCGCTATTGCGCAGAATGCAATCAATCGGGCGCTGCAATGCGCGCCTGAGATGTTCGGCGAAGCCGGCCGATTCGCCCCAGCCGAGAGCGCCGAGCGAAAAAATGTTCGAGAAGCTGTCGCCGAGCAGCAGGATTTCGGCGTCTTTGGAAATCGCGGGCGGAGTGACTTCGTGGAGCGTCACGGTCTCCGCCCGGAAAGGAGACCGGGCCTCCGGCACCTTCAACATCCGGGCGATGTCGCCGACCGCGGAAACTGGTCGGTTCGAGATTTGAGCCATGGCGACGGATGAGGGCGCGCCGCCAAGAAACCCCGCCAGTTTTTCCGCGACCAGTTCCATTGTCTCGGGCCGCCAATGGGTGTCGGCTTCGAGAAACAGCGGAGCGTCTCCCGGTGGCAGGACGGTCGCTGGATCAAAAACACGAACGCCGCTTTTCTCGAGACGCGCTTTAAATTCAGCGAACGAAGGATTTTGCAGCACCCGATTTTTCCGCGCTCGAGCTGACAGATGGCGGGGCTCGACGCCGGGCTTCATCGGGATGGGGACAGCGATGAGATCGATGCCGCGGGAGGCGAGCTGATCGCGGAAAGCGATGATTGCTTTCACCGGGTCCGATTGCACGCCCGCCGTATGCGCCCGGTGCGTCATGATTTTTGGTTCGAGAAACGGCGGTCCGGTTACGTAGTCGACGTCCGGGCGATAGAAGAGCCAATGGTCGCGTCCGAGATAGACTTGCTCGTTGCCGGCCCCGAGGTTTAGGAGCGCGAGCTGGACGCGGGGCAGAAGCCATTCGGAGACGACCGACTCCGTTTCCAATTCTTTCTCGGCGGCCTTCAGTTCGGCTCCACGCGGAAGCAGCCGCCAAAGATCGCGCGGACCGCGAACGGCGCGAATTTTTTCCCACGCGGGATAGGCTTTGTAGACGTTGAATGTTCCGGCGCGCGGCTCGGTTCCACCCGTTCGCATTTCATAGGCGAACTGAATCGCCGGCACCGACAGGATCGTAAGCAGAAAGAGACCGATCAGCAGGATTCGCGAGGGGCCGGCGAACGCGGAATTCTTGAGCGCCAGCTCCGCTTCTTCTTCCCGCGAGACTTTGCGATGCGTCTCCGGCGTCGGCTCGCTGTAGCGCGGCAGCGAATGCGCCGGCTTCAACGGCTCGTCGTGCCCAACCGGAATGTTCGGTTCGTCAGGCCTCGTCATGATTTTTCGGGTAGCGCGAGCGTCTCGCTCGTGGGCGACGGCGTCTCGCCGTCGCGAACTTTCCTGGAAGATTGTTTCGGCGAGACGCCAAAACCAACGAGCGAGACGCTCGCGCTACCCAGGGCGACGGGACCACACGCAATCGAATTCGTTCGTTAGGCCTCATCAGAAGATGAAATAGATAAACGGGTTGTATTCCTGGGTGGCGAGGACGACGAGGGCGAGCCAGCCGAGGCCGAAACAGAGCGCGGTCTTCGGCAGCGTCATCTGCTGGGTCCAATCCCAGGTTTGTTTGCCAGCCCAAACGACGAGCGCGGCGAGCCCGATCGAAAGCAGGTAGTACGGTTTGTAAAGAATGCCGCTTAATAGGACGGCACCCGGTTCCGCGTGACCGAACCCGAACATGCTCGCGAAATAAGCGAGAGCGCGCGGCAAGTCGGCGGCCCGGAAGAAGACCCAGCCGAGCAGGACGATCAGGAACGTGAACGCGATCCGCAACGGCCGCGGCAGATTATGGTAGAACCCTTCGCGGCCCTGGCTGCGTTCGAAGGCGAGCATGCCGCCATGCAATCCGCCCCAGATGACGAAATTCCACGACGCCCCGTGCCACAAGCCGCCGAGCAACATCGTGAGGGTCAGATTAATGTAGGTGCGGCGTTTGCCTTTCCGATTGCCGCCGAGCGGGACGTAGAGGTATTCGCGCAGCCAGGTGGAAAGCGAGATGTGCCAGCGCCGCCAGAAATCGGTGATCGATTCGGAGCGGTACGGGGAATCGAAATTCTTCGCGAACACGAACCCAAAGATGAGACCGAGGCCAATGGCCATGTCCGAGTAGCCGCTGAAATCGAAGTAGATTTGGAACGAGTAGCCGAGCGCGCCAAACCACGCATCGAGCGAGTTGACCGAGCCCGCGTTGAACGCGACGTCCGCAATTTTGCCGCACGGATTCGCGAGCAGGATTTTTTTCGCCAACCCGAGCATGAAGAACGCGACGCCGCGCGCGAACTTGTCGGAGGTGAGCCGTCGATATTTCAGCTGCTCGGCGAGGAACGAGAATTTCAGGATCGGTCCCGCGACGAGATGGGGGAACATCGAAACGAAGCAGGAGAAATCGATGAAGTTCGACATCGCCTCGGCCTCGCCGCGATAGACGTCGATGGTGTAGCTGAGCGCCTGGAAAGTGTAGAAGCTGATCCCGAGCGGCAGGACCACGCGGAAGAAGGTGTCGAACTGCGCCTGCCCGAGGCCGAGCGTCTGGACGAGCTCGTTGTAGCTCTCGATCCCGAAGTTGAAGTATTTGAAGAACCCGAGCGTCGCCAGGTTCACAACGACGGAAATGAGGATGGCGCGACGCTGAGTGCGCGAACGCGGACCGCGATGCGGAAGTTGCTTTACCGGTTTCCGGAGCACAGTCCAAAAACGCCAGGTGTCGTGCGCAATGATGAGGCTCACGAGCCAATCCACGAACGTGGTGGCAAACATGAGCGGCATGAAGCGCGGCTCGGCCCACCCGTAGAAAGTGTAGCCGGTGAGAATCAGCCAGAAATTCCGCCAGCGCTGGCCCGCCCGATAGAGCGCGTAATAGCCGAGGAGTACGATCGGCAGGAAATAATAAACGAAAATGTGTGAGCTAAAAACCACGCGCCTGTTCCGGAGTCAGCCGTTCGCTGCGAACTAAAACAGCGAGGGCAGTTGAAAGAATGCGTATTAGCGCTACCGGCTTTCAACTCCAATGAGATTTTTCGCGTCGTTTTTGTTGCTGGCAGTGAGCGCGGCCTCGTTGCCGGCGCAAACCGCGCAGCAGAAATTCGCGGCTGAACTGGCCGCGACGGTCGCGACCCTCGAGAAGAAAAACGTCGCCGCGACGGCGGGCGCGGACGGCTGGCTGTTCTTCGGGGGCGAGCTTCGCCTTCTTTCGCTCGGCCGTTTCTGGGGAAACGAGGCCGCCAAAGTCAATCGAGCCCACAAGGCGGATCTGGCCGATCCAGTTCCGGCGATGGTCGATTTCCAGCAGCAACTAAAAGCGCGCGGCATCGAGCTGATTATCGTTCCGGTTCCACCGAAGGCGTCGGTTTACCCGGAGAAAATGGTCCCCGGCCACGATGTTCGCGCCAACGATCCAGCGGCGGTGCTGCATCAGTTTTACGATGAGCTGCGTGCGGCCGGCCTCAATGTGCTCGATCTCGGCGGACTGTTCCTCGACAAGCGCGACGACCCGCGCGGCCCCGTTTTTTGTAAGACCGACAGCCATTGGTCCGGTCTCGGCTGCGTGCTCGCGGCCCAGGCGATCGCCGAGAAAATCCGGCCGAGCCTGCCGACTGGCGCCAAGACCAGCGAGTACGTCGCCGACTGGAAGGAAGCGCAGATCTCCGGCGATCTCGATGGTTTGCTGGCGAAGGACGGACACAAACCCGGGCCGGAAAAAATCCCGGTGCAGGTGGTCAGCGAAAAAGCGACCCACGCAGCCGTCGAACCGGACGCGAACAGCCCGGTCCTCTTGTTGGGCGACAGTCACACGCTGGTCTACCACGATTTTCTGGCGGAACGCGCGGGGCTTCTCGATCAGCTTGCGTTGCAACTCGGATTCGCGCCGGACTTGATCGGCACGCGGGGTTCGGGAGCGACGCCGGTGCGGATCAATCTTTATCGGCGCAGCGTGAAAGACGCCGGTTACCTCTCGAAAAAGAAAGTGATCGTGTGGTGTTTCGCCGCCCGGGAGTTCACCGAAGCGACCGAAGGCTGGGCCAAAGTGCCGGTCGCGAAGTAAGCTTCACGGAACGACGATTTAAAATCGCCGGGTCTTTTCTCACCCTCGTTCCCAATGTCCAGCTTGGGACCGCACTTTGTCTCCGAAGGTTTGCTTCAAATGCGTGGCGGCTAAGCAGCTTCAACGAAGCGAAGCTTCGCAGACATCGGCATTCCCAAGCTGGAGCTTGGGAACGAGGAGCTCCGCGAAGATGGCGGTTTGGAAAGCGCCGCTCCTTGATCCTTGACGCGACGCTTGATTCGCTGGAGAGCGTTGCCGTGGCGAATCGCGCGAAGCAAGCAATCATGGTCTGTGTTTGCTGGCTTCTGGGCGCGTTCCCCTTGGCCGCCGAGGAGCTGCACGAAGACCCGCCACCGCCGGCGAACGGAGCGCGCGTTCTTATCCTCGGCGATTCCCTGGCGCTGTGCGGATTCGGGAAACGCCTCGACGAACGTTTCCGGAAAAGCCCGCAGGTAAAGGCGACGTTTACTTACCTCGCGTGCGGCACGAATCCGTTGAGCTGGTTGAAGGAACGGCCTTACACCCATATCCAAACTCATTGCGGTTTCGTCAGCATCGAGTCGGTCCCCGGGCACGTGAAGGAATTGCAGGACGTCTATGGCCAGACCCGCGGGCACACGCCCGGTTCACACGCTGTGCCGAAGCTCGAAGATCTGTTGGCCACGCTGCAGCCGGATGTTCTGATCATGCAAACCGGCACCAATCTTTTCGATTTGTTTCCGGACCACAAAAGCGTGAGCCCGAACCGGCACGGCCCGGCGCTACGCAGTTATCTCGTCCCGTTCATCAACAAGGCCGTTCATACACCTTCGAACCTCCGCAAGATTTACTGGGTCGCTTCGCCCACCTCCGGGCGCGTCTCCAAGGAAATCCAGGACTTCGTTCTGCAACAGACGCGGACTGACATCGGACACGTCGCTGAGGTGATCGATAGCCGGACGCTGGTTACGTACCCGTACCACCACATGGAGCCGGACAAGGAACATTTTCTCGGCGCGGACATGGACCAATGGGCCGATAAAGTTTTCGACATCGTCGAGCGCGATCTTTCCTCTCAGGCGATCGCGTCCTTGAAACCGCTGGCGCAAACGGTAATTGCTGAGACGCCTCCAACGGCGCCCACTCCTCCCGCTGAAAAACCAAAGGAGGCCACCCTGCACGTGCGCGCGAAGTTGATCGCAAAAACTCAACCCGTGCCGGTCCAGGAGTTCCTGCCCTACCAGGAGTTTCTCGTCGGCTATCTCTACGAAGTGACGCACGTAATCGCCGGCGAGTATTCCGAGAAACAGATCCTGGTGATGCATCCGGCCTACATCAAACTGGAGGAACAACGGCTCGGCCGGTGGCGGATTGGGCGGACCTACCGCCTGCAATTGCACGAGTTGGAAAACACCGTTTGGAAAACTGTGAAATCGAAGGATGATTCCGGCTTGATCAATCTCCAGCCCTACATCCGGGTGCAGGACGAAATAAGGCATCCCGACCATGCCCGCTAAAAAAGACTGGTCGAAGCTGCTCCAGCCCATCCTCCTGCCGCTCGCTTTTGTCCTCGGCATCGGCAGTTTCATTCTGGTGGCCGACGGCAAGACGAAGAAGGCTTCCAAACTCACTGCGCCGGATGCGCCTCCGCCCAGCATCCTGATGATCGGCGATTCGCTTTCGGTCGGGAAATTCGGCGAAGTAGTTCAGATGCATCTGGCGTTGAAACATCGCGTCGCGGCCTACGCATCCTGTGGTTCGTCACCCGAACATTGGCTCGCCGGCGAACCGGATTTTGTGACCAAGTGCGGCTATCGCCAGCGGACGAGCGATTCCGACGTTTTCACCGACTGGGTGAACGGCCGGCCGCCGCGACCGACCCGCACGCCCAAGCTCGCGGACCTGGTCCGCAAACATAAGCCGACGGTTCTCGTGGTGCAGCTCGGCACCAATTGGATGGACCGAAACCTGAGCGACGAGCAGATGAACGAATACCTGAACCGGTTGGTGGATGAAGCGCGTCGGGGGACCGTCGAGAAGATCGTCTGGATCGCGCCGCCGGATTCAGCGCGGCTCCGGCGAACGCAGGGACGGGTCCACCAAATTCTGCGTCGCGCGGCGACCCGGAAGAATTTCGACATCATCGATTCCCGGAACGTGACGCACTACGTCATGGGCAAAACCGGAGGCGACGGCATCCATTATAATACTGAGTCATCCGAAGCATGGGCCCGGGCCATCCAGCGCGACCTCGACATTAAGATCGCGCTGAGCCGGCGAGAAAATAAGTTGAGCAGCTTCAAGCGCGACGACGGCGCGCAAAATTGATTCCGGCTACAACGCCTCGCCGCGGATTCGATAACCGCCGACGAACTGCTTCCGGAATTGCGCGAACGTTCCCTCCTCGATCGCCCGGCGCGTCTTCTCCATCAGATCCAGATAGAAATGCAGGTTGTGAATGCTGAGCAGCCGCAGGCCGAGGATCTCCTGAGACTTCAGAAGGTGGCGAATGTAGGCGCGCGAATAACCGTTGCACGCTTCGCAGGCGCAGCCTTCTTCCACGGGTCCGGTGTCGGAGGTGAATTCCGCGTTTTTCAGAATCAACGTTCCCGCCGCGGTGTAGGCGGTCCCAGTCCGGGCCACCCGGGTCGGGAGCACGCAATCGAATATGTCGATTCCGCGCGCGATCAGCTCCACCATTTGTGGCGGCGTTCCCAGGCCCATCGCGTAGCGCGGTTTGTTTTCTGGCAAATGCGGCTCGCTCCATTCCACCGCGTTTATCATCTCCGGTTCGGGCTCGCCTACGCTCACTCCGCCGACCGCGTAGCCATCAAAATCCATCGCTGCCAGCGTCTGCGCACTTGACCGGCGCAGGTCTTCAAACGTCGCGCCCTGAACGATGCCGAAAACCATCTGCTCCATTCGAGATTCGGCGTCCCGCGTTGGACGTTGGACGTTTTCTTCCTTCCAATCTCTGCACCGCTTCGCCCAGCGATGCGTCATCTCCAAACTGCGCGCCGCATACTCGTATTCGCAGGGCCATGGCGGGCACTCATCGAGCACCATCGCGATGTCGCTGCCGAGCGTCGCCTGAATTTCCATCGCGATCTCCGGCGAGATGAATGCCGCCATCCCGTCGATGTGGTTTTGGAAATGAACGCCTTCCTCTGTGATTTGCCGGAGCTTGGCCAGCGAGAAAACCTGGTAGCCGCCGCTATCGGTCAGGATGGGTCCATCCCAGTTCATGAACCGATGAAGCCCCCCAAATTTCCGGATCACATCGAGTCCCGGCCTAACGAACAGATGATAGGTGTTCCCGAGAACGATCTGCGCCTTGAGCTCCAGCAACTCCCGCGAGCTGACCGCCTTCACGCTGCCCTGCGTCCCTACCGGCATGTAGGCCGGCGTTTCGATCACGCCATGCGCAGTTTTCAAGCGACCTCGGCGCGCTCTTGTGTTCCTATCGGTCGCCGTCAATTCAAACATCGGCGGCACCTTGGGAAATGATCGAACCGGTCGCAAGCGGCAAATCGTCCAGCCAGCCAAACTGGCGATTCTATTATTGGGCCTGCGTGGCAGTGCTCTTCGCCGTGGCGGCGTGGCAGCGATTTGTCCTGCCCCTCGATCCAATCGCTGATTCGGATGTGTGGGGTTATCTCGCGCCAGCGTTGAGGAAGCTAGTCGGCGCGGAGTTTGGCCACACTTATGGGCGCAACTTTGTTTATCCGGCGTTCCTTTTCTCGCTCCTGCGCGTTTTCGGGGACTTTCGCGCGATCGTGATCGTTCAACATTTGCTGGGGCTTCTGGCCGTCGTCCTCTTCCTGTTCACGTGGCGGCGCGCTCGCGTGTTCGTGCCGGATTCGCGGCTGAACCTCGCCTTCCACGATGGATTGGGATTGCTCGCGACGCCGATTCTCCTTCTCGGCGCGGAACCCATTCGGGCCGAGATGCAACTTCGACCCGAAGGTGTGTGCGCATTCCTGGTCAGCCTCAATCTCTACTTTGCCATCCATTTTATGGCGTGCTGTTTCGTGGAGAAACGGCCGCGCGCCGCCGTCGGCCACGGGATCGGGACCGTGTTCACGGCGGTCCTGCTCGCTTCCGCCAAACCCAGTTTTGGGTTGCTCGCCCTCGTCGCCATTGTGCCGGTCACGATTCTTTTTTTCCGGCGAGGCTGGTTCCCGGAAAAGATCGCGCTGGGGATCGGGGCGATTGTGGGCGCGGCCTTGTTGTTAGTGCCCGAGTACTTCCTCGGCCGCGATGACGAACAGGCCAAGCCGTTCGTGCCCGCCATGCTTTTCGTGAACCATGCCGACCTTATTCGCGACCAAATGGCCGACGACCTCGAGAGCGGCGCCTCTATTCCGTATTCTCGTGAATGGCTCGAACGCGTGCATGCCGCGCTCCGCACCGAAATTGCGAAATCCTTCACGGCCCGTCCCGGCCATTATTGGTCTTTCGGCTTCGATCCGGATTATCTGATGTACAACCCGGGCTCAATCGTCGCTCAATTGCGCCGGGAGTTCGGGAATAATGGTCCTGATCCGTCCGCGTTTTATCGCTTCTATTATTGGCGAATCTGGCAGCGCCGTCCGTTGGCGGTCGCCTCGAAAATCCAAACCCAGATGACGGTTTTTTATGCGGCGATGTGTCCCGTCTACAACCGCGAAAAATCCCTCCCGCTGACCGGCAAATATGAGGAGGGAGCGTCTGCCCTCCGCATCGAACCCAACCCCGAGCTATGGATGGGTTACGCACCGGCAGTCGAGTTCATGAGCCGGACAGAGTCCCTTGCGCGGAACGCGCCAATCATTCACCAGCCGTTTCCGATCAGGACGACAAACTCTTTTTTTTCAGGCCTCTACAGGCCATTGCTTTGGATCGCTCTTGCCCTTGGCGCGGTCGTTTTATGTCAGCAGCGTTATCGAAAGCGTTTGGGCTGGCTGACGGTGCTGGTCTTGTTCCTCTATTCCTATAACGCGGCCGCCTGCCTTGAGGTAGCCATCGTCAATTCGCTGGAAGTTCGCCGGTACCTCACGGTGCAAATGTTCTTTACCACCGTCGCGCAATTTCTTGCTCTCTGGCTGCTCTGCGAAATGGCTGTTGAAATGCGGCGCACTCGCCAGGCCTTCGAGAATTGATCTCTTACAAGAAGTTCAAGCATCAGCGAGCCTCTCCAATCACCATCGCCGCTGAGTCGCAGAAATCTGGTCGGTCACAGCTTGTTGTAGTCCTCGTGTGAGCCGATCCACGTCCACAGAAAAGTATTGCCACCGAGGAAACGGCCAACGGCGCGGTAGTGGTCGCCGAGGCGCGCGGACCACTGATTGTTCTTAAATGGTTTGAAGCGGAGCGCCGGATGGCGCGGATCGCGTGACCAAAAAACGAAGGCGCGATCGGCGAGGCGTTGTGCTGCCTCTGGGAGGTCGTGATAGAGCTTCCAGAAATCGGAAGTCGCGAGTGACTTAAGCACGCGGCCACTCGCGGCATTGCCCGCCCTGATACTCGATCGCGGCGGCGTCCATTACGCGGTCGAACTTTCCCTCGGACGCCATCTGCCTATCCCAATCGTCGTCGGGCCAGTTTTGGAGAAGAGCATTGAGTTCGCAACGCTCCTGCCAGGTCAGCGCGTCAATCTCGGCTTTGATTCGCTCCACTTTGGACATATCCGAAACATAAGAAAAATCGCGAGCACTGGCAATTTGAAAGAGCAGGTCACCACTTCGTGGTATGAGCAAGAAATGTCGGAACCGATTCTAAATTCAGTGGCCAGCGCGAGCGAACTGCTGGTCCGCTTCGGCAACCAGATCGTCTTGGACAAAGCGACCGCCACGATTTTGGAAGGGGAGCGCGTGGGTCTGGTCGGTCGCAACGGCTCGGGCAAATCGACCTTTCTCCAGATTGCGGCCGACGTCATGAAACCGGACGCGGGCGAGTTCAATCAACGGCGCGACATCGTGGTCGGTTACATGCCGCAGATGTTCGAGCTCGACGAGACGGCGACGGTCCACGCTAATATACTCTCAGGCGCCCAGCGCATTCTGGATTTGATCGCGGAATACGAAACGGCGCCGGCGGAAGGCGCGCGGAGCGGCATCCTGCTCGATCAGATTTCGCATTTCGACGGCTGGAACCTCGAACATCGGGTTGGCAGCCTGATCACGAACTTGCATGCGCCCGATCCGGAACGGGTCGTGTCGACTCTTTCCGGCGGCGAAAAACGGCGGGTCGCGCTTTGTCGGGCCTTGCTGGCTCGTCCGGATTTTCTGATCCTCGACGAGCCTACGAACCATCTCGATACCGGCTCGATCGAATGGCTCGAGGATTTCCTGGCGCGCTACCAGGGCACCTGCCTGTTCGTGACGCACGATCGTTATTTTCTCGATCGCATCGCGACGCGCGTTCTCGAATTGGCGCGGGGGAAATTTTTCAGTTACGACGGCAACTACACCGATTACCTGATCGCGCGCGCTGAGCGCCAGGCGGTAGAGGAGATGCAGGAGCATAAGCGCCAGAAATTCCTCAAGCGCGAGCTGGCGTGGGTGCGAAAAGCCCCGCGCGCGCGGCGGACGAAATCGGTGGATCGCGTCGAGCGTTATTTCGAGATGGCGGGTCAGGACGCGCCGGAGGCGGAGCTCGATGTCGATCTCATTATTCCGCCGGCGCCAAAGCTGGCGAATCGCGTGATCGAATTGCGCGGGGCCCGCCTGGAACTGGGCGGTCGCCTTTTGTTCGAAGACGTTTCGTTGAATCTCGCGGCGGGCGAACGGCTCGGCATCGTCGGGCGCAACGGCCTGGGGAAATCGAGCCTGCTCCGGGTCATGCTCGGGCAGATCGAGCCGACGCGTGGCGAGGTGGAGGTCGGGGCGCGGACGGAAATCAATTACGTCGATCAGAACCGGCTCCTGCTCGACGACGCCAAGACGGTCTGGGAAGAAGTGGGCGAGGGGAGCGAATACGTGCGGCTCGGCGAGGAGAACATCACCTTGCGCGGATACTTGCGGCGATTCCTTTTCACCGAGGAGCGGATCAACACGAAGATCAATCGGCTCAGCGGCGGCGAGCGAAGTCGCGTCTTGCTCGCGAAAATTCTCAAACGCGGCGGCAACGTCCTGATTCTCGACGAGCCGACAAACGATCTCGATCTCGGCACGCTGCGGTTACTCGAGGAAGCGCTCGTCGCTTTCGGCGGAACCGTGATCGTGGTCAGTCACGATCGTTATTTTCTCAACCGGGTCTGCACCGCGATTCTCGCTTTCGAAGGCGACGGCGTCGTCACCTACAACGTCGGCAATTACGATTACTACCTGGAGAAACGGGATTGTAGGGCGACCGCTACGGTTGCCGCGCCGGCCCGGGCAGGCGGTGCGCCCGCCCTACAATCAAAGCCTGCCAAGCCGCGTAAACTGAAATACAAGGAGGAGCGCGAACTCGCAGGAATGGAGTCGGCGATCCTCGCCGCCGAGAACGAAGTCGCGCGAATCGAAGCGTTGTTTGCCGAGCCCGACTTCTACGTGGCGCACGCCGCCGAACTGACAAAATTTGAAGCGGAACTGCGTGGTGCCCGGGATGAGGTCGCGCGTCTTTACGCGCGCTGGGCCGAGCTGGGAGAAGTCGCGGCAGCGAACTAATCGCGGATCCGGTGGGGCCGGCCCATCCAGACTTCGACGCCGGGCGAATAGTTGGCGCTGATCAATTGCGCCGTCTGCCACCAGTTGCCGGTGCTGGCGATCAGGCTTGCGTCGGGAACGTCGCAGCTAATCGGTGACTGCTGCCACGGCTGGTGCCAGATCCGGAACAGCCGGCGCCTTTTTCCGCGTTGCGTAAAAGCGGTGTAGCGCTCCAGCATGAATTCGTCGAGCGATCCCGGTTCGCACGGAACAAACCGATTTTCCACAGCGGCCGCTCCATAACAGAGTCGTCCTTCCGGCGCCTGGACCTCTCCGCCCAAGGAATCGCCTGCGCGATTATGTTCGTAGCGGAGTTGACCAAATCGATAGGGCAATCCAAAGGTTCGCGGACCGAGAAAAACGCTGAGCCGATTCGGCAGCCATTCGGCCAGGAAAAAGATGCCGGGCTCGCCGCGATAACGCACGTACGCTCGCACGTTCAGGAATTCGTGGGTGCCGATCGGACTTGTGAGCCACTCGGCCGGGCGGCCGCCCAGCCGCGGCCGCATTCGAACGAGGGTGAACGCGACGATGCTGACGAATGCGGCGCCCTCGCGAAGATCGAGAGGGAACGGTACTGCGCGCTGCAAAATCTCGGGGTCAGCGCGATAATTAATGAAGACGGCGCGGTCCCAGCGCGCGAGGAAGAATGGCTCGCCGAATTTCGAGAGGAGCCGGCGCCTGCCCGCTTCGCTCAGGCTCGGCGATTCAGCGGTACAGATCGGGGAGTGCACCGCGGAGCTCGGGAAAATCGAAATGGAATCCGCTTTCCAGAAATCTCTTTGGCCGGCAACGCCGCCCGGTGAGGGCAAGGCTCGCCTCCGTCCGCATGATGAACGCGCCGAGGCGCGTGGCCCAAGCCGGGACCGGGGGACTCCACGGCCGATGGAGCGCGCGCCGCAACTCGCGCATGAACTCCGCGTTGGTAACTGGGTTGGGGCCGGTCGCGTTAAAGACTCCCGCCATGTCGGGACGTTCGATCGCTTCCATTAACATGCGCGTGAGGTCGGCGACGTGGATCCAGCTCACGTATTGCCGGCCATGGCTGACGCGACCGCCGAGGAAAAGACGAGTGAGACGCGCAAGAACCGGGAGCGCGCCGTTCTCCGCGTCGAGAACGATTCCGATTCGCATCACGACTCTCCGGAGGCCTGGCGCATGCATCTTTTCGAACTCGCCCTCCCAACGCTTGCAAACTTCTTCCGAGAAGCCGTCGGCGTGCGGCGAATCTTCATCGCACCAGCGGTCGCCGGGATCGCCGTAAATCGCGAGCGAGCTGGCCTGCACCCAGACGGCCGGTGGCCGGCTGCAGCGCGAAAGAGCTTCGCCGAGGACGCGCACGGAATTGACGCGGGATTCCATGATCTCGCGGCGGTGCGCCGGCGTATGACGGCAATTCACGCTCCGGCCGGTGAGATTCACGAGGGCGCTGGCGCCGTCCAGGGAATGCCACCAATCGCCCAGATGCTGGCCGTCCCAATGCAGCTGTTGAACTCCGGCCGAGTCGCATTCGTTTCCGCGGCTCAGGATCACGACGTCGTACCCCTTGCCCACGAGAACTCTCCTGAGCGCCTGGCCGAGAAACCCGCTGCCACCAGCGAGAACGACTCGCCGTTTCATGTTCGCGCCTCCGGCAGGAGACAGGCGCCGTTGTCGCACGAACGCCGCAAAGCGACTTCACGATAAATTCGGTGCAGGATTCTTTTCGCGCCCGGAAGTTTTGCGAACCAGCGCAATGGTTGCGCCCACCAGACGAAGGTCGCGAGAAACAGAACAGCCTCGGCTCCGCCAAACTCGCGGCCGTCGATGGCGCGGACCCGCATCTCGGTCGGTCGTTCGCCTGGCTTGAGTTCCGGTTGCAGCGGAGCGAACGCGAAACCGCGGGACGTGAATGTTTTTTCCGAACGCCGCATCATGTCGCGGCACATCGGGCAATCGGCGTCGTAGAGAATCGTCCCGCGAAGAAGAGCGGTCATTGTTTCACTCCCAGAAGTTTGAAGGCGCGATCGCCCAGCTTGGCGAGTTTGAGGACGGCCGGGGTCGGCAGCTTCTCGAGTTGATCGTAGGCGTGGGTGGCGACTTCGAAAAAATTCATCAGATCGCTGAGGCGATCTCGGGTGTAGGCATCGGCCGCCTTCGGTTTGCCGGATTCCTCGAGGCAATCGCGCAACACCCGCAGGGTCGGCTCGATTTCCCGTTTCTTGCGCTCGCGCGCGATGATCCGGAACATGGCGAAGACGTCTTTGACCGACGCGAAATGATCGCGGCGATCGCCGATGACGTGGACGACGTGAACGATGCCCCAGTTCTGGAGCTCGCGCAGGCTGGTGCTGATATTGGAGCGGGCCACGCCGAGGGTGTTGGCGATCTCGTCCGCCGGGAGCGGCTTGGCGGAAAGGAAAAGTAACGCGTGGACCTGGGCGACGGTCCGGTTGATGCCCCAGCGGGTCCCCATTTCTCCCCAGTGGAGAATGAATTTTTGGGCAACGAGCGGCAGGTCCTTCATGGTGTTCAGTTGTTTCTGTCTAAACAGAAACTAAAGAACGTCGGGCCCACGTCAATCAGAAAAGCCCTGACTGCTTCCGGGAGAAAATCTCCCGAAAATATTGTTGCGGGGTCAGGATTCGTTCCTATATTGCCCGCTCTCCGCATCAGGTGCGTGGGAGTGCGTAGGGAAGAGAGCGCGCCGGCCTGTGCGGTTTTTTTGTCGCCCGGATACGATGATCGGGCGGCTTTTAATTTAAGGAAATGCCAACTATTAATCAGCTCATTCGCAAGGGACGAAAAAAGGTCTCGGTGAAATCCAAGTCACCGGCCCTAAAGAATTGTCCCCAGCGTCGCGGCGTTTGCACGCAGGTCATGACCCGCACGCCGAAGAAGCCTAATTCCGCGCTGCGGAAAGTGGCGAAAGTGCGGTTGACGAATGGCCAGGAAGTGATTGCCTACATTCCCGGCGAAGGGCACAACCTGCAGGAGCACTCGATCGTGCTGGTGCGGGGCGGACGGGTGAAGGATTTGCCGGGAGTGCGTTACCACATTGTGCGGGGAACGCTCGATAGCCTCGGGGTGGATGGCCGCCGCCGGAGCCGATCGAAATATGGCGCGAAACGCCCGAAGGCGGGCGGCGACGCGAAGGACGCCAAGGCCAAGAAGTAACTTTAGGAAACTGAAAACCGGATCATATGTCTCGCAGGCGGAAAGTTTACAAAAAGGAGGAGAAGCTCGACTCGCGTTACGGCAGTCCTGCGGTCGCCCGCCTTATTTCCACCGTGATGAAGCGGGGCAAGAAATCGCTCGCGGAACGGATCGTTTACACCGCGATCGATAAATCGCGCGAAGGTTCGGACGCAGTCGATCCGCTCGAGATCGTCAACAAGGCGCTGGAAAATGTCCGGCCGCGTCTCGAAGTAAAATCACGCCGGGTCGGCGGCGCCACCTATCAGGTGCCGATGGAAGTCACGCCCGCGCGCCAGGTTTCTCTCGCGATGCGCTGGATCGTCCAATACGCCGATAACCGTCGCGGTATGCCGATGGCCGAAGCGCTCGCCGCCGAATTGAAAGACGCCGCTTCCGGCCAGGGCAACGCGATCAAGAAGCGCGACGACACTCATAAGATGGCGCAGGCCAACCGCGCCTTTGCTCATTTCCGCTGGTAACGTTATGGCGACCGCAACTCTCGAGAAACAATCACCGGCCGGCGCGAAGAATCCCAATTCGCCGAACCGGAAGTTCCCGCTCGAGCGGACGCGGAACATCGGCATTGCCGCCCACATCGATGCGGGCAAGACGACGCTGACCGAGCGCATTCTTTTTTATACCGGCATGATCCACAAGATCGGTGAAGTGCATGAAGGCACCACCGTGACCGACTGGATGGAGCAGGAACGCGAGCGCGGCATCACGATCACGTCGGCGGCGACGACCTGCGCCTGGATGCAGAAAAAAGAAGAAGGCGTCTACAAGGCTTTTGAAGGCATCAAGATGCGGGTCAACATTATCGACACGCCCGGCCACGTCGACTTTACCGCTGAAGTCGAGCGCTCTTTGCGCGTCCTCGACGGCGCCATTGCCGTGTTTGACGCGGTCGCCGGCGTCCAACCGCAATCGGAAACCGTCTGGCGCCAGGCCAACAAATATTTGGTCCCGCGCATCGCCTTTATTAATAAGATGGATCGCGTCGGCGCGGATTTCGATGCGTCGATCGATTCCATGCACAAGAAACTGGGCGCGAACGCCTGGCCGATTCTGATTCCCCTCGGCAAAGAGGATTACCTCAAGGGCCAGCTCGATGTCGTAAATCGTAAAGCTGTTTTCTACCTCGACGACGACTCGATGGGTTCGATCTACGAGGTGCGCGACATTCCGGAAGAGAACAAGGAGCAGGTCGAGAAAGCCTACGCGACCTTGGTCGAGCAGATTTCCAATATCGACGACGAGATCGCCGAGGCAGTTCTGGAAGAGAAGGAGATCACGCCCGAGATGCTGAAGGCAGGGATCCGTCGCCAGACGATCGCGAACAAGTTCGTGCCAGTCGTCGGTGGCTCGGCGTTCAAGAACAAAGGCGTTCAGTATCTCGTCGACGCCGTCATCGATTATCTTCCGGGCCCGCTCGATATTCCGCCCGCCAAAGGCATGGAGCCGGACTCGCACGAGCCGATGGATGCGCCCACGGACGACAACGGCAAATTCTGTTCGCTGGCGTTCAAGCTTTGGAGCGATCCTTTCGTCGGCAAGCTCGTGTTCTTCCGGGTTTATTCCGGTTCGCTGAGCAAAGGCGACAACGTTTACAACCCGCGCACGAACAAGCGCGAGCGCATCTCGCGTTTGATTCAAATTCAGGCCGACAAGCGAGAAGACATCGACACCTGCTACTCCGGCGACATCGCGGCGATCGTCGGAATCAAGAACATCACCACGGGCGACACGCTGTGTGATGAAGATTTCCCGATCCTGCTCGAGCCGCCATCGTTTCCTGATCCCGTTATTTCGATGGCGATCGAACCGAAGACGAAGCAGGACCAGGAGAAAATGGGCGTCGCGCTCCAGCGGCTCTCCGAAGAAGATCCGACTTTCAAAGTTTACACGCACGAAGACACCGGCCAGACGATCATCGCCGGAATGGGCGAGCTCCATTTGGAGATCATTCGCGACCGCATGCTGCGGGAATTCAAAGTTGACGCGAACGCCGGCAAGCCGCAGATCGCCTACCGCGAAACCATCACCGCCCCCGCGGATGGCGAAGGCAAGCTGATCAAGCAGTCGGGCGGTCGCGGTCAATACGGCCACGTCATCATCAAGGTTCAGCCGAACGAGCGCGGTAAAGGCATCACGGTTGAGAACAAGGTCGTGGGCGGCAACATTCCGAAGGAATACATTCCGGCCTGCAAGAAGGGCATCGAGGAAGCGATGCTCAACGGCGTCATCGGCGGCTACGAAGTCATCGACGCCAACGTGGACATCGTTGACGGCTCGTACCACGACGTCGACTCGAACGAAATGGCCTTCAAGCTGGCCGCGATCTTTGCGGTCAAGGATGCGTTCAAGAAGGCGAAACCGATTCTGCTCGAGCCGATCATGAAGGTCGAGAACGCGACTCCGGAAGAATATCAGGGCGACATCATGGGCGATTTAAATCGGCGGCGCGGGAAGATTGGGAGCATCGAAGTGAAGGGAAATCTCACCATGGTCCAGGCCGAAGTTCCGCTCGCGGAAATGTTCGGTTACGCGACGGCGATCCGATCGCTCTCGAAAGGCCGTTCGAGTTACTCGATGGAGCCATCACACTTTGAGCAGGTGCCGCAACAACTGGTCGCGGCAATTCTCGACCAAAAGGAGACGAAATGACGAACGGCCAGCGCATTCGCATTCGTCTGAAGGCATTCGATCATCGGATGCTGGATCAATCCGCGATCGACATTGTCGAAACCGCCAAGCGGACCGGTGCGCGGGTCGCTGGACCGATCCCGCTCCCGACCTTGATCGAAAAATTCACGGTGAACCGTTCCCCGCACGTCGACAAAAAGTCGATGGACCAATTTGAAATTCGGACGCACAAACGCCTCCTCGACATCATTGAGCCGACCGCGAAAACGGTGGACGAGCTGAAGAAGCTCAACCTGCCGGCGGGCGTCGACATCACCATCAAGATTTAGCGCAGTCTATTCGAACACTTTTGCAAACCCACGATCATGAGCATCGGTTTACTAGGACAGAAGATCGGCATGACCAGCGTTTACGACGCGAACGGTCGGATGCGTCCTGTGACCGTGATCGCGGCGGGCGATAACGTCCTGGTGCGCCGGGTCACGGCGGAGAACGACGGGTATTCGGCGATCAAAGTCGGGTTCGACGTCCAAAAGGAGTCCCGGGTAACCAAGGCGCTCCTCGGCGAATTCAAGGCTGCTGGTTCGGAGCCCAAGAAGTTGATGAAGGAATTTCGTTTGCCCGCCGATGCGCCGGAAGGCGAAATCAATTTGAGCGTGACGCAGTTTCAGCCCGGCGACTGGGTTGATGTCATCGGCCGCTCGAAGGGCAAGGGGTTCCAGGGCGTGATGAAGAAGCACAACTTCGCCGGACAAGGCGCGGCCCACGGTTCGAAGACCCATCGCCGGAACGGCGCCATCGGCAATCGTTCCACGCCGGGACGGATCTGGAAGAACATGGGCATGCCGGGTCACATGGGCGACGAGCGCGTGACCGTGCAGAATTTGCAGGTCATGCAGGTACGCGAGGCGGAGAAAGTGATTTTGATCAGCGGCGCGGTGCCGGGAGCGAATGGCAGCTATGTCGTGGTCAGGCCAGCGATCAAGAAGCCGGCAGCGGGAGGCGCGAAGAAATAAATGAGCGCAAAAGTTTTAACAGCTGAGGCGGCGAAAGAAGCCAAGATCGAGTTGATCGAGACCGGTCGCGGAACGCAGGCGCTCCACGATGTGGTCGTGGCGATGCGAGCAGCGCGCCGTTCTGGTTCGGCGAGCACGAAGACGAAAGCGACGGTCAATCTTTCCGGCGCGAAACCGTGGCGCCAAAAGGGAACGGGCCGCGCCCGCGCGGGCTACAAGTCGTCGCCCATTTGGCGTGGCGGCGGCGTTGTCTTTGGACCGCACCCTCGCGATTACTCGAAGAAGACTTCCAAGACGTTGCGCCGGCTGGCGTTTCAAAAAGCGCTGAGCGAGCGGATCAAGGCAGGCGACGTTCTGACGATCGGCAAATTTGAGGTGGGCGAACTGAAGACGAAATCGTTCGTCGCCCTGGTGAAGAAGCAGACGGATGCGCGAAAAGTTTTGGTTCTCTCCGATTCGTTCGACGAGAACACTTACCGGTCGGCTCGGAACGTGAAACCGGTGTTGCTGGCGACAGCCGCCGACGTGAACGCGGAGCAACTGCTGGCGTTCGACAAGATTTTGGTGACACCCGCGGCGTTGGAACGCCTGGCGGAAAGGACTTCGAAATGAACGAGCCCTACGATTTGATCCAGACGGTCCAGCTGACGGAAAAGGCGTCGCTCCTGAGCGAGAAGCTGAACAAATACGTGTTCCGGGTTTCGCCGCGCGCGAATAAGATCCAGATCAAGCAGGCGATCCAGCGGCTGTTCGGCAAAACGGTTATTGCCGTGAACACCTGCAATTACGCCGGCAAAAAGAAGCGCGAACGCCGCGCCGACTTTGGCCGCAAGGCGCATTGGAAGAAAGCGATCGTGACGTTGAAGGAGGGCGAGAAGATCGATCTCGTTTAATCGTTATGGCTCTCAAAACTTTCAGACCGCTCACTCCCGTCCTTCGCTTCAAGTCGCTTCCGGCATTTACCGAGGTGACGAGCGCGAACAAGCCGCACAAGAGCCTCACGGAGGTCAAAAAGCGGAGCGGCGGCCGAAACAACAATGGGCGGCTGACAGCCCGGCACATTGGCGGCGGTCACAAGCAGAAATACCGGAAGATCGATTTCAAGCGGCGCAAGCACGGGATCGCGGCCGAGGTGACGGCGATCGAATACGATCCGAACCGTTCGGCGCGCATCGCTCTTATTAAGTACAGCGACGGCGAGATGAGCTACATCCTGGCGCCGGATGGATTAACCGTCGGCGCGAAAGTGATGTCGGGACCGGAAGCGGCCCCCGATCTCGGAAATTCGTTGCCTCTCAGCACGATTCCGCTTGGCGCGAACATTCACAACATCGAGATCGCACCGGGACGCGGTGGTCAGATTGCGCGCAGCGCCGGACAACAGGCGACGCTGAGCAACCGCGAAGCCGGTTACGCGCTGGTGAAATTGCCGTCGGGCGAAATCCGGCGGATCCACGATAGCTGCTTCGCGACCATCGGACAGGTCGGCAACGTCGATCACATGAACGTTTCGAGCGGCAAAGCCGGCCGGACGCGCTGGCAGGGACGCCGGCCGCACGTGCGCGGCATGGTCATGAACCCGATCGATCACCCGATGGGCGGCGGACAGGGTAAATCGAAGGGCGGCGGCGGACGGCATCACCCGGTGAGCCCGTGGGGCCAGCTCGCGAAAGGATTCAAGACCCGGGCGAAACACAAGCCGAGCGACCGCTTCATCATGCAGGATCGCCGGAAGAAATAATTTTTAGTTATGGCCAGATCACTGAAAAAAGGACCGTTCGTTCCTGGGCATCTTCTCGAAAAAATCGACAAGATGAATGCGTCGGGCGTGAAGAAGCCGGTGAAAACCTGGGCGCGCCGGTCGATGGTGACGCCGGATTTCGTCGGGCACACCTTCATGGTGCACAACGGCAAGACGTTCGTTTCCGTGTTCGTGACGGAGAACATGGTCGGCCACAAGCTCGGCGAATTTTCGCCGACGCGGATCTTTAAGAAACACGGTTCGCACACCGCGAAGGTGACGAAATAGTGAAGAAAATTGAGGGTTGAGAGTTGAGAGTTGAGAGACGCGGAGCTGCCAAAGTGCGGCTCTCAACTCTCAACTATTTACTCTCAACTTCTCTGCTGCTGGCAGCAGAGAACGGTAGTTCTTTGACAGAATCCAAGAATGAGAACGAGGCGTTGCGACACGAGTTGTCGCTGGCGCGCGAATCGGTGCGGACATTAACGGACAGCCTGGCGGAATCGAATCTGCAGGCCGAAGTTCTTCGCCGCAAGTATTCCGACCTCGAGCTGCGGATGGAAGCGCTCGGGCTGGAGTCGGCCGACAAGGACCGGGCGAAGCTTGAACAGCGATTGCTGAGCGCGGTTTCCGATCTGCAGCTGTTGCAGAAGGAACGCGAACAGTATCGCGACCAGAGTTTGCGGCTCAGCGAAGCGATCCTGCACCTGCTCAAGACGTCGACCGGAGGCGATGCCCAGGCGCGGATGGAAGTGGAAACGCAAGTACGCAGCCTGAACGAGCTGATCGCGAAGGCGGATAATCCGCCGGCGGAGACCGCGACGTTGATGGACGGCAACGTGATCAGCGTGAAGGACGAATGGTCGCTGGTGGTCGGCAACATCGGGGAGAAACAGGGCGTGAAGATGGGGATGCCGATGCGGGTGATGCGCGGCGACAGGGTCATCGCGACGCTGCGAGTGGTGGATGTGCGCCAGAGGATTTGCGGCGCGGTCGTTCAAAAAATGGATTCTGAGAAAGAGAAAATAAAAGTGGGCGACCGCCTCCAGGCGGACGCTCGCAAGGATGTGAGTTTAAAATAAATGCAAGTTAGATCGATATATCGGTACGCGAAGATTTCGCCATTTAAGGTGCGCGAAGTCACTCGCGCTATTCAGGGCCTGCCGGTTTCGGCCGCGCTCGACCTGGTTGCGTTCAGTCCGAAGAAGGCCGCGGGTTTGATCGCGAAGACGCTGAAGAGCGCGGTCGCGAATGCGGAGAACAACGCGAACCTTCGCGTCGACGGCTTGGTCGTTAAGGAAGCGACGGTCGGGGAAGGCCCGACGATGAAGCGGATGATGACCCGGGCGCGGGGCAGCGGCAGCCGAATCCTGAAACGGAGCAGCCATATCCGGATTATTTTGACGGACGAGATCGAGATCAAGACGCGGGACAAGAAGAAGAGCGGCAAGAAAGGCGGCGCCTCGAAGAAGAAGGCTCAGACGCAGGCCGCAAAGGACACAAAGGAATTGAAGAAGGCTGAGCCGGAGAAGAGTGAGAATTCGGAGGCCAAAGAATAATTTATGGGACAGAAAGTTAATCCAATTGGTTTTCGTCTCGGGGTGAACCGGGACTGGCGTTCGAAGTGGTACGCCTCGCCCCAGGAGATGCCGGCGTTTCTGCACAGCGACCTCAAGATTCGCGATTACGTGAAGAAGAAGCTCCAGTTCGCGGCGGTCTCGAAGATCGTGATCGAACGGGCCTGGAACAGTATCCGGGTGACGATTTACACAGCGCGGCCGGGAATCGTGATCGGCCGGAAAGGCGCCGAGATCGAGAAGATGACCGAGGAGATCTCGAAGATGGCGCAGGGGAAACAGATCAAGATCGACATTCAGGAGATCAAGACCCCGGAGCTGGACGCGCAGTTGGTGGCGGAGAACGTGGCCCTGCAGATCGAGCGCCGGATCGCGTATCGACGGGCGATGAAAAAAGCCGTGCAAGTGGCGATGGATTTTGGCGCGCAGGGAATTCGGTTGCGCAGCTCGGGACGCCTGAACGGCGCGGAGATTTCCCGCTCGGAATGGTACCGCGAAGGAAAGGTGCCGCTCCATACGTTGCGGACGCCGATCGATTATGGGTTCGCGGAAGCGAACACGGTTTACGGCAAGATCGGGGTGAAGTGCTGGATTTGTAAGAAGGAAGAAGCGCCGGCCGCGGAAGCGCAGCCAGCGACATTGCCGCCGCCGCCCGAGCCGGTGGAAGCGTAAGATAATTTTTTTTGAGGAGACACTGATATGCCATTGATGCCAAAGCGCGTGAAGTACCGGAAGACCCAGCGGGGAAGCCGCAAGGGAACGGCGTCGCGCAATCTGCGGATCGACTTCGGTGAATTCGGGCTCCAGACGCTCGAGCGGGCGTGGATCACGAACACGCAAATCGAGGCGGCGCGCGTCGCGCTGACGCGGAGCATGAAGCGCAAAGGCAAGCTCTGGATCCGGATTTTCCCGGACAAATCTGTGACGGCGCGTCCGCCGGAAACGCGAATGGGTAAGGGCAAAGGCCAGCCGGAATACTGGGTGGCGACGGTGCGGCCCGGGAACATTTTGTTTGAGCTGGATGGCGTGCCGGAATCGGTCGCGCGCGAATCGCTGCGGCTGGCGGCGGACAAATTGCCGGTGCGGACAAAGTTTTTGACGCGACACCACGTGGCTGCGGCCTGACGAGAAATGAAATTTAAAGAGATAGCGGAAATGAGCAGCGATGAGCTGCAGACAAAGAAGCGCGATATGCGCCAGGAGAGTCTGCATCTGCGGTTGCAACAGCAGAGCGGACAGCTGGAGCAGCCGAGCCGCTTGCGGTTGCTGCGCCGAGACGTGGCGAAGATTGAGACCGTGCTATCGCAGCGGGTAAAGAAGGCTGAAGGCGCGAAGGCGGAGAAGAAATAATTTTTATGGCCGAAGAGACAAACAAATCGAGCACCAGCCTTCGCGAAGACGCTACGGCTCGGCAGGCGAGCACGAAGGACGAAGGACGCGGGACGCGCAAGACGCGGACGGGCGAAGTGATTTCGAGCGGAATGAACAAGACGATCGTGGTGCGGACGGTGACCCGGGTGCCGCATGCGAAGTTCGGCAAGATCGTGAAGCAAATGAAAAAGTTTTACGCGCACGACGAAGCGAACCAGGCCAAGCCCGGCGACACGGTCCGGATCATGGAGACGCGCCCGATGAGCAAGCTGAAGCGCTGGCGACTGGTGGAAGTTGTCCAGAAGTAGAGGAAAATTATATGGTTTACCTGCGATCCAGACTCGATGTGGCGGACAACAGCGGCGCACGCATGGCCACGATGATTGGCGTTATCGGCAAGGGCAATGCGATGTCGGCCGGCATTGGTGATGTGATCGTGGCCAACGTGAAGGAAGCGAGCGCGACCGGCACGGTGAAGAAAGGCGAAGTGATTCGCGCGGTCGTGGTGCGGACGCGTCAACCGATCAAACGCAGCGACGGCTCGGTCCTTCGCTTCGACAACAACGCGATCGTCGTGATCGACAAGGATTTGAACCCGCGCGGCACGCGCATTTTTGGGCCGGTCGCGCGTGAGCTGCGGGAACGTAATTTCATGAAGATCGTGTCGCTAGCCCCGGAAGTTTTATGAACCGGATCAAGTTTCACGTCAGAAAAGGCGACAACGTCGAGGTCATCTCGGGGAACTTTCGAGGTTCGTCCGGAAAGGTGCTCGAGGTGATCGCGCGCAAGCAGCGGGTGCTGATCGAAGGCGTGCGGTTGATCAAGAAGCATTTGAAGAAGTCGCAGGACAATCCGCAGGGAAAAATCGCGGAGCGCGAGGGTCCGATCCACATCTCGAACGTCCGGGTATTGGAGCGGGGCGAACGCACCGTAAAGGGCAAGGGTTCCAAGAAGAAAGAGAAAGCGACGAAGGAAAAAGCGCCCAAGAGCAAAGCCAAGGACGCGAAAGAGGAATAGGCAGTGAAGAACGAGTTTTACGATCATTACAAAGAGCGGGTGATGCCGGCGTTGCAGAAGCTGCACGGATACAAGAACCCGCACCAGGTTCCGAAAGTGGAGAAGGTCGTCGTTAACACGTCGGTCGGCTCGCAGGCGGACGTGAAGCAGGCGCTGGAAGACGCGAAAGCGGAACTGGCGTTGATCACGGGGCAGAAGCCGTCGGAAACGCGGGCCAAGAAAAGCATCGCGAATTTCAAGCTCCGGAAGGACCAGGCCATCGGCGCGAAGGTCACGCTGCGCGGCGAGCACATGTATGAATTTTTGGAGCGCCTGATCAAGGCGTCGCTCCCGCGAATCCGCGACTTTCGGGGCGTCTCGCCGAAGGGATTCGACGGTCACGGCAATTACACTCTCGGAGTTTCCGACCAGTCCATTTTCCCCGAGGTGGAGCTCGATAAAATCAAGCGCAACATCGGTTTTGATGTTACTATCGTCACCACCGCGCAAACGAACGAGGAGGCCAAGTCGCTCCTGAGCGAAATGGGAATGCCGTTCAGCGACCGGGCCAAGAAGCCCCCGACGGCGACCCCGTCCGAGGCCGAACCAGCCGCAGCCGCGCCAGCCGCCTAACCAATGAGCACAGTTACCGATCCTATCGCCGACCTTCTCGCCCGCGTGCGCAACGCCGCGGCCGCGCAGAAGCCGGAAATGTTTGTCCCGTATTCCAAGATCAAGGCGGAGGTCATCCGGATTTTGAAGGAAGAAGGCTATATCACGGATTACAGCGTGGACACCGAAGCCGCCCATCCCCGGATCAAGATCACCAACAAGATGGCGAATCGCACGAGTGCGATCACCGGTCTGAAACGGGTGAGCCGCCCAGGGCTGCGGCGTTACGTCGGCGCTCAGGAAATTCCACGCGTCCTCGGCGGGATGGGCATTTCGATTTTGTCGACCCCGCGCGGGATTCTTTCCGGCCGGGAAGCGAAGAAACAGAATGTTGGGGGCGAACTGCTCGCCTACGTTTGGTAACGACCTAACGACTCACGAACCCATGTCACGAATTGGAAACAAGGCAGTCGAGATTCCCGACAAAGTGAAGGTGAACATCGGCAACGATGGCGCCGTCGCGGTCGAGGGGCCGAAAGGCAAGCTGCAATGGACGCTGCCGCGCGAGATCAAGGCGACGGTGAAGGACAATCGAGTGTCGCTCGTGCGCGACGCCGAGACCCGGAGCGTGAAAGCGCTTCACGGCCTTTCGCGCAGCCTGGTGCACAACATGGTCCAGGGGGTGAGCGAAGGATTCTCGAAGAACCTCGAGATCGAAGGGGTCGGTTTCAAGGCGGCGGTCCAGGGCCAGGTCCTCAATCTGAGCCTTGGCAAATCGCACCCGATCCTGTTCCCGATCCCGAAGGAAATTAAGATCACGGTGACGGACAACACGAAGATTGCGATCGCCGGCATCGACAAGAAATTGGTCGGGCAAGTCGCGGCGGACATTCGCCGGTATTACCCGCCGGAGCCATACAAGGGCAAGGGCGTGAAGTACGCGGGCGAGGTTGTCCGGCGCAAGGAAGGTAAAACGGTCCAATAGTTATGGCGCTTCTCGATCGCAAAATCACCCGGACGCGGATCCACAAGCGCATCCGGAAACGCGTCAGCGGCACGGCGGAACGTCCGCGGCTGGCGGTCCATTTTTCGGGCAAACATGTTTACGCGCAGGTCATCGACGACGATGCGGGCAAGACGCTTGCGTCAGCCGCGACGACCGAAGAAAAAATTGTGGGCAAATCGAAAGGCGGCGCGAACCGCGCCTCGGCGGAGATGATAGGCAAAGCGATCGCCGAACGTTTGCTTTCGAAAAAAGTCGAGACCGTTGTGTTCGATCGCGGCGGTCACATTTATCACGGCAAAGTGAAAGCCCTGGCGGACGCGGCGCGCGAAGGCGGACTGAAATTCTAGAACATCATGGCACAACAACATAGCGGCGGCGGACGACGACAGGAACGCCAGACAGACAAGAGTTCAGCGGCGCGGGGCGATACGACCGAGAAGGTCGTGTTCATCAACCGTTGCGCCAAGGTCGTAAAAGGCGGCCGGCGTTTCAGCTTTAGTGCGTTGATTGTCGCGGGCGATCACGATGGGCAGGTCGGCGTCGGTTTCGGCAAAGCAAACGAAGTCGCGGAAGCGATTCGCAAAGCTTCGGAAGCTGCGCGCAAATCGATGGAGAAAATGTCGCTGCACGAGAACACGATTCCGCACGAGACGATCGGAGAATTTGGCGGCGGCCGGGTCTTGCTACGACCGGCTTCTCCCGGAACTGGCGTCATCGCCGGCGGCGGGGTGCGGGCGGTCGTGGAAGCGGTCGGCATTCGCGACGTCCTCGCAAAGTCGTTAGGCTCGAGCAATCATGCCAACGTGGTGAAGGCGACGATAGCCGCCCTGCGTTCGTTGCGCCGGCGCGATGAAATTTTAAAATCACGCGGCATCCGGGTTTCGCAACCGGACGGAAAGGAACCGGCCCAGTCATGATCCGGCTTAACAACATGCGGACGCGGCCGGGCTCGAAGCACCGCGTGAAACGCCTCGGCTGCGGCGAGAGCTCCGGCCACGGCAAGACCAGCGGCAAGGGTCACAAGGGCCAGAAGGCGCGCTCGGGCGGAAGCATCCGCCTCGGATTCGAAGGTGGCCAGATGCCGCTCATCCGGCGATTGCCAAAGCGCGGGTTTAACAACGCCGCTTTCCACAAGAATTACGCGATCGTGAACCTGACCGACCTGGCCTCGTTCAAGGAAGGGACCGTCGTCAACGAACAACTTTTGCGGGAGAAGAAGATGCTTCGTGGAAACGGCGACGGCTTGAAGATTTTGGGCGATGGCGAACTTAAGCACGCCCTCACGATCGAGGCGGACAAGATTAGCGCCTCGGCGCGGGAAAAAATCGAAAAAGCAGGCGGCAGCGTGACGTTGCGCCAGAAGACGGTCCAGGGTCCTCGCCACGCGCCCGAGCAGGCCTCCGCGGACGAAACCGCGGCAGCTGAAACCGACGCAGAGCCGAAAACGAAGCGGACGAAGAAACCGGCGGCGAAAAAGTCGCCGGCGAAATCGGCCCCGAAAAAGAAGAAACCGCAGCAGAGCTAACGCCTTGCGGTTAACCGGCAAATCGTAGTCGATGGTTTCGGCGTTCTTAAACTCGGTCAAGATACCGGAACTGCGGCGACGCATTCTGTTCACGCTGGCCATCGTGGTCATCGTGCGATTAGGCGCGGCCATCACGACACCGGGCGTCAACCAGGCGGTGATCCAGGAATGGTTCCGCACCTCGCTCACGGAAAAACAGGGCGGCAATATTGCGGCGCTGTTCAATCTGTTTAGCGGCGGCGCCCTGGAGAACTGCGCGATCTTTTCTCTCGGTATCATGCCGTATATCAGCGCGTCGATCATGATGCAGCTGCTCACCGCGGTGATCCCGCAATTGGGGCGCCTGGCGAAAGAAGATGGCGGGCGGCAGAAGATCATGCAGTACACCCGGTATGCGACCGTGGCGCTGTGCATGGTCCAGGCCTATCTCCTGGCGATTTCATTCCAGCACCCGGAATCGTATCAGACGATGCTTCCCGGAATCACCGATACGATTAACCGGCTCGGGATACCATTGGTGGACGATCTCGGAATGCAATTCCGGATCATCACGACCATTTCGTTGACAACCGGCACGCTGTTCCTGATGTGGCTTGGGGACCAGATTACGGAGCGCGGCATCGGCAACGGTATTTCGCTCATCATTACGATCGGCATTGTCGCGCGCCTGCCCGCGGCGTTGGCGCAGGCGTGGAAGACGTTCGTGCCGTCAGCGGGAAGCGGAACCACCCCATCAAACCCGTTCATCCTGGTGATGATGATCGCGTTTTTGTTCCTGGTAATTGCGGCCGTCATTGCGGTGACGCAGGGCGTGCGCAAGATCACGGTCCAATACGCGAAGCGGGTTGTTGGGCGGAAGATGTACGGCGGGCAGACGCAGTACATGCCGTTGAAAGTGAATTATGCGGGCGTCATGCCGATCATTTTCGCTTTCGCGCTCCTGCTCTTCCCGGCAACGATCGTCGGCTATGTCGGGAAAAACAGTCCGATCGCGGCGCGGATCGTCGGTGCGCTCAACAACGGCTGGCCCCACTATCTCGTTCTGGCGGCAATGATTTTCTTCTTCAGTTATTTCTGGGTGGCGACGCAATTCCAGCCGTCGCAAATCGCGGACGACCTCAAGAAGTACGGCGGCTACATTCCCGGCGTTCGTCCGGGTAAACCGACCGCGGAATTTCTGGATTACACGATGACGCGGCTCACTTTCGCCGGCGCCATTTTCCTCACCATGATCGCGATCCTTCCCAGCTTGCTCAGCCAGGGATTGCAGGTCCCCCAAATCACCGCCCAGTTTTTCGGCGGCACCAGCCTGCTCATCATCGTGGGCGTGATCCTCGATACGATGCGCCAGGTGGAGACGCACCTGATTCAGCGGCATTACGACGGATTTCTGCGCAAGGGACGCATCCGCGGCGGACGTTTCGATCGCGCCAGTTATGCGCGTGGCGAAGCAGCCCGGAGCACGACGTTGATGTGGCTTTACGTCGGCATTGCGATCATCGTCATCGGGGGCGTGGCCTTTTTCCTCTACGGTCACTAAGTGAAAAAACGACTCGTGCTCCTTGGCGCTCCTGGTTCCGGCAAAGGGACCCAGGCGGAAATGATCACGCGCCACTTCAAAATCCCGGTGACGTCGACGGGCGCGATCCTGCGGCGAGAAGTGGAACTGGGAACATTGCTGGGACTGGAGACGGCGGAAAAAACCAAACACGGCGAGCTCGTCCCGGACAAAATCATTATCGACTTGATCGAAGACTGGGTGCGGCTCCATGGCGCGCAAGGTTTCGTGTTCGACGGTTTCCCGCGCACCATCCCGCAGGCGGAAGCGTTGCAGGGGATTTTGCTAAGGCATCACACCCCGCTGGATTACGCGCTCTGGCTCGATGTCACCGCCGCTACCATCAAGGACCGCATTTCGCACCGGCTCCAATGCCAATCCTGTGGATTCACCACCAGTGAAGGAGCGGCCGTTTTTTCCGAGCGCGCGATTTGTCCGTACTGCGATGGCCCATTGATCCGGCGGATGGACGATGATGCCACCATCCTGGAGACGCGTCTCTCGGAATTCAACAGCAAGACCCAGCCCGTCGCGGACCACTACGCCGGATTGGGCGTCCTGCGGAAGATTGACGGCAACCGCGATCGGGAAACGGTCTTCGCGGATATTTCGCGCTTGATCGAGCAGGCGGCATGATCCCGATCAAGAGCGCGAAAGAGATCGATAAAATGCGGCTGGCCTGCCGCACCGCGAGCGAAGTTCTGGATCGCGTGACGGACCTTATCCGCCCCGGCATTTCGACGAAGGAAGTCGACCAGGCGGCGGCCGATCTCATGGCGGAAGCGGGCGTGCAGAGCGCGTTCCTGGGCTACCGGCTCGGGCACCGCGTTTTCCCCGGCAACATTTGCATCTCGCTGAACGACGAGATCGTGCACGGCATCGGGAGCCAGCGGCGGATTCAATACGGGGACATCGTGAAACTGGATATTGGCGTGATCCAGGATGGCTGGGTAGGGGACACCGCGTTCACTGTTCCCGTCGGGATGATCGACGATCGCACCGAGCGGCTCCTGCGCGTCACCGAGACTGCTCTCCGCCGCGCGATTGAAATCATGCATGAAGGCACCCGGCTGGGCGATGTCTGCGCGACCATCGAGGAAATGGCGACGCACGAGAACTTCAACGTCGTTCGCGAATTCGTCGGTCACGGTGTGGGACGGAAATTGCACGAAGAACCGCAGGTCCCGAACTATGGCCGGCGCGGGAGCGGCCCGCGGCTGAAGGCGGGCATGACGCTCGCGATCGAGCCGATGATTAATTCCGGCACAGCTGCCGTGAAACTGCTCGATGACGGCTGGACCGTTTGCACGGCGGACGGAATGCCATCGGCCCATTTCGAACACACGGTCCTGATCACGCCGGACGGGCCGGAAATTCTTACCTGGCGCGGAAAGACGCAACTGAAGTAGAGGGCACGTCCTGGAATTCGTGCATTCGTATCTTGCCACGCGACAAAGTTATGCTAGAAGTTTCCCCCTACGATTTGTCGAAGGGGCGGCTCACCTGCCGCCAGAAATGACCCGCGGACCTGCTCCGCGTTTTTCGTCTCGACCGAATCCTTTGAGTTATGAAAGTGCGACCATCAGTAAAAAGACTTTGTGTAGCGTGCAAGATCGTGAAGCGGAAGAATGTTGTCCGCGTGATCTGCACGAACCCGCGCCACAAACAGCGCCAGGGATAGGAATTTATGCCAAGACTTCTGGGAGTTGAAATACCGGCGGACAAGCGAATCGAAGCGTCGCTGACTTATATTTACGGGATCGGTCCGACGACCTCGAAGCGGATCCTGGAGCAGACGAATATTGACGGGAATCTGCGGGCGAAAGACCTGACGCCGCAGCAGATCAACGAAATCATTCACGCCATCACGAACAACAAGGTCCCGATTGAAGGCGATCTTCGCCGGGAAGTGCAGGGCAACCTGAAGCGCTTGCAGGCCATCAACTGTTATCGCGGGATCCGGCACCGCCGCGGTCTGCCGGTTCGTGGTCAGCGCACTTCGACGAACGCGCGTACACGCAAGGGCCCGCGCAAGACGGTCGGCGTGATCCGAAACAAGGATGCGAAGGCAGGCAAGGTTTAACGATTAGATTTTAGCCATGGCAGACTCAGACGAAAAGAAACCGGCGAAGACCAAAGCTCCAAAGGCCAAGGACGACACGGAAGAAACGAAAACGGAAGCGACTGCGGCCGCGCCCGAAACTACTTCGGCCGCCGCGGCCGATGCGCCGGCGGCGCCGACTGCGGAAGCTCCGGCGACCACGACCGACGCCCCACCCAAGCCGGCGAAGAAACCCGCCAAGGCGAAAAAGGAAGAGCCGGCTGCACCCGAGCCGCCGAAGGAAAATCTTTCCCTCGATCCGAACGACGTTGAAAAGCCGAAGATCATCAAGGCCAAGGGGAGCAAGAACGTTCACACCGGCATCGCCCACGTGCTTTCCACTTTCAACAACACCATCGTCACGATTACCGACCTGAAAGGCAACGTGATCGGCTGGTCGAGTGCGGGCAAAGTCGGCTTCAAAGGCTCGCGTAAAAGTACTGCCTACGCCGCGCAGATGGTCGCACAGGATGCTTCCCGCCAGGCGATGGGCCACGGCTTGAAGGAAGTCGAAGTCCTCGTTCGCGGTCCTGGCGCCGGCCGTGAATCCGCCGTCCGCGCACTTCAGGCGATAGGCCTCGATCTTACCGTCATCCGCGACGTCACCCCCGTGCCTCATAACGGTTGCCGTCCTCCGAAACAGCGCCGCGTCTGATCCTCTCAACCGCTCAACTTTCTCAACCTCTCAACACTTCATGGGTAGATACACCGGACCGAAAACCAAAGTGAGCCGCCGCTACGGCGTCCCGCTCTTTGGACCAGCCAAAGCGCTCGAGCGAAAGAATTATCCTCCCGGCATGCATGGGCCAAAGGGTTCGCGCCGCAAGCAATCCGATTACGCCATCGCCCTCGGTGAAAAGCAGAAGCTGCGCTATCAGTACGGGCTCCTCGAGAAACAATTCCGCCGGATTTTCCAAACCGCCTTGCGCAAACGCGGCGTTACGGGCGAAACACTTCTCCAGCTTTTGGAAACTCGACTCGACAACGTCGTTTTCCGGCTCGGCCTCGCCAACACCCGCAGCGGTGCCCGGCAATTAGTATCCCACGGCCACGTCCAGGTAAACGGTCGGAATGTGAACATCGCTTCGTATACGTGCAAAGCGGGCGACGAAGTCATCGTCAAAGACAAACCGAAATCCCGTCAGCTTGCCCTCCGGAATCTCGAGCTCACCCAGATCGCGCCCGTACCCGATTGGCTCGTTGCCAACCGCGACACGTTGAGCGGCAAAGTTTCGCGGATCCCGACCCGCGACGAAATGCAGCCGATGGTCAACGAACAGCTGATCGTCGAATTGTACTCCCGCTAAGAGTAACTGCGGTGGTTCGGAGGTCCGACGCTCGGCGCAGTTTTCGCGTTTAGAGCCGAGAATGTATTGACGGCGCCGATAGTTGTCGTCAGACTCGCTGGCATGAAGCGAACTCTGGCGGTTACCATCGTCACCCTGTTGATCGTTCAATCCAGCTATTCGGACACGATACCGATTCGGGGCCCTGAGCCGGCACCGGGCGTGAAAGAGGCGTTCGAGAAGTTCAACGCCGATGCCGCGGCGTGGAACAAGCGGTGCGCAGTCACTCACTCGGAGGCCGAGCAATCGGCTTGCGAAAAGGAGCGGGCGGAACTCGACTACCGCAAGGGCAAGCTGCTCGCAGGCGGTTCCAATCCTACGGAGAATCCAGTTTTCGAACTCACGCTGAGAAAACGATCGGGAGGTGCGGTAATAGCACACACGAAGAGCGACGCGAGCGGCGCCTTCACGATCGGCGCTGTTCCTGCCGGCGCCTACACCCTCGAGTTACACACCAAAGACGTGCCGCGGCTGCCGGCCTTCACGCTCAAGATCGCGGGGGTCAAGCCTGGGGACAGCGAGAAAGGCGTGTTGACTCGCTATCTGGCGGGCGGCGCCGCGTTTGATATCGTGGCGGTTTCCGGAACTCCGCTGCGTGGTTTGATCAGTCCGGGCGCGAAGAATGCCAAGACAATGATTTGGCTGCCGACACCGACAGGCAGCATTTTGCCGGGACGCTGGGTTGAACAGGGATCCGCCCAAGCCGTTGCCTTTCGCAACACTGGATACTACACCCGCGAGGCCGTGGAAAAGATCCAGGAGCACATGAGCACCAACTATCAGTAGGGGGAAGACTCCAATAGCTCGAGCGCCTTGGTGTAACTGCGACGCTGCAGAAAGTGTCGCAACTGCGGATCGATCTTTGCCGGCAGCTGTTGTTCGAGGCGTTCGATCCTTTCAGAGACTTCGCGCAACCGTTCGGTGTGGCGATCAGGATCGCGGCGGCTCTCTTCGTCCGCGATAATGGCAAGACGTTCGCGGAGAGCTGCGGCGAGGTCGGTTAACGAGGCGTCCATCGGAAAAGCTTGAAACGCGGAGCGCTTTGGCGCAAGCGTGCGTTGGCATGAGTGAGACCGCGCCGAAGAAAATCCTGATCGTCGACGACGACGTGGCGCTGATGCGAGTGATGCGCGAGGCGCTGACGTCCATGCTGCGGTGCGAGGTCGATACGTCGCCGAAGCCGGAATATGGATTCGAGCTCGCGCTGAAGAAAACCTACGACGTGATGCTGTTCGATTTCTCCATGCCGATGATCGATGGCGCCATGCTCTTCCTGCTGATCGGCAAAGTTTACAATCATTCCGTGCCGCCCCGGATCGTGCCGCCGCTGTTGCTCGTGACCGGGAAAGGGGACGAGAAACGGGCGCAGGAACTTTTACGTGAAGCAGGCGTGCGCGGTCTCGTCCCGAAACCGTTCGCCATCAATCGCCTGATCGAGAGAGTGAAGGAATGCCTGCCGGGCGTGGAATCGCTTCCGAGTTAACGCTTCGCTTCTTCGATGAGCTGCCGACGGGCTTCGATCCAATCGTGCGCCGAATCGCCTGGGAGCGAGAGTTTGTGGCGGCGTTCGGCGAGGAAATAGGCGCGAATGCGGATTTCATCGTCGGTGGGCTCGGCGGGCGAGCTGGGAGCGGCGCCCGCCCGTGATTTGGCGACTGATTTTGCAGACGCGGCCGGTTTCTTTTTCTTCCCCGGCGCAATGGCGGCCGTTGATTTCTTCTTCGGCTCGATCTTCTTTGATTTGCCGTTGGCGGATTGCAGGCCGGACTCCTGGTCCGGTTTGTTGTCAGCTGAGCTTTTGGGTTTTCTGGGCACTGTCTTTTGTTGGTAAAGGTTTTCAGACCGAATACCCCATGCGAGGGCGGCGCAAGCGGATTTTGCAAGGTGGCGGTTGCGTTACGCGCCGGAGTGCGCCTACCGTGCCGCCATGCGACACTTCGTTTTCCGCTGGCTCGTTACGACGGTGGGCGTAATGGTCGCAGCCGCGTTTATTCCGGGCATTCGTTACGACAGTACCGGCGCGCTCATTGGCGCGGCGTTGCTCCTCGGAATCCTGAATGCGTTTGTCCGGCCGGTGCTGCTCATTCTGGGGGCGCCGCTTATCTTGCTCACGTTGGGGATTTTCATCCTGCTGGTGAATGGGCTCATGCTCTACTGGGTTCCGAGCATCGTCAGGGGATTTCATGTGGACGGCTACGGAAGCGCGTTCTGGGGTGCGATCGTGATCGGAATCATCAGCTGGCTGCTGAGCGCGTTCTTTCGAGGGAGCGACGGCCGGGTGCATGTCCTCACGCACCATACGCAATTAAAGCGCGTCGAAGGTCGCGTGGTCGAACCGGGAAGCGAGAACCGATGACTTACTGCCTCGGAATGATCTGCCGTTCCGGCGCCGTCTTTTTGTCCGACTCGCGCACCAGTGCCGGCATGGACAACATCACCATGTGCAGCAAGATGCGGATCTACGAAAAGCCGGGCGACCGGGTGATCTGCATCCTCAGCTCCGGTAATCTGTCGCTCACGCAGGCGACGATCGCTTTGATCGATGAAGACATGCATCTCGGGAAAGGCGAGCCCGAGCGAGCGCAATTAACCAATCGTTCGACCTTTTACGAGACGATCCACTACGTCGGGTCCAAGGTGCGGGAAGTCGAGAAACGGCATCGGGAAGCGCTCGAAGCGGACGGATTCGATTTCAACATTCACCTGATCGTGGGCGGACAGATCGCCGGGTTCGCGCCGGAGGTGCACCTGATTTATCCGCAAGGCAACAGCATCCACGCGACCCGCGACTGCCCGTTCCTCCAGATTGGCGAACGCAAGTACGGCAAGCCGATTCTCGATCGCGGTTTCAATTACGAAACCGGTTTGGCGGACGCCGTGAAGGTGGGGATCATTTCAATCGACTCGACGATGACCAGCAACGTAGCGGTGGGGCCGCCGATCGATATCCTTTGTTATGAAAAGGATTCGTTGGAGGCAAATCTGAGGGCGCACCTGAAAGAGGACGACGCCTATTTGCAAACTATCAGCGACAAATGGCAGGACGGGATCGTGAAGCTGGTCAACGAAATGCCGGCGCCGGATTTCAGCAAGCCCGCGCTCGGTTTCGCGACGGCGGCGTAAATGTTGCGCATTAAGATCTGCGGGCTGACGACGACGCAGGATGCAATGGCAGCGATCGAGGCTGGAGCCGACGCACTCGGTTTCAATTTCTTCCCCGGCAGCAAGCGATACGTAGGGAGTGAGGCGGACTGGATTGGCGCTCTCCCGGAAAATGTCAACAAGATCGCCATCGTCGTAAACCCGACCCTGGAGCAAGCCAAGGCGATTGCGGGCGCGCCTGGCATCACCGCGTTGCAGCTGCACGGCACGGAAACCCCGGAGTTTTGCCGGCGGCTAATGGAGGAAGGAATCCGCTTCGAAAAAGCGCTTCCAGTAAGCGGCTCTGAATCGCTGACCCATGTTCCCGATTTCTTCACCGAGACGGTCGTGCTGGATTCCAGCGCAGGCGGCGAATTCGGTGGCAGCGGCCGGACTTTTCCCTGGAACACAGCCCGTGCTTTCATCGAGGCGAATCCGCTGCTCCAAGTGGTTTTGGCCGGCGGTTTGACCCCGGCAAATGTTGGGCAAGCGGTCGCGATAGTCCGGCCGTTCGGCGTGGACGTGACAACGGGTGTGGAGACGTCGCCCGGCCGCAAAGATCACGGCCAACTCCGCGCCTTTATCGCCGCGGCGCGGGCGGCGTAAGCCTGCCTTTTCCAACACGTGGTCGCGCGGTGGCTGAACAGGGGCTGGTCTGCTTCCTGCTTTTAACGCAGGCGCACTCTTCAACTTCACATCATCTATGCCTAATCGCCTAAAAACCTTCCTCTGCGCCGGAGCGGCATTCTTCAGTGCCCTGACCGTCGCTACCGCGCAGAGCAACCCGCCAGCCGTGGCTCCCAGTTCGAGCCCTGCGGCTTCCATCGCTCCGCTCGCGGAGACGAAAACGAAATCGACGACGCCGTCCCTTCCGTCCGCGTCGACCAAAAGCGACAATCTTCTCCTCGTCCAGGCCTCGACTTCGAACGCCGCGACCTCATCCGCGCCATCCACTTCAACGACCACAACTTCGACGACTACGACCGCGCCCGGCCCCGTTGAACCCGAAAGCGTGACCGACAATGGCGGCGTCGGCGTTCGTGAATTTCAAGGCGACGATGTCGGGGCGGTTCTGCGCCTTCTCGCTCGCCAGGCGAAGATCAACATGGTGGTCAGCGAAACCGTTGCCGGAACCGTAACGATGCGCCTTGAGGACGTAACCGCGCTCCAGGCCGTCGCGATCATCGTGAAGGCGAAGGGCCTGTTTCTCGATAAGATTGACAATGTTTACTACATCAAGACTGGCGCCGAACGCACCGCCGAGCCAACAGAAAGCGACAGCTACCAGTTCAGCTACGCCCGGGCTAAGGAAACCGCGCCGTTAATCGCCGCCCAGCTTTCGAGCAAGGACGCGCCGCAGGTGGATGAACGGACCAACACGATTTTCTTCCGCGAAACTCGCGCGAACATGGATAATATCCGCAAGCTTCTCACCCAAATCGACAAGCCGACCAAGCAGGTCATGATCGAAGCGCGGCTCGTCGAAGTCACTGCGAACCCGAGGCAATCTTATGGAATCAACTGGGGCGGTGTTCTCGGCGGCGCGAATAACCCGCAGACCCTGCGTTTTGCCGGCAGCCAGCCCGCTGGGCCTTCGACTACTTCTATAAATCCGGTGACCGGCGCTGTAACTACCGTTCCGGGCAGCCCGCCGTTGTTTAATTACGACAACGCTACCGGCAGGCTCCAAGGCAAGGACTTTTTCTTCGACAAAGCGCTGAATGCGTTGGGCGGTCAGTTCGCTATCCTGTCGGCACCGCAGCTGTCAGTGACGCTTCGAGCGCTAAACGAAGACTCCGATGCTGAATTCCTGGCGAATCCGCGGGTGGTAACGGCGGATAATATGCAGGCCAAAATCGAAATCATCCGCAGCCAGCCGATTCCGCAGTTGAACTTCAATGAGCAGACGGCTACAGCGGTTTTCGGCGGATTCCAGGATAAGAAATTCGGCAACACCCTGGTTGTGAAACCTTCAGTCAACAAAGACAATTTCATCACCTTGGCGGTCAAGCCCGAGATCAGTAACAAGGTGGGCGATCAGCCATTCTCGTTTGCGGGGGCGACCGTTACCAGTCCGATCATCGATACGCGCTCTCTCGATTCGAACGTCTTGATCAAGAGCGGAGATACTCTTGCGATCGGCGGATTGCTTCAGGACGAAGTGACGAAGGCACGGACAAAGGTCCCGATCTTGGGCGATATCCCGGTCCTAGGATATTTCTTCCAGGAAAAACTCAACGCCCGGACCAAGCGTAATCTTCTTGTGTTTGTGACCCCGACGATCATAGACCAGCATTACGGCACCGGGCTGGAAGACCAGGTCAGCGGCTTGCATCACACCGGCGAAGAATACGCCGATCCGAACGGCTGGCGCAACAATGCTAAGGGGGCGGTTCGCCTAGTCCCGACTTCGAACCGCCACGTGGCGGCCGATTACCCGAAACCCGGAACACCTCCCGCGCCCACGCGGACGGAATCGGAAACCACGACAACGACGACCAAGTCGATCGATTTCAAAACTAGCGCGAACGAGCGCGGATTTTAGGCCAACCAAAGATGTGGGGTTGAGAGGGGGCGGATTCTCGCAAGAGGTCCGCCCTCTTTGTTTTCCCGGGGCACGATCACGAAGCCAGATAATGCTTCAGGCTCTCGCGCAGCTCCGTCCGAGCGCGGAAGAGCAGGCTCTTCACGGCTGAAACCGATTGATCGAGCGCCTCGGCGATTTCCTCGTAGCTGAGCTCTTCGTAGCGGCGCAAGATCACGGCCATGCGTTGGGTCTCGGGCAGCCGGGCGATGGCGGCGTCAACGGCTTCCTGGAGTTCGTGTTCAAGCAGAGTGGCATCGGGCGCGACGGCATGGTCGTCTTTCAGCGGACGTTCTGCCTCATCGGTCTCCGAATGCAATGGCACCGCCGGATGGCGTGAGCGCCGCCGCAGTTCATTGAAAACAAGATTTCGCGTGATCTTCAGCAGCCAGGTGGTGAACTTCGCCCGCGGCTCATAACGCTTCAGGTTCTTCCAGACCCGCACGAATACCTGCTGCGCAATGTCTTCCGCGTCGGATTGCGTTCCCAACATGCGCCCGACCGTTCCAATCACGAGGCGCTGATGGCGCTCCACGAGCTGCTCAAATGCGGCCATATCTCCCGCGGCGGCCAGGCCCATCAGCCGGATATCCTCGGCGTCTTCGGGTGTGCGGCCGGACGGGCCGGGTTCAGGACCGGACATGTTTGGAAAAAGCGCGCGCGATTGACCGGCCAGAGACAAAACCTGCATTTATGTCCGATTCAACCTTCATCGGTGCTTTCGGTTGCAAGGCAACACCAGCATGTGCATCATGGATTCGAAATTCTCCGTCGTTTCATGAATTTATCGCTCATTCCCACTGACCTTCGATCCATTGCAGAAAAGGTCGAGGGCGAGCAGCGCCTTTCTGAGGCCGAGGCCGCGCAGTTGTATCGGTCCACCGACCTGAACGCTCTCGGCGTAATGGCCAGCGCGGTGCGCCAGCGCAAGAACGGCAACGTCGCGACCTACATCCTGAATCGCTACATCAATTACTCGAACGTCTGCATCCTCTCGTGCCAGTTTTGCGCCTTCGCGGCCAGGAAACGGGATGCACACGCGTTTGAACGCTCGATCGATGACATCGTGGCGGCCGTTTATGAATCCCTCGGCTCAGGGATCACGGAGGTCCACATGGTCGGCGGATTGCATCCGACGTTAAACAAAGATTGGTATCTCGATTTGCTGCGGCGCCTGCGCGCTCTGGATCCGACCATCGTCCTCAAAGCATTCACGGCCATCGAAATCCGCCATCTGGCGCAACGCATCTTCAAGCTTTCCATTCCAGAGACTCTCGCGGCGCTGAAAGAGGCCGGGCTCGGAGCGCTGACCGGCGGCGGCGCGGAGATCTTCGATCCGCAGATTCGCGACGAACTTTGCCGGGGCAAGGAGAGCGCTGAGGAATGGCTCGACGTTCACCGCAACTGGCACAACATGGGAGGCCGCAGCACCTGCACGATGCTTTATGGCCATATCGAGACCGTCGAGCAACGCGTCGACCATCTCCGCCAGCTCCGCGAATTACAGGATGAAACGGGAGGGTTTACTGGATTCGTGCCGTTCGCTTTCGAGCCGAACACGACAATTCTCGCTCACGTCAAGCCGGCTTCAGCGGTGGAGCAACTGCGCAATCTCGCCGTGAGCCGCATTTACCTGGATAACTTCGATCACATCACGGCGTATTGGGTGTCGATGGGATTGCCACTCGCTCAGGTCTCGCTCAACTACGGCGTCGACGATCTCCATGGGACGATCATGGAAGAAAAAATCTTCCACATGGCCGGCGCGAAAACGCCGCAGGAGCAAACGGTCGCGACGCTCGAGCACGTGATTCGGGAAGCGGGACGCGACCCGGTCCAGCGCGACAGTTATTATCACCACCTGCCGAAAGCGCGGCCGGCGGTTTCGCCTGCAGTCGAGTCGGAGCTCGTTTACGCCTGACGCGTGGCTGACGGCGGGCTCTTGCGGATCGGTTGCGTCAAGTATCTCAACGCGCGTCCGCTCATCCACGGTTGGCCGGGCGAAGTCGTCTTCGATCATCCCAGCGTGCTTTGCGAGAAGCTGGCGGCCGGGGCGCTCGACGTGGCGCTCGTCTCCAGTTTCGAATTTCTTCGGAACCCGGTTTACACCCTGGTGGACGGGGTCTCGATTTCGTCGAACGGACCGGTTCACAGTGTCTTCGTCGCGCACAGCGCTGAGCTCGCGGAAATCGAGGAGATCGAAGTCGATCCAGCGTCGCAGACCGGGATAAATCTTCTGCGCTGCCTGCTCGCGGAGATGGGGCTCGCGCCAAGGTTCGTTTTCCGATCGCGCCTCATGCAGCGCGCGATCACACCGCGCCTCGCTAAATTTTTCATTGGCGACCAGGCAATCCGTTTCCGGGATGAGACGGAGAACACCTTTCAATTCTGGGACCTCGGGGAGGAATGGAAGAAGCGGACGGGGTTGCCATTCGTTTACGCGCTTTGGCTTATCCGGCCGGAGGTTCCGTCACCGAAGGCGATCGCGGACACTTTGCGCGCCTGTCGCGATAACAACCTGCGCGAGCTCGACACGCTCATCGCCACGGAACGGGAGTTCAGTCCCGATTTCTGCCAGTTTTATTTGCAGGATTGCCTGCGCTATCAGTATGGCCCCCAGGAAAAGGAAGGGCTCTCGACCTTCCGGCAACTTTGTGAGAAGCACGAAATTTTGTGGCACGACTCGCGGTTGATCATCTGACGGGGCCGGCAAGGAAATGGCCTCGCCAGGACCTGCACATCGGGATCTCGGGCTGGACCTACGCCGGTTGGCGCGGCGTTTTTTATCCGAAAAAACTCGCGCACCGGCAGGAACTGGAGTTTGCCAGCCGCGAATTTAACTCGATCGAGATCAACGGTTCATTTTACTCGCTTCAACTGCCATCGAGTTATCAGCGCTGGCATGCGGAGACTCCGCCGGGATTTACCTTCGCGGTGAAAGGCGGCCGCTTCATCACGCACATGAAGAAGCTGCGGGATGTGGAAGCGCCGCTCGCCAATTTTTTTGCATCCGGCGTTCTCTGCCTGCGTGAAAAACTGGGTCCGATCCTGTGGCAATTCCCGCCGAACTTCGGGTGGAACCAGGAGCGCTTCGCCGACTTCTTCGACCTCCTTCCACGCGACACCGGAGCGGCCGCGAAGCTGGCGAAGAAACACGACGCGAAAGTGAAAGGCCGCGCCTGGACGAAAGCCGAAGGTCTGCGGCCTATCCGCCACGCAGTCGAGATCCGGCACCCCACGTTCATGATTCCCGAATTCTTCGCGCTCCTCCGCCGGCATAACATCGCCTTCGTCGTCGCGGACACCGCCGACAAATGGCCCTACGCCGAGGACCTGACCGCCGATTTTGTCTACTGCCGTCTGCACGGAGCGGAGCAGCTTTACGTCAGCGGTTACAGCGACCCCGAGCTGGATTGGTGGGCGAACCGGATCGAACACTGGCGCAAAGGGAAGCAGCCCAAAGACGCAAAGCTCGTCTCCGATCAGAGACACGCGGCGGGCAAGCGGGACGTCTATATTTATTTCGATAACGACGCCAAGGTTCACGCGCCGTTCAACGCCAAAACGCTCGCCGAAAAACTTGGATAAACATTGGATCATTCCGTCGCCATGCGCCGAGGCGAATCCCGGTATTCCGTGGGAAGAGATCTGTGGCCTGCCCTGCATCGTCGAGCTGTTGAAGCGAAAGCGCTTCAGCTGCGCGGATGACGTAAACGCTTTCCTCGTGCCGCGCCTGCGTTCGCTGAGCGATCCATTTCTGTTGCCGAACATGTCCACCGCGGTCACGCGGATTCTCGAGGCGATCCATCGCGGCCAGCGAATCGCGCTCTTTGGCGACTATGACGTGGACGGCGTGACGTCGCTCGCGCTCCTCGCGGAGATGTTGCACGCCTATGGCGCTGAGCCGGCCTTATTCCTGCCGCTCCGGATGACGGAAGGTTATGGAATGGGTCCTGAGAGCGTCGAGCGTTGTTGCGAACAACATCGGCCGCACCTGATCATCGCGGTGGATTGCGGGACCTCCTCCCTGGCGGAGATCGCCTCGTTAAAGGAGCGCGGCATCGATGTCATCGTGCTCGATCATCACGAACCGAAATCCGCGCTGCCCGATTGCGTGGCGGTCGTCAATCCGAAGGCGGCCTCGGATTCTCCGTTCGAATATCTGTGCAGCGTCGGAATCGTGTTCAAGCTTTGCCACGCGCTTTTGAAAACGCGGCCGGCTCCCGGGTTTGATCTCAAAGCCCAGCTCGATCTCGTCGCCCTCGGCACAGTGGCCGACATCGTGCCGTTGGAAAAAGAGAACCGAATTTTTGTTCAGTGCGGGATGCGGGAATTGGCCACAACCAAAAGACTCGGCGTCCGGAAATTGATGGAAGTGGCAGCCGTGAAGGCGCCGGTAGGCGCCGAACATATCGGATTCCGGCTTGGGCCGCGGTTGAACGCCGCCGGACGGCTGGCAACCGCCGAGAAATCTTTGCGCCTTCTTCTGACGAGCGACGAACAGGAAGCGCAGGAGCTGGCCGCATTCCTGGACACGCAGAACCGTGAACGCCAGACGGTGGAAAGGACGATTTGCCAGCAGGCCGAAGACAAACTGAATGAGGTCTTCGATCCGAAGCGCGACGCTGCGATCGTGCTCGGATCGCCGGACTGGCATCCGGGCGTGCTCGGCATCGTTGCCTCCCGGCTGGCGCGCAAATATCACCGGCCAACGATCCTGGTCGCGTTTGATTCCGCCGGACTGGGGAAAGGCAGCGGACGAAGTATCGAAGGTTTGTCGTTGGTGGCAGCGCTTGAGCGTTGCGGGCCGCATCTGGAGAAATTCGGCGGCCACGAAATGGCGGCTGGCCTGGCGGTCCGCGAGGAAAATTTCGAGCGCTTCGCGGCTCGGTTCCGCGAGGTAGCCCGCGCGCTTTTGGGGGAGGAAGATCTGGAACCGCGGCTGCATCTCGATCACGAGCTGACGTTCTCCGAACTCAATGACGAGCTTCTGCGCTGGCAGCAGGCATTGGAACCGTTCGGCAACGCAAATCTTCATCCGCTGTTTTTCGCGCGTGGGGTCGAACCTGCCGCTGAGCCGAAGGTCTTGAAGGAAAAACATCTGGTGTTGCGCCTGAAGCAGAGGAACCACTTCCGGCGCGCGATTTATTTCGACGGAGCATCTTCGCCGTTACCAGAACCGCCGTGGGATATCGCGTTTCGGGTCAGCGCGGACGAATACGAAGGCGAAACCCGGCTCCAGATCCAGGTCGAAGCGATGCGAAGGACCGTTTCCGCCCAATGATCCAGTATTCGCAGCCGCTGGAAGAGCTGGAGTGGATTCCGCGACCGAAGCTGACCGCGTTGCGGCGATTGGAGATCGCGACAGTCGGGGACCTGCTGACCCATTATCCACGGCGTTACGAAGACCGGACGCACTTTGCGCCGTTCCCCCGCGAGGAAAGCGACATTCCGGTCCTTGTCTGCGGCGAGGTCGTGAAAACGCGGCTGGTCCGGTTCGGCGGTTGGAAAAAAATCTTCGAAGTGACCCTGGAAGAATCGAACTCAAACGCGCTCAGCCAGCCGCTGGTTCTGCGCTGGTTCAACTTGCATTACGTCCAGAAAATGATCGCGACCGGGCAGCGGCTCGTTGTCTTTGGCAAACCGCGCCTGCGCAAAAACCGGCTGTGCATGGAGCATCCGGAATTCGAGGTGATCGAAAACGATGACGAGTTGTCGGTCCACTTCCGCCGGATCACGCCGATCTATCCGGCTACCGAAGGCTTGTCGCAGCGCGTCTTTCGCGGATTGATGTTCCAAGCCCTGGAGAATCTCGACGCGGAATCGGTGCCGACCCTTTTGCCGAAGCACGTGAAGCTGGGAACGCGCGAGCATGCTTTGCACGAGATCCATTTTCCGACCACAGCCCCGCAATGCGAGGCCGCGAAAGAGCATCTCGTCTTCTCCGAGTTTTTCGCGATGCAGATGGTGATTGGCTCGCGCCGAAACGAAGCAGTACAACGAATGGGACAACAACACGCCGGGGAGGGGGCGTTGCTGGAAAAATTCCTGCGGGCGTTGCCCTTCGACCTGACCGCCGCGCAAGAGCGGGTCATTGCGGAGGTCCGTCGCGACCTGGCCGCCGCGCATCCGATGAACCGTTTGCTCCAGGGCGACGTCGGTTCCGGGAAAACGGTGGTGGCGATCGCGGCCATGTTGCTCACGGTCGAATCCGGTTCCCAGGCCGCCCTCATGGCGCCCACCCAGATCCTGGCGGAACAGCATTACGCCGTTCTCTGTCGCTGGCTGGAACCGCTCGGCGTGCGCATCGCTCTGCGCACCGGCGCACGGCAGGAAGACAACGCACCGCTGCCGTTGTTCGATCTGGACAATCCCCGGAACGACGCGCCGCAGATTATCGTCGGGACGCACGCGTTGTTGTACGAGGGAGTGGCGCTCGAAAATCTGGGCCTCGCCGTCATCGATGAGCAGCACAAGTTCGGGGTGTCGCAACGGGCGCGGCTAACGGCGCGGGAACCCGCTCCCGACGTTCTCGTCATGACCGCGACACCGATTCCGCGCACGCTCACGATGACCGTCTTCGGCGATCTCGACGTGTCGACAATCGACGAGATGCCGGCCGATCGCGGAAAGATCGTCACGGCAGTCCGGGACCGGAAGAAGTTGCCCGAGGTCCTCATTTTTATGCGGAAAGAACTCGAGGCGGGACGACAGGCCTACGTGGTTTATCCGCTCATAGATGAAAGCGAGAAACTGGACGCGAAAGCCGCGGCGGCGGAGTTCGAGGAATGGGGAGAGCGGTTGCGACCATTTCGCTGCGAGCTTTTGCACGGGCGAATCCCGGCCCCGGAAAAGCAGGCCATCATGGAACGATTTCGGCGCGCGGAAACGAGCGTGCTCATCAGCACGACGGTCATCGAAGTGGGGGTCGACGTTGCGAATGCGACCTTGATGTTGATCGAGAACGCCGAGCGATTTGGGCTCGCTCAACTCCACCAGCTCCGCGGCCGGATTGGGCGCGGCACCCACAAGTCGTATTGCATTTTGTTGAGCGACGAAAAGGCGCCGGAAACGGTCGCGAAACTCAGCGTCCTCGCCAAAACCAGCGACGGATTCGCGGTCGCGGAAGCCGATTGGGAAATGCGCGGGCCGGGCGATCTGCTGGGGACGGCCCAGAGCGGATTGCCGGCCTTGAAGCTGGGAAATTTGATCAGGGACGCCGATCTAATGCGACAGGCCCGGGCCGCGGCTACCGGGATTCTGGCAGTCGATCCGGGGCTGGATTCTCCAGAAAATCAACGATTTCGCGAATTGATTGTCGAACAACACGGACGAACCTTCTCGAACGTGAGCTGATGAAAAACCTGATCAAATTCCTTCTCTTTGTGTTGCTGGTGAGCGGCGGCATCTCCGCGCTCTACGATTATCGCCTCAAGACTGGCGGCCTGAAATTCCTGGCGGTGACCTCCGAAAAATATTCGCTGGCCACGAGCCCCAGCGTCGACCCGAAGGAGGTCGCCGGCTTGGAGAACCTGAACCGCGAACGTCGAACGCTCGTCAGTTCGGTGATCCCCTCCGTCGTCAGCATCAAGACGTCGAAAAAAGCTCCGGTTCGCCGCCAGTATCAACTCGATCCATCCGAATTTTTTAATCGCAACCCGCGCCAGAACCGGAACCCGAACGAGGAAGCGATGGTCCAGAATTCTCTCGGGTCGGGCGTGGTGGTGACTTCCGAAGGCCACATCATCACGAACAACCACGTGGTAGATCAGGTGGACGAAATAGAGGTGCAGCTCAGCGACGGCCGGACGAAGAAGGCAAAGCTCATCGGCGCCGACGCGGTGGTGGATTTGGCCGTGTTAAAGGTGGATGAGCCCGGGCTGAAACCGTTGAAGATCGGCGATTCCGATTCAGTCCAGGTCGGGGATTTTGTGGTCGCGATCGGGAACCCGTTCGGGTTCGAAGAAACGGTCACAGACGGGATCATCAGCTCGAAAGGACGGCCGAACCGCGTGGACGGTTTCGGCGATTACCTGCAGACCAACGCCGCGATCAATCCCGGGAACAGCGGCGGCCCGCTGGTGAATCTGCGCGGCGAGATTATCGGGATCAACACCGCCATCATCTCGCGCAGCGGCGGCTCGCAAGGGATCGGGTTCGCGATTCCATCGAACTCCGTGAAAACGGCGCTGGAGAGCCTGCTGAAGAACGGCCGGATCATTCGCGGATATCTCGGGATCCAGGCCCGGCCAGCCCGAGACGGCGTGGTCGAAAATGACGGCGTGATCATCGATGACGTGATTGCGAATTCGCCCGCGTCCGAAGCGAAGCTGAAGCGCGACGACGTGATCAAGAAGTTCAATGGCCATACGGTGCGGAACATCGCGGAATTGCGCAGCCTGGTCTCCCAGGTCGAGCTCAACAAGAAGGTGGAATTGGAGATCGCGCGGAACGGGAACACCCAGAAGGTCAGCGCGGAGATCAAGGAGCAGCCGGCGGATTATCTCACTTCGCGCAATAATCCCCGGCAGCCTCAGGTTCCACAGCAACCGGACGACCAGCAGGATCAGCCCGACGAAGCCAACCCGCTCTCGTCGGTGGAAGTCGCGGAAGTCACGGCCGATGTAATCAAACGCCTCGATTTGCCGAACCGGATTCGCGGTGTGCTCGTGACGAAAGTGGAGGGCGAAGCGGGCGAGCTGACCGCCGGCGACGTGATTGAAGAAGTGAATCAACAACCGGTCAGTTCCGTTCCCGAATATAAGAAGCTGGTGGGCTCGCTCGATCCGAATGGCACGCAGGTCCTGTCAGTCTGCCGGCATCGCACGCGCTCGTTCGTTGTCCTGCGGCCACGGTAATCACGCCGTTTCAGGTCGCAGACCGCGAAGGTCCCGGTGTCCTTCCCAATCAGATTGGAGTGAATAACCCGCGCGGGGCGCAGGTCTAAACTTCGTCAACCAATCTGCTTATGAAACGAATGTTCCTGGCGGTGGCAGTGTTGGCGCTGGCCCTTCCGGCTCTTGAGCAAGCCGAAGCGCGCGTCGATCTCTCGATCGACTTCTTCTACGACAATCTTGGTGATGGCGGCAGCTGGATCGAGGCGGGCGATTACGGTTATTGCTGGCAACCGAGCGTGGCAGCGAGCAACACCAGCTGGCGGCCGTACGCCGACGGCTATTGGGCTTACACCGACCAGGGCTGGACCTGGATCTCCTACGAAAATTTCGGCTGGGCGACGTATCACTACGGCCGATGGGTTCGGTTGCGTGGACGAGGCTGGGTTTGGGTGCCGGGCCGCGAATGGGGGCCAGCCTGGGTTTCCTGGCGCACCGGAGGCGATTACGTCGGCTGGGCGCCCCTGCCGCCGCGTCGCGCGGGCGAGTATTGGGACGAGCGCCCGATCACGGCGCGGGTCGACATCGATTTCGATATTGGTCCAGCCAACTACAACTTCATCGATGTGCGCTACATTGGGGAACCGGTCCTGCGTGAACGCATTTTCCCGCCGGACCAAAACGTGGTCTGCATCACCAGGACGGTCAACGTCACCAATATCACCTACAATAATTCGGCGGTTTACAATTACGGGCCCGATTACACCACCATCAGCCGCTATTCCGCGCGGCCAATTCAACGTCTGAGTTTGCAGCGCGACAGCAACAGCGACCCGGCGACAGCCGCGCAGTCGAAGACGTTCATGAGAGTGCAAGGCGACAAACTGATGGTCGCTGCGCCGCAGCAACTCCAGAAGCCTATGAAATCGATCGCGCCGAGGGTCGTGAAGGAGAAGCTGGCAAAAGCGCCGCTTGTTGAACGCGGCTGGGAGCCGGCGGGCGACCAGAAAGCGCAGGCGGAGTTGAAGGAAAAGATGAAGAAGGAAGATCCGAAATCGGTTCCGCCGCCGACCGTGCAGGCTTCGGATAAAGCGATGAGTCCGCGGAGTTCCGCTTCTCCGGCCACCACGACGGCGGGCACGACCGATACGACCGCCGCGTCCGTGGCGCCGAAGCCACCGAAAGAAAAACCTGACAAGCGAAAGCCCGAACCGGCCCCTAAGCCTGCGCCGCGAATAGCGCCACCACCTTCACAGGAAGACAGGCGCAACAAGCCGGCGCCGGATCCCGTGAAGCCCGAAGCCGCGATCGAGAAACCGAAGCATGAACCGCCGGCCGACATGGCGCCGAAGATAAAAAAAAACGAGCCGGCAATTTCGCCGTCTCCGTAGCGATTCCGCTCTACCAAGCAGCGTTACAGGAGCTCTGCGATCTGGACCGCGTTGAGGGCGGCGCCCTTTAGCAGTTGATCGCCGGAGACCCAAAAGGAAAGGCCGTTCTCGAAGGCGCAATCGAGCCGGATGCGGCCGACTTCGCAGTTGTCCTTGCCCGCAGTGAACAGCGGCATCGGATAACGATTATTTTGGGGATCGTCGACCAGCTCCAGTCCCGGCGCGCCGGCCAGGGCCTGGCGCGCTTGTTCGACGGAAACCGGGCGCTCAAATTCCGCGCTCACGGCCACGGAATGGGCCCGGTAAACTGGAACGCGCACGCAGGTGACCGAGGCGCGGAAGTCCGGGAGATGCATGATCCGCCGTCCTTCGTTCTGCATTTTCATTTCTTCCCTGGTGTAGCCATTCGGCAAAAAGGAATCGACGTGGGGCAGGAGATTGAACGCGATCGGGTGCGGGTAAATTTCCGCCACGGGCGCCTGGTTTTGCGCGGCGGCCTCGACCTGCGAGCGCAGCTCTTTTATTGCCCGCGCGCCACTGCCAGAGACCGCCTGATAGCTGGCCGCAATAACCCGCCGGACGCCGAACGCGCGGTGGAGCGGGTAGAGCGCCATGAGCGCGACGGCAGTCGTGCAATTGGGATTTGCGATCAGTCCCTGATGCTCGCGCACATCAGCGCCGTTGATTTCGGGAATCACAAGCGGCACGTCCGGTTCCATTCGGAACAGGGAAGAATTGTCGATCACGACGGCGCCAGCCTCGCGGGCGATGGGGGCGTATTCGCGCGAAACGTTTCCGCCTGCGCTGAAAAACGCGACGTCGATACCGGAAAACGAATCGCGCGAAAGGCGCTGCGCGGTAATTTTTTCTCCGCGAAAGGAAACGCTCCCGCCGGCCGACCGTTCGGAGCACAACGGGACCAATCGCTCCACCGGAAAGGCGCGCCGCTCGAGGACCCGGAGCAATTCCTCGCCGACGGCGCCGGTCGCGCCGACGATGGCGACGTGATAGCTTTTCTTGGCGGTGGGCACGGCGCATCCTACCGCCGTTCCAGATGAAAAAAAGTCAGCAGGTGAAAATCCAAATCTCCGTGCGCGACCAACAACTGGTCCTGAAACGCGGTCGGAAAAAGTTGGCTGCCTATCCCGTTTCGACATCGCGATTCGGCCTCGGGTCGAAAGAAGGCAGCTTCAAAACGCCAACCGGAACATTCCGGATAGCCGAAAAAATTGGCGAAGAAATGCCGCCGCGGACTGTTTTCAAAAGCCGCCGGCCGGTCAGGGCAACGAAGAAGATGCTGCGTGAAGACGACCTCGTCATGACGCGCATTCTCTGGCTCGACGGGCTGGAGCCAAGGAATGCGAACACTCACTCTCGGTACGTTTATATTCACGGCACAAACCACGAGGACGACGTCGGCAGCCCGGCCAGTCATGGCTGCGTTCGAATGAAGAACGAGGACGTGATCGAGCTTTTCGATCAGGTTACGGAGGGGACGCCGGTCGAGATCAGGCCCTAACGACCGTTTTGGGGCCCTCGGAAAAAAGTCGAGAAAAGCGTTGCGTGATGGTTCTTAACTGCCTAAATGACGGCAGCAACTTGCAGGGAAAGGGGGCGAAACACACTTGAAGATTTTGAAAGCAATCATGATTTTGGCCATCGTGGCCAGTGCGGTGAGCCTGGGGGCTTGCTCGCAGCATAAAGAGGCGGCGACAACGAGCACCTCTACTTACTCCAAATAACCGTCAGCTTGTCCGTCTGCGGATAGCTTTAACCATAAAAGGCCAGGTCGTCTCGTCGACCTGGCCTTTTTTCCGCTGCCGCTTTCTTTTCGGCGCCGGATTCATAAGATGCGTGGCGTGGAACTGACCGGCCAACCCTTGTCTCTCGCGCAAATTGCGCACGTCGCCTATGCGGGCGACGCCATCCAGGTCGGGGCCTCGGCGCACGCGCGAATCCATTCCTCCCGCGGAGTGATCGAGGAAATTGTCGCGAAAGGCGGCGTCGTCTACGGCGTCAGCACCGGTTTCGGAAAACTGTCCGACGTCCATGTGCCGGCCGATGAACTGCGGCAATTGCAATTGAACCTCGTCCGGAGCCATTCCTGTGGAATCGGCAACCCGCTCTCGGCGGCGGAAGTCCGCGCGATGGTTCTGTTGCGAGCGAACGTCCTCGCGCTCGGATTGAGCGGCATCCGACTCGAAGTGATCGAGCTACTTTGCGAACTGAATAATCGCGGCGTGGTCCCGGTGATCCCCGAGAAAGGTTCGGTCGGCGCCAGCGGCGATCTCGCCCCACTTGCGCATTTGTCGCTGACTTTGATCGGGGAAGGCGAAGCGTTTTACAACGGTGAACGGATGCCGAGCAGCGACGCCTTGCAAAAGGCGGGACTGAAAGCGGCGTCTCTGGAAGCGAAGGAAGGTCTGGCCCTTCTCAATGGCACCCAGGCCATGCATGCAGTGGGCGGGCTGGCACTGTTTCGCGCGAAACGACTCGCGCGGGTGGCGGATATCGCGGGCGCCATGACCCTGGAAGCTTTGAAGGGAACGCCGACCGCGTTCGACCGGCGGATCCACCAGGCGCGACCGCATCCCGGCCAGCAAGCGGTCGCCGATCATCTCCGCCATCTTTTGCGGGAGAGCGAGATCCGCCAATCTCATCTCGCGAACGATCCCCGGGTCCAGGACGCCTACAGCCTGCGTTGCATGCCACAGGTCCACGGGGCGGCGCGCGGCGCGCTCGATCATTGCGAAGAGGTCCTGGAAATAGAGTCCGCTTCCGCGACCGATAATCCGCTGGTGTTCGCCGAAACCGGGGAGGTTCTTTCCGGCGGCAACTTCCACGGCGCGCCGCTCGCGCTCGGGTTGGATTACGCTGCCATTGCGGTCACCGACTTGATGAGCATCAGCGAGCGCCGCACCGACCGGCTGGTAAATCCCGATTCCAGCGAAGGCCTTCCTCCGTTCCTCGCCACGCAGGCAGGGACGCATTCTGGATTCATGATTTTGCACGTCGCCGCGGTCGCGCTGTTGAATGAAGCCAAGGTTCTGGCCCATCCCGCGAGCATCGACAATTTGCCGACCTCGGGTGGGAAAGAAGATCATGTGTCGATGGGAATGACCTCGGCGCTCAAGTTGCGCACCATCGTGGAAAACGCGGAGCATCTGTTCGCCATCGAGTTGCTCACCGCGGCGGAGGGATTGGAATTTCGCCGGCCGCTCAAAGCCGGCCTGGGCGTGGAAGAAGCCTACGAACGCGTGCGCAAGATTTCCCCGCCGGTCGAGGCCGACCGGTCGATGTCCGCTGACATTGCCCGGGTGGCGGCAGCGATCCGGGAAGGCGTGTTCGACGACGAGGAGCTGAAATGAGTGGCCCTCGTGTGATTCGCGCGCCGCGCGGGAGCGAGATGAGCTGCAAAGGCTGGCACCAGGAAGCGGCGCTGCGGATGCTGATGAACAATCTCGATCCCGACGTGGCCGAGAACCCGGACCGGCTCATCGTTTATGGCGGGACCGGACGCGCGGCCCGAAGCTGGGAGGCGTTCGACGCCATCGTGCGTTCGCTTCGCGAGCTGGAGAACGATCAAACGTTGCTCGTTCAATCCGGCAAACCGGTGGGCGTTTTCAGGACCCACGAGGAAGCACCACGCGTCCTGATCGCGAATTCGAATCTCGTCGGGCACTGGTCTAATTCGACTGAGTTTAACCGGCTCGAGCGGCTCGGCCTCACGATGTATGGGCAAATGACGGCCGGTTCCTGGATCTACATTGGAAGTCAGGGGATCGTGCAGGGCACCTTCGAAACGTTCGCGGCCGCTGGCGAAAAACATTTCGGTGGCAGCCTGGCAGGAAAGCTAATCGTCTCTGGCGGGATGGGCGGAATGGGGGGCGCGCAGCCACTCGCTGCGACGATGAACGGCGCGCGTTTTCTCGGGATCGACGTCGATCCGGCGCGGATCGAGAAACGGCTGAAGAGCGGGTATTGCGACAAGATCGCGCGTTCGGTCGACGAGGCGCTCAAGCTTCTCGATGCAGGAGACGCAATCTCGGTGGGCCTGGTCGGCAACTGCGCTGACGTCGTGCCCGAACTCGCGCGGCGCGACATCGTTCCCGATATCCTCACCGACCAAACGAGCGCCCACGACGCCCTCAATGGTTACGTGCCGAACGGCATGACGTTGGACGAAGCGCTCCTTCTCCGCACGAGCGACCCGGATCAGTACGTCGAACGCTCCATGCGATCGATGGCGATCCACGTTGAAGCAATGCTCGCTCTTCAGAAAAAAGGCGCGATCACGTTTGATTACGGCAACAACATCAGGACGCAGGCAAAAAAGGCCGGCCTCGAAAACGCCTTCGATATTCCTGGATTCGTGCCGGAATATATCCGGCCACTCTTTTGTGAAGGAAAAGGTCCGTTTCGTTGGGTAGCCCTGAGTGGCGACCCGGCGGATATCGCGCGCACCGATAAATTGGCGCTGGAGCTATTTCCAAAAAACGAAACGCTCGCCCGCTGGATGAAGCTCGCGAAGGAACGAATCCATTTCCAAGGATTGCCCGCGCGAATTTGCTGGCTCGGTTACGGGGAACGGGCCGAGTTCGGCGTTGCCATGAACGACTTGGTGAAACGCGGCGAGCTCAAGGCGCCGATCGTAATCGGCCGTGACCATCTCGATACCGGATCGGTGGCGTCGCCGTTCCGCGAGACCGAGGGAATGATCGACGGCAGCGACGCGATCGCCGACTGGGCGTTATTGAACGCGCTCGTGAACACGGCCGCCGGCGCCTCCTGGGTTTCCATCCACAACGGTGGCGGCGTCGGCATCGGCTATTCCCAACACGCCGGCATGGTGGTTGTCGCCGACGGAACCGACAATTCGCGGCGTCGGCTCGAACGAGTGCTGACGAGCGATCCAGGCATGGGAGTGTTGCGGCACGCCGACGCCGGCTATTCCCGCGCAATCGAATTCGCGGACGAGAACGAGATCGCAGTTCCGATGACGCCGCAGGCGCGGGATTAAGGTTTTTGACCTGTCATTCTGAGCGCAGCGAAGAATCTCTGATCATTTCCGGTCGCGCGACGTGGCAACAAAGGAAATAGTCAGAGATCCTTCTCCCGCGGTCGCGGGATCAGGATGACACAGCGAGAGGGACGGGAATGAAACAAGTTATTGAGTGCGTTCCGAATTTTTCCGAAGGGAGAGACTTGGAAATTATTCGGCAGATCACGGCGGCGATCGAGGCGGTCGAGGGCGTTTCGCTGCTCAATGTCGACCCCGGCGCGAGCACGAATCGAACGGTGGTGACCTTCGCGGGGACGCCGGAGGCGGCGGTCGAAGCGGCGTTCCGAGGAATTCAAAAGGCCGCCGAACTGATCGACATGCGGAAGCACCAGGGCGCGCACCCGCGGATGGGTGCGACCGATGTTTGCCCCTTTATCCCGGTGAGCAACGTGACCTGGGAGGAAGCGATCGAGTGTGCGAAGAAGTTGGGCAAACGGGTGGGGGAGGAATTGAACATGCCCGTTTATCTTTACGAGAAGGCGGCCAGCGATCGCGGCCGCTCCAACCTCTCGATTATTCGGGCCGGCGAGTACGAAGGTTTCTTCGAGAAGATCAAACAACCGCAGTGGAAACCGGATTTTGGCCCGGCCGTCTTCAACGAAAAATCCGGCGCAACCGTAATCGGCGCGCGAGAATTTCTGGTCGCTTACAACGCCAACCTCAATACCAAAGCGGTCCGTCGGGCGAACTCGGTGGCGTTCGACGTTCGTGAAAACGGCCGTGTCAAAACCGAGGACGGCACGCCGACTGGGAAACCGGTGCTCGACGCGAAAGGCGAGCCGATTCGTGAGCCTGGAATGCTCAGACATGTGAAGGCGATCGGCTGGCATGTGGAAGAGTACGGCATCGCCCAGGTCTCGATGAACCTGACGAATCTGGAGGAAACTCCGCTCCATGCCGCGTTCGATGCGTGTGTGGAATCGGCAGCCAAACGCGGGTTGCGCGTCACCGGATCGGAAGTGGTCGGGATGCTGCCGAAGAAATGCCTGCTGGATGCGGGCCGCCATTATTTGCGAAAACAGAAATGGTCGGAAGGCGCGTCCGAAGAGGAACTGATCGACGTCGCGATTCGCTCGATGGGATTAAGCGAATTGAAACCTTTCGATCCGAAAGAGAAGATCATCGAATTGAAGATGGAATCGGACGCCAAAAAATCGCTCGTGAAGATGGACCTGCGCCAGTTCTGCAACGAGACGCTGAGCGATTCGCCTGCCCCGGGTGGTGGTTCCGTCGCGGCTCTCATGGGCGCTCTCGGAGTTTCACTGGGTGGCATGGTCGCGAATCTGTCGGCCGGAAAACGCGGCTGGGAGGATAAGCTCCAGTATTTCAGCGATTGGGCCATGAAAGCGCAGCAGCTTAAGGACGAGCTGCTTTTTCTCGTCGATGAAGACACGGCCGCGTTCAACAAAGTCATGGCGGCATTCGGGCTCCCTAAAGAATCGGCCGAAGAGAAGACGGCGCGTTCGGCGGCCATCCAGGCGGCGAACAAATACGCAGCCGAGATTCCGCTCCGGGTGATGGAGACAGCCTCGAGAGGCTACAAATTGCTTGGGGAAATGGCGGAGAAAGGAAATCCGGCGTCGATCTCGGACGTTGGAGTTGGGCTACTGGCGGTCCGTGCCTGCGTTGAAGGCGCCGCCATGAACGTGCGAATCAACCTGAGCGGACTGAAGGACCAGGAGCAGGCCGGCGTGCTCCGGGAGAGAATGCAGCGCAGCCTTGGCGAATCGGAAAACGAATTCAAAGCGCTTCACACGATTGTTGAAGAAAAGCTGGGCTGACGGCCGGAAGCCATGTCAGTCGCAGTCCTTAACGCAGCGCAGCTGGTGACATTGGCGGGACCCGCGCGCGCTCGCGTCGGAGCGGAGATGCGGGAGCTGGCGATCATTCCGAATGGCGGAATGACGATCGAAGACGGCCGCGTTTCGCTCACCGGCCCGTCGGCTGACATCGAAAAGGGATTGGGCGCGGACACGCAGATCATCGATGCATCCGGCAAAGTTGTTTTGCCGGGGTTCGTCGACGCGCACGCCCACCCCGTGTTCGGTGGAAATCGCGTCGACGAGTTCGAGATGCGCGCCCGCGGGGCGACCTACGAAGAAATTGCGGCCGGCGGCGGCGGCATCCGCTCGACTGTCGCGAAGACGCGGGCGGCGTCCGAGGAAGAGTTGCTGGCCCAGGCGAAACGCCATGCCGGTTGGTTTTTGGGAAGCGCGACCACGACGGTCGAGGCGAAGTCCGGGTACGGACTCAGCGTCGACGATGAGATCAAGATTTTGCGGGTCATTCGGCGCCTGAACGCCGAGACGCCGATCGAGTTCGTGCCGACGTTTCTGGGCGCGCACGCGGTGCCGGACGAATTTCGGGGCGCGCCGGAGCAATACGTCGCCCTGGTCATTCACAAGATGTTGCCGCGCGTGGTGGAAGAACAATTGGCGGAAAGCTGCGATGTGTTTTGTGAGCGCGGCTATTTCGACATCACTGAAGCCGAGCGAATTCTGCGGGCGGCGAAGGACCACGGTTTGCGGCTCCGGATGCATGTCGATCAGCTCACCAATTCCGGCGGCGGGTTCCTGGCGGCGCGCTTGAAGGCGGCGACGGCCGACCATCTCGAGCAAGCGAACTCGGCTGAGATTGGGGCGCTGGCCGAGGCAGGGGTTCAACCGGTCCTCCTGCCCGGGTCGGTCTATTCGTTAGGCAAAACGCGTTATCCACCGGCGCGGGAGATGATCGATGCCGGCCTCGCCGTGGTTCTGGCTACGGACTTCAACCCCGGGTCTTCGCCGACAACATCGATGCCGATGGTGCTGTCGCTCGCCGCCACCCAGGTGAAAATGTCGCCCGCGGAATCCGTGAGCGCGGCGACGATCAACCCCGCGTATAGCTTGAACCGCGGCGGCCAGATCGGGTCGCTCGAACCGGGTAAACGAGCGAACTTCGCGCTCTACGATTGCGCGGATTACCGGGAGATCGCCTACTACTTTGGCGTTTCACTGGTCCATTCGGTGTACGTGAGCGGAAAGCGCGAATTGTAGGGCGGGCGCATCGCCTGCCTAGAGTGGCAACCGGTTGCCCTGCAAATCAGCACGGCGTAGGGTCGCTGCTCTAATGAAAGTGGATGTGGAAACTCAGCCGCCGGGAATGGCGACGTTGCGAATCGAATTGGCGCCCGAGGTGGTGCGAAAGGAATGGGACGCCATCGCGAAAAATTATTCGCGCTACGCGCGGATCCCCGGGTACCGGCCCGGGAAAGCGCCGAAGGAAGTGATTGAGCGAAAATTCCGGAAGGAAATCCAGGACGAGCTGACGAAGGCGCTCGTCTCGAAAAGCTATCATGAAGCGATCGCGGAAAAGCAGTTGCGGGTGGTTTCCCTGACGGACCTGGGCGACGTCGAGTTTGGCGACGATCGCTCCATGCGGTTTCGCGCGACGGTTGTGACCGCACCTGAATTCGAGCTTCCCGACTACAAAAACATTCCGGTGGAATTGCCTCCGACGACGGTCAACGAAGCGGACGTGGACACAGCGATTGAACGGCTCCGCGATCAAGTGGCGGATTTTGTGGATGTCGCCGATCGCGACCTGGCAATGGGCGATTACGCGGTGCTCGATTTTACCGGAGCCATCGACGGCGTGCCTATCAGCGACATCGTCCCGGAAGCGAGCAAGAACCTGCATGGCGGCAAGAAATTCTGGCTCCATCTCGCGCCGGAAAATTTTCTGCCGAAATTCTGCGAGCAGATCGTCGGCATGAAAACGGGGGGGACCCGTAGCGTGCAGGTGGAATTTCCTGCTGATTTTCCGGTGACCGAGCTCGGGGAGAAGAAAGCGGACTACGCGGTGACGCTGAACGAGATCAAGGAAAAGGTCCTGCCGGCGATCGATGACGCATTCGCGGCCAAGATCATGCCGGAGAAGACGCTGGCCGATTTACGTCACACGATTGAGCATAATCTCGAGCACGAGAAGGAACACGAAGTCGACCGCGTTAAGGAACAACAGATCGTCAAATTTTTGCACGAGCGGATCAGCTTCGATCTTCCGCCTCCGCTGCTGAAGAACGAAACCCGGCGGGCGCTGAACGAGCTGGTCCATCGGAACCGCGAGCGCGGGGTCCCGGACGAATTGCTGAAGGGGAAGGAGAAAGAGCTGATCGAGGGCGCTGGTTCGCTGGCCGCGCATCGATTGAAAACGAACTTCATCCTGCATCGGATCGCGGAGGCGGAAAAGTTCGAGGTGACGCGGGAGGAACTCGACGAAGCGATCCGCGCCCAGGCCGCGCATTACAATGTTTCCGTCGAGAAAATGCGGAAGGAACTGGAAGAACACGACCGCATTAATGGTCTCGGCGAAGAGATCCTGCTGGGTAAGACTCTTGATTTCCTGAAGGCGAATGTTAGCGTCGAACCGACTTCGGCAGAGGCGGCAGGAAGCGCTCCGCCACATAAACATGACTGACACGAACAAGAATTTCTCACAGTCCGTTCTCATTCCGATGGTGGTCGAGCAGACCGGCCGCGGGGAACGGAGCTACGACATCTACTCGCGGTTGCTCAAGGACCGGATCATTTTCATCGGCACCTCGATCGACGATCACATCGCGAACCTGGTGATCGCCCAACTTCTTTTCCTGCAAATGGAGGATGGCAAGAAGGACATCAGCATCTATATCAATTCACCGGGCGGGGTGGTCACCGCCGGCCTGGCGATCTACGACACGATGCAGTTCCTGACCTGCGATGTGAATACGTATTGCCTCGGGATGGCGGCGAGCATGGGCGCGGTTTTGCTTTGCGCGGGAACGAAAGGGAAGCGCTTTGCGTTGCCCAACTCGGACATCATGATCCACCAGGTCTCCGGCGGCGCGCAGGGCCAGGCGAGCGACGTCGAGCGCCAGGTCGAATACATGTTCAAGCTCAAGAAGCGCCTGATCAAAATTATTTCGCAACACACCGGCAAGCCGGAGGACCAGGTCCGGCTCGATTCGGACCGCGACTATTACATGTCCGCGGCGGAAGCGAAGACGTACGGCCTGGTCGACGAAGTGATCAAATCACGAAAGGAAGTGAAGCTGCTCGACGGGGCGAGTCCCGACGCGTCGACAGCCATTGCGGAGGCCGCTTTGCCCCGCAAGGTGGAGGAATAAAAGCTGCTATTTTAGTGCCCTGCTATGGCGCGCGCTTCCAACCTCACCATGTGCTCCTTCTGTGGCAAAAGCCACGCGGAGGTTCGCAAACTCATCGCCGGTCCCGGCGTCTACATCTGCGACAGCTGCATCAACGTTTGTAAGAGCATCCTCGACAAGGAGCTCAACGAAGATGCTCGCCGGCAATCGTCGACCATCCGGGTGCCGAAACCGGCGGACATCCGCCATTCGCTCGATCAATACGTCATCGGGCAGGACATCGCGAAGAAAACGCTCTCGGTCGCGGTCCACAATCATTTCAAGCGCGTCCTCCAAAGCGTGCCGGCGGATTCTTCGTCGGCGTTCCAACCGGATCCGTTCGCCGATGTTGAAATCGAGAAGAGCAACATCCTGTTAATCGGCCCGACCGGTTCCGGGAAGACGTTGCTCGCCAAGACGCTCGCCAAAATTCTCGACGTCCCGTTCTGCATCGCGGACGCGACCACCCTGACCGAAGCCGGCTACGTGGGCGAGGACGTGGAGAATATCATTTTGCGATTGCTGCAGAACGCCGATTACGACGTGAAGCGCGCCGAGATCGGGATCGTTTACATCGACGAGATCGATAAGATAGGGCGCAAGACCGACAACGTCAGCATTACCCGCGACGTTTCGGGGGAAGGCGTCCAACAGGCGTTGTTGAAAATTCTCGAGGGTAGCACCTGCAACGTTCCGCCGCAGGGCGGACGCAAGCATCCGCACCAGGAATACATCCAGGTGAACACGGAGAAAATCCTGTTCATTTGCGGCGGCGCCTTCGTCGGCCTGGACCGGATCGTGCAGAAACGCATCGGTCAGCGGACGATGGGGTTCAATAGCCCGACGCTGGAAGTGGAAGCGGCTCTCGCGAAAGAGGCCGTGCGCCACGTGGAGCCGGAAGATTTGCTGAGCTTCGGGATGATTCCGGAATTTATTGGCCGTCTGCCGGTGATCAGTGCGCTCGACGCGCTTACGGAAGAAGAGATGGTCCAGATCCTGACCGACACGAAGAACGCCATGATCAAGCAGTACACCAAGCTGTTCTCCATGGAAGGCGTCCGGCTAAGCGTGACGAAGGATGCGTTGAAGGCTTTAGCCGCGCAGGCCGTGACCAAGGGAACGGGCGCGCGCGCGCTGCGTTCGATGCTCGAGCGGATCATGCTCGAGATCATGTACGACGTGCCGAGCCGCGAAGACATCGCGGAAGTCACAATCAATCGAGCGGTGGTCGAAGGGAAGAAGCTCCCGCTGATTCGCAAGAAGCAGGACAAGGACGCGGCGTGAGGATTCGCGCGCTGGCGCGCGCGACGTTAAATCGTTAAAGAGTTACACCGTTACAGCGGGTGATTTGTAACGCTTCAACGCTTCAACGTGACCACCATCGTTATCAACACCGGCACCGAGTTATTGCTCGGCGATGTTCTCAATTCGCATCTTTCCTTCATCGCGCGCCAGATTTTGGGGCTTGGCCTGCGAATCGATCGGCAAGTCACGGTTCCAGACGGAGAGGCGATTCGCGAAGCCATCGAAGAATCCCGGGGGGCTGAAATCGTTTTTATCACCGGCGGGCTTGGACCGACAACGGACGACGTCACCCGTGAAATCACGGCCCAGCTGTTCGGACTGAAATTGGAGCACGACCCCGCGATTCTGCTCGCGATCCAGGAGCGGGCCGCGCGCCGCGGATTCCGGCTAACCGATCGGGTGGCGCGGCAGGCCGATGTCCCGGAAGGCGCCACGGTCTTGCCTAACGAACATGGAAGCGCGCCCGGCCTGTATCTGCCGGCGGACGGAGCAAAAAAACGACCCCACTTGTTCTTGTTGCCGGGGCCGCCCCGGGAACTGCATCCGATGTTCCGCGATACCGTGCTTCCGATCCTTCGCGGCATCGTTCCCGGCGCAGCGGCGATGGACCGCCGGATGTTTCGGATCGCGGGGATGGGCGAATCGCTCGTGGAAGAAGCAGTCGGCGCGGAATTGCTGGCATTGCCGGGACTGGAGCTGGGCTATTGCGCCCGCCCGGGCGAAATGGATTTGCGCCTGATCGGGAGCGCAGCCGTGCTCGACCAGGCAGAGCGCATCGTGACGGCCAAATTGGGTGCCGCAATTGTTTCAACCGATGGCAGTACTCTTGAAGAGGTCGTCGTGAAATTGCTGACGGCCCGCAAACAAACGCTGGCGATCGCCGAGTCATGCACCGGCGGATACCTTGCTCATCGAATCACCAACGTGGCCGGCGCCTCCGCGGTTTTTCTTGCTGGCTCCGTGACGTATTCGAATGAGGCCAAAGCCGCGATGCTTGGAGTCGATCCCGCGCTGATCGAAAAACATGGCGCTGTGAGCAAGCAAGTCGCGCAAGCGATGGCGGAAGGGGCGCGCGCACGGGCGAACTCAGATTTCGCGCTGGCTACGACAGGTATCGCCGGCCCGGGCGGCGGCACCGAAGAGAAACCGGTCGGGGCGGTCTTCATCGCACTCGCTGCCAAAGATCGCCCGGTCTCTGTGCAAAAACGGTTTTTCCCCGACGATCGCCCGACGTTCAAGGAACTCACAACGCAAGCCGCGCTGGAGATGCTCCGGCAACGGTTGCGCTAGGTTTTACATCGAGCGTCGATCTGATACCGTTTGGCGCCTGAAAAGTTCCCTCGCGAACCTCTTCATCCTCCTTACTGCGCTGACTGCTTCCGGCGGGACATTCGTCGTCACTAACGTCAACGACTCCGGGCCCGGTTCGCTGCGCCAGGCAATTATCGACGCGAACGCGGACCGAACCACGCCCCCGCCGCATGTTATCACCTTCAACATTCCTGGCCAGGCGTGCACACGATCGCAGTGCAATCCGCCCTGCCGGCGCTCAACTCGGTAATCACGATCGATGGTTACACTCAGCCGGGTGCGAAACCAAATAGTCTCGCGGTCGGAACAAATGCCGTTCTTGTGATTGAAATAAATGGGAGTAATCTCCCAGCGGGCCAAACGGGGGTTACTCTTGGCTTCGCTCCCGGCGACGCCCAGACGATACGCGGTCTCGTGATCAACGGCTTTAGCACCAACGTCGGGGTGACAGACGTGGGTCAGCATAAGATCGTGGCCTGTTATCTCGGGACCAATCCGGCCGGCGCGGCGACGGTGCCGCCATCATCAGGAACGTCAGTCGACGTCAGGTTGAACGCGGTCACTTTCGGCTTCAGTGCCACTGTAGGAAGCTCAGCGTCAGCGGACCGGAACGTTGTCGGGTTCGAAATTAATTTTGCATCCAGCGCTTTTCCACCGACCGGGTCCGGCGTCGTCCAGGGTAATTACGTTGGGATAAGCGCCGACGGGCGATCGTTCATTAATCCCCGTTCCCGCGTCTCTGTGACCAGTATACCCGTCCAGATCGGCGGGAGTGCCGATGGCGCGGGAAACGTGATCGCTGGCCGCGTCGAGTTGGCCGGGACCAACGGAGCGCTCGTGCAACGAAATCTTATCGGGACCGACCCGACGGGCACGGTAGCATCCCCGGGTGGCGGGGGCCTCGATCTTAGCTGGGCGAGCATTTTCCACGTCACGGTGCCGACAAGGAGCACCACGGTTTTTCACAACGTAATCGTCAGCGCGGACCCGGCTCGCGCAGCGGTCGTCAGCATACTTGGAGGGAGCACCAACACTTTCCAACAGAACTTCATCGGCGTGTCCGCTGACGGAAAGACGCCGCTGGGCGTTCGGCCAGAGGGCATAGCCCTGATGCGCGCAGTCTTGGTAGACCCGGCGAACAACACGATTGGTGGAACGAATATCGGCGATGGTAACGTCATCGCGTTTGCTGCTCCGGATCCCACGGCCAGCAGTCAGCCGACAGCGGCCGGTGTGACCGATGGAGGCGCGAGGGCCAGTTACGGGCGGAATTTCATCGAGGGAAACTCAATCACCGGAAGCCGCGGGCTTGGAATCGACCTTGGCGCGGCAGGTGTGACGCCGAACGACGTCGGCGACGCGGACGGGATTCAGAACTACCCGGTTTTATCTTCGGCGATTTTCGCGAACGGCACTGTGGAAGTCACGGGGTCGCTGAATAGCCAACCTGATACCAGCTTTTCGAATTGAGGTCTTCGGCAACGATCGCATCGATTCTTCTGGTTATGGCCAGGGCCAATCCTATCTCGGGTTGGCGAGCGTTACGACGGACGCAAATGGCAACGGCTCGTTCGACGTGACCCTGCCCGTGCCGCCGAGCGTGACTGCAATCAGTTCGGCTGCGACAGGGCCTACCGGCACGTCCGAATTTTCGGCCGCGCTATTCCCCAAGCTTTTGAACATCTCGACTCGCGCCAATGTGCAGCCCGGCGACGATCTGGTCATCGGTGGTTTTATTATCGCAGGGACAGATGCGAAAAGAGTGTTGCTGAGGGGGATCGGCCCTTCGCTGAAGGTTGGGGGCGTGGCGATGCCGGGGCGATTGCAGAATCCGGTAATCGAGCTCTATGACAGTTCCGGCGCATTCATCGCTGATAACAACAACTGGAAAGACTCACAGCAGGCGGAGATCGAGGGGGTCGGCCTGGCTCCGAGCGATCGTCTGGAGTCGGCTTTGCTCATCACGCTGCCGCCGTCGGCCTACACGGTGCAGTTAAGAGGGTGAGCGGCGGCACCGGTATTGGAGTGGTGGAAGTTTACGATCTGGGGCAGCCGGGCTCGCATTTGGCGAACATCAGCACCCGGGCGCGGGTGGAGAGCGGCGACAGCGTGATGATCGGCGGCGTTATTATCGGTCCAAACAACGGCCGGAATTCGCGAGTCCTGATTCGCGGGCTCGGCCCATCGATTCGAATGTTCCAAATCGGTTGGTCGATCCGATGATCGAGGTCCGGGATGGGAACGGTGCACTGCTCGCGAGCAATGATGACTGGAAGGACAAACGAAGCGCAGGTTGCTGCCACCCGTCTTGCGCCGGCGGATGAGCACGAGTCGGCTCTCGTCGCCGACCTCGCGCCCGGTAACTACACGGCCATTCTGCGAGATAAGACGAATACAACCGGCGTGGGGCTCGTAGAAATTTATCACCTATGAGCAGGCAACTTCGGAAGAGGGAGACGGGACACTCCCGACCTACAAACCTGGATTAGGCCAGGCCTCCGGGCCTAACGAGTCCTACGGATCGACCCGCACCGGCGTGCCGACTTTCACGTGTGCGTAGAATTGCGCGGCGGCCGGCTCCGGCATTCGAATGCATCCGTGCGAAGCCGGGTAGCCGGGCAGAATGCCAACGTGCATGCCGACGCCTTCGCCGGTCAGGCGCATGAACCATTTCATTGAGGCGCCGACGAAATGGGTCCCGCTCGGCGCCGAGTCGATGTGGGCGCTGATTCCGCCGCGAACGGTTCGGCCCGAAGAGTCTTTGTAGTCCCCGTAAAGACTTGAGTGATGGTCTTTGTCCTTCTCCATGACGTTAAAGCTGCCGTTCGGCGTGGTGTGGCCGCGTTTGCCGGACGAGATCGGGCTGTCGATCGCGATTTCTTCGCCGGTCATGAGATAAGCGCGCTGCTTGGTGAGAGAAACGATGACGTGCGCGTTGTCCGGCGTGACCTTGGCCAGGATCGCCGCGTTCGTCGCGATGGGCGGCTGTTTACTGATCAGCTCGTTGGCTTTCTTCATCGGCTGCGGCGCCGTCGGCGTAGCAGAGGGCAGCGGCTTGGGGCGGTTCGCCGGCGCGTTCGTCTTTGGTGGAGCCGTCGGAGTCTGCCGGCGGATCGCCTGGGCATTGGCCGCGGGTTCGAGCACGAACAGGAGCACGACTGCGAGAACGAATGAATGACGAGCGGGGCGCGACATCACTGGCTAATTTCCAACATACGTGTCCACGCGTTTGAGCCAGCCGGGCAGCCAGCGGGCTTCGTTCCGCTCGGGCGGTGAATTGCCGACGCGGTTCCTCAACACGGTTTTGGCGGATTCGGCGAAGCTCTTCACCGCGCTTCGTCCAGTGGTCTCGTCTTTCATTCCTTCAAGTACCTGCAACAAGCCCCAACCCTGTCCTGCGTAACGCTCCGTGGCAAGAACACCTTCACCTTTGAAGTTCACATAGTCGACGAGGGCGTAGCAGCCGTTCGCCGTGGCGGCCACGCGGTCAAACCGTTCCTCGATCTGGCCGTGGCTCGAACTGCCCGCCTCCGCGAGCATCTTCGGCAGCGCCTCGCGCAGCCGGCGAACCAAAAATTCCGCCTGCAGATCGACGGTCCGCGCGAGAAAGGCCCGGAGCTCTTTCATGGGCGCGCTTTGCGCGGCGGCGTTGAACTCGGCGCGGGAATTCCAAGGGCAGCCGTCTTTGGTCACGGCGACGGCAGGCAACTTCGCGGCCCGGCTCGCAGCGAACTCGACGAATTTCGGGAAGCTCTCATCGAACGGCCCGCGGACGCCTTTCGGATACCAGATGAAATGCCCGATCCCAAGCGACGCGAAATTTTCCCCGGCATTCCACGAGGTCAGGCCCGCGACGGTGCCGCCGCACTCGTTCTGCCAGATTTTGTTGCCAATCCGCCGGGTCTCAGCGGGCGAAAGATTGATCGCGGCCGCGGCCTGGGTTGCACCCGCAACAACGAGCAGGATCGGCAACAGCCGACGGCTTGACGCCCGGGCTTTCTTCTCTAGCATGGCAGTTCCCGCGGCGCCCAGATTCACAAGTTCAACCGCGCCCGGAACCATTCCTATGAAACGTCTCATCATTTGCCTCGGCGCAGTTTGCATCGCTTCGTTTGGTTTAGCGCAGGATAAACCGCAGCTCAAAGACCAAAAAGACAAAGCCAGTTACAGCATTGGTTATGATATCGGGGAGACTTTCAAGAAACAAAAAATCGAGGTGAATGTCGACGCGCTCGTGGCCGGCTTGAAGGAAGCGGTCGCCGGTAAAGAGGCCGCAATGTCGAAGGAAGATCGCGAGAAAACGCTCCAGGCTTTCCAGAAAGAAATGATGGAAAAGCAGATGACAGCCAGCAAGGAGGCGGGGGCAAAGAACCAGGCTGAAGGCGAAAAATTTCTGGCCGAGAACAAAAAGAAAGAGGGCGTGAAGACAACGGCCAGCGGCCTGCAATACAAGGTGGTGAAGGAAGGCTCGGGTGAATCGCCCAAGGAGACGGACACGGTGGTGACGAATTACCGTGGCACGTTGATCGACGGGACGGAGTTCGATAGCTCCTACAAGCGGAACGAGCCGGCGAGTTTCCCGGTCAACCGCGTAATCAAAGGCTGGACGGAAGCGCTTCAGCTCATGAAGCCCGGCGCCAAGTATCAGCTCTTTATTCCTTCGGCGCTGGCGTATGGCGAACGCGGCGCCGGCCAGCTCATCGGACCGAACGCGACTCTGATTTTCGACGTCGAACTTTTGAGCATCAAGCCGCCGGAACCCGTCGCCACCGTCGCCCCGGGCGCGGCTGCCCCCGCGCCCTCGATAAGTCCCGCCGCGAGACCGTCGGTGTCGCCAGCGCCATCCATCGCCGCAAGTCCAGCGGCGAAGCCTTCGGCGTCTGCTTCGGTCAAGCCGAAGTAGATCCGGCGCTGGTCGTCTCCCAGGCCACGCGGGGTGCGTCGCCCCAGAGATCCTCGAGGCTATAGAACTCGCGTTTCTCGGCCCGGAAAACGTGGACAATGACCTGCATGTAATCGAGCACGATCCATTGGCTCGCGGGAAATCCGTCCACCGAGACCGCGCGGACGCCATGCTTATCTCTCAAGCGTCCTTCGATCTCGCCCGCGATCGCTTTCAAGTGCGGCTCCGAAGTTCCAGAGCAAATCACGAAGTAATCGGTGAAGCTGGAGATGCCCTGGAGATCGAGAACGACGATGTCTTCCGCCTTCTTGTCGGCCGCGCAGTTGGCGCAGGCTTTTGCTAAATTTTCGGCGGTGATTTCTAAGACTCCCGGTAAAGCTGGCGCTGGCTGATGATCTTTTCGACGGCTGGCGGTACGAGATAACGAATGGATTGCCCGCGCGCAACTCTGTTTCTGATATCGGTGCCGGAAATGTCGACGTGGCGGCGGACCGTGGGATAGGGATGGGTCGTGTTCAATCCGCTGCGATCGAGGACGGCGAACTGAACCATCCGCGAAAGCTCGGCGAAGCGGTGCCAGGTCGAGAGCTGCGCGACGTTATCTTCGCCGACCAGGAACACGAGTTGCGCCGCAGGTTCGCGGGCGCGCAATGCTTCCACCGTATCGACCGTGTAGGACGGCGCCGGGCGTTCCAGCTCGAGGGTGTCGACGCAAAATCGTGGCTCGGCCTCGATTGCGGCCCGAAGGATTTCGACGCGAACGCCGGGCGCCGTCGGTTGTTGCCTGAGTTTGTGGGGCGAGAGTGCGGCTGGAATGAAGAGCAATTCGTCGAGCCCCAGCTGCTCGATCGCGTCGCGCGCCAGGATCAGGTGCCCGTTATGGATCGGGTCGAAAGTCCCGCCGAAGATGCCGATCGTTTTCAAAGGTCGCGTGGAATCTTGTTTCGCAGTTCGACGCGAAAAGTAAAGTGAGCCGCGTGAATAGTCATTCGCTCGGTCAATTAATTCTCACTGGAGTTCCAGGCTACGAGCTCGATTCGAAAACAGCGGCGCTCTGTCGGCGAATCCAGCCGGGCGGATTCATTCTCTTCGGCCGCAACATCCGGAGCGCAGCGCAACTGCGGAAATTGATCGATGACCTCCGCGATCTGAGCGACGTCGAACCGATCATCACCATCGACCAGGAGGGCGGCCGGGTCTCCCGGCTGCGCCTGATCGGAAACGAGCCGCCAAATGCGCAGCAACTCCGCGAGCGTGGCGACGTTTCACTTGTCCGGCGGCACGGCGAAATTACCGGACGGATCCTGCGGCTGTTCGGCTTCAATCTCGATCTGTGTCCCGTTCTCGACATTTCGTTCGATGACGATGCCGACAATTCTCTGCGCGGCCGCTGTTACGGAAAAAATGTCGAGCAAGTGGTCCGTCTGGCGGGTGCGTTCAACGACGGGTTGAGGGGCGAGGGAATTTTGAGCTGCGGCAAACATTTCCCCGGCTACTCCGCGGCGAGTGTTGACGCGCACCACGACCTGCCGAAGATCGAACGGTCGCGGGCGGAGCTCGACCAGGAAGAGCTGGCAGTGTTCCGCCATTTCGTTGAAACGGTCGACAGCATGATGATCTGCCACGGCTGGTATCCGGCCTTCGATGCCGCCAGGCGCCCGGCGTCACTCTCACGCCAGATCGTTACCAACCTCTTACGCGAAGAATTTCGCTACCACGGCCTGATCATGACGGACGACCTGGACATGGGGGCGATCCTCAATGAGTTCGGCCTAGACGAAACGATCCGGCTGGCCATTGAAGCCGGAAACGATTGGGTCATGATTTGTCATCGGGTCGCGGAGATCGACAAAGTTCATTCGATTCTCGGCAAACTTCCGCCAGCGCAAATTGAACGCGCCTTGCAGAACGTAGCTCAAACAAAAGCGAAGCTGGCCGCGCCCCATGAATTTTCCGAGACAAAGTTCCGAGAGATCGACCAGGAGATCTGGGACCTTCGCGTGGCCGTCCTTGGGGAAGAGGAGGCCGCCCGGCGCAGTCCTGAAGACGGCAAGCGTTCGCCGGTCGAGATGTATTAGAGTGTTTTTCGAGCGATGACTGACTTGCTTCGCGATCTTCGCTACAGCGCCCGGCTTCTCGCCAGGAATCCGACGTTCACGTTCGCGGTGATTGTTTCGCTAGCCATCGGGATTGGCGCAAATGCCGCAATCTTCAGTTTGATCAACGGCGTCCTCCTCAAGCCGCTGCCATTCAAGGATCCCGACCAGCTCGTCACGGTACACCATAAGCCGTTCAAAAACCGTTTCGTGTTCGCTCCGTTATCCGGCCCTAATTACAAAGACTGCAAGGAACAAAGCGCCCTTTTCGAGGATCTCGGCGGTTTCATGAGCGGGAATGAGGCCACCTTTTCCGGCGAGAAAGGCGCGGAACGGATAAGCACGCGGCGGGTAACCGGCGATTTCTTTGCAGTGTTACAGGTAAGCCCGGAACTCGGTCGATGGTTTTCGACCGAGGAATTGGGTACCGAGGAACCGCACGTCGCCGTGATCAGCGACGCTTTATGGAAACGGCAGTTCGCCGGGCGGCCGGACGTTATCGGAACGCAGATCACGCTGGACCGCGAAGTCTACAATGTTGTCGGAGTGTCACCGCCCATATTCGAACCATTGGGGCATGACGCGGTCGATGTGACGCTTCCGCTTGCCTTGAATTCAAAAGAGATGGCGCGCCGCGATATGTACGCTTTCGCCGTCATCGGTCGGCTCAAACCGGGCGTCACGGTTTCGGAGGCTCAAGCCGAAATGGACGTGATCGCCGCGCGCCTGGCCCAAAAGTATCCGGATCCGAACTCCGCACCGGAAATCAAGGTCATGACTCCCAGAGGTCTGAGGGTCGTATGGTATCGGAGCCTCCTGTTCATGCTGCAGGGGGCGATCCTTTTCGTGTTGCTGATCGCCTGCACCAATGTGGCGAGCCTGCTCCTGGCGCGCTGGACCGGACGTCAGCAGGAGCTGGCCATCCGCGCCTCGCTTGGAGCCACCCGCGGAAGCATGCTGCGTCTCTCGCTCTGCGAAAGTATTCTTCTCGTTTTGACTGGCTCGCTCCTCGGCGTCTGGCTAGCGGATGCGTTACGGCGCGCCATCCTGTCCGTCGCGCCCACGGATATTCCGCGCCTCGGCGAGGTCCAGATCGATATGCGCGTGCTTTTCGGCGTCGCCGCGCTTTCAGCTTGTCTGGCCGTGTTCTTTGCGCTGGTGCCGTTACTTTTCTCGCGCGGAATCGAAATCAGCGATTCGCTTCGTCAAGGCGGGCGCGCCGCCACCGCTGGAATGCGGCGACAAAGGTTAAGAGGTTTTTTGGTCGCTTCGCAGGTCATGCTCACCGTCGTGCTTCTTTCCGGCGCCGGACTTTTCATTCGCAGCCTTTGGCAGATGCAGAAAGCCGATCTGGGTTTTCAATCTGAGAACCTGATTACCTTCCATCTTTTTCCTGACAGCGTCAGATATCGGACCAGCGAGCAGATCGCTGGCTTTTACGCAATGGTGCTGGACCGGGTCAGGGCTATTCCCGGCATCGGAGAAACCTCCGCCGCAAGTCATCCGCCGTTTAGTGGCGCGGCAATGGGAAATGGCGTCGGACGACCGGGACGAAGGCCCAACCCGGGCGAACAGATGTCGGCGCAAACGCTTGTTGTGACATCGGAGTATTTTCGCGCGCTCGGAATTAGATTTGTCTCCGGCCGCGCCTTCGCGGAGAGCGACACGCAGGGCGCGCCGCCGGTCGGCATCATCAACGAGTATTTGGCGCGGCAGCTCTTTCCGTCCGAGGATTCGTTAGGCAAACAAATCGAGCTCACCGCGGCCCAGTTCCCGGACCCCGACAATGTGCAGGCGCGGACCGCGGAGATCGTGGGCATCGTCGCCGACAGCAAGCAATGGGGCGTCACGGTGCCGTTTCACAACATGGTTCACGTTCCTTTCGCGCAGAATCCGGTCCCATCGATGTTCGTTGTTGCCAAGACCCGCATCCAGTCCGTCGCCCTGGTCGAGAGCGTGCGCAAAGCCGTTTCGGAACTCGACCCGGGCCAGCCCGTTTACGATGTCCAGACGATGACGGAACGAATTCGCGGCTCGCAATCGGAGCGGCATTTCAATGCAACTCTGCTCGTGCTTTTCGCCGCCGTGGCGTTGATCGCAACGGCGATCGGAATCTACGGGACCCTTGCCTTTTGGGTGGCGCAGCGAACTCACGAAATTGGAGTGCGCATGGCGCTTGGCGCCCGGACGCGACATGTTCTCTCGCTGGTCGTCGGGAAGATTGGGTGGTTGATGCTTCTCGGCATTGCCCTGGGATGGCCGGCGGCGGTTGCGGCGGTTCGCCTGGTCCGATCGTACGTGTATCAGGGGCAGCCGGCGGCCGACATGTTTTACGGAGTCAGCACCGTCGATCCGGTGACGATGTTAGCTGTCTTCACCGTGCTCCTCGGCGCCGGGGTTGTTGCCGCTGTCATTCCGGCATGGCGCGCGACCAGCGTCGATCCGGCAAAAGCGTTGCAGGCTGAGTAAACAAGGAGCGGCGGTTTACAAACCGCCGTCTTCCTCCCACGGCGATTTGTAAATCGCCGCTCCTTGGTTTGAATCAGCGCCGGGCTCCGATTTTCGCCAGCACCTCTTTCGCGGATCGTTCACCGCTCTCGGCGGCGCCTTCCATGTAACCGTTGAATTCGCCGCTGGTGTGCTCGCCCGCGAAAAACAGATTGCCGACGGAAGTCGCGACGAAGTCCGAGAGTGTCGAGTATTGGCCGGGCTTGTAACAGGTGTAAGAGCCCAGCGCGAACGGCACGCTCGGCCAGTGCTGGCGCACGGCTTTTTTGGTGAAAGCCTCAGCGGCGCCGGGATATATTTTCTCGACCTGCGCAGCGAAGGCCACCGCGCGGTCCTGGACGTCGCCGTCGTTGAGATGGAGACCGAGATTGCCGCCGGCGAAATTCGTAAGGATGGCGTTGCTCCCGGGCTGGCCGCGACTCGTTTCCCAGCAGCACTGGAATTCCAGGTCGGTAAACGTGTAGCCGGTGCTGTGCGCCTCTTCCCAGACGCGGCGCGAAAACCCGGTAATCAATTTCGCGTTCGTCCCGTAGCCGAGCTCGCGAATCGCTTTCCGTTTTGCGTCGGGAAGTTTCACGCGCAGGTCGAGCTGGCGAAGAACCGTGAACGGAATCGCGAGCACCACGATGTCCGCCTTCAGCTCCGAGGAGGCGCCATCGTGCTGAACCGCGAGCCGGAATCCATTTCCCTCGCTCGCGATCGATTCGAGCCTCGTTCCAAACTCGACCAGCCGCTCCAGCCGCTCCGCCAGCTTCGCCGGCACGCTGTCGTTTCCTTCGACAATGTGAAAGCGTTCATCGCTTTCGCCGAAGATGCGGAACTCGTCGGCGGGCGTCTCGTCACCCATCGTCAGGAGAAGATTGAGCGCGCTTTGCTGGTCGATTTCCAGGCCGTACTCCCCGACGTAGGCCGCGCGCAGAATTTTCGTGGGCAAACCGGTCACGCCGCGTTTTTCGAACCATTCGGGAATGGTCAGCCGATCGACTTCGCGCGCTCGCGGCGTTTGATAACTGATCTCCATCTTGCCCTGTTCGCGGACCTTCATGAGCTTCAGGTCCTTCGCGATCTCCTGCGCTACCGGGCGAAACAGATCGATCAAATCGGCGTCGGCCGCGACCCGCCGGTTTTCGAAAAAGAAGGTGTGCTCGCCTCCCGGCTTCTTTTCGGAACCGAGATCGTTGAGGGTCAACCCCAGTTCTTTCACGAGACCGAGCATCGTGGCGTGGCCGGAATCGATGTATTCCCCGCCCAGTTCCGTCAGTTGATTGTCCGGGAAGAAATTTCGCAGACTGAACATGCGTCCGCCGGCGCGCGTGCTCCCTTCGATTACGCGAGTGACGATCCGCTTCTGCTGAAGACGATAAGCGCAGGTCAGTCCGGCCGTGCCCGCCCCGACAATCACGACCGCCGGCGCGTTCGGACCTTTCGCATTCGTTTTGAAAAGCGGGGTAACCCCGATGCCGGCCGCGGCGGCGACGGCTGTCCTGATAAAGCGGCGCCGATCCCAACGGGCCGCCTCGATTTTTTCCAGCGCCTCGGCGGTGGTGATGTTGGTTCGTTGCGCCCATGAGGCGATGCGCAAGGCACGCTGGAGATCGTGGAAGAGTGGTGAACGGGCCATGGTCGGAAGCGAGCGCGACTATGCGCAAAGTCCTGGCCGCAAATCAAGAGGCGAAGCGATTGACGATACTTGCGTCCGCCCATAACATGCGCGCGTGCAAGCGGAGCTGGAGCAATTGCTCGTCCTTCAAAATCGGCAGCAGAAGATCCGTCAGATCGAGATGGAGATAAAAACGATGCCGCAACAGCGCCAGAGCCTGGAGAGCCAGCTGGCGGCGAGTGCGGCGGCGTTGACCGCGATAAAGAGCACGGGCCAGCATTTGGAAATGGACCGGAAGAAGCTCGAATTGGATGCCGGCACCCGCCGCGAAAGCATCAATCGGCTGAAGACCCAGCAGTACGAGACACGGAAGAACGACGAGTTCCGCGCGATGGGCAACGAAATCGAGCGTTACGAAAAGGAGATCCAGCAGATCGAAGATCAGGAGCTGGAGTTGATGGACCAGGCCGAGAAGTCGAAAACGGAGCTGGGGATCGAGGAAAAAAAAGCCGCCGGCGCGCGCGAGTCGATCGCGCGACAGATGGCGGACCTCGATGCGAAAGGGAAAGCCCTCGATTCCCAATTGAAGCAACTGACGGAGGAGCGGACCGAGCTGGCCAGCAAGGTCGAGGAAGATTTACTGAACCGGTTCGAGCGGCTTTTCACGAGCAAGGGCGACGCCGCCGTGGTTGCTCTCGAACATGAAGTTTGCACCGGGTGCCACATGAAAGTCACGGCCCAGACCGCGCATCGGGTGAAGAACGGCAAAGAGATCGTGAGCTGCGAACAGTGCGGCCGGATCCTCTACGCGGCGGAATAGAGAATCGGGAACGCTCACGATAGCAATCGGACGTGACTAAAATTCATCACATCCACCCCCTTGGACGACAAGTGCGAATATAGAGCTATCTCTTCAGTCAGAACGAAAAACTGGCCAGGGGCGATGAGAGCGATTGCTGTATCCGCGATTCCAAATCGGGTAAACTCAGGAGCCGCGGCTAAATCTGTCGCCGCCGCGTTTTTTTCGCCAAATTGAAAGATCACAGAAGCGAAAAATCTTCTGAAGGCGACATGGACGGTTTGGGGAAGCCGACCTGCGAGATTCGAAACCTCAGTCAGAATATGAGGGGTTGTGATCACCTTATCGAACTGACCGACTAGCTGCGCCAAGAACTTAAACTCATCAGTCGTGAACGACGATTTTATTGCGCGGCAATTGATCAGATGGCGACGATCGAACAGACCCACCAGGTAAACGACGAGCAAGCTAGAATCGATCAGAATGCCGCGCGCCTTGTAGCGGCTGAGGAGATCGGCATCGATCTCAAAACGCGGTGGCACTGGGGTGGATTTTCATCGCGCGGACCTTTCCGGATTGAGCGTCAACAACGAACGTCTTGTAGACGCGTGTCATTTCTTCGCGTTTTGGCAACGCCAATGCCAGGCTGGTAAGTGAGGGATCAACCACGCGCTGCGTGTCAAAGCCGAAGGTAATCAGCCATTCATCAGTCCGTTCCTCGACTTCCTCCAATAGCACATTGTGAATTGAAGCTCCGATATAAAGTTCAATAAGAAAAAGGTGAGCCGCATTTACTGCCTCGCGCAGGCCTATCTTCGCCGGAGCCGTTTCTGGGGTTGTCGTCGCCATACCGAAGCTTCGCCGAACCATGCGGTCATTCAACGGACAAATCCATCGAAAGAGTCGAGTCGTCCTAGACGTTGAATCTGAATTCGACGACGTCGCCGTCTTTGACGACGTATTCTTTTCCTTCGATCCGGAGCTTGCCGGCATCACGCGCCTTGGCGAACGAGCCGAGCCCAACGAGATCGTCGAAGTGAACGGTTTCCGCGGCGATGAAGCCGCGCTCGAAATCGGAATGGATGACCCCGGCCGCGGCGGGCGCCTTGTCCCCGGCCCGAATCGTCCAGGCGCGGGTTTCTTTTTCGCCGGTGGTGAGATAGGTGCGCAGGCCTAACAAGTGATAGACGGCGCGGATCAACGCCGACACGCCGCTGCCTTCCACCCCCAGGTCGCGCAGGTACTCCTGCGCTTCCGCATCGCTCAAATCGACCAGTTCACTCTCGATCTGGGCGCTGATCACGACCGCCTCCGTGGCGAAATGGTTGCGCGCGTATTCCTGGACCGCGGTCACATGCGGGTTCGCGTTTTGCGAGGACGCCGCGAGATCGGCTTCCGCGACATTGCAGGCAAAAAGCGTCGGCTTCGAGCTGAGAAGGAAAAAGTCCCGGGCGATTTCCTTGTCTTCGGGACTCAGGTCGAGAGTGATGGCGGGTTTGCCCGCGTCCAGGTGCGGAAGCAGCTTGTCGATGACGGCGGCTTCCGCTTTCGCGGTTTTCGACCCGGCCCGGACTTCCTTTTGCAGCCGGTCGTGCCGCTTCTGCAGCGACGCGAGATCAGCCAGGACCAGCTCGGTGTTGATCACCTCGATGTCGCGGATCGGATCGATGGTGCCGCTGACGTGATGAATGTCGGCGTTCTCGAAACAACGAACGACCTGCACGATCGCGTTGACTTCCCGGATGTGACTGAGGAACTGGTTGCCGAGTCCTTCGCCGGCGCTGGCGCCTTTCACCAGCCCCGCGATGTCCACGAACTCGATCGCGGCCGGGATGATTTTTTGGGAATGCGAAAGCTTCGCCAGGACTTCGAGCCGCGGATCCGGAACGGTCACGACGCCGAGGTTCGGATCGATCGTGCAGAACGGATAATTCGCCGCCTGCGCCTTTCGCGTGCGCGTGACGGCATTGAATAACGTGGATTTACCCACGTTCGGCAGACCGACGATTCCAGCGCTCAACATAAGCGCGGACGGTAACGCGCCGACAACGCGGTTGCAAAGTAACTCCTAACTAATGACCGCCGATCGCGTGTGAGTCCGTCGCGAAACATTGCGGGCATTACGCGGAGATCGAGTTTCCCGTTCCGGCCTGGACGGACGAAGTTCTTCAGGATGCTGACGCAGATAACTAAGCAGGTGCCTCCTGCGCTCGGCCCCTCGTGACGCTGTCGGAGAACCACTGGCGGAAATCGGCGGCAACAGGTCCCCATCAATATTTGCGACTCGCTGATAGATCGCCTGCCATCGCTTTTTGACCGTCCAAGGCGAAATGCACAGCGATGCCGCTAGTTCCTCGCCGGTCTCTTCTTGCAACGCGTGCCGGAGAAGAATCTGTTCCGATGGGTTGAAATGAAAACGTGGCGGAGCCGTAACAAAAAGCCCGGCGACATTGCTACCGGGGTAGGCAAATGCCTCTTCTCGGGTCAAGCCTACGAGCCAAGGCCGTAGGAAAGAAGCAGGGAGCGGAAGATCGTGTTTGCGGAAATGACGTGAATAGGTGCGCCGAAGGCGAAAGCCGGCGTGGAGCATCCGCTGTAAATATTCGTGCCCGATTGAATCGGCGAGCAACTCCTTGATGCAATACCCGCCAAGGCCACGATGGAATTGGGCGCTCTGTTTCTCGTGCACTTCCCGCAACTGCTCCCACGAGAGTCCATCGCGTCGCCAGCCGGTGAAACAGATCACGACATTGAGTCCGTCGTCGATGTTGGCCGCGGAGAGTTGCGCGCGGTTCAAAACCGCTGGCTTCCCGGAGTGATAATGCCGCGCCAATGCCTCTCCGAGATAAGGAGGCAGGGTTGACCGCGCTTGGGCGCAAAACGTGTCTGTCACGAAAAGGGCAGCACTGAAAGAAACAACCCTGGAACCCATCCAGCTAGCTCGGTTCTCGACTAAGAAAAGCTGCATTGCCCCTTCTATTAGCAACGTCCGGAACATCTCCGGTAAGATCCCTTTGCTGGCGGCTGAATAAGGCAGACCTAACGATTCGTGAAGCGCAAGACATTCCGCCAAGTCCTCCAGACTGCCCTCCCGACCCATGAGAATGAACTGGCCCAATTTCGCGGATCGGCGACGCGGCGACTCTTCCAGCGTGTTTTGGAGGGGCACGGAGAAACAGTCTTCGAAATTTTTTCAGGATACAAGCAGATTTCCACTTTTAGGGGTCTAGCTACCGACAATGATCCCGGCGAAAAGGATGCCATGTAGTAGTCCAGTTTCTCCCCAGCTGGCCCCAGGACTTCCTGGGTTGCCGCTCGAAAATGAATCACACCCCATGACCAATTCCTTGGTTGTCCGCGACAGCCGACAGATGCTCAAGATCTCCTGGCGGCTAAGTTGGTGCGCCGTAGCTGGCGCATTGCTGACCAGTTGTCCAAACCGAGCAACGGATGTCGGGACGCATGACACGAACCGTTCTCGCGCATATGAGGTTCACGGTTACGTGGTTGTCAAGGTTCCCCAGTCCAGCGGAAACAGCGGCGGTCGAATTCAGATTTTGCTGCCGGATTTCGAGGTATTCTTGAAGGACATCACTACCGGACAGGAGAGCAAACCGGCGAAAAGCAATCTTTTCGGCATGTACGTTTTTCCGCCGCAAACCCCGGCCACTTACGAATTGAGGTGGCATAAACAACGGGGCTGGGATGCCGGAAAGCTCCCAGCCAAGATTGTAATTCAGGATCACGTCCAATACCCCGGGACCATCGAACCGCAGCCGCAGAACGGCCTCGCCGTGGTTAGCGGTCTGCTCAAACTGGCCGATGGCGGATCGCCGTGGTTTCAGGACGATTTTTTTGGGGTCGCCAGAACCGCTACGGTTACAGCGGTCAGTTCCGGGGGAAAGGCCATCGGTCAGCCGGTGCGCACCAATTATCAGGGCGAGTTCGCCATCGCCGGTTTGCCAGCAGATTCAGCGGTGGATTTGCAGATGACGAGCGAAAAGGCAACGTCCAAGTACTCGCTCGCAGTTGCGGCCCTTCGGGATCTCGACCATCCGGCCTTCGTCGAGCTAACGCTGGAAAACCACCGTCCTCGGCTTTTGACGGTGGTGGCGAAATTGAACGGTCAGCCTTTAATGACGCCCCCAGCTGGCAGCGTGCTCAAAGTCACTGCCGACGTGAAGGATCCCGATGGTGATGCGCTCTCGTTCGTCTGGCGAACCCAGAGCGGAGCGGTTGTTGGCACCGGAGCCGAAGTCGAGTGGACGTTGCCTAAACGAGCCGGCGTTTCAGAGCTCAATCTGCTCGTTTCCGATGGCAAAGGTGGCGACGTTACCGGGAAAGTGGTTGTCGGTGCCGGTGCAACCGGGTTGGTTTTTTCCGGAAGGGTAGTCAACGAGAAAGGCAGTCCGGTCGAGAATGCGGCAGTGTGGGTGGGCGATCAAAAACCTGTCGCTACCAATAACGCCGGAGTGTTCCGCCTGGAAACGAAAGAAGCCGGAGAGTACGTGCTCAACATCAAGGCAGCCGGTTACGCCCTGCGTTCCAAATTCAGCGAGCGCCCTCTTCCCTACCAGACTTTTCGCCTCGTCTCGGCGCAGGTGGAGCAAGTCAACGCCGACGCCAATATTGAATTAGTCGACCGCCGGCCAGACCTCGCGTCGAAAAAATTGAAGGGCTCCACCATTCGGGTCCCGGCCGGCGCGCTCGTCGATGCGACCGGAAAAAGGGTAACAGGACAGGTTGGCGCAGAGATCGCAACCCTCGACATCGGCAATGACGAGATGCCGGGAATTATGCGCACGATCAAGGAAGGCAAAACATTTGGATTAATTTCTTACGGAGCCGTGCATGTCGAGTTCCGCGATGCGAGCGGGAATATTTGTCAGTTAGCGCCCGGCGCTGAGGCTGAGGCGGCCATACCCTTGCCTCACTCGATGCTGGCGCAGGCGCCGCCGACGATGCCGTTGTGGTCATACGATCCAAAAGATGGTCAATGGAAACCTTGCGGTTCGGCCGTTCTAGACCAGGCGGAAGGTATTTATCGCGGCAAGGTAAATCATCTTTCGACGATCAATACGGACCAGGAGTTTGCCAATCCCGCCACCATTCTCGTTCATACGGATGTTTCGTTGCCTGCGGAACTCACTCTGTACGCAGGCGATGCCAACGTGGCCGGAGACCCCGGCACTTACACTGCGTACGTTGGCCAGGGGGTTTTGGATGGCGAACTAAGCCCGAATGTCGGGGGGGCGAATTTGGTGCGCCTCTGTCAACCCGGTCGGCATATCCAGTTCAACTTCGCCGACCGCAACGGCGCCTCATTGGACAATTGGATCATCGTCGAAAGCGGAAACACCTACGGGATTGTCGGAACGCCATTGCCTAACAATCAGGTCGTGGCCGGTGCGGCAAACACGACTATCGACGTGACAATCAAGCTCCGAACCCTGTGGGGTGGTTATCCCAGTAGCCCCTTCCTACAACTTTATCTGAAGAGCGACATCGGTTCGGCCGCTAAAGCCGCCGGTTATTACGACACGATCGACCCCTTGCACAATCGTACCAATTTGGCGGACTGGTTTTTCCAAAATGGATTTGACGCCAATGGCGAGTCTACCGATCCGAATTACGCGCGCACATCTTACCTTAATGACAACGACCTGGGCTCGGGACGGGATATGCATTTTCTCAAGCACTCCGACGGAACACTCTCGGCTTACGTGACGAATTATTCCCGCGGCGTCGCCTTCGATCAAAGATTCGCGTTTGCCGACGATGCCCTAGGCAAGCTCAACCCTGGCGCCACCGTCTGCATGGAGTATAAACCGGTCGAAAATGCCACTGGCGCTTTCGCCGGCCGGCCTATTGTAAAGTTCTTTGTTTTCGCCGACCTCGACGGTCTGCCGGGTATCGAACGCCAGGGCGCCGCCAACCTCGATGGCTTTGGCGCAAAGTTTGTCCCGGCTCTGTGTATGAACTGCCATGGCTTCGTCCACACTTACACGCCGGTAAACGTCGCGGCTCCCCCGCTCTCCGAGGTGGACTTGGGCAGCAATTTTCGCGAACTGGATATCGCCACCTACAGATTTTCCGGGGCCCGGACCACGCCGAACGCGGCCGAACAGGATAGTTTCCGGCAGCAAAACCTCATGATCCGGGACATAGCGGCTGCTCCGCCCGCCGGTGCCAACCCAATAGCCCGCGGCCCTATTCACGACTTAATCGATGGTTGGTATCCGGGCAGTGCGGGCAATCAGAACAACTCCTACACGCCACTGGCCTGGCAGGGTTCGCCCCAGCAGGGCCTTTACCACGACGTCGTCAAAACTTCCTGCAGAACGTGTCACATCGCTTTCGACAGCAGCTTGGTCAACAACACCGGGATAGATTGGAATCGTTATGATCAGATGGTTCGTGATCAGTCGTTCATCAATTTTGTCGCGCGCGGCAGCCAATTAAGTGGAACCACGAGCGGTCGCGAAATGCCGCATGCCTTGGTTACATACCGGAACTTCTGGCTCCAACAAACGCCGGTCCACCGGCCCACGACGCTTTGGAATTATTCTGACGGCACCGCCTGGACGGCTTTCGGGCAGCCGCCGCCATGATGACCGTAATCTGCCCCGGCGCACGCCCTCACGCATGCGTAGAAGATCGATTGGCCTACAACCACCACGCAGGAGCTAAAGATGCCAAACCCCAGTTATTACTTTAATTTGTTCAAGAAATTTCAGGTCCTAAACCATGTTCCGGCCAAGACGGTTCACGGTAGCGCATCTCCTACCGGAGGCTTCGATCTGAGGAATCCCAACATCGCATTTATCGGTTCAAATAAGGGTGCCTTGCTCGGAACCACGACCAATCCGCCCGATAGTCCGCTCTGGGCAATGTTAAACGCAAAGGCAAATAGCGTCGCGTCGGTCACGGTGGCGGGAACTAACTGGACTGCCATGCCACTGTCCGCGACACCCGCCTGGACCGATTTCCAGGTAAATGCGCCTGTGCCGAAACTGGTAGATGTGGTCGGGGACTGGGTTACTGCTAATAAGGTAAATGATGTGCCGAGTGCTGTCATCGCGACCATGCCGGCGCCAATCACTGCCGGCCTCGACGCCGGAGTTTCCTTGTTCGTTTGCAGTGTAGCCGGAGACGACGGAACCAGACCAGGAACGGTGCCGGCAAATTTCTGGGATACATCGCTGATCTTTCTCGTCAATCCGGCAAATGGCAATATCGAGACCCCAGCGGACCTTGCGGCATCCGCTGAATATTATTTAACTGCCGTAATTGGAAATCGTGGGAGCGCTGCGGGTGGGCACTATATGACTCCGTCCGCTGTTAAGATCGAAGCGGCTGGATGGGTAATGGTGTGGAACACGGGAATGAGTCCAGCGGTTCAACTTCCCGCCTTATCAAATCTCGACGTTAATTCCACAAATGGCTTCGGTGAAGTGTACTTCCTGCGTTCGGGCGAGTACGACGTTGTCGGGTTTCGCTTAAATGTGCAGACGGTGTTTGATGGATTAGTCGCGGCAATTGCCGCCAGTGGAATGAATTTGGGCGGATTGACACCAGAACAATGGGTCCACGCTCAAGGCGCACACCTTTGCGCGAAGGTCATGGTAAGAACGGTAACGGACTCGTGGCCTCTGGTAGGCGACACCCCGTTCACCGATCGGCGGCTCGCCCAAAAAAACCTCGCGCCGTTCGCGGTTAACCTGGCTGCGTCATCTTCGAATCCGAACATCATCTGGAAGAATTTCGTGGTGGGAGACGTCTTTCAATTTGTTCATTGGCCAGGTGGATTTGATGAGGGGTGGGGCAAGCATAAGCTCATGATCCTCTCGAAATTGCCGCCCGGCGCCTTGCGATTGTATTTTGCTATTCCTAAACAAAGTTTTGCCCGGTGGTTCAAACCGGTCGCCATAAAAGGCTTTGAACAGGTTGATGAAAAGTCCCTCCGCGGCTTAAAGGCTCCTTTCCCTGAACACGTGCTGCTGATGCTCACCGGAAAGGAGAACTCGATTGAGCTCCCTGCGCTGCGAGGAGAGTTTCTGGGCATGTCTCTCGGTTTTGAATATGACGTGAAGAAACTTCAACCCAAAGCCGAAGGGACTATTTCGGTTATCCAACAAACCGCCGTTCCCAAGGTCGATTCCCGGCGAAAATCCTATGAGATCGAGTCCGTAATTGTGGGCGGATTTACCTTCAAACTGGAGGTATACCATTCGCGCAAGACGGGCGAAGCTTGGGAGAAATACTCCGCCTAGAAATCATTTAGCAGCCGGTGCGGAATTCGTGCGAACCGGATGATTTTTTGGGAATGCGAAAGCTTCGCCAGGACTTCGAGTCGCGGATCCGGAACGGTCACGACGCCGAGGTTCGGATCGATCGTGCAGAACGGATAATTCGCCGCCTGCGCCTTGCGCGTGCGGGTGACGGCATTGAACAGCGTGGATTTACCCACGTTCGGCAGACCGACGATTCCAGCGCTGAGCATAAGGGAAAAATAAAAGGATGACGGCGGAAGATCGGGCCGCCGGGATTCGAACCCGGGACCTCTTGAACCCCATTCAAGCGCACTACCAAGCTGTGCTACGGCCCGCTTTAGACGCGCACTATTGACCAGTTGAAGAGAAATGGCGAGTCGAACCCGCAGAACGTGACTAGTCGCCGTAGCGACCGCGGCGGCGGACTAAAGTCTGCTCCGTTCCATTGCCTCGAATCATAAGGCAGCGTTGTCTTCCAGCTTGTCATGTTGAGCGAAGCGAAACATCTCTGACCATTTCTGCGCGCTGACAGCCCGGAAATATTCAGAGGTCCTTCGCTCTCGCTCAGGACGACAATCACCAGGAAGGGGCGGTTGTGATGCGCGCTCCTCGTCTGTGCTCAGCCGCTCCACGCAGTCAGAAACGCATCGATTAGTTCGGCCAGGTCATCGCTGTAGCCGCCTTCGAGGATCGCGCCGCCAGGGATCCCGGTTTCGCGCAGCCATTGTCCGAACGTCGCGAAATCCTCACGGGCCAACGACATCTCGGTGATCGGATCGCCGGCGTAAGCATCGAACCCGGCGGAAACCAAAAGCAGGCCCGGCTTGAATGCGACCAGTTCGTCGAGCGCGCGCCGGACCGCGGCGACATGCGCCGCCCGGGGGGTGAGAGGCGCCACCGGAAAGTTATGGATGTTCGCGAAGGAGCGCGTTCCCGTTCCCGGGTAGCCTGGAAATTGGTGGATGGACGCGAACGCGATGCGCGGGTTGTTCGCGACGATGTCTTCCGTGCCGTTGCCGTGATGCGCGTCGAAATCCCAGATGGCGACTCGATCCGCGCCGTTTTCCAACGCATGGAGAGCTGCGATCGCGATGTGGCTGAAATAACAAAAGCCCATCGCCCGATCGCGCGTCGCGTGATGTCCCGGCGGCCGAATCAGGCTGAAGGCCGCGCTTCCGCTCATGGTGGCGCCCGCGACTTCCAGGGCCGCGCCAGTCGCGCGCAAAGCGTGCTCGAAGATCCCCGGATACGCGGGCGTGTCGGCGTCGAACGCGCTCGCCGCGGCGCGAATCCGTTCCAGGTGCGCGGAAGAATGGGCGCGGAGAATTGCGGCTTCGCCGGCCGGTGGCGGTTCGCGCCATTCCCAATCCGGATGCCGCTGCTTCAATAACGGCGCCGACCTTTCGATCCGCGCCGGCCGTTCCGGATGGCCAGGCGCCGAATATTCGGTGCAACGACGATCGTGGAAAATAATCACGGCGCGGCAAATTGCCCGAACGCCTAGACCATTCAACGATCAATTATTCATCGTCGGCGTCCGGTGTCGCGGAAGGAGACGACGATTCGCTGGGCTGCTGTTTTCCCTGCCGCGGTCCGCTCGATTCTTCGGACGGGCCGGGCGACCGCCGGGGATTCATCTGCGGGCCTTTGCGGGGTGCAAATTTGGCTGAAGGCGAGGGGCGCGATGATGGCGACTCCTCGGTTTCCTCGCTTTGTCGCGGCGAAATCAACGAGTGCGGCGTGGAGCTGGATCTCGGTGAGAGCGACGGCCTGGGCGAAACCGACGGCCTCGGCGACGCCGTCACGGACGGTTCGGCGGACGGTTGGAGTTTCGGCGAAGCCGACGGGCGAGCCGTTGAGCTGGCCGACGGTGAAGGGGAGGCAGTTGTGCTCTTGCGAAAGCTCCAGTTGAACGCGGAGCTGTTGGCCAGCGCCGTTTCGATGCTGGCCACCGTAAGGACGTCGCCGCCACTGAAACTGCCGAGGGTTTTGTTCGCCGGTAACGTTGCCGTCGGCGGCTGGCCCACTGGCATCGGATCGTAGGTCTCTTCGATGGCGGGTTTCACTTCCTTCCCGCCCAACTGCGATTTCAAACTCGCCATCGTCACCGGCGTGCCCTCGGTCGCTTTGGTTTCCGCGACCCACTTTGTTTTCGCCGAGTCGATCAGGAGCAGGTTCTCCTTGATCTGGGTTTGCTCTCTCCGCTCGACCGTCCCGCCGAAGACCATCAGCGAAAGGAATTGCGCGAGAAAACAGAGGGGCACGATCAGGACTCCGCCGAGGATCGCGAGAATACCCGAGCCGGTGCCGCCACGCGTCAGCATGATGATGCCGAGAATGATGGCGGTAATCGCGACCGGCACACCGAGCAGCCAGGCGCCGCATCCGACGAGAGGAATAAACGAAACGAGGAACGTGACCCCGAGCAGACCCCACGTCACCAGCGACAATGTCCCGGTCCTGCCTTTCGGCGGTTGAACGATGGAAGTGTTTGGCCTGATGGCTGCAATGGGTGGCGCTGGGGCGGGCGCGGGTTGAAATGGCGTGGGCGCCGGCGCGGGAACCGGGGCCGGCGTCGGAATCGGAGTTGGATGAATCATCACGCCGGGCACGCCCGAGAGCGGCGCCCAGCCGGCCGCGCCTTCATACCAGGCCAGATCGGTGCCGGCGAAAGTTCCATCCGCCAGTTTCCGATTCAATTCCTCGAGGGAAAAAGGCCCGAGCTGTTGCCCGTTCTTGCCGACGTAAATTTGCATTCCGACCTTCTGAAGGAAACGCCCGCGAAGATCAAGCCCCGGTTCGGCCTGGTCGCGCCAGGCGCATGCGATTCGTCATTCGTCGGGCACGATCGTGGGCGCGGGCGAAACGCCTGGCACGGGACTGCTTTTCCAAAATAACGGGAGCCACTTCTCCGAAGGATGGAGAAATTGTCCGACGGCCATATTAACGGGATTATGGGAACGCTGCGAAAGGATCTGTTCCAGGCCCACGGCGGTGTAAGCGCCGCCGCCGGTAGGATAATCCCAGAAATGTTTTCCCTCCGGCAGTGTGGCCGTCGGCTCCGTGCCTACCGACCTCGGATCGTATCGCTCGTCCACGACTGGCATTATTTCTTTGCCACCCAGATAGCTTGTCAGGTTAGCCATCGTGACCGGCGCGCCATTTTTTGTTTCTGTTTCGCGGACCCACGCCGCCTTCGCCGTGGCAATCGCCCGCAGGTTCTGCAGGACCTGGGTTTCCTGCCATTCCTGCTCCATCATCGCCGAAGTGCCATAGACCGCGAGCGACCCGAACTGCGCAACGTAGGAAAGCGGCACGAGCAGGATCGCCGTGATGAGAAGCGCGATGCCCCGGCCTTTTATGCCGCGCTTGAGAGCGAGAACGAGAATTACGACCGCCACCGGCCACGGGAGAAGCCAGATGCCGAACCCCAGGAAACCAGTGAGAGAGAGGGCCAGCGTAGCCGCCGCGAGTGTCCAGCAGGCCATCGATAACCTTCCGCCGCTGGACGCGGGTGATTCTGAGGAAACCGCGGCGCTGCTTTGCATTGCCTTGTTCTGACGGAAATTCCCGCGAAGAGCAATCACGGTGGATGCCTGCCGGCCGCCGTCCAGTTATGCGTTGGCGTTTCCCAGAAACGCCCTACAATCTGCCGCTCGATGAAAAGAACCTTGCTCGCTGCCTTTGCACTTATTGGTTTTCAGGTCGCCCTTCGTGGCGCGGAAATCGAATGGCTCCCGGAAGCGAATATGGATCATCAGCTTTTCCCTTCGCTTATCCTCGCGACCGCGAGCGTGCGGCCCGTCGAGCCCGACGACGAAGAAGCGGCCAAGCCCGATTCTTCCCTGCTCGGGGAACGCTTCGGGTTGGTCGGCATTTCCATCAAGGGCACGGAGGCGAACGCGAAAATCACAGTCACCGTGAAAGAGAACGAGCTCATGGCCGAGAGCTCGTGGAGCGGCGAGCTGCCGGAGGCCGACAAGGACTACTTCATCGCGCCTAAAGTGAATTACAAATTCGACCAGCTCCGGCAGGTCACGCAACAGAAGCCGTTGAACATTACTTTTGCCGTCGAAGCCGACGACTACCCCGCCGGCGAACAACACGAAACCGTCCAGGTTCGGTCCATCAACGACTGCCCGTTTGCCGTGTCCAATTCCGAGGAAACGCTCAACGACGAAAACTACATTGCCGGTTCGGCCGCGCTCGGCTGGATGTTCGCGGCTTACGTGAACGAGAACCATCCCATGCTCGACAAAGTCTTGCAGGAAGCGCTCGAGACGAAAATCGTCAGCGCGTTCAAAGTCACCACCCATGAGCACGACGAAACCCTTCGTCAGGTGTTCGCCATTTGGTCGGCGCTTCAGAAACGCGGCCTGCAATACAGCTCGACGACCGCGACCCCCGGCGGTTCGGAAACGGTCCAGAGCCAGTTCGTTCGCTTCATCGATCAATCGCTTACGAACACCCAGGCCAACTGCGTCGATGGCAGCGTCCTGGTCGCTTCGCTCCTGCGCAAAATCTCGATCGAACCATTCCTGGTCACGATCCCTGGCCATATGTACGTCGGCTTCTATCTGGGCGCCGGCAAATCGCAGTTCATCGGCCTGGAAACCACTGTCCTCGGCCTGGCCGATGTCGCCGATGAAAAGAAAGCGACCGATCCCGCCGCTCTCACGGCGTTACGCGACAAGCTCGACGCCACCACGCGCGCGCGCCGCGATTGGAAAACCTTCGCGAAAGCGGTTCAGGTCGGCACCGAAGACCTGATTAAAAACAAAGAAGCGTTCGCGGGGACCGATACCACTTACCAGTGGATCGACCTCGCCGAAGCCCGCGCCCAAGGCATCATGCCGATCTCGTATTCGGCGAAACACGAGTAAGCGTTTTTATTAGGACCTTCCAGAAGGTGCCGCGCGTTTAGCCACCGACTATGCAGGGTGGCTTTGGCCGACCATTTTTACGAGTTCCTGGCGTTCCTGTTGTGCGCCGCGCCTTTCTCCCTCCTTCCGGCCGAATATGTACCCGGCCACAGTCCCAAGGAGAGTACCCAAAGTATTTTCCTGAAGCTGTTTTCCGGTCCCGAGAATAATCAATGTCAGCAACAGAAACCCCATGCTCAGAAGTTCGATCATCGTTCGCTCGTTAACAATCGCGGTGGCTAAGCCGTCTTTGAAAAGGCGGAGACTCAGGAAGAGGAGAACAATTGCGGCGATCATCGCATAGACCGCGTAGACCAGCATCTTGTCGGCGGAGTGCTGGTCCTGCCGCTGCTGGTCCAGCTTCTTCGCAATATCGCTCTCGTCCTTTTCAAGCTTTCCGATTTGATCCTGCCTCGTTTGAATTGCCGCCTGTATCGCGGCATCAAGGCGCGTAAGATAATCATTGTGCCTCTTCAGCGTCGTCTCTCCCCAGCGTTTGTAGAGCTCTTCCAACTGGTTCGCCTCGGTGACAGCGGCATTGATTTCGGCTTTGAGTTCCTCCCATTTTAAAGGTGGATTCGGCGCGCTGGTGGATGAAGTGACATGCAATCTGCCATAGAGCTTCGAGATATTGGGAATTTGGGCGGCAAAATCTGTCGAGTCCTCTTTGTCTGTCACCGCAACTGACTCGATTACGTCGGCCACGCTTCGCGGATGCTCTCCCGCATCGAAGCCGCTTTCGCGCTTCTCCATCAAAGTGATGAGGAGCCTTCGGTAGCTGGACACCAATTTCTGGACAGGTTCCGACTTCAGATCCACGTCGCCGGCGAGTCCGGATAAACCGATGATCGCGTCCTTGAGAGGCTTGAGGAAGCTGTCATTGAGCTCGACGGATTTTGACGGCACTAACTGCGTCTGCCCTTTCCGGAGCTTGTGTTGGAATTGTTGGAGCTCTTCGATTTCCTTGCGCAGGGTCTTAACGTTTTCATTGATTTCGTTGAACCTGTTCTCCAGCATTCGCGGAGAAATCTCCTGGACCTTTTCCGATTCGGCGACTTTGGAATCGCGCTCGGCCGCGTTTGACGAGCCAACCGAGATCGCGACGACAGCCATCAAAGTCGCGGCCCAGCGAACTCGGTTCCAATTCGCAACGGGCGCGTGCACCGGCAAAAAGGAATCAGTTTCCTTCCCAGATAACCTATCCAGCATCATAAATCTCCATTCCGTCTACAGACTACGGAAAAGGCCGGACCGAGTTCCGCGCGAGTTTATTTTCGGGAGCGATGGAGACCGCCGGAATGGTGCGCGATGCAGGGTTCGAACCTGCGACTTCTTGCGTGTGAAGCAAGCGCTCTACCACTGAGCTAATCGCGCGGAAGGGGGAAGTGATAAGTGACGAGTGACCAGTGATGAGTCAAGCGATTGTAGGGCGGACGCTCCGCCCGCCCGCCCTCGGCAAGCGGAGCGCTTGCCCTACAACGACATGCGTTCTATTAGAACCCCATGTCCGAACACAAAGTTACGCTCAACTGGCAGCGCGGCGATAAGCCGTTCGAATATCAGAAGTATTCGCGCGATCATACCTGGAAATTCGACGGCGGCCACGAAATGTCGGCCTCGGCCGCGCCGGCTTATCTCGGCAATCCGGCGAATACCGATCCGGAAGAAGCGTTCGTCGCATCGCTTTCCAGTTGTCACATGCTGACCTTCCTCGCCGTGGCCTGTAAAAAGAAGTTCGTCATGGACGAATACACCGACGACGCGGTGGGCCACATGGAGAAAAACGAGAATGGCAAGATGGCGATCACGCGGGTCGAGCTGCATCCGAAGATCACTTTTTCCGGCGAGAAACAACCGACCGAGCAGGAACTCGACGAGATGCATCACTTCGCCCACACCGAGTGTTTCATCGCGAACTCGGTGAAGACGAAAGTCACCGTCGAGAAGTAATTTTATCCACAGATTCACGCAGATTACACAGATTAATTTTCGGAGAGATTTCGATTCCTAATCTGTGGAAATCTGTGAAATCTGCGGACGAATATGAATCCTGATCCGCAGCGGATGGAGAGAATCGTCAGCCTGTGCAAGCGGCGCGGGTTCATTTTCCAGTCCAGCGAAATCTACGGCGGCCTGAATGGCTGCTGGGATTACGGACCGCTCGGCGTGGAGCTGAAGCGGAACGTGAAAGATTACTGGTGGCGCGTGATGGTCCGGGAACGCGACGACGTTGTCGGCATGGACGGCTCCATCCTCATGGGCCGCGCCGTCTGGCGGGCGAGCGGCCACGAGGAAACATTCACCGATCCCATGGTCGATTGCCGGACGTGCAAGGCACGGCTGCGCGCCGATCAGCTGCCCGAGAAAAACGGCCTGAAGCAGTGCCCGAATTGCGGCGGCAAAGACCTGACCGAGCCGCGGTCGTTCAACCTGATGTTCAAGACGTTCGTCGGCGCGACGGAGGACGAAGAAAGCGTGACGTATCTCCGTCCGGAAACCGCCCAGTCGATCTTCGTCCAGTTCAAGAACGTGCTCGATACGGCCCGGAAGAAATTACCGTTCGGGATCGCGCAGATTGGGAAAGCGTTCCGGAACGAGATCAATCCGCGGAACTACATCTTCCGGTCACGAGAGTTCGAGCAGATGGAGCTCGAGTATTTTTGCCGGGCAGAGGAGGGGATGAAGTGGCTCGAGTATTGGAAGGAAGAGCGACTCCGGTTTTACGAGAACATCGGGATCGCGCGCGACAAGCTCCATGTCCTCACGGTTCCGGACGCCGACCGCGCCTTTTATTCGAAGGGCACCTACGACATCGAATACGATTTTCCCTTTGGCCGGCAGGAGCTGGAGGGCGTCGCGTATCGGACCGATTACGATCTCAAACAACATCAGCAGGCCAGTGGGAAGCCGCTCGATTATTTCGATGAAGAAACGAAGCAGCGTTTCATTCCGCACGTCGTCGAGCCGAGCGCGGGCGTGGATCGGACCGTCCTGGCCCTGCTCTGCAGCGCTTACGACGAAGAGACGGTCACGGACGAAAAGGGCAAGACCGAGACGCGCATCGTGATGCGGTTCCATCCGCGCGTCGCGCCGGTGAAGGTGGGCATTTTTCCGTTGCTCAAGAACAACGAACAACTCGTGAGCAAGGCGCGCGAGATCGTCGCCCTGCTCCGGCCGCACATGAACGTCTTCTACGACGAGACCGGCGCCATCGGCCGGCGCTATCGCCGTCAGGATGAAGCGGGAACGCCCTTCGGCCTGACGATCGATTTCGAGACGCTCGGTGAAAAAGATCCGGGTTTGCGCGACACGGTTACCCTGCGCGAACGCGATTCGATGAAGCAGGAACGGGTAAGAATTGACGAGCTGCTACAACTGTTGATGGCGCGAGTTACGTAATATCTCTGGAGACTTTTCGGAGGTAATCATGGCAACGCATCAGGAAGAACGGGCGGGCGCGAACCTGTCTTATTGGGAAGCGACGGCGAAAGAGGAGGCGCTTCATCCGCTCCGCGAAAACACCGGGAGCGATGTGTGCATCGTCGGCGCGGGGATCGCGGGAATGTCGATCGCGTACGAGCTGAGCCGGGCCGGCTACAAAGTGGTCGTGCTGGATGACGGCGCGGTTGGACGCGGGATGACCGGCCGGACCACGGCGCATCTCGTCAACGCGCTCGACGACCGCTATTACGATATCGAGAAATACCACGGAGAAGACGGGGCCCGGATGGCGGCGCAGAGCCACAGCGCGGCAGTCGATTGGATCGAAACCGTGGCGAGCCGGGAGAAAATCGAATGCGACTTCGAGCGGGTCGACGGCTACCTGTTCGAGCCGCCTAACGAGTCGCTCAAGAACCTGGAAAAAGAATTCGAGGCCTGCCGGCGGGCGGGACTCGACGTGGAATGGGTAAAGAACGCGCCGATCGACGCCTTTGACACCCATCGCGCCATTCGTTTTCCCCGGCAGGGCCAGATTCATCCGCTGAAATATCTGGAGGGGCTCGCGCGCGCCGTCGTCCGAAACGGTGGCCAGATTTTTACGGGCACGAAGGTCGAGGAGGCGATCAGGGGCGAGAACGCGCGAGTCGTGACGGCGGAAAAACACACGGTCACAGCCAAAGCCATCGTGGTGGCGACCAACTCACCGATCAACGACCGCTACGTGATTCACACGAAGCAGGCGCCTTACACGACTTACGTCATCGGATTGCAGGTGAAGCGCGGCGACGTGACGCGCGCCCTGTTTTGGGATACGGCCGAACGCGCCGGAATGGAAACGGGACTCGGGCCGGTGCCTTACCATTACGTCCGCCTCGCGAACGGGGACGAGGCCGGGAACGAAATCCTGATCGTCGGCGGAGAAGATCATAAGACCGGGCAGGCCGACGATTTCGAGCAACGGTTCCAGCGGCTCCAGGATTGGGCCCGGGCACGTTGGCCGAAAGCCGGGGAGATCGCCTTCCAATGGTCGGGCCAGGTGTTCGAGCCGGTCGACAGCATGGGTTACATCGGCCGGAATCCGGCCGACGAAGGAAACGTTTACATTGTCACCGGCGATTCCGGCAACGGCATGACCCACGGCGCCATCGCCGGGATGTTGATTCCCGAATTGATCCGGCGCGGCGATCACGCCTGGGCGAAACTTTACGACCCGTCCCGCGTGACCATGCGGACCGCTCCGGATTTCGCGAAGGAGAATATCAACGTCGCGCGGCAATACACCGACTACTTTACGAGCGGCGATGTGGCTTCGACCGACGACCTCAAGCCGGGCGAAGGCGCGGTGATTCGGCGAGGCGTGAAGAAAATCGCGGTGTATCGTGATGAAGCGGGCGCGCTCCACGAGATGACGGCGATCTGTCCGCACCTGAAATGCATCGTGCACTGGAACCGGACGGAAACGACCTGGGATTGCCCCTGCCACGGCTCCCGCTTCGACGCGCTCGGCAAAGTCCTGAATGGTCCGTCGGTCGCCGACCTCGCGCCGGTCGAGAAGCACGACACCTGATTTTCGCGTTCGCCGTTCGGCGCTTGAAATGGCTCGGGAGAATCCCCGGCGCGCCCCAGATTTTCGACGCGGTCCTGCTGGCGGCGACAGCTCTGTTTCGTCCGGCATGTCTTCGCGGCATCAGCGCGATTGAGTCCGCCGTGCGGCGTTGGCCGGACGTCCGTATCGGTGTGCATCGGTTCGGCGGGCTGGGGTTCTTTTTTCGCGGCAAAGAATCAAGCCACATTCACGGCAACGGTTTGCTGGATTGCTTCGTCGGCCGGGCGAATCGCGATCGCTTGATCGCGAGCGGGCGCGCCTTGCCGCATCACGTCTTTCCGCAGTCGGGCTGGATCAGTTTCTGGGTTCGCGATGAAGAGGATGTGGAAACGGCGCTGGAATTGATTCGAATCGCCGGCGAGCGGAAATGAACGCCGAAAGTTTTCGCGCTCATTGCCTGAAGAAAAAGGGCGCGACTGAAGGTATGCCGTTCGGCCCGGACAATATTGTGTTCAAGGTGGGCGGAAAGATGTTCGCGCTCCTGGCGCTCGACGAAGTGCCGACGCGCGTAAACCTGAAGTGCGATCCCGATCTCGCCCTCGAATTGCGGGACCGTTACGAACAGGTCATGCCCGGTTATCACATGAACAAGAAGCATTGGAACACCGTCGTGCTCGATGGCGTTATCCCGGACGCCGAGATCAGGACGATGATCGACCATTCGTATGAGCTGGTGGCGGAGAGTCTGCCGAAGGGGAAACGTCGGTAGCCGCTTCGCTGTGCCAACCATTCACACCCTGTCATGTTGAGCGCAGCGAAACATCTCTGACTATTTCGGCGCGGAGGGAGCCCGGAAATGTTCAGAGATCAGTTCGCTTCGCTCAGGATGACAACTTTCTCGCGTCGCCCATCAAGGCGACCGCTGCGGGGTGCGGACTTCCACTTCGCCCTTCTGTAGCCGCGGCGCTCCGTCGCCGCGTTTTGCGAACTAGGATGCGATTGCGCGGCGACAGCGCGCCGCGGCTACAGCCCGATTACTTTTATCTCGCCGACGTCAAGATTTAGCGCTTCGCGCGCGACCCGCAGAAACGCGTCCGGTGGATCGGTCAACGCCACCTGCAGCTTCGTAGCGTTCGATTCCGGCGCCGACAGATTCTCGCGCTCCAACAAATCGCGCACCGCGAGGGCGCAGTTCTGGGCGGAGTCCACCAGCGCGACCTTGTCCCCGACCAGCCGCGAGATCGCGTTACGCAACAGCGGATAATGCGTGCACCCAAGCACGATCGTATCGACGCCGTCCTCCATGAGCGGCGCCAGATATTGCAGGATGACCTGTTCCGTAATCGGACTGTCGAGCCAGCCTTCTTCGATCAACGGGACGAGCAGGGGACAGGCGCGCGCCGTCACGCGGATGTCCGGATTCAACGATCGCAAAGCGCGTTCGTAAGCGCCGCTCGCAATGGTGGCCCGTGTGCCGATCACGCCGATGTGGCCGCTGCGGGTGCTTGCGATCGCGGCGCCGGCGCCGGGCACAATCACGCCGGTTACAGTGACCGGCAGAGTTTCTTCCAGCCGCGGCAACGCCAGCGCCGAAGCCGTGTTGCACGCCACCACAACGGTCTTGGCATTTTCTCCCAGCAACATCTCTGCGATCTCGAGGCTGTAGCGTTGCACGGTCGCGGCGCTTTTTCCGCCGTACGGGACCCGGGCGGTGTCGCCCAGATAAAAGATCGACTCGTTAGGCAGGAGCGTTCGTAACGCCGCCACCACGGTCAGTCCTCCAATGCCGGAGTCGAACACGCCGATGGGCTGGCTCGCGCGGGCGGATCTGGTTGTGGCCATACGTTAATTCCCGCCGGTGATCGAGACCGATGGCGGATGGTCCCGCTTTTCAATTGGCGGATCGGCGCCGAGCGGTTCGCTGATCGGCCGCGTATGGGGTGGCAGGTTCACCTTGGCCATGGCGAAGTTTGCGCCCTGGGTCCGGTAATTCACGGCCGCGTTGTAGTTTTGAATGCCCTGCGCGATGGCCGCGCCGAGACGTTGCCGGTAATAGCTCGTCGAGATCCGCTGGCCTTCCGTCGGACTGCTGATGAATCCGCCTTCGACCAGGACCGCCGGGATCTTTACGTCGCGCAAAACATGAAACCGGGCGTGCTTCACCCCGCGATCGAACGCCGCCATCCGCGACAAAACCATCGCGTGGATCGACGCCGTCAGCGCGATGTTGTGTTCGTCGTGCGCGTTGCCGGCATGCCGCGCCACGTCCGCCGCGGACACGTGATGTTCGCTCGACATGTTCGAGGTCACGCCCTCGGGAGCGAGCGCGAACGTTTCCACGCCGAAGCCGCCGGCCGAGGAGTTGAAGTGAATGCTAACGAAGACCGCGTGCGTGAACCGGTTGGCAATGTTGACCCGCTCATCGAGCGAAACGGCGGTGTCCGTCGCGCGCGTCATCTCGACGCGATAACCGGCCCGGATCAACTCGCGGCGGGCGGCGAGTGCGACGTCGAGGGTGAAATTCTTTTCGCTGCCCCAGCTGCTCGACGCGCCGTTGTCCGCCCCACCGTGCCCGGGATCGAGAACGACCGTGTCGATCTTCTCCGATTTCTGGATGCGACTGGGCCGCAGGACCGGCTCGATGATTTTGCTAACGTCCATCACCGAGATCAGATCTTCGTTGCCGCTGTCGAGCAGCGGAAAATGCGTCCAAAACCTCACCCCGTTTATCGAAAGCTCGCTCGTCCCCGCCTGGGCGCGGATCGTCCGGCGCTCGCTCCGGAGCGAGACGGTGCGGCTGACGCGAGTGTATTCCGGGAACTGATAGAACTGCGCGACGTTCGCGAAGCTGACGTAAGGCCGGTTGTTCGGCCGGACGACGTTCCAGTCTTCGGCGAAAGCGATTGCCGCAAGGCAGAGGGCCGCCCCTGACACTCCGAGCCAGGTTTTTTTCTTACTCTTGCTCATGCTCTTACTCTTGCTTCTGCTCGTAATCGTACTTCTTGCGTTGTTCAAGCGGGGAGGAGCAAGAGCAAGAGAAAGAGCACGAGTAAGAAGTTGGTCGGCAATTTGCATTCGGGCGCGACGCCCGCATCATTCCCGGCGATGCCTGAGCTTTCGAAAACGTACGATCCCAATGCCGTTGAGCCGAAATGGTACGCGCATTGGGAACAGGCCGGCTATTTCCGGGCCGACGCGCATTCGCCGAAGCCGCCGTTCTCGATCGTCATTCCGCCGCCGAACGTCACCGGCATCCTGACCCTCGGCCACGTTCTCAACAACACCATCCAGGATATCCTCGCGCGCCGCGCCCGCATGCAGGGCTTCGAAGTGCTCTGGCTCCCCGGCACCGATCACGCCGGCGTGGGAACCCAAACGGCGGTCGAGAAGAATTTGCGGCAGACGGAAAACAAAACGCGACACGACCTGGGCCGCGAAGAATTTCTCCGGCGCGTCGTGGATTGGACCCAAAAACACGGCGGCATCATCATCAGGCAGCTCAAGCGGCTCGGCGCTTCCTGCGATTGGTCGCGCCAGCGTTACACTTTCGACGACGACTACGTCCGCGCCGTTGAGAACGTCTTCGTCGATCTCTATCGCAAAGGGTTGGTTTATCGCGGCCGGCGGATGATCAACTGGGATCCGGCGGCGCAGACGGCGCTTTCCGACGAGGAAGTGATCGCCAGGCCGCAGAAGGGGAAGCTCTACTACGTTCGCTACGAGATCGTCGACGAGCCCGGGCGTTTCCTTGAAGTCGCGACGACCCGCCCCGAAACGATCATGGCCGACACGGGCGTCGCAGTGCATCCGGACGATCCGCGGTATCGCGACCTTATCGGCAAAGAGGTCGTGCGTCCGCTCGCCCGGGAAAAAATTCCCATCGTCGGTGATGCCGCGATCGATCCAAAGTTCGGGACGGGCGTTCTGAAGGTCACCCCGGCGCATGACACGCTCGACTTCGAGATCGGCGTCCGGCATTCGCTGCCGGTCATCGACGTGTTGCATCCGGATGGCCGGATCAACTGCCCGGCGGTTCCCGAGCTGGATGGTCTGGACCGGTTCGCGGCGCGGGAGAAATCGGCGGAGCTCCTGGCACGGGCGAACCTGCTCGCGAAAGAAGAGCCGCACGAAAACAACGTCGGGTTCAGTCAGCGCAGCGAAGTGCCGATCGAACCGCGGCTGAGCGAGCAATGGTTTCTGCGTTACCCGAAAACGCAGGAAGCGCTCGACGTCGTGCGCGATCACCTGATCCGGTTCTTTCCCCGGCATTGGGAGAAGGTCTATGGGCAATGGCTGGAGAACATTCAGGACTGGTGCATCAGCCGCCAGATTTGGTGGGGACATCGCATACCGGCTTGGTATCGGAAGCAGAGGTCGGAGGACGGAGGTCAGAAGTCGGAGATCTACGTCGGCATTGAGCCGCCGGCGGATGCGGAAAACTGGGAACAGGATCCGGATACGCTCGACACCTGGTTCTCGTCCTGGCTCTGGGCTTATGAAACGATGGACGAGGAGACGCGGCGGAAATTTTATCCGACCTCGGTGCTCGTTACCGGGCCGGACATTATTTTCTTCTGGGTCGCCCGCATGATTTTCGCCGGGCTCGAATTCAAGCCCGGCAAATCCGGCCGGATCGAGGATAACATTCCGTTCCGCGACGTTTTCTTTACCGGCCTGATTCGCGACAAGCAGGGCCGGAAAATGTCGAAGTCGTTAGGCAATTCGCCCGACCCGCTCGATTTGATCGCGAAATACGGCGCGGACGGTTTGCGCTTCGGCCTGATGCGGATCGCCCCGATCGGGCAGGACATCGCGTTTGACGAGAAACAAATCGAGGAAGGCCGGAACTTCGCGACGAAGCTTTGGAACGCGGCGCGCTTCCGCCAGATGCACGGTCCGAGCGAAGCGCAGCCGCAGCTCGATTCCAATTCGCTTTCCATTTACTCGATCGAAGTCCTGGCGCGGTTCAACGAGCTGCTCGTCGCGGTCGAAGACGCTTACCGCGAATACAAGTTCAACGAAGTGGCGCAACGCCTCTACGATTTCTTCTGGGGCGATTATTGCGATTGGTTCGTCGAAGCGGCCAAGACCGACATTTTCAGCGAGGACGCAGCGCGCAAGAAATCGGTCCTGGGCGTGATGGACGTCGTCCTTTCCGGCGTTTTGCGGTTATTGCATCCGTTCATGCCGCACATCACCGAGGAGCTGTGGGCGGTTTTCGGTTTCGGCGCCGAGACGATCCAGTTTCAACCGTTGCCGAAATCGATTGAGGTCGATCCTAGCGGTGTCCAAAAGGTTCGAGAGGTTTACGACGTGGTCCGAGCGGGACGCAATCTCCGGGCGGAATCGCGGGTGCCTTCGAACAAGAAAGTGAGTTTTGTTCTTCGGCCTTCATGGCCAATTAATGAGCGCGAAGTTCCGACGATGTCGCGGCTGCTGAATGCGGAGGAATTGAAGGTCGATTCGAAATTTCAGGCTGAGGCCGGCGTTCCCGTCGCGGTTACGCCACTCGGCGAATTGTTTCTGATCATCGCAACGGCGGACAAAGCAGCGGAGCGCGATCGTCTCGACAAAGAGATTGCGCGACTCGAAGGCGAGTTGCGGACCGTCGACGCGAAACTTTCAAACTCGTCCTTCGTCGAGCGCGCGCCGGCCGCGGTCGTCGACGAACACCGGAAGCGGAAAACGGATTTCAGCGAGCAGCTGTCGCAACTGCGGCAGGCGCGGGCCGCAATGGATTGAAGTGGACCCGCTGGGTGTGGATGTCCGCGCCGCGCGATTCGAAATAGGCCTTCAATTCCGGCGTGTAAAGCGAGTCGTCGTACTCGCGGTTTAATTCGAGGCCGACCTGGCCGCCCAGTTCGAGCTGGTTCGCCGCCAGGTCGTCGAGGAAATATTCCCACTCGGAAATCTTCCAGAGCTTGTCGCTCTTGTGCCCGTTGAAACAAATCATGTGGGCTGTGATCACGTCGAACTTTTGCCCTAGGTTCGGCAACGGCTGGTAGGCCTCGATCCGGCAGATGACGCGCCTGACCCCGAGCAGATCGATCATCTCGGTGAAGCCGGGCGTTTCATCCAGGTCCATTCCGAGAACGTCGTGTCCAAGGTATTTGCAGATGTAGAGAAAATAGCCGGTGCCGCACCCAATATCGAGGACGCGCTTGCGACCGCCGAGATCGAGCTCGAGATCGCGGACCCGTTTCAGGTTGATCTCCATCCAGGGCTGGATCTCGAGATACTTCGGCCATTCGTCGCCTGGGTTCTCCATCGCGTAGCGATCGTAAATGTCCTGGAACTTCTGGCGGTCGATGGTGGCGGTGATCCTGGCCGCGTCCAGGCGCAAAGGGGCCCGGCCCATGAGCCATTGCCTGACGTGCCGGCGAGCGCTGGTGTAAGCATCGCCGCTCAGGATTTTTTTGATTTTGTAAGATAACTCCATGGTGTAACGGCGCGGATCCCGCGGTTGCCGGACGGACTCGCTGCCGGGTTGTCACCCGGCCCTGGTTTCGCCTAGACTCACATCGGCGCGCGCCGGATTCAAATTCGATGAGCATCTGGAAAAAACTGCTGTGGATCGCGGTCAGCCTGCTGGGCCTGGCGGCGCTGGCCGTGCTGGCGCTTTCGCGGGGCGAACAGGTCAGCGCGCTCTGGATCGTGACCGCTGGGCTGTGCACGTTCGCGGTCAGCTACCGGTTCTACAGCAAATGGCTCGCGACAAAAGTCCTGGTCCTCAACAACGACCGGGCCACGCCGGCCATCGCCAAGGAGGACGGCAAGGATTTCGTTCCCACCAATCGCTGGATGGTGTTCGGCCATCATTTCGCCGCGATTGCGGGGCCGGGTCCGCTCGTCGGGCCGGTGCTCGCCGCGCAATTCGGTTTTCTCCCCGGCACGCTTTGGATCCTGATCGGCGCCACGTTGGGCGGCGGCGTCCACGACATGATCGTTCTTTTCAGTTCCGTCCGGCGCGGCGGCAAAACGCTCGGGCAAATGGTGAAGGAAGAAATCGGGCGCGGGGTCGGCGCCCTGGCGTTGATCAGCGTGCTGCTCATCATGATCATGATCATGGCCGTGCTTGCGCTCGTGGTCGTGCAGGCGCTGGCGAAAAGCCCGTGGGGCGTTTTCACGATCGCGACGACGATCCCGGTCGCGATGATCATGGGACTCGGGCTCAAGACCGGCCGGATGAACGTGAAATGGATCACGGCCTTTGGCGTGGCCGGGCTCGCCTTCGCCGTCTGGGGCGGACAATTTCTCGCCAGCTATCCGGCGCTCGAACACTGGTTTCGACAGGACGAGAAATGGCTCGCCTGGGCCGTGATGATCTACGGACTTGCGGCCTCCATCCTCCCGGTCTGGCTGCTGCTGACCCCGCGCGATTATCTCAGCACGTTTTTGAAACTGGGGACGGTTGCCGCGCTCGCCGTCGCCGTCATCCTGCTCCGCCCGGTCCTGCTGATGCCGTCGCTGTCGCGTTTCATCGACGGCACCGGCCCAGTGTTCGCCGGCCCGGTCTTTCCGTTTGTGTGCATCACGATCGCGTGCGGCGCCGTGTCCGGGTTCCATTCGCTGATCGCCTCGGGCACGACTTGCAAGATGATCGCGCGCGAATCGCGCATACGCGACATCGGTTACGGCGCGATGATCACCGAGATGATGGTGGCGCTCATGGCAATGATCGCCGCCTGTGTCCTTCAGCCCGGCGAATATTTCGCCATCAACACGAAAGGCGCGCCCACCGAAGTGGTGAGCAAAATTTCCGCCGCCGGGTTCCCGGTTACCGAAGCCGGGATGGAAAAACTCGCGACCGATCTCGGCGAGAAAACGATGTTCGGCCGGGCTGGGGGAGCGCCGACGTTTGCCGTCGGCATGGCCCACATGTTCTCGCGCGTCACGTCGAACCCGACGGCGCTCGCGCTTTGGTATCACTTCGCCATCATGTTCGAAGCGCTCTTTATCCTGACCACGCTCGACGCCGGGACGCGGGTCGGAAGATTTTTGCTTCAGGATTTGCTCGGCAATTTATGGAAACCATTCGGCAACACCCGCTCATGGACCGCGAATCTTTTCTCGAGCGTCCTGCTCGTGGCGGCGTGGGGCTGGTTCCTCTACCAGGGCGTGATCGATCCGCTCGGCGGCATCAACAGTCTTTGGCCGCTCTTCGGTCTCGCCAACCAGCTCCTCGCTGTAATCGCGCTCTGTCTGGGCACCACCGTGCTTATCAAGATGGGCAAAGGCCGCTACATCTTTGTCACGCTCGCGCCCCTTTGCTTCATGGCCGCCGTCACCTTTAGCGCCGCCTGGCTGAAAATCTTTTCCGCCGACCCGAAGCTCGGTTTCCTCAGCGGCGCCGAGTCTCTTGCCCGCACCGCCGCCACCCTGGCCGACGCCACCAAAGCGTCCGAGATGCTTCGCCAGGCCGCGATCTGGCGCTTCGACGCCATGGTCGCCTTCGCCTTCGTCGCTCTTGTTTTCCTGATTGCGGCCGGCAGCGCCTGGGAATGGTGGAAGTTATTGCGCGGCACCAAACGCATCGTCCTCCACGAAAGCGAATTCATTCCGCTGTCGCGCGTCGAATCAGGCGGCGTGTGAGGTCCGGCGCCAAAGCGTCACCACGAATCACAGTCGCAGTTCCGTCCGGGCAAGAGTCGTGGCCTTGTGAATCATCTCAGGCAGCACGCGTCCTTCGTCGACGGTGTCTGGCTTCGAATCGATAGCGGCAACAAATGCCCTGAGCGCATCTTTGGCGTCGGGAGATAGTTCGTCGGACGCACGATTCATATCCGCCTTTAGCTTGGTAAGTCGCTCAGGGTGTGGGTTGCGGAAAAATTCCTCTGCCTCAGAAGCGCAAAAGGCGACAAGGAGTTTTGCCCGGGTCAGTGGGTCCGGCTCGCTCCATAAGCTCAAGATTTTTCGCGCGAGATGGAATCGCCCCGTGACGGCACTCGCAGATCCTCCATAACTGCTCGCCTTTATGTCCTCGAACTCGTCCGGGTTCGCGGTTGCAAGTCGTTCGATGTCCGGTTGCAACTCGTGCAGATCCGCACCCCAGATCATCCATATGAGTCCGGGCACCGACTTGTTGGTGTGCGATAAGTCCGGCCGAACAATCTCAACCAACCGCGGATTCAACTGGCCCGGATCGCTTTGGGCGAGATGCGTCAAGGCCTCAAGGAACCTGCCGTAACTGCCTGCATCATTTCTAGTCTTTTGCAGTTGCTCGACGATACGGTCGAAGGTCTGCGTGCGACCGCGGCGCGCCAGGGCAAGACATGCTTCTTCCTGGGTAAACGTTCCGTTCTCGTCTGCCTGCTCGGGCGTGAGGACTTTAAGCAACGCGTCATCAATCTCTCGACCGGGATATCGAAGCGGATTGTTTTGTGGCACCAGCGCCTCGACTGCATGAGCTCGTTCCTGCCACCCCGTCTTCGGATCGTGCAGCATCTTAATGATTGTTGCGAGACGTTGAGTTTCTTCGGGGACAGCGCCGGAATCTCCTAACACGAGGAAAGCGGGAATGGTGAGCGGATCGATTTTCTCTGCCGGCAGGTCTCGGGCGATCGTCAGCGCGCGTGGCTGGTCGGCGCGCGCTAGCGCAGAGAAAAATTGCCGTGCCCACTGCCCGGTCGTTTTCCGCGTCAAGGTTTCCAAAGCGTCGGCATATCTTTTTCGATCTAGTTGGGCGAGACACCGCAGTGCCCATTGTTGCTCATCCGATTTCGAGACGGCGAGAGTGCTCAGACGATCGAGGTCAGGTGCCACCGCCAGTTTTCGGAGCGAAACGGCGAGGGAGTTGCGGAGGAGATCGGGGCTGTCGCTTACGTCCTCATAAAGGATCGCATCCAGTTCTGCATCGAGCGCAGCCTGTTGTTGCTCGACGCGTTTCCGCTTCTTCGGATCTTTGATTTCGAACGCATATGGCAGCTTGCTCCGGTCGGCTTCGACCTCGTCGTAGCTGCGCTTTGGCCGAGCCGGCGGCGGTAGAGCGGATTCGATTTCGCGCAGGCGCGAAGCGTCCGAAACAATGCCAAAGTCGCCGGCGCATTGCGCCGCTACGTTTACGAGTGAAAATGAAATTTTTTCCTCTTGTGGGGAGAACCAGCCGAGAAACCGCTCGCTAAAATCCTGCAAACGCTTTCGCTCCGCGTCGGTGTAGACGGCCGCGGAGTCCTGTCGTGACTCGCTTAGCCTTTGCTCGGTCGGTTCGAACTGCGACCACTTGTTGCCCAACCGCGCCGGCAAGGCGTCAGCGACAAGATATCCCGCGAAATTCAAGAATGTTTCCGGCTTATAATTGTCCGTCCAGCGAGAAGCGAGGTTGTACCAGAGTGTCTTCGCATGATCGATTATTGCTCGACCTTCCGCGCGCATAATCACGCGTCCAGAGCCGTCTCCACTTGAAACAATTGTACTGTTCTGAGAATCGGCTCTCACGGCCCGACTGCGAACTCGATCGAGCCACCAAATCACTTCACCGATTTTGCGGGCCTCTTCGTAAGGCAAAGGGCAGATTCGGATGTCGAAAACGGGCTGATCGTAGACAGCGTTATAGAAAACCACTCCAGCCGACGACGATCCGGCGAAAGCCAGGTACGAATCGTCGGGGTCGACGCGAAGAAAGTAGTGGCCGTCGATCGCATCGTAACAACGAGCGGAGGCCGTTGAAAATCCAATCGTGCACCGCGGCGGTGGCTCCGCCTTGTCCCGAGCATCGATCGCGATCTGGTATCGGGCGCGATGTGCTTCCGTCCGGTTCGTCTGTACCAATGCCAACGCGGCGGACTTGGCGTCCATGTTCCAAAAATCTTCCGGCAGGCGGTTGTGAATTCCTGTTTCTTGGCGATCCCAATCCCTCTTCCCTTGAGCCATGAACCGAAGCAGTTCCGAATCTGGCGCGTCCTTTAAAGAGGCGTGCCGGTAGGGCGTGGGCGCCTGCGGTGATGGAGTTGGCACAGTGGCGCTCTTTGGCTTGGTCTCATATATCGAGACCGCATCTCCATCTTTGGGGAACGTGAGCCGCGCAGCTTTAAGCTGGGCTAGCTCTTTCCAAAGGGTTACGCCGTTGATGACACGGAAATGGTCACCGGCTTGTCCTTGCGGGCCTACATAAAGCTTTTTCACCCGGTCCCATTTCCAAACCGCTTTCGGGATCAATCCCGTGGCCGTTCGCGGTCCTGCTTCGATATCCGAAACGCCGTCGCCATCCTGATCGGTCAGGCGGTAAATCCATTCGTCCGCTCCCCAGTTTAGCACCACAGTGAGAAGCGGCTGTGCCTTCGTCTTGACGGTCGACACCGTGAGGACAATCGCGTCGTGGATACCCTCCACGCCGTACATCATCGAGTCGACGCGCTCTATGATTCCGTCTCCGTTAATGTCGGCGAGCGTGCCTTTAAGAACAGTATCGCCGCCGAACGGATGGACAACGCGGCCGTCCGCGGTGAAGGCATGGATGGCCGGTTCTTGCACGGCGGCGGTGCCCGAGTCGTTGGTCGCAGGCGGGAAAAGTTCGCGCGGGTTCTTAACTTGATAGTTGTCACGGCTGTATCCCGTCTCCATCAGTTCCAGAAAGCCGTACAGCACCAGATAGATCGGCGGGCGAGGGTTCTCCTGTGGGCAAATCACCAGCTTAGAATTGTAGTGGCCGACTTCGAAGGCGGCGAACTCTGGATACTTGCTGGGCTCCGCGCGCCGCAGAAGTTCGTAAAAAGCGCGGGGCCGCTTTTTGTCGTCAGCCAACTGCTGGACCAATTCCTTGCCGGAACGCTTCGCGAACGAAGCCTGTTCTGGATCAACCGGCTGTTTCGCGTGCAAAAACCCGGCCGCAATCAGCAAGGCACCGACCGGGAAGAGGGGAAGTTTGCCCACACCTTTTCTTATCGTAAGCGAAGGCGCATGTCATCTCGCCTTATCCAACCGATCGCTTTGTCGGCGAGTTTATCGAAGGGGGGACGGCCAGTTCAAGACGCTTTTCTTTCGTGTGCTCCGCTTTGTCGTGGGAGATGCCGTGGAAGGTTTGAGGCGTCAGAAGTCAGACGTCTGAGATCGGAAGTCAGACGGGGGAGGTCGGAGGCGGCGTCGCGGAGCTACTGGTCCTCGATGGCGAACTTGATTGTCGATTTGAGGATTTTCGCTTTGGTGGAATGGTCGAAGCCGAGGACGACGGCGCGGTCAGCGGTGATGGTGGCCCCGCCGTCCTGAATGGTTTCGATCTCGACGACGAGGGAACCGTCTTTTTGCCAGCGTTTGGCGTCTCTGAATGGAATTCGCCGATGCGTCTTGACAGTGTGGTGGCAACCCGAGAAAACGAGAGTAGGACCCCTTCTTTCCGAACCCAAGCTAACCCTCGAACATTTAGAACCATGAAAATTTGCGCCATTGGACTGCTCGCGTGTCTGCTCCTGCCCGTATCCTCTTTTGCGAAAGACAGCGTTTGGGTGGTTGGAAACAGCAATAAAATCGCCATCAGCTTATTTGAGCATCGCACCGGCGCCCAGGGTAGAGCGGCCGATGTCACCCTTATTACGGGCGGCTGGTCTATGAACGGATCGGTCAAGGACACGGGAGAGGGCTATACCAAGCCGACTCCGATCACGCTCAAGACGAACGGTGGAGGCTTCAAAGGCACGATCAGCATAGACTTCGAAAATCACAAAGTGATGCTAAAGGGCACACTCACCCTGTCCGGCGAAGGTTTTCAACTGAACGAGAAGATCTCGTTTAAGGAATTGCAAGGCATCTAGGTTCGCCGAAGCGGTCGGAGGTCGGAGGTCAGAGGTCGGAGGTCGGAGATCAAAGCGGCCTCGATGGCAGCACCGGCCGCCACTTGTTTCCGGGAAAATTGGAGACGCCGAAGTCGGCGCCAGAATTGTTTTGCTCTTCGCCGCCGGAACTGTTTACTCAGCGGCTTCGACTTAACCTTCATTATTTCCCGAAAGGAAAAACAACATGAATGCAAAAGGTCTGCCTGTAATGCTGCAAGGAGTTATCTACGATCTGACCATGGGGACTTCGGCGACGACGTCCTCGTTTTATCAAAAGCTGGTGGGCGACGGCGCCGTCAGCCAGGGCGAGCTGGACGGCACAGTCAAAAACCTTGAGGCCCTTGTCGCAGCCTTGAAGAACACGGCCGAGGAAAAAATCGAGGCGCTCGTCGCTCAGTTCGATGCTGACCTATCGGCGTATCTTGACAAGTTTCACGCTCTGGGATCGGGGGCTTCAATCGAGAAATTCAGGCTCGCGCAGATCATGTCAGGCTTGGCCGTGACGATCATGGCTAAAGCTGGGGTGAAGGGATAGCGGGTCGGCGGTCCGAGGGCAGAGGTCGGTACAACAAAATCATCGAGCGGTCCCGCAGGCGCCGGACTCGATCCGCCGAAGTGCTTTGTCGGCGAGCGCATCGAACGCACTGACAGCCATCGAGAGATGTTCTTCTTTGGTGTCTTCGATTTTGTTGTGGGAGATGCCGTGGAGGCTTTGGACGAAGATCATTATGGTGGGGACGCCGGCACGAGCGACTTCGGCGGCGTCGTGGAGAGGACCGGATGGGAGACGATGGGGTTGGGCGCCGGTCTCGGAGATGGCTTCGTCGCAGAGAGCGATCAGATCGGAGTTGAAGAGGATCGGTTCGATCTGCCAGAGGCGCTCCCAGGAAACGGTGACGTTACCTTGTTTGGCGAAACGTTCGCTGGCTTCCTGCGCTTCGGCGAGCATTCGGGCGAGCGCGGCGGCATCGAGATGGCGCTGGTCGAGCGTGATCCGGCATTCTTCGACGACGCTGGTGACGATGCCGGGTTTGGTCGTGCAGGAGCCGATCGTGCAGACCCCTCCGTTCCGTTCAGTGATGCGATAAATCTCCGGGGACATTTTGGCAGCCGCCAGAAAGGCATCCTTCCGCCGGTTCATCGGGGTGCTGCCGGAATGCGCGGCCTGGCCGTGAAAGGTGATGGCGTGCCGTTCGACGCCGAAAGTTCCGAGCACGGTCCCGAGCGGGCGATCGAGATCGAGTAGGACGGGCCCTTGCTCGATGTGGAGCTCGAGGTAGGCTGCGGCGTTCTCGAGTTCCTTGCCGCAGTCTTTCACCTTTTCGAAATCGATTCCGTGCTCGGCGAGTGCGTCAGGAAGCGTGACGCCTTGTTTGTCTTTCAGCGCGCGGGCTTCGTCCATGTCGAGATGGCCGGAGCAAGCGGAGGAACCGAACAGGCTCTTGCCGAAGCGCGCGCCTTCTTCATCGGCCCAATCCACAAGGCGGACAGTGACGGGCGGACGTCCGTTGTATTGCGCGTTAATGCGACGAAGGATTTCGACGGCGGCGAGCGTGTTGAGACAACCATCGAGCCAGCCGCCATTCGGCACCGAATCGATGTGGCCGCCGATCAAGAGCGCTTTCGGCGAGTCGCCGGGCAAGGTCGCCCAGAGATTTCCGGCGGCGTCCATGCGCACGTCCGGACAGAATGCCTCGAGTTTTTGGCGGAGCCATTTTCTCGCGTTCGCCCATGTTTGCGTGAAGGCGACGCGCTGCGCGCCGTTCGCGTCGCCGGTTAGTTCCCGAAGTTCCTTGAGTTCTGCAATAGTCCGCGCGGGTTCCGTCTTCATCGGTGAAAAAGCCAGCGTATGCGCCTGGGTTTGAAATCACAATCGTACAAGCAAACGTGCTGGAAGAAGGAAGAACAACAGGCAGGATGCCTGTTGGCCGCACAGGCCAGAGGCCTGTGCTACGACGAAGCGAACGCGATTTCGATTTACCGGCGACGCACGCTGAACTAGAAGGACTCAACTCCAATGGCTGAACGGACACACATCGACGGGAAAAAACCGGATCGCGAGATTCCGGCGGACAAGATCGGGGAGCTCGAGCTGGTTAACGAGGAGGCGAGCGGGCGGACGAGTCCGTTTTGGATCAAGTGCTGGAGCTGCCATAAGTTTTTGACGCGGCCGTTGCTGCCGCCGAGCGAGCAGGCGTACACGTGCCCGAACTGCGGCGCGGTGAACATGATCTAAGAAGGTTGAGGGGTTGAGGGGTTGAGAGGTTGAGAGGACGCGGCGTATTTCGTTGCACCAAACCTGCTGCCTTGGCTACATACAGGCCGCATGGAAATCTGGGTTCATCGGAATGGGCAATACGCGGGGCGTTTTTCCGAGTCGACCATTCGGGATAAGGTCGCCGACGGCAGTTTGAGCGCGACCGATCTCGCCTGGGACGAAGCGAAGGCGGCATGGAAACCGATCTCCGAATTACTGGCGACGTTTCCCGCGGCGACGACCCTGGCCGCCGCCGCTGTTCCATCCGAGAACAAGATCGAGCTGGTCACGAGCGAAGCGAAAGCGGAGAAGGTGGCGCCGCCGCCGTTGCCATCGATTTCAATTCCAATGCCGATGCCGGCCGCGGGGCCGCCGCCGTTGCCGAGCGTGCTACCGGTAATTGGATCAACCGCCCCCGCGACAAAATCGGTCCCGGCCGCCGGTGCGACCTCGGCGGCGGTGCCGCCGGAGGGTGAAACGATCTGGAGCCCAGTGATGGCGATCCTAGGCAGCTTCCTGCTTACGCCCGCGTTCGGCGGATTCATCATCTGGCGCAACTGGCTGATCATGAAACGCCGCCGGCGCGCGCTCATGGCGGCGCCGTGGTTCTGGCTGGGGTTCATCGTTCTCGGGCTGGCGTTTTATTCGCCCAACGGCCTGACCCTGATCATCTGGATTGTTTACACGCTGGCCTGGATTGCGTTCTCGGCGTTCCCGCAGATCCGCTACGTTCAGACGTCGTTCAAGCGCGAGAAAACGCGCTGGGGTTTTCCGCTGGTCGCGGCGCTGGTGCTCTGGGGAATAGGGTTCGCCGCATTTCAAATGTTCGCGCCGGGAAAAAAGACGACGCTCGCGCCGAGTCCGGAACAACCGACCACGACTGCGCCGCAGCAGCTTGCGGTTTCGCACGATCGCATTTTCACCGCGGAAGAATTGCGCGACATTTACAAGTCTTCCGTGCTGGAAGTCCGCACGACCTGGAAGGAGAAGCGCTCGACGTTCAACAAGAAAGAGAACGGCGCCAGCGGGACCGGCGTCCTGTTGTATAACGACAGCGAATACGGTCTCGTCGCCACGAACTGGCACGTCGTGGACCCGGGCGAAAACATGACGAGCGATTACAAGTGCGGCGTCCGCTTTTCGCACGACAAGGATTTTGCCGGCGTCGAGGTCGTGGCCCGGGCGAAGAACGACGTCGACCTCGCGCTGCTGCTCGTCCGGCTGGAAGGGAAATGGGCGCCGAACCAGTTTCCGATTCGGCCGCTGGAGGCGATCAAGGAAGGGGAGGCCTGCATCGCAATCGGGAATGCGCTCGGCGAAGGCCTAAGCATTACGGCCGGAATCATTTCGCGTTTCGACAAGGTGAAAGAGGAGACGCTGATTCGAACTTCGACGCCGGTCAGCCCGGGTAACAGCGGCGGACCGTTGATCCTTTGCCGGGGCGGTTCGCTGGCCGGCATCGTGACGTTGCAATCGCGCATCACCAATGTGCAGAACGTGAACTTCGCAACGCCCGCCCAATATTTGTTGGACAAAGAGATTTGGGATTTCGAGTCGGGCGCCGACAAAGCGCACGAGCTCCTCGATAAGGCGATCTCGCAGGCGAAGAAGTAGTTTCGCGAGTTGTAGCGACGCCGCTCTATCGGCGTGATAAGTCCGGCTACAATCGATCCTTTGAAACGGCGACAGAACGCCGTCGCTACCCCCGCCGCACCGATGCGCTGGGACAGCGCAGGTTACAACGCTACACCGCGGGCGCGGCCGGCGCGGCGTAATCGTGAAGCTTGGGACTGAGCGGAATCGGCTCGCCGCCGCGGCTCAGGTAAAGCCGGTAAAGTTGTTTCTGCAGATGAACCCAGCAGAAATACACCGGCACCGTGGCGAAATACATTCCGATACAGAGGATGATCGCGCCCACGGCGCACAAGGCGAGGCTCGCCACGAAGAGGAAAAGCGCAGCCAGAATCGTTTCCTTCCAGGTCAGGGCAATGAAGCGTTTGAGGAAAGCGAAATTAAAGGCGGGCCCGAATTCCTGCATGATGGATGCCCGAATTATCAGCGGCGTGAGCACGACCATCATCCCGACGATCAGCACGACGTAGAAAACCATCAGGAAGATAAACAGCAGCGCCGCCGCGCAACCACTGGCGGAGCTGTGATCGTTCGGCGTCATCAGCCCCAAAATCATCGTAATCGGCACGACGATGACGCACGCGGCCATCGCAATCACGAGCCCGCTGACCAGCGAGACGAGGAAGGGCCAGAGGCCGCGCTCCAAATATTTGCCGAAATTATTGAAGTCGAAATCGGGGAACGTTTCCGGCCGCTCATCATCACGTCCCCAGAAACCGGTGAGAAGCCAACCCTTGATGACGATCGGTCCGATGAACGGAATGAACACGCAGACGCCGGCCAGGAGCGTGTTCATCATCCACTTCGGACTTTTGAAATAATCGCTGACGGAAGCGGTGTAGTTCATGGCAATTGCGAGTGGCAGGTGCGAAAAACAGATGACCGAAGCGGCGTTTCGTTGTCAATGGCAAAGCAACCGGCGCTTGCGTTGTGGTCGAGTCGGCCGAGCCTTGCGGCATGCACAAGGACAAGCCGCCGGGGATCTTTGATCTGTCGGAGCGCTCGATGCGTTACGCGGCCGGATTCTGTTTCGCGGTCGGATTCGTGGTGAGCGTGATCGTGCGGATCGGAGTGGTGCTGGCGCGGGAACATTTTTCCCAAAACACGCCCTGGTCGGGATTCTGATCCCCCGAAAAAGTTTGCGTCAGCATTTGCCTTTTGACGCGGATCGCGGAATCGTCGTGCTGGTCGATCATGCATCGGCCTCACGATTCGACGGTTGCCGCCCCGCGACCTCTCCCTGGAATCCGCCCGGAGCGAAACCGCAATCAATTAAGGAAATATGATACGAACCATTTTCTCTCTCGCTGTCCTCGCCAGTTTCGCAGTCGCCGCGCCGCTCCAGGCCGAGCCCGCGCCAAAGAAACAGTCGTCCTCGAAGAAGAAAACGACCGTAAAGATCGTTCCATCGGTGCCCCTTAAACTCGGCTGGTCGCTGGTGAATGGGGTGTGGACGCATTCGGACGGCTATCAGTTTGTGAAGGGCCAGGTGATCCGAGTGGGAACACAGACGCACAAGAAGCCACCGCAACCGCCGACGAAGGCGGAGATGGACGCGGCGATGAAGAAGCCGCAGGGGCCCAAGACGCCCGCTCAGATAGCGGCCGATAAAGAGGCCGAACGCCAGCGGAATCTCCGTCCGATTCCCGCTCCCCAAACCGGGTTCCATTAATAGAGCCAGGGACTCGACGCTGCGATTGCCGCACGGCCCAGCGCGCCGTGCCTGCCGCTCCAGCATTCGGATTGGCTAACCGCGCCGCGCGGTGATTAGCTCCTGACCGTGGCGGGCCTATAGCTCAGCGGTTAGAGCAGCCCCGAAAGCATTCGGGGTTGGTAACCAGCCGTGGCTCGTGTTTTAATCCGAATTCGAGCGGGCCTATAGCTCAGCGGTTAGAGCAGGGGACTCATAATCCCTTGGTCCCAGGTTCGAATCCTGGTGGGCCCAGCCTTCGCTTTTGGCGCGGAGCCAAAAAGCGAAGGCTGCCACGCCGTAACGAAGTGGAGGCGGGCCGTCTTAAGGTTGCTTTAACGGCGCCAAAAGCCTACGGCTTGGCAGGCCAGCTAATCTGCTTGGCAGGCCAGCCCCCTATGAAGCATTTTTTTTATGTCTACGTTCTTGCCAGCGACGTCAACGAGACCACTCATTACACCGGTGTGACGCAGAGTCTGCGAGAACGCTTGCGGGACCACAACCGCGGCGCGTGTCCTCACACTGCTCAACACAGGCCGTGGCGGCTTGTGACCCATCGCTTTCGAATCGGAAATCAAAGCACGGGCATTCGAACGCTATCTGAAAAGCGGTTCCGGCCGTGAGTTCGCCCGGCGACACTTTTGAGCCAGCAGAGGTTTGAATATTCGTATTTCGAAATTTCGATTAGAACGGTGCGGTGCGGCGCGCCGTTATCGCTACTGTTGAAATCGTGCTGCTGTCGGCGCTGATCGTTGCGACGCGGTGCGCGAACTATCGCGACGTCTTTATTGGCGACGGGATCTATTTCACGGACGCGGATTGCTATGCGCGCATGACGCGCGTGCGAATGTGCGCGGCGCATCCCAGGACCATCGTGCGTCACCACCAGTTCGAGAATTTTCCTGCGGGCACCACGCCGCACACAACGGCGCCGCTCGATTATTTGATTGCCGGTCTCAGCTTCGCGTTCGGCGGCGCGCTCGATCTGGCGGGAGCGTTAATCTCGCCGCTGCTGGCCTTGATCACCGGCTGGTTTCTCTGGTGGTGGTCGCGCGCGGCCCGCCTGCCTCATCGCGGCGCGCTTCTCCTTCTTTTGGCGCTGAGCCCGATTCTCGTCCACGCCACCGAACTGGGACGGCCCGATCATCAATCGCTTTTGCTTGGCCTGATCGCCGTCGCTGTCTGCGCGGAATGGACCCTGACTTCGGCCGATTCGCGAGAATGGAGTCTGGTGAGCGGCGCGGCGTGGGGATTGGCGCTTTGGGTTTCGTGCTACGAGCCGGTGATCCTGCTGGCAATCCTAATTCCCGTCCAACTGCTAACGGCGCGGAAAACTTTCCTGGAAAGGAATCGGCTCATCGGTTGGGCGTTGTCCGCTGGAATCGTTTTGTGCGCCCTGCTGGTGGAACGTCGGTTGCCGGCGTGGCCCGCGAACGCGCAGATTTTCTCGAATTGGGCGACGACGATTGGCGAACTGCGGCCGGTGCGATGGAACGATCCGGTCTGGCTCCGTTGGACGGGACTTCTGCTCCTTCCTTTCCCAGCTCTGCTTTGGATCGCGCTCAGGCGGACTCGGATGCTGCCGGCGTTTCTCGCGGCGCTTGTCGTGGCCACATTTGTCCTGACGATGTGGCAGGCCCGCTGGGCTTATTTCTTTGCGATGATTTTCGCGCTGGCGCTGCCTGTTTGTCTGGGCCTGCTCCGGAATCGCGTCGCCGGCTGGACGCTGGTCCTCATTTCCATGTTCCCGCTGATGAAAGATTGGGACGAGCGGATTTGGCCTAACGAGTGGAACGCTGCGCTCCACGCCGAGCGGCGAACGGAGAACGTCGCCTGGCGCCAGATCGCGTCGCGTGTCGACGGGCCTTTCCTCGCGCCGTGGTGGTGGAGCCCGGCGGTGGCCTATTGGTCGGGCCAGCCAGGCGTCGCCGGTTCATCCCATGAGTCGCTTGAAGGGATCACGCAAAGCGCGCGGTTCTTTCTCGCGTCCGATGCCGAGTCGGCGAAGGCCATCCTTACGAAAGCCCGGCCCGCGTGGGTCCTTGGCTACGATGCCGATCGCACGGCAGCGAATTCGGCGGCTATTCTCGGCGTTGCCGCGCCAGAAAATCCTCTGGCCCGGGTCCTTGACCGGACTCCATCGCAGGCTCCGGCGTTCCTTGAACTCGCGGGCCAAAACGCCGTCTGCAAACTGTTTCGGGTCCATTTTTTTCAGGAAAAAGAGAATTTCCACCGCTAATCCGTTGACAGTGCGGAGCGCGCTAACCATAATGCCGCGTGCTGAAGAAATTCATTCCGCAAAAGCCCATGTCGTCGATCGGAGAAGGATCGTTAAGCGCGGGCACTGAGGAGAACAATGGTCTCGCCCCCCGCGAAGAACCACGGGCAACACCAACAATCGATCCAAAAAAATATATGGCTGAACATTCTGGCAAAGACATCCTGTCGAGCGACGTCGAAATCGAGGGCTCGATCAAATTCCAAAAGGAACTCCTCATCGACGGCAAAGTTAAGGGCGAAATCATTTCGGACGGCATCCTGACCATCGGCGAAAACGCCAACATCAACGGCGAGATCAAGACGAAATCGATCACCGTCTACGGCAAGGTCCTGGGCAACATCACGGTCGCGGAACGCTGCGAGCTGAAGTCCCGTTGCACGTTGCAGGGCGATCTGAAGGCGGCCCGCCTCGTCATCGAGGAAGGCGCCACTTTCATCGGCAAATCCGAAGTCACCAGCGGCGGCGGCAGCAAGGCCGCCAGCGCTCCGGCCCGTCCGGAGATTGTGCGAAACGAAGAGCCGGCCGCAAAGCCAGCTTTCGGCGCCCGAGTCTAGGACCCTCACCTTTCGCCAGAGCCGCCAGTGGCCGCAAAGCCGTCTCCTGCAAAAGTCAGTGTGGAATGTCCACACTGCGGCTTCAAGCAGTCGGAGTACGCCGCCGCCAAAAGCACGATGTGCCGCCAATGCGGCTCGCACTTCGCGCCCTCGGCGCCGAAGCAGGAGATCCGGCTGCGGCCGAAGGAAGAGCGCGTCGAAGCAGCGGTCACCTCCGGCGACTCGTCGTTTCGCCAGAAATTCGAAGGGCTTTGGAACAAACACCACAGCTCCGAGATCGAATGCTTCGATTGCAAGGCGAAGCACGAAGTCAGTTCCGCGGCGACGTCCAGTTTTTGTCCGAAGTGCAGCACGCACGTCGACCTCCGGAATTATAAAATTAACACCAGCTTCAGCCGCTCGATCAAGACCCAGGGAGAAGTCCACATCACGTCGAAAGGCGATCTCAGCAGCACCACGGTCACCTGCCGCTCGGCCGTGATTGAGGGAAAAATGCGCGGCAACATGAACTGCGTCGGGACCGCCACCATCAATTACGTCGGAAAAATCCCAGGCCGCCTGACGGCGGACAACATGGTCATCGATCGCAAATCGGACGTCCATTTTTTCCGGCGGATCCGCGTGAAAACGATCGAGATCCGCGGCCGGATGACCGGCGAGATCGTGGCCGAAGGCGCGGTGGTGATTTCTCGCAATGCTCTCCTCGATGGCAACGTCACGGCGAAATCGATTTCGGTGGAGAAGGGCGGCATTTTCATGGGCCAGTTGATCATCGGCACGTCCGGTCTGGCGCAGGGCGAGTTGTTACCGGAAGCGACGGCCGCTTCAGCGCCGGCGGCAGCGGCGGATGAAGCCGCGCCCCTGGCGGTGCCGCACGCTGTCCCCGCGGCCTAGTGCCGCGCTCGATGCAAAAGCTGCGTCCACGCAGTCCCTACGAGAAGTTGGGCGGCTATGTGCATCTGCCCCGCCTGATCGACAAGGCGAAGCTGCATCGCAAAGGCCTGCTCGACGGCTACAACTACAAGACGGTTGGCTTCGATAAGCATCTTCTCGCCTTTCTTCGCCTCAAGGGAGACGCGTTCGAGGAGATCGCCAATGAGCTCGATGACGACGAGAAGATTCTCGATTGGGTGACGAAGAACGGCGCGAAACATTCCGCCGAGGAAATCGAACATTGGAACGCCACCATGATCGCGCGCCATCCCGACACCGCGGCGAAGAAGGCGCGCTTCGTCCATTTCCTGAAAGAATCCGGCGGCGCCGGCCGCAAGGATATCAAAACCTACTTCGACCTCATCGAGTTCGATGAAGGCCGGCTGAAGTAACGGAACGTTCTCCTTCCTCTCTTCCTGTCATGTTGAGCGCAGCGAAACATCTCTGACCATTTCGGCGCGGTGGGAGCCTGGAAATGTTCAGAGATCCATTCGCTTCGCTCAGGATGACAGCAATAGGAACACGACGAGCGCGGAAATGTTCAGAGATCCATTCGCTTCGCTCAGGATGACAGCGATAAGAGGACTTACCTGAATTGCGCGAAGATCTGGTTCGCTTCCTCGAGCGTCTCTTTGCTGCCAATGTCGAACCAGGTGCCTTTGATCTGGAAAGTTTTTACCGGTTTGCGCTGGTAAAGCCATTGAATGAAACGGCCCGGCTGGTCCGGATTATTGCCGGCGGCGATGTAGGTCGTAAAGAGCGGCACCACTGCGCGCGAAAAATAATAAAGGGCGATTCCGGCGATCGTGTTTTCCGGCTTGGGCGGCTTTTCTTCGAACCGCGTGATCACGCCGTCGGAATCCGTGGTGATGCTGCTGTATTTCTTGATCGCTTCGAGGTCGCCGACGTCGTAAGTCGCGAGGGTCGCTTCAGACGTTCGCGCCGCTCGCGCGAAATCGGCCAGTGGCTCGCTAAAGAGGTTGTCGCCGGCCACGATAATCAGGTCGTCGTTGCCGAGATCGTGTCGGGTGATCGCCAGGCAAATGTCGCCGATGGCGCCGAGCTTGTCGGAGTCGTCAGTCGATCCGTCATCGATGATCTCGATGGTGAACTTCGGTTTCCTGGTCCGGTATTGTTCGGCCCAGGCCTGGAAATCCTTCACGAACTTCCGGTTGGTCACGACGTAAACGCGTTCCAGATCGGGAACGGCTTCAAGATTGTCGAGGACCCAGTCGATCATCGGTTTGCCGGCGACTTCCAGCAGCGGTTTGGCTTTCGTCAGCGTCAACGGATAAAGCCGGGTGGCGTAACCGGCGGCGAGAATCAAGGCGTTCATGAATGGATTGGATGGGCGGTGAAGCTAGACGCAAAACGGCGTGCGGCTAGCGCGTTTTGCCGATCGCGGCCTGCTGAAGGCGTTGCAGCAACCCGGCGATTCGCACCGAATCGGTGATCTTTCCGCGGGTGGCGCGATCGGCGACGTAAAAGGTATCGATGGCCGCGCCTTTCTCGGTGCTGATGCGGGAGAGCGCGATCGAGACGTTTTCTTTGCCGAAGGCGGTGAGCAATTCGTAGAGCAGGCCGAGACGGTCGGGAGTTTGAATCTGGACGAGGGTGTAGGCGGGGTGGGTCTTGTTTTCGACCGTGACGCGGGTGGGAAAATCCAGGCCGTCCCGGCTGTCCCGGGCCGTGCGCCGGCGCGCGGCTTCGAGCGGCGGGCCAAAATCGAAGTCCGGGTCGATCAGCGCCGAACGCAGGGTGGATTCGACCAGCGCCTTGTCCCGCTCGTCGGTGACCGCGCGAAAACGCGGGTCGCAGACGCGGAAGATGTCGAGGACCACGTGGTCGCCGCGGGTGTAAATGTCGGCACTAAGAATATTCAGCGGAACGACCGCGAAGGACCCGGCAATTTTCGCCAGCAACTCCTGGCCGTCCCAGGCAACGAAGGAAGCGATGCTGTGGCCTTGTTCCGGAAATTCCTCCCACGCCACCGCCGGCACGAGCGGCGGTTCGTTCCGGAGATAGAGGTTCTCGAGAAATTGTCGAAACAGCCTGAGGTGCGAAACGATTTCGTCGGTGGTAAACGCGCGGAAATAATTGTCCGGCATCACTTCGAAATGGGCTTCCACTTCCTCGGCAAACTCGAGGCCGAGCTGCCCGGTCACGCGCGTCTGGAGTTGTTCGCGCTCGATCTTGGTCCGCTCATAAAACGCTTCCTGGTCGGCGAGATAATGCGTCGTGGAATGGTAAAGCTGCCAGACCAGCGTCTCTTTCCAGTCCGACCACGCGTCCGCGCTTGTGCCCTGGCCATCGGCAAGGGTCAGGAGCATCAGGGCATCGAGGTTCGGCTGGTCGCGCACGATGGCCGCGAATTCCACCGCCGTCTCCGGGTCGTCCAGATTTCGCTGCTGCGCCATGTTCGAGAGGGTGAGATGATGGTCGACGAGCAGAATGAGCGAGCGTCGTTGGGCAGCGGTCAATCGCAGACGCGCGGCCGCGCCCTGTGCGAACAGCGCGCTCGCCTCCGAATGCGGACGCGCGCCCACCGCGCGCCCGGTGTCGTGGAGGAGCAGCGCGAGGTAAAGGACATAGGGATCGGCCAGCTTTTGGAATAACTCGCGGTATTGGCGCAGCTTGCGATCTTCGGTTTGCATGACCTGATCGAGCTTGTCGATGCAGACCAGAGTGTGTTCGTCCGCCGTGTAGCGATGGAAAAATTCATGCTGCACCAGGCAGGTGAGTTGCCCGAACTCCGGAACGTAACGCCCGAGGAAATCGACCCGGTGCATCATCCGCAGGACGCGGCCCACCTCGCCTTTACGCGAAACAATGCGGCGGAAGATTTCCCGCGGCTCCTTGGTGCTGCGGAAGGCTCCCGTGATCAGGCCAAGGTTGCGCGTAAACAGGTCGGATAAATCGGGGCTCAATTCGAGCCGGCGGCGCTGGGCGACTTCGAACACTTCCATCATCGTGACCGGTTCTTTTTCGAAAATGTCGGAGCTCTGGGCGAAGAGCTGGCCCTGGCGGATCCGAAAATGTCCGAGCTTTTCCTCCTCCGATTTCAAGCGGGGCAGGAAACTGAAAAGCGAGCGCGTCGTCGAGGAGGAGCGGCCGCTGGCGAATTGCTCCGTGATCCGTTCCGTGACTCGAAAAATATTTCGAGTGTGCTCGTAGTAATCCTTCATTAACGCTTCCTGGCGGAGCGTGCCGCGTTTCTGTTCGTAACCGAGCCGCTCGGCGATCACATCCTGAACGCTGAAGTGGAGGGTGTCGGTGGCGCGGCCGGTCGCGTAATGCAAGTCGGTGCGTAGCCGGAGAAGAAAATCGTAGGCGGCTTCGATTCGGCGCTGGTCGGATTCACTGAGCCAATCCTTGCCGACCAGATGGGTGGTGGTGAGCGCGCCTTCCTTGAAGAACGTCATCCAAAGGAGGTTTTGATAATCGCGCAGGCCGCCGCAGCCGCTCTTCAAATGCGGCTCCTGGATATAAACGGTGTCGCCAAACTTCGCGTGGCGCGCCACCTGATCGTGCATGCGCAGCTCGATGTATTCGCGCACGTGGCCGCGGACGCAATGCTGGCGAAAGGCCGTCCGAAAGCGGCCCGCGAGCTCGGAATCGCCGGTGAGCAGGCGCGACTCGAGCATCGCGGTTTTGGTGAGCATGTCCTTGTTTGCCAGCTCAACGGCTTCGCGGACCGAGCGCGTGGAATGGCCGACCTTGAACCCGACGTCCCAGAGCAGATAAAGGATTTGTTCGATGACCTGGGCCGCGTACGCCGAAATGTTTCCCCGGTCGTTTTGGTGGAGAAACATAACGTCGACATCGCTGAAGGGGTTCAACTCCTTCCGTCCGTAACCGCCGAGCGCCAGGATAGCCAGCGGGGCCCGGTCTCCGGCGCGGTCGCGATCCGCGAAGGCGACCGCGGCTTCAAAGATGTGTTGCAAAAGGACGTCGACGAGCTCCACCCGCAGCGCACAGATTTCGCGGCCGCCTCCTCCATATCGATGGCGGAGGCGGAGACGATGCTCCTCGATCTTCAGGAATTTTTTGTAGAGCGGCAGCGATTCCGCCGGCCGCATCGTCCGGGCGGAAGCGAGCTGGCGCTCAGCATGCGCCAGAACTTTTCCGAGATGACGGGAAGCGGGCATGGTCGAAGAACGTTACATCGTTGAATCGTTACAACGTTACATCGGAAGAGCCTGAACGCCCTCGCGCCTTCCGATGTAACGTTGTAACGCTTAACGCTTCAACGTCCCCCTACAGCTCGATCGCGTAGCGCTTCATCTTGTTGTAAAGCGTCGGGCGCTGAATCCCAAGGACCTGGGCGGCTTTCTTCTTGTTGCCGTGACATTGGGCCAGCGCCTGGATGATGGCGTTGCGCTCGAGATCGTCGAGGTTTTGGACGCCGCTGGTAGAGTTGCGGTCCGCGGCCTGTTGGAGCGCGGCCGGGAGCTGCACTTCCGCGGGCAATTCTTTCACGCTGATCCTGTCTTTCCGCGCCAGGACTACGGCGTATTCCATCGCGTTCTGAAGTTCGCGAACGTTCCCCGGCCAGGTGTAATCGAGCAGTTTCTGGAACGCGTCCGGCAAAATTTCCGGCTCCGGTTTCCCGAGTTCGTCGGCAAAACGTTTCAGGAAATTGGCGACCAGCGGGGGGATGTCTTCCTTCCGTTCGCGTAACGGCGGGATGTCGATTTGAAAAGTATTAAGTCGGTAATAAAGATCGGCTCGCAGGCGGTTCTCGGCGAGAGCGCTGGCGATGGGCCGATTCGTGGCGGCAATGACGCGGAAGTCGGCCTTGACTGTTTTCGTGCTGCCGAGCGGCCGGTATTCGCGCTCCTGCAGGACCCGCAAAAAACGGGTCTGCAAATCCGCCGGCATCTCGGAAATTTCGTCGAGGAACAAAGTGCTGCCGCCGGCGGCGGCGATCATTCCCGGGAAATCATTCATCGCTCCGGTGAACGCGCCTTTCACATAACCGAACAGTTCCGACTCGATCATGGCCTGCGGAAACGCGGCGCAATTGAGCTTGATCATGAGCTTGTCCGCGCGCCGGCTCCGGCTGTGAATGTAATTCGCGATCACTTCCTTGCCGACGCCGCTCTCGCCGGTGATGAGGACGTTCGCCTCGGAGGGCGCCATCGCTTCGATCAGCTCCTCGAGTTCCTGGAGCGCCTTGCTTTTGAAAACCGGAGCGAGCCGGGTCTCGGCAATCTCAAGTCGCTTCTCGAGTTGCTGCGTCTTGCGGCGCAGATGTTCGGTCTCGCGGAGGAGCGACTGCTTCTCGAGCGCTTTCTCGATCAGGCTCAACAATTCCTCGGGCGCGTAGGGCTTGCTGATGAAATGATAGGCGCCGCGTTTGATCGATTCGATGGCGTTGTTGAGCGAATCGTGCGCGGTCAGGATGATGACCTGGGTGTCGGGGTGTTCGTCCTTGATTTGCCCGAGCATCTCGAGGCCTTCCGCATCCGGCAGTTGGAGATCGAGAAGCACGACCGCCGGCGCATTTTCCTTCAGGCGCCGCAATCCGTACGACGCCGTGGCCGCCGTCTCGGTCTGGTAACCGTGCCGGCCGAGGAGCGCTTCCAGGGTGAGCAGGATCGGGCGCTCATCGTCGATGATGAGAATGCGTTTGTTCTCGGCGTTGGCAGGGGCCATTTCTAAAATTGATTGTTAGGCGGTCGAAGAAAAACGCAAAGAGCAATCGACGTATCCGCCCGCCTTTTCATTCACGAAAACCCGACAGCGGGTCAGGCGTCGGGGGCGGCCAGGGGCAACGTGATGGTGGTTACGAGGGAACCGGTTTCCTTGTCGTAGTTCGCGGCAAATTCGCCGCCGTGCGCTTCGACGATCGCGCGGGTGCGATGCAGGCCGAGACCGTAATGGCCCTGGCCAGGAAAATGAAGCGGCTCCAATCCCCAGTTTTCCGTCGAACGCTCGAAATTCTGCTTCGGCTCGGACAGCGTGAAAACGAAGCGGCCGTTCTCCGATCGCGCGGCCGCCGAGATAGGGCCTTCCGCGCGTCCGTGACGAAACGCGTTCGCGAACAGTTCGGTGAGCGCGGGCAATAATAACTGCGGGTCGATATTCAACTGCGCGTCGGCGCTGGCGTCGTCCCATTCTACGGCGGCGCTTTCCGCCGGATGACTGGCGGAGAGTTTTTGCTGCAGATCCTCCATCAAGTCCCGGGCCGCATACGGCATCTCCGTCAGGCGAGGCGGGCTCAGGGCCGCGGTCAATTCCTGCAAACTGACTCCCACCTGCGCGATCATGCCACGGAGCCGTTTGACCTCGTCGCGCAGCTCATCGTTTTCCGCCACCTCGATCAGATAGGCGGACTGAAGCTCGGCCGCGTTGAGGTGATTCCGAAGATCGTGCGCCAATTGCCGGACGAACTTCACCACCACGGGCATGGAGACCTGGATTTCCGGTCGGCTGGATTTGGAGGATTCGGCCATGGTTAAATTAGGGGACGCGAATTTTAACGCGCGAAAACGAGGTGCGCCAGCACATCCCTCCGAATCACTGGTTCGCGCGGAGATGTCGGACGATGTGGAAAACGTCCTCTGGATCGGCGCCGAGTTCGCCGGCAATCTCTTCCGGCGTTTTGCCGGGCCCGGCGTCGAGGATTTTTTTCACGCGCGTCTGCAATTCGAGAATGCGGGTCGCGGCCTTCTTCCCGGCCTCGACCCCCGGCTGGTGGTAGGCGTTGATGTTGACCAGCGAAGCGTAAAAGCCGACCGCGCGTTCGTAGAGCGCAATCAGCGCGCCGACCTGGAACGGCGTGACTTCCGGGATCGTGAGCGTGATCGATTCTCGCCCGCTGTCGAAAAGCGCGGAGCGCGTCCCGCGCAGAAATCCCTGGAGATAATCGCCGCTGGTCACGCCCTCCTCGACTTCGAAGCGGTCCGACTGCCGATCTTTTTCCACTTCGATGAAGGTGACGAAGAAGTTCAGGACGCCATCGCGGAGCTGCTGGACGTAGGCATGCTGGTCGGTCGAGCCCTTGTTGCCGTAAACAGCAATGCCCTGGTGGACGACGTTGCCGTCGAGGTCCTTCTCCTTGCCTAACGACTCCATGACCAGTTGCTGGAGATATTTGCTGAACAACATCAGCCGGTCTTTATACGGAAGGACGACCATGTCCTTCTCGCCGCGCCCGTTCCCGGCGTAGTGCCACATCAGGGCGAGCAGCATCGCGGCGTTTTCGTTCGTCTCAGTCGTCCGCGTTTTCTCGTCCATCGCCGCGGCCCCGGCCAGAAATTCATCGACGTCGAAACCTTCCAGGGCCGCGGGCACGAGCCCCACCGCGCTCATGACGGAAGTCCGGCCGCCGACCCAGTCGTGCATCGGGAACCGCGTCAGCCAGCCGTTCTTTTCCGCGTATTTATCGAGCTCGCTCCCGACGCCGGTGACGGCGACCGCGTGCCGGCCAAAGTTCAGGCCGGCCATTTCGTAATGGCGGGCCGCTTCGAGCATTCCGTTGCGCGTCTCTTTCGTGCCGCCGGATTTGGAGATCACAACGGTCAGGGTATGCGCGAGGTGTTCGCCGAGCCGGGCGAAGACGCGATCGAACCCGTCCGGATCGGTGTTGTCCAAAAAATAGATGTCCATCGGATCGTCCGCGCGGCCCAGGGAATCGGCGATGAATTGCGGGCCCAGGGCCGAGCCGCCAATCCCCACGAGCAGGACATGTTTGAATTTTTCGCCTTTTTCCGGCGCGATTTTCCCGGCGTGCACATCGGAGGCGAACTTTTTGATCCGCGCGTTCGTGTCGTCGATGTCGGCCCGGAGCTCGGCATTGGGAGCGAGCCCGGCATTTCGCAACCAGTAATGTCCCACCATCCGCTGCTCGTCCGGATTCGCGATGGCGCCCGCTTCCAACTCGCGCATGGATGCGAACGCTTTCTCGATTAGCGGCCGCATCTGCGCGAAAAACCCGTCCGCGAAACGCATTCGGCTGATGTCGATCGAGAATCCGATGTCCTCGTAGCGGAGAAGATATTTCTGGAAGCGGGGCCAAAGAGACGAAGTAGCCATGAGCGCTTTTACAAAAAGGGCGGGGCCATTGAAACTCTAATACTGCGAATGTGTTCGAAGGCGTTTTGGGATTTGATTCACGTCGTGTAGAAAGACGCTATCGCTCATGTTCAGAAAATCTCCGTCCGGCTCCGGCATTTTTCGTCCGCGTATCTTTGGCGCCTTCCTCTTGTTTTCGACCGGGATCTGCCTGGCGACGTTCGCCGTTAACGATCTCCCGCGCCCGGAACGCGCGGATCGGGTTCCCGCATCCCAACGCTACATGCCGGTGCCGGGAGGAGGTCCCGACGATCTCGACCGGATGGAATCGGAGTGGAACAACCGGCTGACTTATCCGACGGGGATTTTTAATCCGGCCTGGGTGCGCCTCGCGGCCGCGGCCCATGCGCGGATCGCCCGAAGCATTCCGTTTGGCGCGACCAATCTTCGTCTCCCCAGCGCCGTCACGACTTTGGACCCGACGAATTTCACTTCGCTCGGGCCAAAGCCTCTGCGCATGACGGGTTGCTCCGGTTGTTATAACTACAGCCTCACCGAAGGCCGGGTGAACGACATCGTGGTCGATCCAACGACGACAACCAGCGGATCGATTGTGGCCTACGCCGCGACCGTCGGCGGCGGCGTTTGGAAAACGACGAATTGCTGCAGCAGTCTCACAACGTGGAGCGTCACCACCGACGATCCGCTCCTGGCCACGATCAGCATCGATACGCTGGCGATCGATCCCAGCAATCACAACACGATCTACGCCGGGACGGGCGATCTCAATTTCGGTTCCTTCTCGATGGGCAGCCAGGGCATCCTGAAATCAACCAATGGCGGCGCGACCTGGACCCTGCTCGGCGCGGATGTTTTTGGCCCCGGCCTACCGCTGCCGGTCGACAAGTTTCCGCAATACAACGCCGTCGGCAAAGTCCGGGTCGATCCGCGCAACAGCAGCAACGTCGTGGCCGGGACGAAGACCGGCCTTTATTTCTCTTACGACGGCGGCGTGAACTGGACCGGCCCCTGCACCACCAACAATTTCGCCACCCAGCGGCAGGACATCACCGGCCTCACGCTCTCCGACGTTGGCGGAACCACTCGAATCATCGCCGCCGTGGGCGTCCGCGGTTTTTCCACGACGGTGCAATCGAACCTCGACCAGAATGGCGCGAACGGAATTTATAAGGGGACGATTCCGGCGAGCGGTTGCCCCACGGACTTTGTTCCCATCACGACGAACACGACGGGCTGGACTGGGTTGAACGCGACCAGCGGGACGCCTTACGGGGGCGCCGGGGTAGGGAACCAGGTGGGCCGGATTGACATCGCGGTAGCGCCGAGCGACGCGAATTATATCTACGCCCAAGTGCAGGCGATCACCGCCAGTTCGGCCAATGGGTGCGGCGGTAGCCAGGGTTGCCAGCTCGGCGCGTATCGCTCGATCGATGGCGGCAACACCTGGGCGCAGATTCCGGGATCGGCCGGCGGCTCGCTGCGGAATTGCAGCAACAGCGCGGGCGATTACAACCAGAATTGGTACGACCAGGGGATCGCGGTCGATCCGAACGATCCCAATCGCGCGTTCTTCGATACGTTCGAAGTCTGGTTTTGGGCGAATGGGAACGCGTCGTGGAACGACACGACCTGCGGCTACAGCGGCAACACCCAGGTCGTGCACGTCGATCAGCACGCGCTCGCCTTTGTTCCCGGGTCGTCGAGCATCCTCCTGGTCGGAAATGACGGCGGCATTCACGCCACGACCAACGCCAACGTCGCCAGCGCCACCGCCGACCCGACCTGGTTCAACATGGGCAGCGGGTTGAACACGATCGAGTTTTACTCGGGCGACATCAGCGCGAACTTCGCCGTTTCCGCCGCGCCGCAGGCGAACGGCGGCGCGCAGGACAACGGTTCGATGTCCGTGACTTTCGCCGGCACTCCCATCGGCCCGGTCCAATGGCAAATGGGCGTGGGTGGGGACGGCTTTTACGGCCGCATCGATCCTGTCGGCGGCCGGTTTTGGCAGGGAAGCAACAGTGGCCACCTGAACTTTTGCGCGAGCAACTGCACGGCGTCGGGCGCGACCTGGACGGACGTGGGCAGCCCATGGAGCAACGCGGCGGCGCCGGACGTGCAGTCATTCGTTTTGCCCTACGAAATCTTTAAGGGGACGCCGGGCAACGCGCTCACCGATTGTCCGCCGAGCGGCTGCAACCACCTGATCGTTGGCACCGTTCGCGTCTGGGAAACCATCGACGGCGTGTCGTTCCTTCCGAATAGCCCCGCGAATCTTACGAAACAGACCCTCGGGAATCGTTCGTTCATCAATCAACTCGCGTTCGCGCCCGCCGACCAGACCACCGCGATGGTGGGAACCAATGATGGCAACGTGCAGATCGGGTTCGGCATGGGAACCGGCGCGCCGACCGCAACCTGGATCAACGTGACCGGCGCTAACGTGGTCCTGCCGAATCGCCCGATCCTCGACGTAGCGTTCGACCCGACAACGACGAACGCGCCCATCGCCTACGCGGCGGTCGGCGGTTTCAAGGCCAACACACCGACGACGCCCGGGCACGTTTATCGACTGGTTTGCAACGCGAATTGCGCAACGGCTACCTGGACCGACAAGTCGGGTAACCTTCCCGATATTCCGGTCGATTCGATCATCGCTAATCCCAACATCCCGAACCAGGTCTTCGCGGGCACCGATTGGGGCCTCTATTACACCGACGACATTACGGCGGCGACGCCGGTCTGGGCGCGATTCGAAAACGGATTGCCACACTCCATGGTTTGGGATCTTCAAATCGACCGCGGCAACACGACGCTCTCCGTCTGGACACGGGGACGCGGCGCCTACGTCTGGCCATTGCCGGTCCTTCCCGGCGGAAATCCAACCCCGACACCTACCGCAACCGCTACGGTAACACCGACGGCTACCGCTACTCCCGGCGCTACTGCAACCGCGACACCAAGCGCTACGGTAACACCGACCGCTACCGTTACCCCCACCGCTACTGCCACGGCGACACCCACGGCGACGCAGACCCCTGCGCCAGCACAGTTAATGAACATCTCAACGCGCGCCAATGTGTTGACCGGTGATAATCTGCTCATCGGCGGCTTTATTATTAGCGGTAACGATTCCAAAAAAGTGATTCTGCTCGCGAAGGGGCCATCGATCAGTTCCGGCGGTACCCCGGTTCCAGGACGTATGATGGATCCAACCCTCGAACTCCATGCGGGCGATGGGACCCTGATTACCGGCAACGATGATTGGAAGGATTCGCCGGAACGGGCCCAGATCGAGGCCAGTGGACTCGCCCCCATCGACGAGCGGGAGTCGGCGATTATTCGGACATTACCGCCGGGACTCTACACGGGAATACTAGCGGGGAAGGGGATTACGAGTGAGATCGCGTTGATCGAGATCTACGATCTGGACGCGAACAAATCGGTCCTCGCAAATATCAGTTCGCGCGGACGCGTGGATGACGGAGACAACGTGATGATCGGTGGCTTCATTGCCGGCAATCAGAGTGCGAACGCCCGGGTGTTGATGCGCGGTATCGGGCCTTCATTGCAAGGGAAGGTCCCAAATCCATTGGCGGACCCAATCCTGGAGCTGCACGATTCCAATGGCGCGCTGATCGCAGCCAATGACGACTGGACGGATGCGCCAAACCGCGCCGAGATAGAAGCGACGGGAATCCCGCCGAGTAACAACGCGGAGTCGGCGATCCTGACAACTGTAACTCCATCGGGTTACACCGCGATCCTGCGCGGGAAGAACAGCAGCGGCATCGCCGTGGTCGAGGTGTACAACCTCAGATAGTTACGCCTCGCGGCGGCCAAAAACAGCGCTCCTTTCCGCATTACATTTTCGTCACTTCAGCGATATCGGGCATCCGATCACCGCCGCGGCTCTCGAATACAAAGTAGAGCGGAAAATTAAGTCCCCGCTAAACCTCTGTCCCGAGGGCCAAACTATGCATTACAATCGTGAGTTGGGATTCTTCACCCCGCGCGCTTTTGCCGCGCTTCTTCTCGTTTGCGCCGCCGCCTGGCTTGCGGTCCTGAGTTTCGCGACGCCGACCCCGAGCAGCGGGACGCTTACTCGCGCGAACGGCTCGGTGACTTACACCGATCCGACCGGCGCTCCTCCGAATATCACTCACGTCGCGGCGGGAAAACCGAACTGTGGTCCAGCTGACGCCGCTTGCAGCGTCTACATCCTGACGATCGATCCCAGTGTGACAACTCCCGCGCCCGGTTATGACCCAGCCGCTTATCAATTGCTCTTCCAATGGAACTGGGCGGTAGCCACGGTCGATTTCGACATCTTCGTCGAGGACGCGGCTGGAAACCTGGTCGCGAAGAACACCTCAACGGCGGATCCTTCCAGCATCATTCTTCCGGTCACAGGCGCGCTCCCGACCTACAAACTGGTCGTAGTCCTGTCCACGGGCGCGCCCATTCCCTACACCGGCACGGTTACACTCCGGCCCGCTCCATCGGGTGCCGGCCTTTGCAATCCGAGCGTCGCGAACTGCACCCCGCCGCGTTACCAAAATTATCCAGCGGGTCAGGGGCAGGCCGACGGAGCAGGCGAACCTTCGGTCGGGGTCGATTGGAACCCGAACGTGGCAGCGCTCAAGCATGACAAGGTGAATACCGGTGGCGTGGCTTTCTTCACGGCGGGCCGAACCGAATGGCGGGTGAACTTCGACGATTGCTCATCACCCGCCATCAATCTCTGGGAGAACGTGTCCGCGCTCACAACCCAGGAGTTTGTCCTCACCGACCCCATCGGTTTCGTCGATCACTACAGCTCGCAGGAACTGGGCAAGAGTTATCCGCCGCCGAAAACTCCCGGCCGCGTCTTTAGCCTGGACCTCATCGGGGGCGAAGGTAACAGCTTTGCGTCCTACTCCGACACCGATGGCAACGCTTACGCTCCGGGCGGGACCGGCGGCCCGGGCCAGGGTCCCGATCACGAAACGCTCGGCGGCGGGCCTTACAGCGCTAATCAAACGGTGCCGATTTCCCATCCGAATTATCCGAACGCAATCTACTATGCTTCCCAAAACATTGTCGCCGAAGCGCAATGTTCGCGGAGCGACGACGGCGGCCAGACGTTTGGTCCCGGCGTTCCTATTTTCAGCCCGTCGCAATGCACCGGCGGGATCCACGGACACGTCAAGGTCGCGCGAGACGGCACGGTTTACATTCCTAACTCGTCCTGCGGGACTACCGGCACGGCCGGCGTCGCGGTTTCGACGGATAACGGTCTGACCTGGACCGAGAATAACGTCACGAATAGCACCAGCAGTCAGGACCCGTCGGTTGGTATCGGCCAGAACGATGTAGGCAAGCCGGCTGGTCAGGCGACTAACACCATTTATGTCGGCTACGTCGACGGAGACGGCCACGCCAAGATCGTCCACTCAGGAGATCGCGGTGCCAACTACTCGACACCGGTGGATGTAGGAGCGCCCTTCGGGATTACTCATGCGGTTTTTCCAGTGGTGGTAGCCGGCGATGACAACCGGGCGGCCTTTGCGTTCGTCGGAACGGGCGACGGCATTTCGAACAACACCAGCCCGTGCAATCCGTACGGCGCCGTCTTGAATTGCAAAAACATCTGGCATCTCTATGTGGCCACGACTTACGACGGCGGCCAGAATTGGATAACGGTCGATGCGACGCCGGAGGATCCGGTTCAGCAAGGGACGGTCTGCCTTGAAGGAACGACCTGCCTGGGTGGCCGGAATCTTCTCGACTTTAACGATTTCGGGATCGACGCCGAAGGCCGCGGCCTGGTGGGCTGGGCGGACGGATGCGTCAATTGCACAAATAACTTCCAACGCCAATCTGCGGCGGCCCATGGAACGGTCACGCGTCAGTCCGGCGGTCGCAGACTTTTCGCCGCCTTCGATCCGCCGGAACCGATGGTGCCGACTCCCCCGAAACTAGGCACAGCTACGCTCCGGCCGGGCGGCGCGCTCATCACCTGGCTCAAGCCCGATAATGGAGGTTCACCTATCACCGAGTATCGCATTTACCGTTCTACCACGAGCGGTAACGAGGTCTTCATTGGATCGGTCGCGGGAGAAGACAACAACAAGTTCTTTGATTCGACCGTGCCGGTGGCGCCGAATGCTTTCTATTATGTTACCGCGGTAAATGTAAGAGGCGAAAGCGGCCACTGCATGGAGATAAGTCTCGTTCCGCCGGTCGCGGGAGGGAACGCCTGTAACTTCCCGTTCCTGACGGTGGCCTCCGGGTCCGCGCCAGGGAACGTGCCGACGGACCCGACGCAAGGCGAGCTGACTATTCAATACATCTCCGTCGGCGAACCGTTCACCACCTGCGCGGATAATTCCCTGACGTTCCTGATGAAAGTAAACACGCTAGACCCGGCTCATACCGGCCAGGCCGTGCTCCCGGAAAACAGCGGCTGGCAATGGATCTTTGGGGTAAAGGACACCGCGGGTAACGGCCAGACTGTTTTCGTGGAACTGGATACATTTAGTCCTAACACTCCGGCGACTCCGCGCATCTCGTTAGGTCGCAGAGACAGCACTCCGACCGGCACGCAGGACACGCGGGTGTGTTCGGCCAGCGCGACAACAAGTTGTCCGCAGCTGTCGGCAACCTATAACGCGGATGGCACAATTCAGGTCAAGCTCAACGTCGCCGCCAAGTTTACCATGCCTGCGCCGGCGGCTCCGGCTACCGGGACCGCATTCGACTGGGATGCCAGTACGCCTGGGACTGTCCTGAACGCGGTGACCGGTAACACCTTCCTGCTCGCGGGTGCGGGCGCTGGTTTCCTCGAGACCATCACCACGACCGGGGCGGGCAACGATTATAAGCGGGTCGGTAACGCTGCTTGCAGCAGTGCCGGTCCCACCGCTGTGCTAACCGCGGCGCCCTTGTCCGGCTTGCGGCCTTTGAATGTTACTTTTGATGGATCAGGTTCTTTTGAACCGGCGGGCGCGTGCGGAGTAATCAACTCGTATACCATGAACTTCGGAGACGGGACGCCGCCGGTTACTCAGAACACTCCGACATTCACGCACACCTACACGACGGGCGGCGATTTTCCGGCGACTTTGAGTGTCAAGGATAGCACTGGCCTGGTTAATAGTAATGTCGCCCAGGTTGTTATTACCGTGCAGGATAATCAGCCGCCAGTCGCCAATCTGCGAGCGAGCCCAACTTCAGGAAGCCGACCGCTGACAGTTCACTTCGACGGCTCCGGTTCCAGCGATCCAGACTTGAGCGACACGTTGACGTACACCTTCAAATTTGGCGATGGCACGCCCGATGTGACGAACGGGCCGCTAGTCGATCACACCTATACCACCGCCGGGACCTTTGTAGCCCATTTGGTCGTTACCGACTCGCGTGGGCTCCAGAGCCAGAACAATGCGGAACAGGTGATTACCGTAACGCAGCCTAACCCATCACCGACGCCTACGGCAACAGCGACGCCTACGGCGACAGCGACGGCGACGCCAACGTCAACTCCGGCAAGTACACCGACCGCGACGCCCTCCGCGACCCCATCGGCAACGGCAAGCGCAACGGCGACGGCTACACCTACCGCGACCGCGACACCGACAGCTACTCCCACCGCAACCCCAACAGCCACGCCGGTGAACGTGCAGCTGGTTAACATTGCCGGACGCGTGTTTGCCCAGCAGGGAGACAAAGTCGGCATAGCCGGATTTATCATCTCTGGCACTGGGACAAAGAGGATCCTGGCGCGGGCCATAGGCTCTTCGCTCACTGTGAATGGCAAGCTTCAGGATCCTTATCTGGAGATCCACGATAGCAGCGGAGGCGCGCCATTGGTCAACGACGACTGGCGCACCAGTCAGGAGTCGGAGATCTTACAGACCGGTCTCGCGCCGAGCGATGATCGCGAGTCGGCCATTGTGAAACGGCTGCCAGCTGGTACTTACACCGCGATCATTCGCGGCGCGGATAACAGTCCGGGTATTGGCGTTGTCCAGCTCTACGACCTGAGCACGAGCGATCCTACGGAATTGGGCAATCTCTCGGTCCGGGCCAGTGTCGAGACCGACGACAACGTCCTTTTCGACGGCTTGATCCTGCAGGGCGGCACTCCAAAGAGAGTTCTGTTCCGCGCCCTTGGCCCATCGATCAAGAGTAATGGCGTGCCGGTTCCAGGGACATTACAGAACCCGACGATGGAGCTTCATGATTCGAACGGCGGCACTCTGGCCACCAATGACGACTGGGATAAAGCGACCAATGCCACCGAGATTCAAAACACCGGCCTCGCGCCGACGGATCCCAGGGAGTCGGCGATTCTCACGACCTTGGGCCCGGGCAGTTACACCACGATCGTGCGCGGCGTAGGCCGTACCACGGGCATCGGTTTGGCAGAAGCTTACAAGCTGAATAACTAACACTGGGAAAGGGGCGGCGGGGATCTGCCCCAGCATCCAACATGAAACACCATCGCTCATCCGCGACCGGTCGTGCCGCGTTGAGCGGTCTACTCCTGGCCGCAAGCATCGTCCTCGTCGTCCTGGCAGTGAACGGCAACGTTCTTATCAGCGGAACTTCCAGCTCGGCTTTCGGGCAGGCGGCACCTGCAGCTATCCCGATTGCTCCCAAGGACACAGGGGCGAAAATCGGCTACGAAAACTTCACAGCGCCTGGAGTTTTAACTCCGGTCAAGACAACCGAGGCCGGCCAACAGGCTAACTCCGTGGAATACCTCGGGCGCAATGCCGGCGAACCTTCTGTAGGTTCTAACTGGGCGACCGGCGTGGCTAACTTCCAGTCGGGCCTCCAGACATTGTTTATCAACTTCAACGATAACTGCCCGGTGAATGGTCTCAGTTCCAATTGGGTAAACAGAGCTGCCCCCACTTCGGTCGCGATCGACTCCGATCCGATTGGCTTTACCGATCGTGGCTTTACCGATGCGCTGGGCACGGCTCATAGCAGGGTATTCGCGGGCGAACTCACTCTGCTCAGTCCGAACACGGTCAAAATCTCGTTTACGGACGACGATGGTGTTACCTGGGTCCCGGCTCAAAGCGGGGGACCTGCTTCGGCCGTCGATCACGAGACCATCGGGGGCGGCAGGTATCATAGCCCCATACCGCCCCGGCCCCTGGGCACGGTTTATCCCAATGCCATTTATTATTGTTCGCAGGACCTGGTTACCGCCTTTTGCTCGCGCAGCGATAACGGAGGCGCGAACTATGGCCCTTCCGTGCCGATCTATACTCTGCTCGATTGCGGCAGCCTCCATGGCCACGTCAAGGTCTCGCCACTGGACGGCACCGTTTACGTTCCTAACCCCGATTGCGGCTCGCCTTCGACTCAGGCGGTCGTTGTCTCGACTGACAACGGTGTTACCTGGACAGTTAAGTCGGTCCCGATCCCGAACCCGGGCGGTTCGGGTGTTGGCAGTGATCCGGCCGTTCATGTAGATGAAAATGGCCGCCTCTATTTTCTTGGCGCGGCCAACGGCTCAGTCGCGGCCGTCGCCACCTCGATCGATCAAGGTACTACGTGGCAAAACGTTTTCGATGTCAGCTCGGAGTTCGGCCTCAACCAAATAGCATTCCCCGCGGCCGTGGCAGGCGACAAGGACCGGGCAGCGGTGGCGTTTTATGGGGCAACCGGATCCGGGGATTCCAATGCCTCGAATTTTATCGGGCTCTGGCACCTTTACGTCTCGCACACTTTCGACGGCGGTCTCCATTGGACTACCACCGACGTAACTCCGAACGCTCCCATGCAACGCAGCGGCCTGCTTCGCGGCGGAGGCGCGAACATCACCCGGAATTTGCTCGACTTCTTTGATATCACGATCGATCGCGACGGGCGTGTCCTGGTCGGCTACGTCAATGGTTGCGAGGGCGGCAACTGCGTCCAGGCATCGCCTACCGCCAGCGGAAATGCTTATACGACGACCGCCACCATTGCCCGCCAATCAAGCGGCCGCCGGCAACTCATCGCCAAGGATCCGCAGACTACGACTTCAGTTCCGGGCATGCCGTGGGTCACGCAACGCCGCATCGGACCGGTCGTTCACCTCTCGTGGTCTGAGGCGGACACCGGTAACTCGCCTATCCTGAATTATCGTATCCTGAGAGGGACCGCGAGTAACATCGAGGCTCTTCTCGCGACGGTGTCCGGGACCCAGATTGGGGGAACCTATGACGACCTGACGGCAACCGACCCAACCAAGACCTACTACTATAAAGTCGTAGCTGTAAATGCGGCGGGCCCGTCGTGCCCTAATAACGAAATCGCGGCGCCCTACGTCGGCGACGGTTGCAGCGGCATCGTAATTCATAAGAACGAGCCCTCGCACCCGGAGGCGAATGCGGGCCTCGCTACGCCGCCGTCGCTTCTCATCGATTACATTGCCGTCGGTGAGCCAGCGTCCAGTCCCGGCAACTTCATGTTCAAAATGAAGGTGAACGATCTCACCACTGTTCCGCCCAACAGCCGCTGGAGAATTATGTGGAACTCGCCCGACGCCGAGACCTATCCGCCGACGCCGAATCCGGATCCGACCAGCGATCCGCTTTATGCGCAGCAATTCTATGTGGGCATGACGACCGGCCCGAGTGGTCCGCCAACCTTTGAGTACGGCACCCTCGCTGATGCAGGCGTGCCAGCCGTTTTCGTGATCTCTGAAACTAAGAGAGGTGACGCTCTGCCCGGGAGTAATTTCAATGCCGACGGCACGATCACCATTTTCGTTCCGAAAACTCCCTTCGGTCCGCAGCTCCCCAGCCCTGCTGCCCCTGCCGTCGGTTCGTTACTCGGTGCGATCGGAGGCCGGACCCTGACAGGGGACGTTCCAGGAAGTCCCGAAAGCAAGCTCGAGCGTTCGAATACCTTCGTGGATCACACCTTTGTAAAAGCCCAAACCGATAACAGCTTTCCGCCGGCTACCTACACTGTCGCCGGTAACATTGCGTGCCCAAGCGCTCCAAACACTCCGCCCATCGCGGCCCTGGCGGCAAACCCGACTTCGGGCTCAGCGCCATTGAACGTGATCTTCGATGGAACAGGATCTTCCGATCCGGATTTCAACGATACGATCACCGATTACACTTTTAATTTCGGGGACGGCTCGCCGCCGGTGAGCGGGGCGGGTCCGATTGTTCAGCATACCTACGCGAGCGCCGGGACCTTTACAGCCAGCCTGGTCGTGACGGATTCGCGCGGGGCAACGAGCCAAAACACGGCCCAGAGGACTATTACGGTTACGCAGCCGACCACATCACCTACGCCGACGGCTACAGCTACGGCTACTCCGAATGCGACCCCGACCGCGACTCCCGCTGCCACTGCTACGGCGACGCCAGCAGCTACTGCGACCGCCACCGCGACTGCAACGGCTACGCCTGTCGCAACGCCAACCGCAACGCCAACCGCTACTCCAGCCACAACCCCGACAGCGAGTCCTACAGCCACAGCCACCGCTACCCCCACAGCTACTGCCACGGCTACGCCCACAGCTACTGCCACGGCCACGCCTACAGCTACTCCTACCGCTACTCCAACGGCTACGCCGGTTCAGCTGGTTAATCTCGCCGGCCGCGTCCTGATCCAGGCTGGGGACAAAGTAGGGATTGGCGGATTCATTATTACCGGCACCGGTTCGAAACGAATCATGGCGCGCGCCATCGGGCCCTCGTTAAACGTCAATGGCACTCCTGTCCCGGGAAGATTGCAGGATCCCACCCTCGAGCTGCACGACGACAAGGGCAGTCCGCCGTTGACCAACAACAATTGGCGGGATTCGCAGGAAGCTGAGATTCAGCAGACCGGTTTAGCTCCATCCGATAACCGCGAGTCGGCCATCGTAAAGAGACTGCCGGCGGGCAACTACACGGCGATCATTCGCGGCGCTGACGATAAGCCCGGGATCGGCCTGGTGGAACTCTACGACCTGAGTGTTACCGAGCCTGGCGAACTGGGGAATCTATCTGTCCGCGCCCAGGTGGAAACGGACGACAACGTTTTGATCGACGGCTTGATTCTCCAAGGCGCTACTCCCAGGAGAGTTCTGTTCCGCGCTTTGGGCCCGTCGATCAAGGTCAACGGCGCGCCGGTTCCCGGCACCTTGCGGAACCCGACGATGGAGCTGCATGACGGCAACGGCGGCATTCTCGGAACCAATGACAACTGGGGTGACGCGACCAACGCCACGGAAATTCAAAACACCGGACTGGCGCCAACGGACCCAGCCGAATCGGCGATCCTCATGCCTCTGGGTCCGGGGAATTACACCGCGATCGTGCGGGGCGTGAATCGCACCACCGGGATCGCCCTCGCGGAAGCCTACAAGCTGAACAACTAGGAAGCGGCTCAAATTCAAAAGGAGGCATCCGAACCGGATGCCTCCTTTGTTTTAGTGGGGTCCGCGCGCGAGTCAGTGGCGCCGCGCCGTTCTACATGCGCTCGATGACGTTATCCCCGAACTCGCTGCACTTGATCTCGGTCGCGCCTTCCATGAGCCGCGCGAAATCGTAGGTGACGCGTTTGCTGGCGATGGCCCCGTTCAATCCTTTGAGGATCAGATCGGCCGCGTCGTTCCAGCCCATGTAACGGAACATCATCTCGCCGGAGAGAATCACCGAGCCCGGGTTCACCTTGTCGAGGTTGGCGTACTTCGGCGCGGTGCCGTGGGTCGCCTCGAAAACCGCGTGGCCGCTGATGTAATTGATGTTTCCGCCGGGCGCGATGCCGATCCCGCCCACCTGGGCGGCGAGCGCGTCGCTGAGATAATCGCCATTCAGGTTCAATGTCGCGATCACATCGAAATCTTCCGGCCGGGTTAACACCTGCTGGAGCGTGATGTCCGCGATCGCGTCCTTGATTATGATTCCCGCCCCGGGTTTGCCCATCGGTATCTTGCACCAGGGTCCACCATCGATTTCCTCCGCGCCGAAGTATTGCTTCGCAATTTCATAACCCCAGTCACGAAATGCGCCTTCGGTGAACTTCATGATGTTGCCCTTGTGCACGAGAGTCACGCTCTTGCGCTGGTTTTGGATGGCGTAACTGATCGCGCTGTGAATCAGCCGGATGCTGCCCGAACGGCTGACTGGCTTGATCCCCACGCCGACCATCACGTCGTCCTTCTCCGGTGCGCCCACGGACTTCCAAAATTCCGCCGCCTTTTGGCTGGTGCCGAAGCGGATTTTGTCGAACGCTTTCGGAAATTCCTTCTCGATGAACCCGAGCACCTTCGCGGCTTCGGGCGTGCCCGCTTTGTATTCGATGCCGGCGTAGATGTCTTCGGTGTTCTCGCGAAAGATCACCATGTTCACTTTCTCCGGATGTCTCACGGGCGAGGGGACCCCTTGGAAGTACTGGATCGGCCGGAGACAAACGAAGAGATCGAGGAGCTGGCGCAGGGCGACGTTGAGCGATGTAATGCCGCCGCCGACGGGCGTCGTCAGCGGTCCCTTGATCCCGACGAGATATTCCCGGAACGCCTCGACCGTGTCATCCGGGAGCCATTCATCGAATTTGTCCTTGGCGGATTGGCCGGCGAACACCTCGAACCAGACGATCTTCTTGCTGCCGCCGTATGCTTTCGCAACGGCCGCGTCGAGGACGCGTTCGCTCGCGGCCCAGATATCGGGCCCGGTGCCGTCGCCGCGGATAAAGGGAATTACCGGCCGGTCCGGCACGTTCAACGTCTGGGTCCTGGTGATCTTTTCGCCCTGCGGAGGAGTGAGATTCTTGTACGGCATAAGGGAGGAATGTAAGTAGAAAGTAGAAAGTAGAAAGTAGAATGGAGTCGGCGGGAGCCGAGCGACATGGAGGGCAAAGCCTCGCGGGTAGCGGCGAGCGAGGCGGGAGCCGACCGAATCGAATAGAACAGAGACGCCCGCCCCCGGGCAGTCCTCGGCCCTAATGCAAATTATAAACCTCGACGACAGCGACGCCGACCCCGCTGTTTTTCCCGGCGAGAACGGCGGTATAATTGCCGGGAGCGAGGGTGGCAACGATGGCCGACTCCAAATCATTGGAGGGCGGAACGGTGGTCGCTCTGATTACGTTTTCCTGTGATAGCTGGGTTTGGTCGTCGACTTTCCAGTTGTCATTGGAGGCGACGAGAGAGCCATTTCCATTGCGCAGTTCCAGGGTTGGATTCGGTAAGGCATTAGATATCCCAATCGCTTCCAGGGATGGCCCGATTCCGCGCACGAGGATCCGGCTCGACTGGGCGCTGTTTCCAAGGATGAATCCACCAATCATGACATTGTCGCGGAGATCGACGAAGCCGCGGGTGCTGATGTTTGCCATTTCCGAATCGGCGGCCTGGTCGAGGTCGTAAACTTCAACAACACCGATACCCGTCCCATTATTCACGCCGCGTAAGACCGCGGTGTAAGGCCCCGGATTGAGAGTCCGGACGATCGCCGATTCCAGATCCTCGGCGGGTGGGATCGTAGTCGCTGCGATGATCGCCTCCTGCGACTGCCCGGTCTGGTCGTTGATCTTCCAGTTATCGTTGGTTTCGACGGTGACCCGGGTGGTTTCGTCATGCAATTCCACGAAAGGATTGGCGAGTCGGCCCGGCAGCGGAACGCCATTGATTTTCAGTGAAGGGCCGATCCCCCGGACGATGACTTTTTTCGGTGCGGTCCCGGTAATGATAAAACCGCCAATCAGGATGTTATCGTTCTGCTGGACCTGGAGGCGGGTGGAAATATTAAGCGCCTGGGTGGACTTGGGCGCTACGAGCAGATATTTCGCGACGCTGGGAATGCCGTTAGTAAAAACAGTGACCAAAGACGGGCCGAGCGGCACGCTGCTCGTTAACGTTACCGTAGCAATGTTCGTGTCGGACCAGCCCGAAGCAGGATCAACCAGAAAGTTACTTACCTGATTGTTATCGATTCTTTGAAGCTGCACGATCGGATAGTTACTCGATGAATCCTGGAAACCACCGGAGGAAGCTTGTGAGATTCCCTGAAACCGCACACCTCCGAGGACAAGCTTCGCCGACCTGTTTGCTATCGCCGGTGAAGTGGTGATCTGTGGTTGCCACGTGCTGTTAAACTTGAGGCCAACGTCGTAGAGCTGTGTTGCCACGAGAGAATTTCCATTGGCGTCCCGTCCGCCCGCCAGGAGGACCTTTCCGTCCGGGAGGAATGTCGCGCTATGCAGGGTGTGTTCCGTTGCGAGAGGTCCGGTCGCGGTCCAAGTCCCAGTCACCGGATCATAAACCTCGGCACTGGCCAGCGCTCCAGTAATGCCAGTGCCTCCAGCTACGAGGACTTTACCGTCAGGCAACAGAGTCGCACTGTGATCACGACGCGCTGTCGTCAAGTTACCTACAGCCTTTATGGAGTTGTTCGCCGGGTCAAAGAGATTAGCTGCGGCAGTCAGGGTGTTATTCGACTGGCCTCCGGCCAAAAGGACCTTGCCATTAGGCAGCAAAGTCGCGGTCCGCGCAGATTGAGTTGCGGCAAAAGCGACGATACTTGTCGAGCTGCCGGTGTTCGGATCGTAAAGCTCGATGTTTCCCGTGCTAAAACCCTGGCACAAAAATACCCGGCCATCAGGCAACAAAGTGGCCGTATGACTGCGACGCGGCGTGACCATGTTGGCCGCCGGCGTCCAGGCTCCGGTAGCCGGATCATAAAGCTCGGTGCTGGCCAATAATCCGCCGCCGGCGCTTTCTCCGCCCGCGACATACACTTTCCCATTCGGCAACAACGTCGCCGTATGAAGGTCTCGCGCCGTGCCCAGATTACCGGTGTTCGCCCAGTTCCCCGGCACCGGGTCGAAAAGCTCGCAGCTGGCAACAGGGTTGCCTCCGGCTCCAACTCCTCCCGTTACGAGTACCTTCCCGTTAGCGAGGAGAGTTGCCGTATGAAACTGACGCGCGGCAGCAAGGTTACCGGTCATGGCCCACGCGCCGGTAACCGGATCGTAGATTTCCGTAAGCGATCGCGCTACACCGAAGGCATCGCCTCCCCCGGCGACCAACACGCGTCCATCGGGAAGGATAGTAGCTGTGTGGGAATAGTGGGACGCCAGCAAACTTCCTGTACTGCTCCAGGTGCCGATAGCCGGATCGTAAAGCTCGGCGCTAGCCAGGTCATTCGTCGATGTTCCATCGTCGCCGCCGACAATGAGAACTTCTCCGCTCGGTAGTAACGCCGACGCGTGGGTTTCGCGGACTCTGTTTAGGTTTCCCGTCATTGTCCAGAGACCGGTCGCCGGGTCGTAAAGTTCGGCGCTCGTGAGGGCATTACCATTGCCGTCGGCGCCACCGGTAATCAGGAGTTTCCCATTTGGTAGCAAAGTCGCGGCGTCATTGATTCGCGCCATGCCAAGGCTACCTGTGGCTGCCCAGCTATTAGTTTGAGGGTCGAAAAGCTCCGCGCTTGCCAGAGCGCCTCCGTTCCCCGATCCGCCGGCAACCAACACCTTTCCGTTCGGCAACAGAGTAGCCGTGGGCGCAAGACGACGTGTAATTAAGCTGGCCGTGCTGCTCCATGTTCCGCTGGAGGGATCGTAAATTTCTGTAACACCTAAGGCAGCTGGGTTAGTCCCACCGAGAGCCGCCGTTACGAGCACTTGGCCGTTGGATAGGAGAATTGCCGCGTGGCCAATACGGGTGGTTGAAAGACTAGCGGTGTTGCTCCAGTTGCCAGTCGCCGGGTCGTACAATTCTGCGCTCGCTTGAGTGCCACTGTTGTTCGATCCACCGCAGACCACCACTTTGCCGTTCGGCAGGAGAGTCGCGGTGTGTTCACGGCGAGCAACAGACATGCTCCCGGTCGTTGTCCATATCCCAGCGAGCGGATCATACAATTCAGCCGCGGCCGTCCCCTGGCTTCCGCCGCCGGCTAAAAGCACTTTTCCATTTCGGAGAAGAGTCGCCGTCCCAAACGCGTGGGACGTACTCATGCTGCCGGTGGCTTTCCAAGTGCCAGTCGCTGGATTGTAGATTTCGGCGCTGCCCAGAAAAGTCCCCCCGACGCCGCCGGCCACGAGGACCATCCCGTTGTTCAGAAGGACAGTGTTGGGTGAATGACGTCCCGTCGCGAGAGAGCCGGTGACGCGAAAGGTGAAAGGGCCCGCAGCCAGGACAGTCGTCGCCGCCATGGCCGCGAGAAGCGAGAGGAATGCTCTCTGCAACATACGTCTGGTCCAATTCTTACCGCTCACGCCTGATCCCGTCGATCTAATTCGCCGGGAAGCTGAAAGCGCGAAGCGCCCGGCTCCCAGCTTCCATCTTTCGATGATGAAGGCGCGATCGTCTCGACGCGGGATCCAATCCGTCTCAGAATCTTGCTTTCCGACGCCGCGTGAGAGACTGCTGGACGTGGGACAACCATGAAGACTAAAGCCGACATCGTTGCGAACTGGCTGCCCCGTTACACAGGCACGCCGACGAAAGCGTTTTCGAAATATGTGCTGCTGGTCAATTTCACCCAGTACGTAAATCTCTTCGCCGAATGGCATGGCGTCGAAGTGCGCGGGCGCGATCGGCCCATGGCGAACGCCACCGCTAACGGGATCACCATCCTTAACTTCGGCATGGGCAGCGCGAGCGCCGCTACCGTCATGGACCTGCTTACTGCCGTTCGCCCGAAGGCTGTGCTCCTCCTCGGCAAATGCGGCGGCTTGAAGCGAAAAAACAAACTCGGCGACCTTATCCTCCCCATCGCCGCCATTCGGGGAGAGGGGACATCGACCGATTACTTTCCCCCTGAGGTGCCGGCGCTTCCGGCATTCTCTCTCCAAAAAGCCATCTCGACCACCATCCGCAATCACGACCTCGATTACTGGACCGGCACCGTTTACACCACTAACCGCCGCGTCTGGGAGCATGACGAGGCCTTCAAGAAATATCTCACCCGCATCCGTTGCATGGGGATCGACATGGAGACGGCCACCCTCTTCATCACCGGTTTTCATAACGAGATCCCAACCGGAGCCCTCTTGCTTGTCTCCGATCAACCCATGGTGCCCGAAGGCGTCAAGACCGCGGCCAGCGACGATATCGTCACCTCGAGATTCATGGATATCCATTTGCGGATTGGGATTGATTCGCTCAGCGAACTCATCAATCACGGTCAGACTGTGAAGCACCTGCGGTTCTAGTCGGAGGTCGGAGGTCGGGGGATCGGAGTCAGAAGGTCGGAGGCCGGAGGTCGGGGGATCGGAGGTCGGAGGTCGGAGGTCAGGAGGTCAGAGGTCGGAGGTCGGAGGTCAACACGAGGGCATCCACCTCCCTCCCGCCCTCTCGCATCCCGCATCCCGCATCCCGCAAAAGAATGAGCGTGACTTGTCGCGCGGTTCCATTCAAACTCGGCGCCGATGAACTCGCTGCCTCGCTTTGCCGTGGCTGCTGCTCTCCTCCTTGCGGCTTCCGCAGCCGGCCGCGCCCAATCCATCGCCGATCTGCCCGACGATAAATTCAAATCGCTCGTCGAGAAAACCGTGGTCTACACGAAAGCTCTTGCCGCCGCGCGCACCGTCCAAAAATCCTACGATCGTTATGCTGCGTGGGTGGACCTCAAGGCCGGACCTACCGGGAAAGAGAAAGCCATCGACGGCATCGTCGATATCGGCGGCGCGCTCCAGGAAATTTCCGATGCCGGCGCGAATGGTCCCGGCATGTGGCCGCCGTTGCCCGGCGTGGACGTCATGGCCCAAAAGCTGGCTCAGGCGACGACGGCGCTCGTCCCCGTGGTCAAAACCGCGTCCGATTATTACGCGCAGAAGAAATACAAAACCGATGCGGCGAAGCAGGGCCAGGAATTGCATGGCCAGATGCTGCCGATGTTCGAACAGTTTTTCGTTTCCGAAATGGCGATGCGCCGTGAGCTGAGCGTCGTGCTCGAAGACGTCGAGCGGCGCAACCTGGCCCGGATCGAGAAGGAGCAGGGAAAAAATTACGAATGGCATCTGCGCAATTTCCTTTTCGCCGCGAAAACGCTGGCCGATTTGCTTCCGAACCACCTCGATGCCGCCATGATCGAGAGCGCGCGTTACCGGACCCGCTTTACGAATCTCCAGGCCGCCTACACACTTTTCAGCCAATATTGCGTGGCCCATCCCGCCGAGGTGCAAAAGGTCGTGCTCGCCACTTCGCTCGAGGATTTCTTCGCCGCCACCCGAATGCTCCGCGGCATTCTGGAAGCGCCGAAACCCGACCGCGGAGTTTACCTTGCCAAGGTCAACGATCTCTCCACCAAGTACGACGCCCTCGTCCAGCGCACCACCGCGGCGACCGCGTCGCGCTGATAGTTTTACAGAAGAAAACGAAGGTAGCGAAGTTTCGGTTTCTGGATCCTTTGTTTCCTTTGTTGTCTTATGTTTTGCTTGTTCTCCCCAGATGCACCCCCTTTACGAGACAGCTGACAGGCTGAGCCGCCAAGTAATCGGAGCGGCCATCGAGGTCCATCGACTCAAAGGACCCGGACTGCTGGAATCCATCTATGAACGGTGTCTGTTGCGCGAGCTAGAGCTGCAATCGATAACGGCGGTGACACAGAAGGTTGTCCGCATCGAATACAAGGGTTTCGTCTTTGATGAACCGCTGCGTTTCGATCTTTTGGTAAGCGGTTGTTTGCTGGTGGAATTGAAAGCGGTTGAGGCGGTGCACCCATTCAGTAAGGCGCAGCTTTTGAGTTATATGAAACTGCTGGATATCCCAATCGGTCTGCTCATGAATTTTCACGAGTCCGTCCTTAAGAACGGCATCTCCCGCCTGATCTTGCCCGGAGCAAACGTCCCGAGAGAAAACGACGCTGAGGAATTTTCGCTTTGATCGCGGAGGGGGATTCTTTTACAGAAGGAAACGAAGGTCACGAAGTCGGATTTTTGGAATCCTTTGTTTCCTTCGCGATCTTCTGTAGATGCGCTGATTCAAGCTTTTTCTGATCGAGGACAGGGATTCTACAGAAGGAAACGAAGGTCACGAAGTTCGGAGCTGGAATCCTTTGTTTCCTTCGTGATCTTCTGTTGTTTCCTCCCGGCCAGTGTTATCCGAGCCAGGCGGCTGGACAGAGATGCGCTCATTCAAGCTTCCTCTAATCGAGGACACGGATTTTTACAGAAGGAAACGAAGGTCACGAAGTTGAGATCTCTGGAGTCCCTTGTTTCCTTCGCGATCTTCTGTAGATGCGCTGATTCAAGCTTCTTCTGACCGAGGACAGGGATTCTACAGAAGGAAACGAAGGTCACGACGTTCGGATCTGGAATCCTTTGTTTCCTTCGTGATCTTCTGTTGTTTCCTCCCTGCCAGTGTTATCCGGAGCCAGAAGTCTGGACAGAGATGCGCTCATTCAAGCTTCCTCTAATCGAGGACACGGATTTTTACAGAAGGAAACGAAGGTCACGAAGTTCGGATTCTGGAATCCTTTGTTTCCTTCTGTTCTGAGTCAGGAGAATCTGGGCACAAGATCGCAAAGGGAACGAAGATAAGTGGGACGGGACAGCGCTGGTCCCTTCACCGATATCAGGCTCGCTGTGCGATCAGCCCGCGGAGTTTTTTCCGCTGAGTCCACCCGATCGTGCCTAACGCGAGCGCCGCGCCAATCCACGTGCTGGGTTCCGGAATCGCAATGCCAGGAACGATCTCGTTGACGTCTGTGGCCGAGAAAATCGCGCTGTAAGTTCCAGCGGCAAACCCAGCCGGATCGACGAAGTTGATTTGGGCAAGCTGTCCCGCACTGAGCCCCGGTGTGACGCCGCCGTTGCCGAATAACAACTGCTCGGATCCGCTGCCGAGCGGATTGCCATCCCAGTTCGTAATCGTCAGAGTCACTCCCGGCTGCCAGGCCGGCGCGGTGCTGTTAGCGAAATGCAGGACCGATGTTCCGGAAAGGGAGTCGTTAAGTTAGCCCGATATATAGCAATCGTCATTTTCCACTTTGGTGATAGTCTCATGCGGAATGAAGTTCAGAGATATACCCCAGCCGGCTGCGCTGTTGATGGAGAAGGGGTACATCCACGAACGGTGGGGTGATCATCAGCAATCAGTCAAAAATTCGTTTCGGCGAATCGTCGAGTATCTCTTTTTGTTAAATACGGGCGGAGTAGTTGCGACAGCCACATATATCGCTACGAAACCTGCTTCTGTTTCCGATATGAGGGGTCCAATGTGGCTGTTCATTGTGGGCGTGATTTTCATTACATTTCATGCGGTTTGGGATTATTACCGGTGCCTTTTGCTGTTCAAAAGATATAGACAGAACGTTTTGAAATTCATCGCGAACAATCTCGATTGGGAAGTCCTAGTGGATAGGGACGCTCAGGGGGTGCACGGCGAGTGGGTAGGGCACGTATTAGGATGGCTGTCCGGCGCCTCCTTCCTACTGGGGGTTGTTCGCGGCGGCTTGAGTGTAATCGCCTGAGTTCGTCTGATGAACATAAAACAGTTCGTTGAGGAAACGCTCCAGCAAATCTTGGAGGGAGTTAGTGCCGTTAAACGTCGCGATCGGCGCGTTGCTCCTAGCCGGGAACTAAGTTCGAATCTTCCAAGCGGCACAGGAATCGTTACTGTCCCGGCGGCGGCCCCGTCACTGGTCGAATTTGACGTAGCAGTCACCGTGACAACGACGACCGAAGGCAAAGTTAAGGGTCAACTAATCGCTATTGCTGGTGCCGAAGCGACAGGAACCCACGAAAACTCGAAGGTGAGTCGCGTTAAGTTTTCCGTTCCGCTCGAATTAACTGCTCCGACGCCCGACGAAAAAGAATCCTGCCCAAATGCTCGAAGTGGCGTCTAACTAAGTGCCGACGAATTGCCGCCGGGGTGCGACGGGTCGCATCCGTGTGCAATGATAGATTTCATATGACATACAGCAATCGTCATTTGGCGTATGCGAAGATATGGGGTTAATTTCAAGACCTTGGTATGGCCCAGTTGGTTTCAGATTGTCCCCGATGCGGAGCGAAGAACACTACCTTCGACACGAAATCGCAGGCCTACGCCTTCAAAAAGTATGATTGGCAACTTCACTACGAGGTGTTCTCGATCTGCCGAAATTGCGGCCGATCAACCGTTTTTGTTTTAAGAATTAGGAGGTCCGAGTACCGGGCGCCAGTTGAACAAGGGGCGCTCATAAGTAAGGAGGAGTCGGCCAATGATTATGCTGACGTCGACGGTTATATCAGTATCAAGGACCACTCGAAAACTCCTCCGCCAGAGTATCTACCTGCCGAGCTCAATTCCGCGTTCTCGGAAGGAGCGACGTGCTTTTCAGTAGGATGTTATAATGCGGCGGCGGCAATGTTTCGATTGTGCGTCGATCTGGCCACACGGCCACTCCTACCTGACGAAGAGCCGACGTTGAACCGGAAAACGCGCCGTGATCTCGGGCTCAGGCTGCCATGGATGTTTGATAAGGGTCTCCTGCCGTCTGATCTGCGGTCACTGTCCACCTGTGTCAAAGAAGATGGCAATGACGGCGCCCACGCTGGCAATTTGGGCAAGCCCGACGCAGAAGACCTCTTAGATTTTGCGTACGCTTTTCTCGAGCGACTGTATACGGAGCCGAAAAGGTTGGAGCTCGCGCAAGAACGCCGGGAAAAGCGCCGCAAGACTCCATAGGACATATATCAATCGCGATTTCGCGGCGTGCGAAGACGTGGGGTAGGTTTCACGGTTCGTATCGAGCTGAGCTGAAGTCAGAGTTTGCCAATTCTTTCTCGCGCCGCTTCGATCATCCAGTCAGGATATTTTCCCTCGGCTAGTTCGCGAAGTATCCGCGCTTGATCCTCCGCCGAAAGGGACACGACCGAATCCTTTCCGTCGAAAAACTCGTGAATTTTAACGCCAGCGTTTCGAACGCCTTTGTCGTCGCCGACGCGGAACTGGAATTCGTACCAGACCGTTCCAAAATATGTTTCGTATTTGCCATAAGACGAGGCGGCCTCGGTCTTGGGTACTGGTCTCCCCGACAACAGCTTCTCGACGTCAGGCTTTGCTGTGGCGATAACATCGCTACTGCCAATTGTGACCCAGCCGGTGTTACGGAAATAGGGATACCGCCCAAAAGCCTTTTTGAGTATGTCGTGCCGGCCGTATGGGACGAGGGACGTTTGAACGATAAATAGCGGCGTCTTTTCTTTGTTACATCCACCGAGCGATCCCGCCATTATAAAGGCGAAGGCGATGGCTACTCGCACTAGAGCGAAATGTGACAACACGAGAACGCCTAGCGGCGGCGATTGTCCTGGCTCGCCAACCAAATGATCAGAACAACTCCAGCCAGTAAATAGGCGACAAGGTTCATTCGTTGGTCGGCACCTCACGCATTTTGCGACGAAAATATTCCCGCTCCGACAGGAACTCGCCAAGTTGATCTTCATTCGATAACAGTTTGAATCCCTCTTCGGGATCCATGAAAACCGTTCGCTCTAATTTGCCCGAGGGACTGCTGACCCAAATAACGCCGCTTCCGTCAGCTTCGATTACACGAGCGAAAAAATAGAGATCAATCCGGCCTTGGCGATGACCGGGTCGCACCCCTACTACGTGCGTAATCGATTCTCCTCGGATACGAAATCCCCGTTCCTTGACCATTATATCTTCCGCGGCGACTCCCATCAGTACCGCGATGTCCTTTTTTAACGGTACTGACCTACCGGTCTGCAGGACCCAGCCTATGAGGTCATCAATGCGTTCGTCCGGCGCGGAAATGGAAGCGAAACAGCGTGGTGCCCCTGCCATTCCAAGGGCCAAAAAAACCACCTTTGCGATGGATTTTAAAAGTAACCGCGTCACGGGGGCCCACACTCCAGGCGCGAGATGGCTGATATCAGTAAGAACGTGAAGGATGATTCTATCATGACGAGCTGCCTAAAATCTTTGTGCCGCAACTTCTCTCTGGCATAGAACGCCACCCAAATCAGAGCCATCACTAAATTGCGAGTATCGTTCCGCACGGCAGCGTTGTCGATGGACAGTTCATCATCGTCGTAGAATGTCTGTAAGCGTGCCAATGCCCCACGGCACTGGCTGATCTTTAGCCTCAGCTCGTCGGACGACCGCCGGTGGAGCTCGGCGCCGATAGCGCTTTCGACAGTCCGGCAAAAGAGTTCCGCTCTCAGTATCAACGCCGCGAGCGTTTCGGACTCCTCGCTTGCACTCGAGTGCTGCATGCCAGTACTTCGGCGCGCCGTGCAGCACCGTGTCAACGAAATTCGCCTCGATCGAACTCTATGGGCGAAGTCGGTGGCGGACGCCGAGAAGGATCGCCGCTAACGTCAACGCCCCCGCAATCCAGGTCGCCGGCTCAGGGACCGCCGCTAAGGGGACAATTTCCCCATCACCCAGGATTTGGGCAGTGCCGAGAAGCGTCGTGCCGTTGTCACTGTAAAAGGAAATCTGGTTCAATTGACTCGAAGTCAAGCCGTTTGCGTCCGTCCCGAAATACACTTGGTCGGTTCCGTTGCCCGTGCCAATCGTCCCTGTCCAATTCAAGATTCGCAGTGTCCCCGCCCAAGTTTCGTTATGGCTGTCAGCAAACGAAACGATGCTGGTCAGGTTGCCAAGATCGAGGGTGTTCGTTGAGGTAAGCGTGAGAGCGCCCATCCCAGGCAACACCGTGGATAATGGACCAGCTGTATATTCGCTCAGTCCGCCGGTTTGAATGGTCCCGCCGTTCAGATTGATCGGCGCAACGTCATTGATCCGATCCGTGGTAGCCCCGCTGAATAAGAGCGTCCCACCACTGTTCACAGTGACACTGCTCGTGGCACCAAGTGTGTGGATTGCGCCAGCGTTCAATGTCCCGCTGTTAATAGTGGTAGTTCCGCCGAACGTATTCACGCCGGTTAACACGACGGTGCCCGGCCCGACTGTCGTGACGTTTCTCGGAGTGTTAACCGCCGCGTCACTGATCGGCGCGGAAATAGAAATCAGGCCTCCCGGGTTTACGTTCGTAATGATAACATCGGAAACGAGTCTAAGCCCATTCGTTGTTCCGTTGATGGTAAGCGAGCTCGTTCCGACTGCTTGAGAGTTATTGATCTGCGCGGCGGCAGTAGGGGACCCGCTGTCTAGCGTAATCGGATTGTCGGTGGTGATCGTCCAGGAAACCGACTGGGCCGAATTCCCCGCGGTCGTGGGCAGATTATCAATGATGCCGACGGTCACACCGCCGATTACATCTTGAATGACGTGACCGCTAACTTCCTGAAAATTCATCGCCGAATCGCCGGCGCCGTTCGGGAACCCAGTGGTGCCGGGGACGAGAGGACCGGGACCCCAAGTTCCATTTGTTCCCCAGTTCGCATCCCCCGCGCCAGCGAAATAGTATGGCGTATTGGCATCCACCGCTAACACGCCCGATGTCTTCGGAGCGCCTGTTCCGCCCGAAGTGGCGAACAAAATTACATTGTTGAACAGCGCGAGATTGAAGGGACTGGCCAGAGTCCCGACGTCGTTGCTGTAACGATAGAGAGACTCGACCCGGTCGCCGTCGCGATCGAAGGGAACCCGGGCAACACGGGCGTGCGCTACGCGGTCCGAAACCGAGCCGGGCAGGGCGTTGAGCAGCCACTGGGGACCGGCGTAAAACAATTCAAAACCTGAGTCGAAAAAGGAATCGGGATTGGAGTTGTAAATGTTGTTGGCGGGAACCGCGGGCACGAATGCCAGCGCTACCAGACCCAACAACGAAATGCGACCGATCCGACTCACCATAAAAGAATGCCTCCTGCGGCATCCGATCAAATTTCGGGGAGCGGTGTCAACGAAATTTCCAGAATTATCCGAAATAAGTTATTCACACGTAAGAACGGCCCCGGCGGAGTCGCCAGGACGAGGGATCAGGGGTCGAGGAGAGGCTCACGGGGATGAAGACAGGAACTTCCGCAGCTGGTTCCCGTAGACCACTGCACACACCCCTGATTCCTCGCCCGCCACCAAACCTTTTTAACCGCCAAACCAATTTATGCCCGAACCAACTCCAACAGGTAATCAGCCCACGCCCAGGCCTGGAGGACCGACCGCAACGCCGGCCGCCGGGGACGAGAAAGCCAAAGCAGACGAGAAGGCCACAGCGAAGGAGACGAAGTTTGGCTATTTTGTGAGAACGTGGCCGGCCATCAGCTCGTTCGCGATCGGGGCGCTCGGGGTCGGGCTCGGGATCGTGATCATGTGGGGATTGTTCAGCCCCCATTCCATCGTTCGCGAACTGGGCAACGCGGACCTCGCGCGAGGCGTGATCACATTTATCTTTGCCATCGGCACGATCGGCATCGCGCTCCTCGTCGCCCTCGGCGCGCTCATTGGCGATCATGACGACACGAAATTAGGCAGAGCCAAGGAAGTGCTGACGGTGCTCATCGGCATCTTCGGAACGATTCTCGGATTTTATTTCGGCACCGCCGCAAACGGAAACGCCCAGAAGCTCGACATCGCGGAGATGAAAATCGCGGACAAGCAGGTGATGACGCACGTGACCGGCGGCACTCCGCCTTATCGTTTCTCGATCACCTCCAGCGAAAACGAGTTCAAGCCACTGAAAGACCAGGTCTCGGGCGATGGGTGGATCACCCCAACGCTCGATAATGCGCCGAAAACGGGAAAGATCACCGTCGACGTCAGCGACAGTCGCGACGTGAAGGGGACGCGAGAGCAGACGTTGTCCTCGGCATCGCCCGCTCGATCGCCGAAGGTAAGTCCCACCCCGGTCCCGGCCGGGGCGTCGCCGAGTCCGACGCCAAAGCCGGGCACGCCCACGCCGACTTCCACGCCGGCGCAATAACTCGAATGCGGAGACGACGATTCGTTAGGTCGTGACCGCCTCACCGTCGTTCCCAAGTTGGACTTGGGAACGCCATCGGGGACGAAGCTCAGCTTCGAGGTGACCGCGCCGTTCCCAAGTGCAACTTGGGAACGAGGAGACGTAGAAGGTACAACGGCTAAGGTAGAAAGTCCGCAGACGCCGACCTCCGATCTCCGGCCTCCGACCTCTGCCTTTCTCCCTTACCCTCTAACCTTCCGGGACCGCCGGCGGGCCGCGACGGCCAAGGCGCCCATCGCCAGCGCGCCGCCCATCCAGGTGGCAGGCTCGGGGATCGCGGTCGGAACGAGGAGCAGATCGTTATCGCCGTACACGAGCGAGTAATTCGCGGGCATGTTGTCGACGAAACTGAACTGTCCGCTCCTCCCGAGATACGTGGCCAGGGTGTAAACCGTGAACCCGTCCGGGGTCCCGACCAGGTCGAGATGGCTGGAGCCGGAGATGTTGAGGTTGCCCATGATCGCGAGGGTGTCGCTGACGTTGCCGATAATGTTAGCCAGGTAAGTGGAGGTTAATTCGCCGCCGTTGAAGCTGACGTTCTGGTTCAGGGTGAGGGTGCCAATGTGCAACGTGCCCGTATCCGTCGCGGTGCCGCCAGTGATGATGCCATTGCCGACGCTGACCGAGCCGCCAATCGTGCCGGTGCCGCCGAGAGTGCCGGAGTTAACCACGGAGACGCTGCCGGTGGCGCCGGAGTTATTGCCGTTGATGAGGGCGGTGGCGCCGTTCAAAACGCTGGTGAAGCCGGAGTAGGTATTCGCGCCGGTGAGAGTGACCACGCCGCCGGCGATGCCGACCTGCAGGGAATTGCCCGTGCCGCCGTTGCTCAGGACGCCGGTGACATTGACGACCCCGCCATCGAACTGAATGATCTTGGCGGGGCCGCCGGCGCTGATGTTTCCGGAAAGGGTGAAGGGCTTGGTGGTGGAATCGTTTCGAACCGAAAGATAGTTGACGTTTCCAATGATGATCGGCGCGGAAACGTTGTCGCCGAAACTGGTAGCGGTCTGATTGAGGAGGCCGGTCGCTCCGTTGTTGTCAAAAGTGAGTGAGCTGCCGCCGCTGGCCGCGAGGGTATACGAGTGGGCGCTGGTTGAGTCGCCGATAAACAGCTGGCCGACCGTGCGGCTGGTGTCGAGCGTGACAATGATCGAGATGTTAAGAGGGTGGCTGTCCAGATGGGCGATTGAGCTCGCGCCATCCGGGATGGCGAACGCGGCCCAGTTTCCGATACTGCTCCAGTTTCCCGAGCTGCTGCTACTCCAAAAGCCAATGGCAGCAGCCGGGGCGGCTGGAAGCAGAGCGGAGGTGTAACCCGGGCTGCCGACAAACGAAGGCGCGCCAAACTCCATCGGCCCGTAGGGCGTCGTCCCGTCCGTTACCGCGGCTGTTTGTTGCGTCATCCAGGCCGAAGCGATCTCGGGCGCGGCGGGCGTCAGCGTCCAGGTGCGGGAAGGTCGCGAGAAAAGGAGACCGTTTATGAGATGCCCCATGGAGAGCTGCGGGGCCGAGCGGAAGGGTCCCGACGCGGCGATTGCCGTGTCGGCGCTCGGCAGATCAAACACGGGCTCGCTAGAGAACCACTGGCTCGCACTGGCGAAATCGAGTTTCAGCGTGCTCATCCAGCTATTGTCGGCGGCGAGCACCGCGCCGGCGGAAGTAACGAGGAGGAGCCAGCGAACCGGGCGGGGAAGAAGAGTCACGGACGATTTCACCGGAGAGGATTGAAGACGATCTGGGAAGCGAAAGTCAACGCGAAAATTAGCGGGAATTATGGTTATTTCTGCCGCTACTACAGCAGAATCCGTTGCCGCCGCCGCGCCCGAAAGGCGATTGCAACAAGGGCGAGCGCCCCGCCGATCCAGGTCGCCGGTTCGGGGATCGCGGTCGGGACCAGTTCGATATCATTGGAGTGGTAAACGAGACTGTAGCCGGAAGGGATGCCGGAGATCAGGCTCGGATCGAATTGTCCGTGCAACGATTGAAAGGTGGCGAGCACGTAGGTCGTCATATTGTCAGCCGACCCGACAATTTGAAGGCCGGTCCCACTGAAAATGGTGAGCGTCTGGGTGATGGCGAGCAGATCGCTCGTAGCGCCGCTCAGGTTAGCGATATAGGTTCCGCCACCCACTTCGCCGCCGAAGGTCAGACTATTCATGGTGAGGGTGCCGACGGTCGTGGTGGTGTCGCCGGTGATCTTACCGCCAAAGACATCGACGTCGCTTCCGATAATCCCGTGGCCGCCGAGGGTGCCACTGTTGTCGACGTAAAAAATATTATTGGCGGCGGAGTTATCGCCGTTGATCAGCAATGTGCCACCGAACACCTCGGTACCACCAGTGTAAGTGTTGGTGCCGGTCAACGTGACGGTACCGTGGTCGACGCCAAGAGAAATCGTCGCCCCGGTGTTCCCATTGCTGATGTTACCAGAGACGAGAATGTCGCCCGCCGCACCCGAAGCGTTGAACTCGAGGGAGTGGCTCGAGCCGTTTGCCGCGCTCGAAGCGATGTTCCCGCTGATGGTGAACTGATGGCTGGCTGAGAGATTATTAATCTGAAGATCGTTCTTGAAGAAAATGTTTGCCGCGATCGTGTCGCCAGCGCTGGTGGATCTTTGCTGGAGGATGGAAGGATCCAGAAAGCTGGTGCTGATGGGGTCGAACGTGAGCGTCGAGCCGGACAGAGGCGAGATCGTGTAGTGGTTCGTCGCGTCGGTGTCGCCAATGTAGAGGTTTCGGATGGTGCGCGAGGTGTCGACATTCACGGTCACGTCGCTGGAAATGTTGGTAAGGTCGAAATGCGCGGTCGCGCCGGCGCCATCGGCGATCACGTTGCTCTGCCAGTTCGCGGGCGTGCCCCAATTACCTGAGGCGGTCGAGGTCCAGGTGCCGTCGGTCGAGGACGGGCTGCTCGGCACGAGGGGGGATCCAGCGCTGGAATAGCGGACAAGATCCGACGAAGAAGGCGCGGCGGAATAAGGGCTGGAGATCGATTGCGCGAAAGCCATCGGCGCGGAATACGATTCGGTTTTCGAAAGAGGCAGGCCCGCGCTCCTCACGGTATCGAGGGTCCAGCCGTTCGAAGGTTGATAGAAAATCGAGCGATCGGTCCAGCGGTTGATGGAGGTTTGGGTTTCGCGGACCGCTGTCGCGTCCTCGGGCACCGCGACACGAGCCTCGGCTGATTCCGTGCCGATCAACGAGGCAAACCAGTCATCGACCCGGAGGTCAGCGATTGGGAACGAGGTGATCCAGGAATCGTCCGCGGCGAGGACCACGCCAGTTACACAAAGGAGGACGAAAACACAACGCAGGGGACGCCAAATTTGGCGCGGTCCAACCTTCATGACCGCGATTGAAACCAATCTGGCCATCGGAAGTCAACCCGAAAACTGCGGGGAATTATGGTTATTGTCGCTCTCTGACCTCTGACCTCCGACCTCCGACCTCTGCCTTCCGGCTACGGCCGGATGCGCTCGATCAGCGCCGCTTCTTCCGGCAGCAGCCGTTTCGGATCGAGATCGCGAATCTCGGTCGCGGCATCCTCCGCGTGGCCGTTCGCCGCGAGGACCGCCGCGTGCACCGCCAGCGCCGACGGCGTGAGCGACCCGGCCGATGCCCGGATGTTCGAATAAGCGTCCATGGCGTCGCTGAATTTTCCCAACTTCAGTCGCGCCAGCGCCAGCAACGTCCGATGGGGCAAACTCGACGGCTCGCGCGCCACGAGCTGCGCCGCCAGCTGGTCGATCTTTTCTACTTCGTCCTTCGCTTCTGACTTCTGACCTCCGTCCTCCGACCTCGGGCCCAGCAGGAGCAGCCTCGTATACGCTTCGTCGTTCTGGACCGCGGGGTCGTTAGGCCAGATCGGCAGCATCTCGGCGAGAACGTCATGGATCTTTTTGGTTTCGTTGGTGCTCTGCGCGAGACGCAATCGCCCCTGGTGCGCGGCGCGCAACTTCGGCGCTTCGGCCACGACCTCGTCGTAGGCGATCCGCGCCGTCTCCATCGCGCCGTTTTTCTCCGCGTAACTCGCCAACATCAGGAGTTTCGTCGGATCGCCATGGGCCGCTTCAAACGCGCGCTGCCAGTTGTTGTCCGCGGCCGCCTTTTCGCCGAGCTGCCCGTTGCAGCGCGCCAGATACATCTTTTGCACCACGGGATCGAGCGGGAAGGTGTCGCGGTTGAGCAGCTCCCGGATTTCCTGCCAACGGCCGAGGCCGCCGAGCGCGTCGAGGTGCTGAAGGAAAAGATCGCGGGATGAAAGCGCCCTCTCCAGCGGAATGGCATCGAGCGCGCGCTGGAATTCGGCCTTGCCGTTGAGCCACGTCGCCAGCGCCGTCATCTCCTCGGGTGCACCGTTTTTCCAGCGCTCGATCGCTCGACCGATCAATTCTTCCTTCGTCTCTTTTTGTTCCCGGATGCGCAGATCGATCGCGAGCAGATGCTGCGGCGCTCGGGCGAGGGGATGGGCTTCCAGCTTTTGCGCCAGCTCCAGCGCGGCGATCGGGAAACTCTCCGGCAGTTTTTCCTGGGTGAGGAGTGTCTGCGCGAGCACCGTCAGGGCGTCGAGGCCGGCCGCGTCTTTTTCCTCCGCGATTTTTCGCAGGATCGCCCAGGCTTCATCGCGCCACGGATCGTTCCCGCCCGAGATCGCGATCTCCAGGAGCGCGGCCTGGAGTTTCTCACGGTTGGTTGCCGCGGCGTCGCCGAAGATTTTCTGCAACGCGTCGTGCGCCTCGATCCCGGCAACCTGCCGGATGGCCAGTTGCGCTTCGAGCAAATGATCGACAGGTCTGACGGCGCCGTTCTTGCCGCCCAGCAAGGCCGCGATCGAACGCTTCGCCCGGGTGTCGTCGCCCGCGATCAGCGCGATGGAAGCTTCATCGACGAGATCGTCGCGGGTCATCCGCTTCGCTTTTTCCAGCTTATCCCAGAATTCAAGCGCCTGCGGCTGGCGCGTTCGGGAAAGAAAACGCGCGACGGCGCGAATGGCCTGCGGTTCCTCCGGCCACAACTGATAAGCCGCCGTCGCCTCCTTGCGCGCGTCGTTCCACTGCTCTTTTTCCATGAGCGAAAACGCTTCGCCGGCATGCCGTCGGGACTGCCATGCCTTCACCGCATGCGCGACCGGCCGCGCCCCGAAGACCGCGCCGAGCACCAGCACGAGAAGCGCGATCGCCGCGACAACAAGCCGCTGGCGTTTGCGCTGGCGGAGGGCGAGCTCCGCGTCCGTTAACATGAAGTCAGCCGTTCGTGCCATGCGTGCGGAAGTAGAAATTAGAAAGTAGAAAGTAGAAAACCTCGGAGCTAACCCTTCAGTTTTTTCCCAATCGCGGTAAAGATGGCGAGCAACTCGGACGATTCCCTCAATAATTGTTCAGCGGGCGATTTCGCGGCGATACCGGATTCGATAAGCAGTTCCAGCCAATACTGCGTTTCTGATGCCTCCTTTTGCACAATTCCCATCTTGTTCACGAAATCGGCGCGTGACACTCCTCGATTCGCTTCTCGATAATTCGCCCCGATCGAGGTCGCGGCACGTAGCAGCTGTCGACATAAAATGTCGGCTTCGCGCGTTCTCGGCAGCTGTGCCGTAAACTTGATCACCGCCAGCGAAAAACGTTTCGTCCTCGGCTCAAGATCTTTCGTCATAGTTTTCTACTTTCTAATTCCTACTTTCTACTTTCGTTCCACCATCTCCTGCACCATCGCCCCAAACCTTCCCTCCGCTTCTCCGGCGCCCACTTCCTCCCGGGTGAGCAGAACGAACTCCATGACTTGCTGGCCGAGATGGCGCCGGCCCTGCGCCACCAGACTGACGCGTTCGCGCCGCGACCATTCACTGGGTTCGTGGGCGAATTCTTCGCGGGCCAGCGAATCCTCGGCATCGCTTTGCACCCGGTCTTCGCGCAGACAATAAAAGGCGTGCGCGAATCGCTGTCGCCCGGCCGCGCCGTTTTGCGAAAAAAGAAAATGCCGGAACGGCAACGAAAAATTGTCTGTGATCCGATAGGAACGGATCCCGAAATCCCGGACCTGGAGCCACCCGCTGGCCGGCAAACAGACATCCGGCCGATGGAGATTTGCGAGCAACGCGCTGTTGCTGCCCGGGCGCCACCGGAAAAAATAAAGAAGCGCCGCATCGTCGGTCTTCTGTCCTCCGGCCGGCACGCGCCAGGTCGCGCCGCGGCCTTCGTCGAAGCGCAGGATTCGCTTCGTGGTTTCATCGAGATGGATGTCGCGAAAATCCCTTGCCGTTTCCGGCCAGCGCGCCGTCCAGCGTTCGCGCGCGATCAGCCCGCGCTCGTGCGATCGATACCAGGCTTCGACGCCGATCTCGACCGCCAGAAGCCAGGCGAGGGAAAGTAGAAAGTAGGAAGTAGAAAGTAGAAATGGTGCGGAGAGGACCGAGGCTGGAGGACGGTAAACGGAGGTCGGAGGTCGGAGATCGGAGGTCAGCGATCCGACCTCTGACTTCTGACCGCTGACCGTCGGCTTTGCGCGTTTACCCAGATACGCGGAAAGCCCAAGCGAGCCGAGAAACACGGCCGCGACGATCACGTATCCCGCCACGTCGTGCCAGCTGTCGACTGCCGAGACGTTCTTCGTCGCGGCGATCCAGACGAGAAAAAACGCGCGCCCGAAATTCGCGACGATCGCAATGGCGAGCGCGCCGGCCACCAACAGACAGCGCTTCGGAAACGAAAGCCGTTTCAATTCTCCAAAGAGCAGGCCGATCATCAACGACGTCTGCAACGAACGCACCCCGCTGCACGCTTCGTTCACGCCCACCAAACCGGTGCTCACGCGGATCAGGTTTCCTTCGAGCTGCGCCGGCACGCCGAAAAGCGTCAGCGCTTCCGTCGCCACCGCCGCCACCGCGCGCATCAAGCCCTGGACGATCGGCTCTTCGATCGGCGTCAGCCACGGAACGGCCACGAAAAAGAAGCAAACCGCAAATGCGAAGTGCCGCACCCACGCCCAACCGCCCGCCGCCCAGATCACGAGCAACGTCAACGCGACGACCGCGCCCGCGTGAATCCAATCCAGCGGTCGCCAATCCGGATTCGCCACTTCAAACAACCGCGCCGGCAACAGAACCAGCAGGGCCACGATCGCGAGCGCGCCGGCGATCAGCCCGTTCCGTTTTCTACTTTCTACTTTAGCCTTTCTACTTTCCCCCCGGTCTTCCCACCGCAACCAAAACAGAAACGCCGCGAAGAACGGCACGAACCACCCATAACTGTATTGGTCGTTGACCGACCACTCGCCGCTCAGCTGCCGGCAAAGTAAAAACCAAAGCGCGCCCAGCGCCAGGAACATCGCCGCGAAACGACTACGCGTGCGCCACGGCGATTCCGTCGTCGCCGGGTTCAAACGCGGTTTCCTCGCGGCCTTTGCACTTTCTACTTCCTACTTTCTACTTTCTACTTTGTCTCGTGCAGATTCTCGGCCTGGATTTTTTCGAGGAGAACGTGACCGCCGCTGTCGACCGCGCCCTCCACCGCGGTGGGTTGATCGTCGCGCCATCCGGCACCTGTTTCCGCCGGTTGCAGCGCGACGAACTTTATCGGCACGCGATGACGCAGGCAGACCTCATCCTGCCGGATAGCGGATTCATGGTGCTTCTCTGGCGGGTCCTGCGCCGGCAGCAGCTTTCGCGGATCTCCGGCTTGGCGTATTTGAACGAGTTGTTAGGCCGCCGCGCTTTTCGTCAGGACCGTTCCGCTCTGTGGGTCCTGCCTGACGATCACGCCCGCGACGTCGCGCTCGGGTGGTTGCAAGACCACGGCTTTCTCACTACGGCCGATGATTGCTACGTCGCGCCAATCTACGGAATGCGGGTTGAAGATCCCGCCCTGCTCGATCGCGTGCGATCGCAGCAGTCCGCCCACGTCGTCATCGCCCTCAGCGGTGGCGTCCAGGAAAAACTCGGTTTTTATTTGCGCGAAAACTCCCTCCACCGTCCTGCCATCCATTGCATCGGCGCCGCAGTCGGTTTTGTGACCGGTTACCAGGTCGGTATCCCAGCCTGGGCCGATCGCCTGTATCTGGGCTGGCTGTTCAGACTGATCTCAAACCCCCGCCGCTTTTTCCCGCGCGCCCTCAGCGCCTTCGCATTGCCGGGAATGATTCTGCTTTACGGCGAAAAAATGCCGCCGGCGACAAGTCGAACTTCTGCATGAAGACTGCGAGATCGACGGCGCGGCCATCCAGCAATTACACCAGGGAAACGAACGAGCTAATTGCAATCCTCGTAACCATGGCAAACAAGACCAGACATAACTCTGTAATGAGTTCAGCGTTTTCCTCATGTCCGTGACACGTCGCATCGCGTTTGGGGCAGGGGCCAGTTGGTTTAGCCGCGGCACGACGATCCTGCTCGGCCTGGTTCTGCTGCCCGTGCTCTTTCGCCATTTGCCGAAGGAGGAACTCGGCGTCTGGCTTTTGCTCGGCCAAAGCTGGGCCGCCATGGGAATTCTTGACCTCGGCATCGGGTTCACGTTGACGCGCCGGATTGCCCTCGCCAAAGGCAAGAGCGGCGGCGACCCTAACGCGCCGCTCACCCCCGAAACGCTCCGCGAGATCGCCGATCTGGTAGAAGCCGGCAAGCGCATTTACCGCGTCATGGCCGCCGGCGTTTTCATTGTCTCATGGGCACTCGGCTTTTTTTATCTGCGCAGCCTCGAGCTTCATGGCGTGAGCCAGACCACCGTCTGGATTGCCTGGACAATTCTCTGCGCAAGCCAGGCCGTCGCTGTGTTCGCCTCAATCTGGACGTGTTTGCTGCAAGGCGTCGGCTATGTCGGCTGGGACGCGTTGATCGCCACTTTCATTGGCGCCGGGACTCTGCTAGCGCAAATAATCGCCGTGCTCTGCGGCGGCCGGCTCATCGCCCTCGCCATTGTCGCCACCTGCGGCGCGCTCGCCCAGCGCGCGATCACCCTCTGGTTCTCCCGCGTCCGCCGCCCCGAACTTTTCTCCCTCCAAGGCCGCTGGAACCCCGACGTTCTCCGCGGGATGCCCAGCCTCGCCTTCCGCGCCTGGCTCACCGCAGTTGGGACGGTTTTGGTTTTCAATACCGATCAATTCTTCATCGCGTCTTCCCAAGGCGCGGAAGGCATACCGGCCTATCGCGCTGCTTACCTCGCGGTTCTGAATCTCAATATGCTCGCGGTCACTCTTGCCACCGCCTCGTCCGTTTTCATCAGCCATCTCTGGCAGGCTGGCGAGATTGCCGCATTACATAGCGTCGTACGTCGCAACATCCGTCTCGGGCTACTTATCATTCTGTGCGGTGCGTCGTGTCTGCTAATCCTCGGGAATCGTATTTTCGATGTTTGGCTTGGACCGGGAAGATTTGTTGGTTATCCAACGCTCATCGTTTTTGTCGCTCTTCTGACTTTGGAAACGCATGGCGCCATCATCATGCTGAGCTCCCGTGCGACGGAAGACGAAGGCTTTGCGATTTGTTCAATGGCCGGCGGAATTCTGAAGATCACGTTCTCTTGGATCCTGATGCAACGGCTTGGCCTTCTTGGAATCGCCGTCGGCACTTTGGTTGCGCAACTTCTTACTTCTCACTGGTACGCGGCGTATCGCGGATTGCGGCGACTCGGCATTGGTTTGTCGGAACATTTCCTGCGCATCGTGCTTCCGTGCGCGGCGATCTTTGCGGCCGGACTCGTCGGCAACCGTGCATTACTACAATGGACCAGTTCTCATAGGCCGATTCTGCAGATCATTGAGGCTGCAATATTCACCGCGCTGCTTTTTGTCGGCGCATTTTGGTGGCTGGTGCTGGCGAAATCTGAACGCGTCCGGTTGCTCGGATGCCTTTCTGGATCGCGAGTTCTCTAAGGCCAGACATGAAAAGTGTTCGCGAATTGATCCGCCGCGCGACTCCGCGAAGTGTCCGCAACTGGCTGCGACAACCGACACGGTCTTTTCGTTACCTCGCGGATCGTGCACGTTACGCGCGACAGGGCCCGACTGACGTCCAAGTCCGGGACGGTTGGCGCGTTCGTTGCCATCCCGCGAGCGTCGATCATTTTCGGATTTTCATCGCGGACCCAGCGCAAGCTACGGAACTAGATACTTTCATCCGGTACTGCCGCCCGGGAATCCAATTTCTAGACGTCGGTGCACACTACGGATTGTTTTCTCTGGCCGCGCTTCATTTCGGCGGATCGGACGCGCATGTTGTAGCCGTGGAAGCTTCGGCGAACGCCTCTAAAATTCTGACCGCGAATCTGGCCGCGAATGGCGCTTCGAACCGCGTCGACGTTGTTAACGCTGCGATGGGCGCCACTAACGGCACCCTGCAGATGTTGTCTACCGGACCTGCTGGAAGTGATTACTTCGTTTCCGCACCGGCCGACCGGACGGATACAATACCAGTGCGACAATTGTCTATGCCCGGCGTTCTGCGACAAACCCGCCTAATTCCGACACACGTGAAAATGGACATCGAGGGTTTCGAAGATGAAGCAATATCTGGCGCCCTTGAATCTCTGCGTGAACACCGGCCCGTCTTGTTCCTCGAATTGCACGTTCGCTTCCTTCGCACTCGCGGTCGCGACCCTGCAGCTATTCTAGAACGCCTTTGTCAATGCGGGTATGTGCGGTTCGAGGAGAATGGAATTACACTTTCGATAGCTGAACTCGCTGCACGCGAGATGGACTGCCGCATCGTGTGTATGCCCGAATAGTCATGAAGCGAAGCGCAAGGTTGTCATCCGAGAAATGCGCGTAGTCCTCGCCGGAACCTTCGCCGGCTTGGGTGGGATTCAGGTTCATCTTAGCTCGCTTGCTCGCGTCCTCGTCGATGCTGGCCACGAGCTGCTACTGATCTCATTCGGTAAGGCCCGCGGCGGCGCGAACGACGCGGCCGTCGAAGAATTGCGCAGTCATCGCGCGATCCGGGTGGAATTCGTCGGGGCCGGCGGTGCTGTGGCGACCTTGCTCACGGTTCGACGCGTTCTGAAGCAGTTCCGGCCGGAGATTTATTTCGCATGCGGAACCGGCTGGAACCTTTTCGCCGGCGCAATCCTCTGTCGGGTGCCGAAGTTGGTTTTTCACGAGGTCATGTCCGGCGAATCGTACGGCTGGCGGGATTCGCGAAATTTCGTGAAGAGATTTTTCCATCGCGTGGTCGCCCAGGCCCAGCCGGTCGCGGACAATTTCGCCCGCTCCTTTGACTGGAAACATCCGATCGAAGTCATACCCGCCTTTGCGCAGGCTCTCGAGGGACGCGCGCCAGTCTCGAGACACGCCGTTCCTTTGGGCGCGGCGCGGGCGGCGATCTTCGGGCGGCTCGTGCCGCACAAGCGCGTCGCGTGGCTGGTGACCCAATGGCCTCGACTGAAAGCTTGCCTACGCGAGCTGCACATTCACGGGACCGGACCGGAGGAACCGATCATCCGCGACCTTATTGCAAAGCATCGATTGGATGGAGCGGTGTTTCTCCACGGGGCTTATCCGAGCGGAGCCGCTTATGCTGAGTTGCTGTCGCGTTATGATGTGACGCTGTTGCCTACCGTTGGCGCGGAAGGCGCGCCGCTTGTGCTCCTCGAATCAATGGCTTGCGGCGTTCCCTTCGTCGCCACCGACGCCGGCGGCATTCGCGACTACGACAACCCCGACTGCGTCATGACTTCCGTTGGCGATCCGGAAACTTTCCTAAATGGCGTCGAGACGCTGGCGAAGCAGCTCGCTCACGGCGAGATTGATCAGCACCGGTTGCAGACGTTTTACGATTCCCATTTTAGCCACGAAGCCCTGGCGCCAAGATGGAAAGCATTCTTTAACTCGCTGCCCCATTCGTGAAATGACCACGTATTCAGAATACGGTTTTGCCGACTCGCACGCCTCTCATATGCACAAGCACTTTTTGCCAGGTGTCCTTGCGTTCGCGGAACCGGTCCGGCCAAAGATGCGAGTCCTGGATGTCGGATGCGGGAACGGTTACACCTGCGGTCAGTTCCTCCACCGCGGGGCCAACGTTACAGGCGTTGATCTGAGTGGTGAAGGGATAGAATTGGCTCGCGCGAAATATCCGGCCGCGCGATTCGAACTGGTTAGTGCCGAGGACAACATTTTACAGAAGCTTGGAGAAGCTCCATTCGATTTGGTTGTTAGCACCGAAGTAGTTGAACATTTGTATGCGCCGCGCCGCTGGGCGAAAACGTGCTTCGATGCCTTAAAGCCTGGGGGTTGTTTCATCTGCACGACGCCTTACCACGGATATCTAAAAAATCTTTTCATATCACTGCTCGGAAAATGGGACTCGCATGCGGACCCACTCTGGGACGGTGGGCACATTAAATTGTGGAGCCGACGCACTCTCTCCGTGCTCTTGGCCGAAGCGGGCTTTACGAATATTCGTTTCCGCGGCGCGGGCCGTGTGCCCGGGCTATGGATGACCATGATCATGGCGGGGACCAAACCGGAATGAAGTTCGTCGTCGCGCATACTGGCGCTCGCCGAGGCTATGCAGTCCCGGCAATTATCGAGCAGGCCGGCCTGTTGGAATGCTTTTTCACGGACTTTTGTGCCGACAAAGGCCTTGGCAGGCTTGTGTCGTCTCTTTCCGGTTTGAGGAAATTTAGTCCCGGAATTGCCAAGATCGCAGCGCGTCGTTTACCGAAAAATATTGTCGCGAAGACGAGAACATTCGATTGGCCGAATTTCAAACACCTCTTTCTCCGCAAAGGGGCAGGTTGGGGCGACGACTACCGTGCGTATCTTTATTGGCAACGCGATCTGAGCGAAGCCATGGTTCGGCACGGTTTCGGGGATGCTAACTGGTTCCACGCCTTCCTTGATGAATTTCCACCTTTGATTTCAGCGGCAAAGCGAAATGGATTGGGCGTCATCTCCGAAATATATATCTTGCTCAGCTCTGATCGTCTTATGCGCGAGGAGCGCAAACGGTTCCCCGGTTGGGAGGAAGAACCTCCGGATTTTGATCGGATATACAAAGAAGTCTTTGGAGACAGCGTGTTGTTTGCCTCGGGCGATTACCTTTTATGTCCATCTGAGGCGGTTCTGAATGATGCGGTAGAGAATTTCCAGTTTCGAAGAGACCGCTGTTTTCTCGTGCCGTACGGGGTGAGCGGAACTTGGTTTGGAGTGAATAACCATCCAGCGCGGGGTCGCATCCTTTTTGCAGGAACTGCCGAGCTACGCAAAGGAATTCATTATCTCGCGATGGCGGCAGAAATGCTTCTTGCTCGTGGCTTGAACTATGAGTTCCGGATTGCCGGCAATGTGCAGCCGTCCATCGCAAACCAGAACGAGTGCCGGCATTTGACATTTCTCGGACGCGTTCCGAGGGACAAAATCGCGGCTGAGTTTGCCGCAGCTGACGTGTTTGTTCTACCGTCGTTGGCGGAAGGCTCGGCCGGAGCTACATACGAAGCGTTAGGCGCTGGCGTCCCTGTCATCACGACTCCGGCAGCCGGCTCGATAGTGCGTAACGAAATTGAAGGCCGGATTGTGCGCGAACGCGATCCCTATGCTCTCGCGGATGCTATCACTGAGCTAGTAGAAAATCGGGACAAGCGTGACCGTATGGCGCAAGCGGCGCGCGTGAGAGCCCAAGACTTCACATGGGAGAAATATGGTGAGCGGCTGATTGCAGCTTTGAGGAAATTGCCCGTGTCAACGTAGAGTCATGACATCGGTATTGCACGTTGTACCGTCGACGCCGTTCGGAGGGATGCAGCGCATCGCCGCGCTATTGGCGCGAGAACAACGCCGTGCAGGGATTGATGCTCAAGTGATGGGGATTTATGACGACACAAATTTCAGCCATCTGCTCGAACAGTTTCACCTTCCTCATGTGTTTGCCGAAGGTGGACGCCCGGGCGCCCGCTCAATTCGCCAACTGTACAGAGTGTCATCGCGGGATTGGTCGATCGTGCACATTCACGGTGGACTTCTTTGGAGCAACCTCGTTAGTCTCTTAGCGAGGCGAAGCCCGGTTGTATATCACGCGCACAATTATCCAAGCCACGATCGTTCGGCGAAAGGCCGTTTGTTAGGTCGGATCAATCGATCACTCGCCAGCATTGTAATCGCAGTAAGCGATGACGTCGCCCGGGAGTGGCGGACCCTAGTGCCAAATTTAGTCATTGAGCGCGTGTACAATGCCATTGATTTGCCGCAAGATAAGCGACGGTCGCGGTCGGTCCGCTCCAGCCAATCGCCGGTGTTTGGAATGATGACTCGTTTTGCTAAAGACAAGGGCGTTTACGAATTTCTCGATGTAGCCGAGGAACTCTACCGGCGTCGGCCGACAGCGCGTTTCGTATTGGCTGGGGATGGACCGGAAAAAAACCGTTTGGTGAACGAAATCGCACACCGATCCCTGGATGGCGCCTTTTCTCTTCCAGGCCACGTCAGCGACATCGATGTCTTTTGGTCCGCGGTCGATTTCGCTCTGTTTACTGCGCGTAAAGAACCTTTTGGTTTGCGGATCCTTGAACCAATGGTGCGCGGCGTCCCGGTAGCAGCGTACCTCACCGGCGCAGGCTCCGACGAAATTTTTCGCTCTCAATCTCGGGCCATCACCGCAGTTTATGGTGACGCGGGAAGCCTTGCAGAAAGAGTCCTGACGGTTTGCGACAACCCAATCCTCTACGATCAAGTAGCAGACGAAGCATTGGCCGACGTGAGTGGCCGCTTCTCGGTGCCTAAAGTAGCTGAGGCAGTTTCGCAAATATACGCGCGTACGATATTGAAGCCGCATCGCAAGAGTAGATGAGAGACGCTCGCGCATGGCCGTGGGATCCATTTGCGTTTAAACGCTGGTCAAAATTTGATCCGCGGCGAATGGCTTTTGTGGCATGGAGTCGCCTTCAAGAGCAGCGTTCCCGCAGACTCTTTGATCGTGTTGCGATCCGGTTAACACCTGAGGTTAACTTCGAAAGCGCGCCGCCCTTCGAACAGAGCGATACGGCCGTTACCAAAGAACAGGCGGGGTGTTTGATTCGCGCTCTTCACGACACCGAGCAATTTTCGGATCCGATAGCTGAAATTGGATGCTATCGGGGCGTAACCACGCGACTTCTGGCGTCGAATACCATGCGCAAGGTGATTGGCGTTGATCCGTTTGCAGGCTACGGTGGAGCGCAGCAGGATTACGAACAATTCCGCGAAAGAACTGGACACCTCGTAAACGTCACCCATTTACCTTGCACATCGGGCGAAGCAGCCCGGAAAATGGCTCAATTTCAGTTTTCCTTCGTTTTTATCGACGCCGTTCACGACTATGTGAACACACGCTTTGATTCCATAGCATGGGCATCGCTTCTTCGGCCGAACGGAGTAATCGCGTTCCACGATACTGATGAGCGCCATTTTGCCGGCACGCGGCGCGCAGTATTTGACCTGGTCCGCGAATCTCCTCTTTCGCTAGAGATCCATGTGCCGAATTTGGTCGTTCTCCAAAACACCGCGTAGTCTCTGGTGGAACGGCCTCTCAAATTTAAACCGAGTTTCGCCGAGAAGGGCTTGGTCGCCCTTTATCGAATTCTCCTGGCCATTACTCGTCGCCATGGACTTCTCACGTTGGCAAAGACGAACAGCCGAATATTTCCTCGAGGACAAGTGGTCGCGTTGCCTGCCGGTGCTGTCCTCTTCATTCCCTCCGACCCTCACTTTTTCGGGTTCGTGCTCGGGACTCACGAACAACACATCACAGAAATCCTCTTGTCGTCCGTGAAAGCTGGGGATGTCTGTGTCGACGTCGGAGCGAATATTGGTTATTTCACGGCGATCATGGCGAGATTGGCTGGGAAATCGGGCAAGGTGGTTTCATTTGAACCAGTGCCGGAGAATTTTGCCATCCTCAAGACTAATGCCGAGCTGATTTCGGCTGTTGATGCGTCGGTCACCGCCGTAAATGCGGCCGTCTCCGAACGCGCCGGGTTCGTGAGAATCCTTCGTCGCGAATACAGCACGTACCATCAGGTCGAGCCGATTGAAGAGAGTCCAAAAGTCGCCGGTGGCATCCCTTGCGTGTGCCTCGATGAGGAATTGCCTCGCCTCCTGAAAACGACCCGGGTGAGCTTCTTGAAAATCGATGTAGAAGGCCACGAACTCCCTGTTTTGCGCGGACTGAGGCAAAGCTTGGCGAGCGGCTCCATTGACAAGCTGATCGTTGAAGTTACGCCCGGTCCCGATCTTGCGGAGATTGGACAGATTTTGGCCAGTTCAGCCCGCCCGCTGAAATGCTGGGTAGGTTCGAGATGGCGAGAACAAAACATCAGCGATCTCAAGGAGCGGACGGACGTTCTTGTCGAGTGCGGTTCGCTATGAGCCTGAAATCAATCGTACGCGCGTGCGTACTGTACGCGTTCATCGAGCAGCGTCGCCGGCGCTTTCGGCTGCAACGACTGAAATTGTTTCCGAGTAACTCAGAGGCGGTCGCCTGCGAGGTGGCTGTAAATGTTTCTCGTTTTGATTTGTGGCCATCGTCCATTCGTGAGGGCCATGGTCGGACGTTTGTTGATGTGGGCGCAAATGACGGCGACTTCATTCGGGCAGTCACGCGGCTGGCAGCACCGGCAGCGGCGATCGCTTTCGAGCCTCTGCCTGCGTGCGCGCAAAGCCTGCGGCCGCTAATCGAGAGTTTGCCGGCTGGCCAATTGCATCAGGTCGCCGTCGGTGCTAGTTCCGGCGAAGTGGAGTTGAACTGTACCGGCGACAGCCGAATGAGCAGCGTCCTGTCTCCGCAAACGGGAATCCACGCCTCCTACCGCGAGGGTGACCACAAGATTGCGCGCAAACTCAAAGTTCGCATGGTTCGGTTGGACGACCATATTGCGCCCAACATTCGCATCGGGTTGTTGAAGGTTGATGTTCAAGGCTACGAATTGGAAGTGTTGCGCGGCGCTACGCGGACTCTAGATCAAACCGAGGCGCTTCTGATTGAGATCAATTACACTCCGCATTACGAAGGCGCCGCCGGTTTCGAGGAAGTTCACGAATTCTTGAGGGCCGCAGGGTTTCTCCTCTATGGAGTCTCCGCGCCTTATGTTGACGATCGGCGTCCGTTATGGGCTGACGCGATGTACGTGCGGACAGCGGCGGAAGCAATTGATTGTGCTAGTCGTTGCTGACATCAACGCTCCCTGGCGCGAACGGCCCTTCAAGGCCTTGGGCGGATTGCGGCCAACCCTAGGCTTGGAGCCTAAGGATTCTTGGATTGCCTTGCAGGAAAGACGCCTTCCCTGGGGCACGGAGTCCAGTTCACATAAGGGAATGGCGGCACTCTCCGTTGTCTTGCCCTTTGGGTGGGCTACGCGAAGAGCGAGGGACGCCCAACCTCGGCTTTGGGAATTCGCAGTAAAGGAATGCCGTCGCAGGGGCGCCGAGCCGTCCGGCCTCGTCGTTACCTCGCCTCACTACGCTGCGCTGGTTCAACAACTCCAATCAGAAATTCCAACCTATTACTATTGTTCCGACGACTACTGGAGTTATGCAGGCTGGGCTCGTGACGAAATGCGAGAACAGGAGGCAACTATTCTGCGTTACGTGCGCCATGCTTTTTTTGTATCAGCTGCACTTCGAGATCGGGCCATCGAAGAGCATGGAGCTGAGGCATCGCGCGTCTCGGTCAGTATGAACGCGACCGATCAAGAATTCCTTCGACCAATCCGAAAAGAAGAGATCGAGGGATTGTTCAAGTCTTTGCCCCAACTGCGACGCCCCCTTGTCGGCATCGTCGGCGCAATCAATGATCGATTGGATTTTGAGCTGATTCGAGAGGTCGCTACATCGGATGGAATCGGCTCAGTGCTGTTGATCGGCAGCACCTCGCATGGCTTTCGGAACTCAGAGTTAGAATCGCTTAGACGGAATCCGAAATGCGTATTCGCCGGTAGCCAACCACATGAGTCGCTGCCGGTTTGGCTTGGAATGCTGGACGTGGCTCTCATTCCGTTCCGTCGCTCTGAGTTCAACCGAATGTGCTCGCCGATGCGGCTATTCGATCATCTCGCTTCCGGACGGCCGATCGTCAGCACGAATGCGTGTCCGCAGATCAATGATTTCGCATCCGTTATTGCAGTCGCCGAAAGTTCCTCTCAATTTGTTGAGATGGTTGAAACCAACAGCGGACGCGGTAGGCCCCCGGTGGATTCGCTACTGGAACTCGCCCGTCTTCACACGTGGCCAAGGCGGGCCGAGCAGATCAATGCGGCGCTCAGGACATCGTGATGGACGCGTCCGAATGTTAGGCCGACTGCATGCTAATTTACCTTGTTCTTCTGGCCGCTTCCTGCTTCGTCCTCCTTATCCGAGCGACGATTCGCCCGATATTGTTTTACCAATTTCCGTACTTTATCGCCGCCACGTTTACGGCGTTCATTCTGCCGCAAGCTTATGCCGCCTACACAGGGGAATGGGGCGGCTCGTATCTCGATGCCGCGCTAATTATGAGCCTGCTTTGTCTTGCCGGCTGCTGGTTCGGATATCTGCCCAAGGCCCATCCCGCGCTGCTGGAGAAATTTAACGTTCGGGTGAATCCCGGGAGGTTTTTCCACGGCGGCGTTGTGCTGGTCGCCGTCGGTTACTATTTCACTTATCGCTTTGGAACTTTGGATGAGGGCGAACTGACAAGCGCGCTTACCGGTATCGGGACTATTTACCTGTTCTTTAGTGGGTTGGTTTATCCGGGATTCGCCATTTGCTTTTATTGTGCGCTACGGGGGCAAGGGGCGTTTGCGTGGATCGTCGCTGCGATTGCGGCGTGGATTCCGATTCAAATCGCTATCTTTTATGGGCGTCGCGAGCCGACCGTGTTATTTCTGCTTTCGCTGGCTCTCGTAATCTATTTTTTGAAGGGCAAACGCCTGCCGCGGCTGTTGGTTCTTGGCGCGGTCATCGCAGCAATGTTCGCTATTCCGGCAACGGCTGAATATCGGAAAAGCGCCGCGGAAGACCCACTTGAAGCATTTCAACAGCTGGATATCGCGGAGCAGTTCAATCAATACTTCAACGAGGAGTCTCCCAGTGAATTCAAGAACGCGGTCACCCTCATCGCGGTGACTATGGCTAACGGGGACTATGAAATGGGAGTTGGTTACTGGAACCATCTCGTTTTCCGCTTCGTGCCCGCCCAGATCCTTGGGGAGAACTTCAAGAACTCGCTGATGATCGGCGGGAAGCAGCGTGACTACGGGGAGTACGTCGAGCGCGGGGCCGGCTTTCGCTTGCCTGTAGGGACGACGGTTACTGGCATCGGGGATTCGTTTAATCAGTTCGGGTTGCTTGGCTGTCTTGTCTTTGCCGCCATGGCTTACCTTTTCAAGAATATCTGGGTTGCGGCGAACCAGCCGGGCGGGACTGTGGCGCAGATTCTTTATATCCAGGTTTCCACTACCGGAATGAGGGCGCTCACCCACCAGACGGTCGATTTTTTGCCGGGATTCATTTACAGCGCGATCTTCATCGGGCTGGTCGCGCTTTACGCTAAAGAGTGAAGGTCTTTGTTATCTTTCATCGCTTCGGGCCGTATCACGTGGCGCGGCTCGAAGCCGCGGCGCAACGCTGCGAGATCGTCGGCGTCGAGCTGGGATCGGAGACAGCTGAGTATGGCTGGGCGAAAATCAGCGGAGGCCACTCCTTCAAACGGGTGGCGCTATTTCCCGAAGGAGATAGTCGCGGCCAGCCGGTAAGAGAATTGGAAAAGCGCATGCGGGACGTCCTCGCGCAGGAGCGACCCGATGTCGTTGCCATTCCGGGCTGGTCGGAGAGGGGGGCGCTAGTCGCGTTACATTGCTCGGTGGAATACAGCGTCCCCGTGATTTTGATGTCGGAAACCGCCGCTAATGATGAAGCACGAACATGGCGGAAGGAAGCTGTGAAACGCCGCATTGTCAGGCGTTGTTCGTCAGCGCTTGTAGGAGGGATGCGCCATCGTGATTACCTGGTGGCGCTAGGTATGGCACCGGAACGAATCTTTACCGGATACGACGCCGTGGATAACGACTACTTCGCGGAAGGAAGTGCAGATGTCAGAAGTCGGAGGTCAGAACTCAGACAGAAACACGGATTGCCGCAGAACTACTTTCTTGCGTCGGCGCGGTTCATTCCGAAAAAGAATTTAGATACATTGATTCGCGCCTACGCGGAATACCGAACACAGGCAGTCGACCTCCGACTTCCGGCCTCCGATCTCTGGTCCCTCGTAATTCTCGGGGATGGCCCTCTTAAATCCGACCTCTGTCATCTGGTCTCCGGCCTCGGCATAGCCGACTTTATCGTCATGCCGGGCTTCAAGCAGTACGATGAGTTGCCGATCTACTACGGGCTGGCGAACGCGTTCGTGCATGCGAGTCGAGTCGAGCAATGGGGCCTGGTTGTGAACGAAGCGATGGCATCGGGGTTGCCGGTGATTGTGTCGGATCGCTGCGGGTGCGCGCCGGAGTTGGTGAAGGTAAGTGCAAACGGCTTTTTGTTCGATCCGACCAATCAACAAGAATTGGCGTCGCATTTGTTAATGACATCCAATCTTTCGACAGAAGATCGAGCCGTAATGGGCCGCATCTCGCAGGAGATCGTAGCGCAATTTGATTCCGAGGTGTTTGGCGAAGGTATGAGCAAGGCTGCCGAATGGGCCCTAGCTCATGGCGCGAAAAGCCTTTCTCTGTTTGACCGCCTGCTGTTGTGGGCCGCGATGCGGTTACCGCGATGAAAGTCGCTTACCTGTTAGGGTCTGTTTCGCGCTCTGCGGGCGGACTCTTCGAAATTTGCCGGCGATTGTCGCAAAGCATGATCCGGCATGTGGACGTTTCGGTCCTAGGACTTCGAGATGAGTTCACGGACATGGATGCAGATGCGTGGTTGCCAGTCCGGCCATTTGTATTCTCACCAATACCGCCGCGGAGTTTCGGTTACGCTTCCGGATACCGAGATCGCTTGGATCGGTTGCGGCCCGACCTTGTGCACGTTCATACCCTTTGGATGTATCCAACTCTGAGCGCGTATCGCTGGCATCAGAGGTCGAAGCGGCCTTTTATGTTTACGGCGAACGGCATGCTCGATCCGTGGGCGGTTCGAAACTCTGGGTGGAAAAAACGACTCGTTGGTTCACTTTGGGAAAACGCAGCGCATCGGGACGCATCCTGCTTCCATGTTAACTCCGAAGCGGAATATCAAACGGTTCGAGCCTATGGATTGAAGAATCCAATTGCGATCATCCCAAATGGGATCGACGTGGCGGATCTCTCATTGAGATATCCAGCGCCGTGGAGGGAAGCTGGCGGACACAAGGTGCTCCTTTACTTGGGCCGGCTTCATCCGAAGAAGAATTTGCCGGCGGTGCTCGATGCCTGGAAGCGAGTGCAACAGTCGACAGCGCACGCCCGCGAGTGGGTGTTGGTTATCGCGGGATGGGACCAGGGCAATCATGAAGCGCTACTAAAGCGGCAGGCGCGCGAGCTTGGCCTCGAGGGCTCGGTCCACTTTGCGGGACCGCTGTTCGGCGCTGAGAAAGCGGGCGCCTACCAAAACGCGGACGCGTTTGTTCTCCCGTCGCTGAGCGAAGGTTTGCCCATGGTAGTGCTGGAAGCGTGGGCCTACGGCAAACCGGTCGTAATGACGCCTGAGTGCAATTTGCCCGAGGGTCTCGCAGCCGGCGCGGCGCTGTCGACGGGTAACACAGCGGAAGCTCTCACCGGCACTTTGGGCGTGTTGTTTGAAATGAATGATTCCGAAAGACAAAGCATGGGCGAACGCGGGCGAGCGCTCGTCGCCGAAAAGTTTCTCTGGCCAGGCATCGCGGAAGAAATGAAACGAGTTTGCGAATGGGCGGTCGGCGGGGGCGACCCGCCGCCCAGTGTTCGCTGCGACTAACGCCATGGAAAAAGCGCCGCTCTCGGTTTTGATTCCGGTAAAGAACGAAGCGGCAAATCTGCGCGAATGCCTGGTGACCGTTGCCTTCGCGGACGAGATCGTAGTCGTCGATTCGCAAAGCACGGACGGCACGCAGGGCATCGCTGCGGCGGCCGGCGCTGAGGTCGTGCAGTTCCATTGGAACGGCGAATTCCCGCGGAAGAAGAACTGGGCGCTCGCAAATGTGCGGTGGCGTTATGAATGGGTGCTCATCGTCGATGCGGACGAAAGGATCACACCGAAGCTGGAGCGCGAGATTCGCACGGCGATCGAGCGCGCCGATGCCGACGGGTTCTACTTAAATCGCCGGTTCTGGTTCCTGGGCGGGTGGATCAATCACTGCGGTTATTTCCCGAGCTGGAACCTGCGGCTCTTCCGGCATCGGCTTGGACGTTATGAGCGCGCGGAATCGGGCGGTGGCGGTTCGTCCGGTGACAACGAAGTGCACGAGCACGTCGTTCTGGACGGCCGGGCCGAATATCTGGCGCCGCCGATGGAACATTACGCGTATCCCGACATCGCGACGTTCGTGGAAAAACATAACCGCTACTCGACTTGGGAAGCGCGGGTGAGTGAGACCTTCTACCGGAATTCCACGGAAGGAACCCTGGCCGCCCGGTTCTTCGGTACGCCGCTGGAACGCAAGCGCTGGCTCAAGCTTTGTTTTCGCCGTGCCCCGTTCCGGCCCCTGTTGCGGTTCCTCTATCACTATATCTGGCGGCTCGGTGTTCTCGATGGCTACCGCGGCTGGATCCTTTGCCGGCTCCTCGCCCGCTACCAGTTCCTTTGCGTCGCGAAAGAGTGGGAATTGCGCCGGCGGGATCCATAATGGCGGGAAGGCGCATGGCCTGCTTATATGCAAGTGGCCCTCACGCCCGCCGCCGATATAACGAGATGCCTTCAACCCACTCTCCCATAACCGCGGAAACGGATCCGCGAGCGCCGATGACTTGGCGACCCGAGCCGGCGGCGGCAACGGTTCGGGAACCGCGTGGCCTGGCCTCCCGGTTCGCAAGCGAAGAATGGTTGATCGGGTTGGCCTGCGTGACGATCGACATCATCAGTTGGATCGCCATTTACGGGGCGATCACTTACTTGCGGCGGGATCAGTTCCTGGTCGGCCCCCTCGAATTTCTGCTCGTGGACGTGATCCAACTTACCTTCATCTGCCAGGCGCTATTTATGATCGGCGGGTACGATCGGAAGAACGATACCCGCACGCTGACCTACATGGCGGAACACATTCTCGCGATCGCGGGCGCGGCGGCTTTGAGCTCGCTGCTGGTGTATGCGGCGGCCACGTTCGACAGCTCGATGAAACCAAGTCGTAGCGCGGTGCTGGTGAGCTTCGCGGTTTTCCTGCCGTGGTCGATTCTCTATCGGCGCGTCATCTGGAAATATATCTCGAGTTCCGCGGCAGCGCGGGCGTTCCTGGTTATTGGGAGTGGGGAACTCGCAGCGCGGTTCTACGAAGCCTACCGGCAATCGAAGAATCCGCAGCGGCTCGAGTTTGTGGATATCGAAGGAGACAAGATCGGGCAACATATTGCGGGGAGCGGTTCGCCGGTGATCGAGGGAAATCTGGCAACGAAACTGGCGAGCTTGAGCGACCGTTACAGCGGGGTCGTGCTGGCGGAGCGGGTCGACCGGATCCGGCCGGAATTACTCGAGCATCTGGTGCGCACGCAATTTCAACGAACGCGTGTCTATACGCTCGAATCGTTCTACGAAGCGCACTGGCGGCATGTTCCGGTGCAATCGCTCGATCCGTTCTGGCCGTTGCAAATGGGGTTCCAGCTCGCGCGTAATTCGCCGTATCACTATCTCAAGCGGCTCTCCGATGTCGGCCTAGCAGCGGCGCTGTTAGTTATTTGTTTGCCGTTGTTTGGCCTTATCGCCCTGGCGGTCTGGCTGGCCGATGGACGGCCAATTTTCTTTAACCAGCGTCGGGTGGGCCGGGAAGGGGAAGTGTTCACGGTTTACAAATTCCGGACGATGCGCATGGGGGCCTCGGACGGTGAATCGGACGACATCTACACACGCACCGACGATCCGCGAATCACCACGGTCGGCCGCTGCTTACGAAAATTGCGGCTCGATGAATTGCCTCAACTATGGAATGTGTTGCGCGGCGACATGAGCCTGATCGGGCCGCGGGCGGAATGGACCAAGTGTGCCGAGCGTTACGAGCAAAAGATTCCGTTCTATCATTTCCGGCACCTGGTGAAACCAGGGATCACCGGTTGGGCGCAGGTGAATTATCCGTACGGTGAGAGCGACGAGGATGCGATCGAGAAACTAAAATACGATCTCTATTACATCCGGCATTACTCGCTGAAGCTCGACGCCATGATCGTGCTTAAGACGGTCCATACGGTCCTGTTTGGGAAAGGGCGATAATCGGAAGTCAGAGGTCGGCCGAGAGCAGAAAAGAGTTTTCTACTTTAGCCTTTCTATTTCTACTTGGCGTCGCATGTCGTGGCGTCATCCGATTCGGACGGTAAGAAACCGCGGTTCGTTGCGAAGTCTCTCCCGCTGGTTGTTCCTCGCCGTGCTCGGCGTTGCTCCGTGGTTTTATGGAGGGACGACGGCTTGGGCCATCGAGTTTACGACGGGGATGCTTGGTTTGGTCCTCGTGATCTGGATCGCTTCGCTCCTCGTCGATCGGCGGTGGCCGCTGGTTCCACGCGGGCTCGCGGTGCTTGTGGGTCTGGTGCTCATTCACGGCTGGTGGATGGTGATAAACGCGCGTGCGGTCTATGACGACGCGTTTCGCTTTTTCGTTCCGGTTGCGCCGCTCTTGTCCTCAGTAGCGGGCTCGGCTGATTACGTTCTGAGTTTCGCGTTCATGCTTCGCGTGACCGCGCTCGCCGGCGCCATCCTGCTGGTGGCGGAGATGGCGCAACGCTCTCGCTGGCTTGTTCGCCTCTGGTATTCAATCGCCGTGTCCGGCAGTTCCATCGCCCTCCTGGGCATCGTCCAAAAGGCGAGCGGAGCGAAGATGGTTTTTTGGCAACCTCCCGTCTGGCCGCCGATCGGTACGTTTTTCGGCACGTTCGTTTATCATGGGAATGCCGGTGCGTTCCTGAACCTCGCGTTGCCGGCCATCGTGGGATTGACTTGCTGGCTGATCGCGCGGAACGCGCATCCGGTCGCGCGGGCGCTGCTTGCAGGCACCACCGTAATCGTAGCGGTCGCGATTTTTTCGAACACGTCGCGAGTGGCGCAGGCGATCGGCGCGGCCTTGATCATCGTCCTGGTGGCGACGACGGCGCGCCCGTTCATCCTTCGCACGTGGCGTTTGGAAGGCCGGACGTTTTTCGTGGTCGTCGCCGTCGTTGGGATCGCGTTATTTGCCGTCGCGCAGGCGGCGCGGCTGGACGAGCCGTTGGGGAGATGGCAGCAATTCTCCAAGCATTTGCAGATCGATGAGCGCTGGGTCGCGAACCGCGCCGCCCTGAGCGCAATCGGGGACGCCGGAACGCTTGGCTTCGGTCCCGGTGTTTTCCGCGCGATATTTCCGCATTACCAACAGGCGCTGGCGAACGAACTACATGGCACCTGGCGTTTTCTCCACGACGACTATTTGCAGACGCTGCTGGAGTGGGGGTGGCTGGGCAGTGCTCTATTGGCCGGGCTTTTCTTCGGAGGGCTTGGCATCGCGATTCGAAGTTACCTAAAAGCCGATGATTGGAGCACCCGGCAACGATTCATGCTCTTCGGCTGCATCCTTGGCGTAGCGGGGGTGGCGATTCATGCCGCGGTTGATTTCCCGCTCCAGATTCTGTCGATCCAACTTTTGGTCGCAACGTATCTCGGCGTTTGCTGGGGAAGCTCGAGGTGGGAGAGGTCGGAGGTCGGAGGTCGGAGATCGGAAGTCGGGACCGATAGCCAATAGCCGCGTCAGGCCCGCTGACGTCGCTTTTTCTGGTCGCGAGTTTTTTCCGCGTATCCGCCTGTGTAGGAGCCTTCGCCGGCGCCGTAGCCGTGGGAGGCGTAGTAATAATAGTAATCGGTGCCGCGATTGCGCGGCAGGCGGTTCAGAATTATCCCGGCGGGACGGCTGCCAGTTCCGCCTAGAAGGAGGATGGCGCGTTGAACGGCGTTGCGCGCGGTGCGCCGCGCTCTCACGACCATGCAGACCGTTTGAACGTGCGGAGTCATGAGGAGGGTGTCGCTTACCGCGAGGACCGGTGCGCTATCGATCACCACGCGGTCGAACGCAGCGGCGGCTTCGGCAACGAGCTCGGCGAAGGAATGGCCACTTAGCAGTTCGGCCGGATTAGGCGCGCGCCGGCCGCCGGCCAGGACGCAAAGTTGTCCGCCGGTGGCGGTGACGGTGCTGGTCGAATTTGGATCGCTGGTTCCGATAATGTCGACGTCGCGGGCGGACACGACACGGACGGCGTCGCTCAGCGCGACATCGCCGACCAGATAATCGACAATGCCGTGTTGTTCTTGCCCGGCTGGGTCGCCGTCGGGGCCGACCTGGCGAAATATCTTGTGCAGACTGGGGCGGCGCAGATCGCCGTCGATGAGGAGAACTCGGTGCCCCTGCTGAGCGAGGGAAAGCGAGTAGTTCGCGCTGGTGAAGCTCTTGCCCTCGTTAGGTAGCGCACTGGTGAACAGAAAAATTTTGCGTTCGGCTTCCGGGCCAAGGAGGGAAAGCGCCGCACGCAAATTGCGAAAGGCTTCCGCGGCCGGACCTTCCGGCGCTTCGGCGACCAGGCGATAGCTTGATGTTCCCGGCGGAGCGTTGGGGCCCGTCTCTGGACCCTTCGATTCGTCGCGCGAAATTTCCGGAATGGCTGCCAGCACGGGCAATGCGAAAGTGGTTTCGGCCTGATCGACCGTCTTGACCGAGCGATCCAGCGCGTTCATCCCAAAAATTGTGGCGAGCCCGGCTGCGATTCCGCCGAGGAAGCCGAGAGCAATCACCCGCATTGTGTTTGGACTGACGGGCGCGCTCGGCAACGGCGAATGCTCGATGACACTGACGGCGTTCGTCTTCGTTCCTTTCGTCAGATCCGTTTCCTTGATCTGGCGAAGCACGCTTTCATACAAGGCGCGATCGGTGTCGGCCTGGCGGGCAAGTTCCTGGTAACCGATCGCGGCTTTGTTCAGGGCAAGGGCGGCTTTCTCCTGTTCGCCCGCTGCGTTGCGTAATGAGTCTTCGGTCGCGCGCGCCTGTTCAATCGCGTTCTTCAAAACCGCCGGTTGTTGCACCACCGTTTGTTTGAGTGCGGCGCGAGTTTCATTCAACGCCGCCCTGGCCGCCATCATGCGCGGATGTTTTTCTTTGTAACGCTGGCTCAGGGTCGCAAGAGCGGCCTCGACCTGGGCGACGTCGCGGCGGCGCTCGATCACAGCCGGCGCGCTCGCGATGCTTGGGACGGAGAGGAGTGCGTCGAGATTATCGCCGGCTTGTTCGATCTGCGCCAGTTCGCCCTGGAGCCGCAAGCGCTCGGTCTTCGCGGCGGTGGCCTTCGTGCTCAGCTCCTGCAGTTTTTCTTCGACGCCCCCGGTTCGTCCCGAGGTATTCTGGCTGGTATTCGAGTTCACTCCGCCGCCCAGCTGAAGGGCGTCAGGAGTTTTGGCCTTATACTCGGCCACTGCGGCTTCGCTCCTGGCCAGGTTCGCTTTGAGGCGCTCTTCTTCCTCGAGCAGGTAACGCAACATGTCCTCGGCGAAATTCGCGCGGCGCTCGATCGAGCTGCGAATGTACTCCCGACCGACAGCCTCAGCGAGCCGCTGGGCCAGAGCCGGGTCCTGATTCACCACATACAAATCAATGAGGCGGGTTCCGCGGCGCACGACCGGTTTCACCATTTGGGACAGCGCCCCGCCGAGGGCTTGCTCGGTCTGGGTAAGCGCAGTCTCGGCGCCCCCAGTTTTCGCGGCGGTGTCCTTTTTCGGCGCGGGAGCGGCGCCTTTGGTGACGCCGAGAAGCGCGCGCCCGTCGTCCTCCGCTAAAGATTCCGAACGGATGACCCGAGCCAGGAGCGTGCGATTGGTCAGGTTCTGCTCGATGGTACGCAACGCATCCTGACTGGCGAGAAACGCGGACCGCATCCGGCTCGACATGTCGTCGCTCCGCACCACGGTCGGCTCCTGAATGTCCACTTCGAGGACAACGTGGCCCTGATAAAGTTTCGGCGTCCGGGCGAGATAGCCGAGCGCGAGAAACACGCCGGCAATCGTGCAAAGAATAAAGATCCAAAGCTTCTCCAGAACCGTATGCCACAGGTGCCGAAAGTCGGCCCGGGTCCGCTGCTCCGCGCCGACGCTGCCTAACGACGGCGAGATACCGGAGACCGGCGACGCCGGCTGGGGGCTCGGCCTGATCGGAAGCGGTGAGATCGTGGGGCTATTCATCGATTGGTTAAAAAATGCTTTCACCGACCGTGATCGTATCGCCGGGCAAAACTTTGAAATTGCTGGTGCCTGTACCGCGCGCGAGTCGTTTGCCGTCCACTTTCAAAACCTCATCGCCTTTCGACCCGTGACGCCGGACGGTGATTCGTTCGGGCGCCGCGATCCGAGTGTAGCCCCCGGCCATCGCCACGGCCTCGAGAAGATCGATGCCGCCCGGGCTGCCCTCCGGCATTTCGAAACTCCCGGGACGATTTACCTGCCCGAGAACGGTGAAACGCCGTTTGGCGTAACTGACAAGTGAGACATTCACTTTCGGGTTCACCAGATAATCGCGGGAGTAGAGTTCGGTGACGCGCGCGGTCGCCTGCGTCAGGGTAAGGCCGGAAAGATGGACCGATCCCAGGAGAGGCAGGCTGAGGTTGCCTTCGCCGTTCAGGCGGCCGTTCGTCCGCAAATCGTCTTCGCCGAAAACTTCAACAGCGACCTGGTCGTTCGCGCTCAACACGTAGCCAGAAGGCGCAGTGACGGAATTCGTCGTGACGCTTGGACCGGTCGAGACGGCCGGTGGCGGCGCGGGCGCGAGAAGATTCCGGGCGGCGGAAGAATCGGGGGCAACGGTTGGCGATTGTCCGTGCGCCTCGATCGTGGCGAACACGACGGCGGCGAGGGCTAGCGCCCGCGCGACTCTGCCTTTAAAACTCGAGAGTGTTGCGGAGTCCGACCTGGTTATCATGGAAATCAAATGCATCGAAGGTGCTGCTGTTGACCCGATGCAAATAATACGCGCCCACGGTCCAGAATCTAGTGACGGCGACCGCAATGGAAGGCTCCACAAAAAAGTAATCATCTTTCCGGGTCGGACCCGCAGTGCCGACGGTGCTGAAGTAATCGGAATGTTCGTAGCCACCGTTCATGCCGATGAAGAACCGCTGAAGCATTCGCTGCTGGACGCCGACGCTAAGATTTGTGACCGAATAATTCTGAGCTGCCAGGACGGCCGAGTTTAGAACGCGACTATTCGCGGTCACAGAAACCTTGGTGCCGTCGAACGGTGTGTAGTTCATCCCGATCTCAAACACGGGGGAGACATGCTGGCCGCGCGTGTCTCCCTCGAAATGCCGAAACTCTGCGCCGACCGACGCCGCCACGTCGATCTTGCCGGTCGCCTGATAGGAAAAACGAAGATTGGCCTGCTCAAAATTCTGGTCGGGATTCGGGGCGTCGACTCGATCGTAACCGGCGGTTCCGCCGAGGCCGACGACCATCTTCGAGCTGTAGTTGTAGTTCACGAAGAAATTTCCGGTTATGACTTCCGAACTAATCAGCGAGCTATAGTGCGTGGCGGTGTAATCCGCTCCCGCGGAAAGGAACGTTTTTCCCGTCACGTAATAGGCGGCGTTGAGGTGGGTGGCGTAAATGTTGAAACGCGTCCGGCCGGCGACATCGAGATTCACCTGTTGATCAAGGCCCCCCGCGCTGTTCTGGGTCTGAACATCCACCCCGTCCATGATCTGGACCATTTGCGACAGGTTCAGCGTGAGTCTGTTCACCCGATATTGGCCGTCCAGTCGCAGCACATGCTGGATGGAATTGTTCTCCGAGTGGTCGGCGAACAAAAAGACAGCCGGGAGATAATCGAGCCGGAAATAATTTTCCACGCGCCCCTCGGTGTCGCCGACGCCGAGCATGATCGAAGGCTCGATCGACGTGTAGAAATCGGAAACCCGGTTTATCTGGGTGAGATTAATGTTGTCGTCGTAAACGCTCCGGACGGAGAGCCGGAATTCGTAATGGAAACGCCGCGGGATTCCGGAATCGAGGTTGGCCGGTGGCGCGTTTTCGGTAGCTGGGTCGGCTGAGGCAACCGGCAAAGGCGGATTAATTTCGGAAGTCAGATCGATCGATTGCTCCGGTGCAATCGCGGGACTGGTCTCGACCGTGTTTACGCTCGCGAGAAGAGCATCCTCAGCGAAAGCCGAGCGACTAATCCCAGCAAGAGCCGCGATCAGGCAGGCGGCAAAGAGCGCGGCCGAGCGGGACTGTTTTGCGTGGAGAAGCGCGGAATTCACAGGGCCGGATAATTCGACGGGCAACGCGTAAATGCAATCTTTCTCGGCGGACGATTCGGAAAAAAAAGGGGCGCGTCGCGCGATTAACGCGAGGGCGGTTGCTCCGGTGAAGTGACGTTATCGGCGCCAAGGTCCGAAATGTTTGCCGGATTCAAGGTGGCGGTCGAAAAAGAAAAACCCGCGGTGTCGGAAGCTGAGAAGGTAAGAAACGCAAATGGCGGCGTGTGAGTGGTGGCGGCTTCGAGGATCTCGTCTTTGGCCTCGGGGGCGGCGGCAATAGCTGCGCTGACTACGCAACGGCGAAGCGCGGGTGCCGCGGCCCCGCCTGCCCCGGCGATCGAAACGGCGGCGTCGGGATTAGCGGCGATAGCGGCCCGGACGATCCGCTCGATCATCACGCAAAGCGCTTCGGGCTTGCCCTCAAAGTTTTTAGTCGTGGCTTTGACGGCGACGGCCACAACATTCGGGGCGAGGTCCGGACGGAGATTGATCGCGGCGATAACGTAATCAGGGAGATCCCGCGGCGGGACTCGCAACGCGACAGAAGTGAAAGCCTTTATGAACTGCCTCGGCCGTGCCTGGGAAACCTCGACTACGCCGTTCGCGTTAACGGCGCGCGTTATTTCGTCGACGGGCGCGGCAAAAGCAGAAGGGCCGAGCAAAATCCATCCGCACACCGCGAGGGCCAGATTCTTCACGCAGCCGGCCAGTCTGGCGGCGCGCTGGCCATTCGAGGTTGTGGGTCGGTGAAAAGGATTCACGCGTCCCGTCTAAGCTAATTCTGCGCCGAGTGCGATTTGTGTTCCGGGACAGCCGGCCTAACGAGGCAGAAGATCGCGTCTTTTGTTTAACAAATCGCGCATCTGTTGCTCCAGTTCCATGGCGCGCTGAATGTCCTCCTGCCCGCGCGCGTCGGCGTCTGCCGGGCTTAGGTTGTCGCCCGCGAAAGGCCATTGACCGATCCAACCTGGACGAATCCGGGTGGAGGCAGCCGACGCGGAGGGCCGGAATTCGATCCAGCCGCTTACGCAGGTTATGCGTGTCTTTTCTTCCACGAACTCGGCCCAGAAAGCCGCGTTCGAAGGGGTCGACACTTCTCCGTTGGCGAGAGCGACAGCGAGGCGCGCCCTGGTCTCGCCCCAAACGTGAGAAATGAAGATCCGCCCGCGGACTAAACTAACCTCGGCGAATCTAGCCCGAATGTCGCTGCCGGTTTCGTTGCCGTCCTTCATGAGGCCAATACGCCGAATCTCAATCGACGTGTCTGGCTCGAGATGGATCAAGCAATTGGGGAGAAGGGCCAGTGAAATGCGGCCAGCGGGCCCGGTACGGACAATCGCGCTTTTACCCGCAGTTTGGGACGTTCCCAACGGGGAAAAAGTGCGGGCGCCATCGGCGCTGATCTCGGCGTTGCCTTCCACTGAAAGCACGGTGGCCAGCGTTTCGCGAGTAGTTCCTTCCCAGCAGCTACACTGGAAAATCGCGGCAAAGAGAACCGCGACAAATCGGAATCCAAAACGGACCCGCCTGGCCGAAGACCTGCCGAGCGGCAATCTCAGCTCTGCCCGGGGGGAGTTTCGTTCCCGGGTTTATCGCACGGGCCAAGATCATCGTCCCCGTGGCGGACATGAGCATCCGCGGCCGGGCAGGGGAGACAAATCACCATGCCATTGTGGAAGACGCGCCGCTTGCAGGCCGGCTTTTCGGGCGATTGGGTAGCTGGGTCCGTGTTGCTGGCCGAAGTGCCGGTTACCGGCAACGGACAATTCCCATTCGAACTGGCGGCCATTGCACAAAGAGCCAGGCCGGAGAGAAAGAGGAGCACAATCAACGAACGCTTTGCTGCAATCATCATGTTCATAAGAAAAGCGGGATTCGAGGCGCATTGTAGAAACTGTAATCGCCGTGGCAAGCCTTTTTTCGGCCTAAACATCGCGTTTTTCGGGGGGTCGTCCCCGCTGCGATCGCGCTTCATCCCGGAAAAACAAAACTTGGCAACATGGCCCGTGCGCCGTAACACTAGTTTCGCGTGAGAAAAGAAGTCTTCGTTTGCGACAATTGTGGGATGCGGAAACGGCTGGCGAGTTCCCAGAGACACTGGTGCGAAGAATGTAAAACATCGAGTCCGGTGGAGCTGCGACCGGTGCGCGACAAACGTTCCGCCCCGAAGCCTGAGACGGAGCCAGTCGTCACCGCCGGATTCAGCCGCCGTTAAGCGACAGTTCGGGGCTGCCGGCGGCCGGTAATCGAAGCAATGCAATACCTCAATCTGGGCTCCCCGGGCCTGAAGGTTTCGCGAATTTGCCTCGGCACGATGACCTACGGGTCGAGCCGATGGCGGCCGTGGGTGCTCGATGAGGAAGCCAGCCGGCCGCTGATCAAACAGGCGCTGGAAGCCGGCATCGATTTCTTCGACACCGCGGACATGTACTCGTTAGGCGCGAGTGAAGAAGTCCTCGGCCGTGCCCTGAAAGATTTTGGCGAGGGCCGCGAGAAAGTCGTGCTCGCGACGAAGGTTTTTTATCCAATGGGCGACGGTCCCGACGAACGCGGGCTTTCGCGAAAGCACATCATGGCGGCGATCGACGCCAGCCTGCGCCGGCTTGGGACCGATTACGTCGACCTGTATCAAATTCATCGTTTCGACCCGGAGACGCCGATCGAAGAGACGCTCCAGGCGTTGCACGACGTGGTCCGCGCCGGAAAAGCGCGTTATCTCGGGGCCTCGTCCATGCCGGCCTGGCAATTCGCGAAAATGCTTTTCACCGCCGATGCCCACGGCTGGACGCGCTTCATTACGATGCAAAACCATTACAACCTGCTGTATCGCGAAGAGGAACGGGAAATGATCCCGCTTTGTCTCGATCAAAAAATCGGCGTAATCCCGTGGAGTCCACTGGCTCGCGGCCTTCTGGCCGGCAAACGGCGATCGAAGACGGTCCGTGCGAAGACGGACTCCTACGGCCATCAGTTGTATGGCGAACAAATTGGCGAGGCGGACGAGCGGGTGGTCGATCGACTCGAGGAAGAGGCGAGGAACGCTGGCGTGCCCCCTGCGCAAATGGCGCTCGCCTGGCTCCTCCAAAAGCCGGCAGTAGCAGCGCCGATCGTCGGCATTTCGAAAGCGGGCCAGCTTACGGACGCGTTGGCTGCGCTCGAACTGGATTTGTCGGCGGAAGTAGCCGGCCGTCTCGAAGCGCCCTACCTCCCGCATTCGGTCGCGGGGATCTGACGCCGGGGCTCCGCTGTTCCGCCGCTCTGCGGCAATTACGCGAACGCCTATCCGGGAAATACTTAGGGGCAGGCACGGAAGCCGCTAAATCCGGCCCCGATGCTACCTGGCTGGCCCACTCGCCGTCTTGGCTTCGCGTTTCTGCCTGTTGGCGTTACGCGATTTTTGTGCGCCTTGGTCCTTCTCTCGGCGGTTCATTGTGCCGAGGCCGGAAGCTGGACCTGGACGGGTAACGGCGGCAACGTAAACTGGAGCACCGTAGGGAACTGGGGAGGCACTGCACCGACGAGCGGAACCGCGACAGACCTGACCTTCGCCGGCTCGACCAACACCGGGACGGCGTTGACGCCGCTCAACCAAAACATCGGAAACCCGTTTCAGCTCAACACCCTGTCTTTTAATTCGACGGCGGGCAGCTTCTTCCTCGGGGGAAATCCGCTGGCGTTTACCGGGGCCTCGAACACGATTTCGCAAGGTTCTGCCAACGCCCAAACCATCGCGAACAATTTCACCGCAAGCTCGAATTCGACGGTAACTTTGAACCTCAACGGCGGCGGCACTGGCGTCGTGACGTTGAGCGGCACGATCAACTCCGGCGCCGGAAACCGTGATTACGCCATTGCGAAATCTGGCACCAGCACGTTCACTCTTTCTGGCGCGAACACCTACGGCGGCGCGACGACCATCAGCGCCGGCGTCCTGGATATTCGAAATGCTTCCGCGCTCGGTTCGACCACATCGGGCACGAGCGTGACCTCCGGCGCCGCCCTTCAAATTCAGGGCGGAATCGCCGTCGGCAACGAGACGCTGACCCTGAATGGCTCTGGTATTTCGGGCGGCGGAGCGTTCCGAAACGTGACCGGGACGAACAGCTTTGCGGGCGCGATCACTTTCGGTTCCGCCAGCACCATCAGTTCGGATGCGGGCACGCTGACGTTGAGCGGTAACGTGAACAATGGCGGTTTCCTTTTCACCGAAACCGGAGCTGGCAACGTCACCATAACGAGTGTGATCAGCGGTAGCGGGGGCCTGACGAAAAACGGGGCGGGCACGCTCACGTTGAACGGCGCAGCGTCGAACACCTATACCGGTGCGACCATCGTCAATCAGGGGACACTCGTTCTTGCCAAGCCTGGCTCAGTTCTCGCCCCAGCAATCACGATCGGCGGCGCGGGCAGCACAGCGACGGTCCAGCTGGGCGCCAATTACCAGCTCGACGGCGCGAACACGACGATCAACTTGCTCGGCATCTTGAACCTGAACAACTTCACGGAGTACGTGGGCACTCTCACCGTTAGCGGCGGCAGCGTCGTTACCGGAACCGGGCTGCTTTACGTCGGCGGAGGAATCGTGAGCAACGCCAGCAACGTTACCACCACCATGACCGGTAATTATTCCATCTACCCGAATCAAATTTTCAACATCGCCAGCGGGACGACTGCAAGCGGCATCGACGTCAGCCTGTCGGGTCAAGTCGCGGAGTTCAACGTGGGGACGACGATCACCAAACAAGGCTCCGGCAAGATCGTGCTTTCGGGCGCGAATTCCTACACTGGCCTGACGACCATCAGCGCGGGCGTCCTTAACATTCAAAACGCTTCGGCCTTGGGCACGACCGCGGCCGGCACGTCGGTCAGCTCGGGCGGCGCGCTTGAAATCGAAGGCAACATCGCGGTCGGCAATGAAGCGCTGACCTTGAACGGTACGGGCATTTCCGGCGGCGGCGCTTTCCGAAATACCGTCGGAAACAACAGCTACGCCGGCTCGATCACGCTGGCATCTGCGAGCACAATCAATTCCGACGCGGGCACGCTGACATTGAGTGGCGGGATCACGAATGCCGGATTCACCACAACTTTCGGCGGCGCCAGCAACATCGTTGAAAGCGGAGTCATCAGCGGCACGGGCGCGTTGACCAAAAGCGGTAACGGTACATTGACGCTAGGCGGCGCGAACGGCTATCTCGGGAACACGACGATCAACGGCGGCACCGTTGTGGTATCCAGTGACGGCAACCTCGGCGCGTCCACCAGCGGAATCACGTTGAACGCGGGCACGCTCGAAATCGCGACCGGTTTCACCACTCTCCGCGCGATTTCGCTGGGCAATTCCGCCAGCACGTTTCAGGTGGACGCGGGCCAGACCTTTACGGTCAATTTCGCGATGAGCGGAACCGGTACACTGAACAAAACCGGTGCCGGGACGATGGTGTTAGGTGCGATGAATCTTTTCAACGGCGGCACGAACGTCACGGCGGGAACGTTGCAGTTGGGCGCCATCGATCGGCTATTGACTACAGGCGGTCTCACGATCGGCGGCGGGACCTTCGATCTCCAGACCTTCAACCAGACGACTGGCGCGGTGACTTTATCGAGTGGCTCGATCACCGGCACCGGCGGCGCGACCTTAACGGGCTCTTCTTACACGCTGCAAAGCGGAACTGTCAGCGCGACTCTCGCCGGCAACGGCACGGTAACGAAAAATACGAGCGGCAGCGTAACGTTGAGCGGTTCGAATACGTTCACCGGCAGCACAACCATCAGTGCCGGCACATTGCAGGTGAACACGAACAACGCTCTTGGCACGGCCGCGAGCGGAACGACCGTAGCTAACGGGGCAGTCCTGACACTTAACAACGTCAATTATTCGACGGCGGAACCTTTGACCTTGAATGGGACCGGAATCAGCAACGGGGGCGCGCTCCACAATAGCGGAACGAGCACGTTCGCCGGACCGATCAATGCCGCTACCAACGCCACCATTAATGCCGGCGGCGGTACGCTCACCCTGACCGGCGGCGTTTCGAAAAATGGCACGACCTTGACGATCGCTGGCGGGGGCACGGTGAATATCACGACGAATGGAATCACTGGCAGCCTGGCGAATTCAGACCTGGTCGTGGACGGAACCACGGTGAACGAAAATACGGCCAACAGCTACAACGGTCCGACCTACATTCGCAACGCTGGCGTTCTCAACGCAAACGTCGCCAACGCACTTCCCACCTCCAGCGGCCGTTCGCCCATCATCATGGATGACAGCGGAAGCGGCGCCTCACGACTAACCCTCGGCGCCCCCCAAGCCGCAGCCTCTCTCACGGGTGCGTCCAGCTCTTTAATCAATCTCAACGCAAACACCCTGACGGTCGGCGATTCGTCGGGCACTACCATTTTCGCCGGGGTGATCAGCGGCACAGGTGGACTGACGAAAGATGGGGCAAGCACTCAGATCATTAGCGGCGCAAACACCTACAGCGGTTCGACCACAGTCAACGGCGGCATCTTGACGGTGGCGAACGGCTCCGGCAGCGCGCTAGGTTCGACCAGCAATGTAACCGTAAATTCCGGCGGCACTTTCCTGCTTGGTGCAAACAACCAGGTCAACAACACCGCCACGATGACATTGGCCGGCGGCACCTTCGGCAAAGGAAATTTCTCCGAAGGCAGCGCAAGCGCTCCCGGAGTCGGCGCGCTGACTTTGACCGCGTCGGGTTCCCACCTCGACTTCGGCACCAGCACCGTAGGCGTGTTGACCTTTGCCTCGTTAACCCCTGGTGGCTTCACGCTCACCGTCGATAATTGGACCGGCACAGCCAACACCGTCGGGAACGGTTCCACGGACCGACTTATCTTTGCTTCCAACCAGAGCGGGAATCTGAGCAGTTTTTCTTTCACCGGTTTTTCCGGCGCCGTCGAAGTCGATTTGTTGAACGGTTATTGGGAGGTCGTGCCCGTGGCCGCTGTTCCGGAGCCCTCCACGTGGATAGCCGCTGCGCTCGCGCTGGCCCTGACTGGCCTCCATTTGCTGCGCCGGCGAGTCGCGCGCCAGCCGGCAGTTCACTGTGTTGCGCGCCCCAACTTTCCCAAATGAGCGGCACGGTAGTTGCATCATTCAATGGGAACAATCTGGCGTGGTCTGTCCTCGAGGCGGGCTAGCGTCGATGACGAATTAAATCCAAATTATGAAATCTTGCCTCGCTCTCCTTTCCAGCCTCCTCCTTTGCTCGTGCGCCGACATGTATGTCACTCACACCCAGGTCGCGGGCTCGACTCGCACCACCACGGCCGACGCAAAAGATTCCAAAGGCGTGTACATGACGACCAGCTGCGGCGTTGGCGCGTATGAACCGAAAGCAATTTACATCCGCCCGTTTTGCATCGATACCGGCGTCTTTACCGGCCACCAGACAAACTCCGACGGCGAAATGCCGATCCGCAAAGCGCTCACTCCCGTCGAATTTGCCGGCGACCTCAAAGAGCAGCTTGAGAAAATCGCCCCGGCTCGCATCCTGAAAGATTACGAAACGCCACGGACCGGCTGGCTGGTCGAGGGCGAATTTCAGATGGTCGATGGCGGCAACCCCGCTGCCCGTTTCTTCTTCGGACATCTCGGCGCGGGCCAGTCGCATTTGATGTTGCACGTGCGGGTCACCGACGTCGACCGAGGCGTGGTCGTATATGAATTTGACATGGCCGGCGGCAGCAAGCTGCAGGGTCGGGCCGGAACTGTGCGGGCCAGCGGCCTCGGTTATGCCCGGCCGTTCGATCTCGTGAACGCGGCCGAGCGGATTTACCTCGTCCTGAGCCCGAACCCGTTTCGTTACGGCGCGCGCGGCGATATCGCGCTCCATTAAGTTCCCACGGACGGATTCGCGGGTTGCGAACCTAACGGCGCCGATTAACGTGCAGCGATTTTCGTTGCCGTAATGATTTCTCGCCGTTTACTCGCCACTCTTTTTTCGCTCGTCCTTCTTTTTCCAGCCGTTCGCGCGGCCAGCGCCGCCCGGACCGCCTATGTGATCATCGACGCTCAAACCGGCTTCGTCCTCGAGCAGGTCGATGCCCGCGACAAACGACAGGTGGGCAGTCTGACCAAAGTCGCGACCGCCATGGTCGTGCTCGATTGGTCGGAAAAGCGGGGCGGCGATCTTAACCAATTCGCGACCATCCCACCGGAAGCGTTCGTGGGCACCGGCGAAAATCTGATCGGTTTTCAGCCAGGCGATCGCATTACTCTGCGCGATCTACTTTATGCTGCGCTCGTTCAATCGGACAACGTCGCCGCTTACACACTCGCGAACCAGGTCGGGGTCGCGCTCCAACCTGTCGTTCCTACGGCCGGCAACGGAAGTCCGGTGGCGATTTTCGTCGGGCAGATGAATTTTCTCGCGAAATCGCTGCGCATGGAGCGGACCCGCTTCGTGAATCCGCATGGCATCGACACGGGTGAGCGCTCGATGCCGTTCTCGACCGCCGCCGATCTCGCGCGTCTCTCGCGTTACGCGATGAACAAACCCGCCTTCCGTTTTTATGTTTCCCAAAAAGAACGCCAGATTTCCTTCGAGCGCGGGCAGCAAAAGAAGGCGTATATGCTCCGGAACACGAACGAGCTTCTCGGCGCCAATGGTGTCGATGGCGTGAAAACCGGGAAGACCGCTCGCGCGGGCGATTGTCTCATTCTTTCCGCGCATCGTGAAGCGGAGATCCAAAAACAAGGCGAGCACACGAAAGTGAACCCGCGGAACCTGATCATCGTGATGCTCGGAAGCGCGAACCGCTTCACCGAAGGCGGCCAACTTCTGGCGCGTGGCTGGCAGCTTTACGACCAATGGGCCGCCGGCGGCCGCATGATCGATCCCAAGAAAACGCTCTGATTTTTAGCCGGCGCACATGACCAAGCCCCGTATCGGCGTGTTAACGAGCGGCGGGGATTGCCCCGGCTTGAACGCCGTCCTGCGCGGCGTGGTTCTCGCCGCGGAAAAGTTGGGCTGGGAAGTGCTCGGTTTCCTCGATGGCTTCGAAGGATTATTGCCCCCGGGCAATTACAAGATTCTGAAGCGACGCGACACCGCCGGCATCATGCCGCGCGGAGGAACGATCATCGGCACGACAAATCGCGGCCACTTCGTCGCGAAAGTCGGCGCTGGCGAACGGACGGAGGTCGCCGAGAAAGTCATTGCCGACGCGCGCGAGGTTTTGAAAACCCTCGGCGTCGATGGCCTGATCATCGTCGGCGGGGATGGATCGATGGCGACCGCCCAACAGCTTCAGGACGCCGGCATCAATTGCATCGGCGTTCCTAAAACCATCGACAACGATTTGGCCGCGACCGCGATGACGTTCGGTTTCGATTCCGCCGTCGCCACCGTGATGGATGCGCTCGATCGCCTTCACACGACCGCCACCAGCCACAAGCGCATCATGGTTCTCGAAGTCATGGGCCGCCATGCCGGCTGGATCGCGCTCCATGGCGGCATCGCCGGTGGCGCCCACATTATTTTGATCCCGGAAATTCCATTCGATTACGACAGGATCGTCGCCGCCATTCAATTGCGCGCCGACCGTGGCAACCAATCAGCCATCGTCGTCGTTGCCGAGGGCGCGAAGCCGCGGGACGGACAGGTGGTTATGCGGCATTGCGAGGAAGGCGAAGACCGTTACGGCGGAATCGGCGCAGTGGTGGCCGGTGAAATCGCTGCCCGCACTGGAAAGGAAACGCGCTGCACGGTCCTCGGCCATCTTCAGCGCGGCGGTGCGCCGACGACCCTCGACCGGATTCTCGGCACGCGTTTCGGAGTGAAAGCAGTCAAGCTGATCCGGGAGAAGCAATTCGGGTCGATGGTCAGCTATCAAAATTATCAGGTCCGCCACGTGCCGATCGCCGACGCCGTCAACCGGCTCCGCCTTGTCCCGCCGGATGGCGAGCTGGTTCAGACGGCGCGCGATGTCGATATTTCGTTTGGCGACTAGATGAAAATTGTTTTGGCTTATTCCGGCGGGCTCGACACGTCCGTCATTCTGCGGTGGCTGAAGGAGAATTATCAGGCGGAAATCATCGCGTTCTGCGCGGATATCGGGCAGGAGGAAGAACTTGCCGGACTGGACCAGAAAGCCCTCAGCACCGGCGCGGCAGAATGTGTCATTGACGATCTGCGGGAAGAGTTTGCGCGCGACTTCATCTTTCCGATGCTCCAGGCCGGCGCGATTTACGAGGGCCAGTATTTTCTCGGGACAAGCATCGCGCGGCCGCTGATCGCCAAGCGAATGGTGGAGATCGCGCGCCGGGAAAAAGCGGACGCGATTGCACACGGAGCGACGGGGAAGGGGAACGATCAAGTGCGCTTCGAACTCACGGCGGCGGCGCTCGCGCCGGAGCTGCAGGTGATTGCGCCGTGGCGGGAGGAACGTTTCCGAAAGGAATTCCCCGGGCGCGCCGAGATGATCGCCTACGCTGCCGCGCAAAAAATCCCGGTCGAAGCGAGCGCGGCGAAGCCCTATTCGATGGACCGCAACTTACTCCACATCAGTTTCGAGAGCGGAATGCTGGAAGACCCCTGGTTCGACGCCAGCTCGGAGGAAGCGCGCGGAATGTACAAGCTCAGCGTCGCTCCCGAAGACGCCCCCGATGAAGCGGAATACATCGAGCTGGAGTTTCGCGATGGAAATTGCGTCGCGGTAAATGGCGGGACGCTCTCGCCGTTGGGCGTGATGGAGACGCTCAACAAACTCGGCGGCAAACACGGCATCGGCCGCGTGGATCTCGTCGAGAACCGGTTCGTCGGGATGAAGAGCCGCGGCGTGTACGAGACGCCGGGCGGCGCGCTTCTCCATTTCGCCCACCGCCAGATGGAATCGCTCACCATGGATCGGGAAGTCATGCACCTGCGCGACAGCCTCGTCCCGAAATACAGCGAATTGGTTTACAACGGCTTCTGGTTCGCGCCGGAACGATACGCGCTGCAGGCCCTCGTGACTGAAACCCAGCGCGATGTCACCGGCATCGTGCGGTTGAAGTTGTACAAGGGAAACATCATCGCCGCTGGCCGGAAAAGCCCGAAGAGCCTTTACGATCCGCAGATCGCGACCATGGAAGGCGGCGGCGCCGCCGACGCCTATAACCAATCCGACGCGACGGGGTTCATTCGCCTGAACGCGTTGCGACTCAAAGCCCGCGCCGCGATTTCCGCGAAAGAGACCTGAAAAAGCAGTTGGCTGACCGGCAACTCGCCGTAAGTTCTGCCCCTCTCCAACCGGAAAATTTTTCGCTCCTATGATCACCGTAATGCGCAAGCACCATAAGTGGCTGATGATCGTCATCGCGATCCTGGCCATTCCGTTCATTTTCTATTTCAACAAGACGGACTTGAGCGCGAACCGGCAGACCGATCTCGGCCGGATTTACGAGCGGCCAATTACGCAGGTCGAATTTCAACGGAGCGTCCGGCTCATGACGCTCGCCCAAATGCTCGGGCTTTCACAGCTCGTCCAGGATTTGATGATGCGTCCGATGTCCGAGACCGATGCTTACGTCAACTTCGCCTTCAATCGCGTCGTGCTCGATCATGAAGCGAAGGTCCTGGGCATTCGTCCCGGCACGAAGGAGGTGGTGGAGTTCGTCAAAACGTTGCCGGCGTTTCAGGGGACGAATGGCTTCGATGCGGGCAAGTACACGGAATTTACCCAGAACCGGCTTCCGCCGCTTGGATTCACCGACGCCCAGATCGAGGAACTGGTTTCCGATCAGCTGGCGTTGAATCGCCTCAAGGATTTGCTCGGGACCGGGCTCCATGTGGCCGATTCCGAAACCGCTGAGTACTATGACCAGGCCTACGGGAAACTCCACGTCGCGGTGGTCCGGTTTCGCGAAGAGGATTTCAAAAAAGACCTCAAGGTCAGCGACGAGGAGATTGCAAAATACTTCGAGTCCCACAAGGCGGAGTTGAAGACGGACGAGAAACGGACTGTCGAATTCGTCGCTTTTTCGTTTGGCGACGAGGAGAAAAAGCTCGCCGGCAAAGACCGGATCGATGCCCTGCAAAAACTAGCGAATCGGGCGAACGATTTCGTCCAGGCCGCGCTCGAGAAAGGCGCGAAGTTCGCGGACGTGGCGGCGAAGTTCAACGTCCCGGTGACGGCGACGGGCGAATTCACCGCCGCGGCGCCGGATCCGAAGCTGCCCCCGAACACCCAACTCGCGCAGTACGCTTTCCAAATTAAACCGGAAGAGCCAATCAGCGACGCCGTCCAGGGCACGGAAGGATTTTACGTTTTGCATCTGCTTGGGATGACGGCGTCACGACCGCTCACGCTCGATGAAGCTAAACCGAAGATCACCGACACGGTGACGAAAGAGCGGCTGAAGCAACTGGTTTCCGCGCGGGCCAGCGACGTCTCCCGCACACTTCGCGAAGCGACCAAAGCCGGCACACCACTGGACAAGGCGCTGGCCCAAATGGGCCTCCAGGCGGAGCGAATTCCGCCTTTTTCGATTATCGAGAACCCGGCGCCGAAACCCAGCCCTTCAGCCCCCGACAAGAAGCCGGAAGAAAAACCGCCCGACGCTCCGGATCTGCCTTCGATTAAGAACGCCGTCCGCGACCTGAATCCCGGCGACGCCAGCGATTTCGTGGCGACTCCGACCGGCGGTCTGGTGGTCGTAATGGAGTCACGCGAGCCGGGCGACCCGGCCGGTTTTGCCCAGGCGAAGACAAGCTACGAAAAAAATTATCTGCAGAGCAAACGGATGGTCGTGTTTGACGAATGGCTGCGCGAACGCCGTCGCGCCGCTGGTTTGCAGGAGAGCGCTCCGCCGCCGGCGGAAACGTAAGGCCAGGCCGTCCGCATGTCCGCGCTCGAGGAACTCTTCGACGATGCGAACGGCGATCTTGCCATTGGCGAACTGGACGCAGCGGTTGAGAAATACCGGCGTTGCGTAGAGCTCGACCCGGCGTTCTTCGACGGCTGGCACGCCCTCGGCATGGCGCTGATGAAAACCGGTCATTTTCCCGAAGCGATCGAGGCCGGCAAAAAGGCCACCGAGCTCCGGCCTAACGACCAGATCGCCTGGACGAGCCTGTCGTTGTTTTACAACCGCAACGGCGAAATCAAGGAAGCGGAGGCGGCCGGGACGAAGGCAAAGATCCTTTCGTGGGGCGGTAAGATCGCGAAGGAATAGTGAATGGTGCCGCCACGCCCGGGCGGGTCATCCCGAGCCGCGAAGACGGCGAGGGACCTCACGGTTGCAATTAGCGCCACGCAAGCGACGAACGGAGACCGCTCTGCCGTAGGCGTCCCCAACTTTCGCGAAAGCGGAGAGGCGCTTGCGAGGTCCCTCGGCGTGCTGCGCCAGCCTCGGGATGACACGCGTTTACGTTACGCCGTCACTTCTTTGAACGCCGCGACAAACCGCTCCATCTGCGGCTTGGTGCCGATCGTCACCCGCATGAAGTTCGGCAGCGGCGGGAAAAGCCGGCCGACCTGGACCTTCCGGTCCTTGAACGCGGCGATCAGCGGTTTCACTTCGCGACGCATGTCGATCATCATGAAGTTCGCGTGGGACGGGATGTAGCTGAACTTCAGCTTGTCGAGTTCGTCACAAACGTATTTGCGGACGTCGGAATTGTTTTTCCGTCCGTTGTCCACCTGGGCCGCGTCATCGAGGCTCGCGCGGGCGGCGACGATGGCCATGATGCTCACGCTGTCCCACGATTGTTGGGCGCGCATCAGCTCGATTTTGTCCGGCTGCGCGACGCAATATCCGCAGCGCAATCCCGCCATGCCGTAGATCTTCGAGAACGTTCGGGCGACGACCAGATTCGGGTAATCTTTTACCATCGGGATCACGCTCTCGTAATCGGGGCTCTCGACGAAATGATGATACGCTTCGTCGACGAGCACGATCGTCTCCCGCGGCACCTTCGCGAGAAAAGCGCGGAGCTCGCCCTTCGGCGTAATGCTCGCGGTGGGATTGTTGGGATTGCAGACGTAATGAAGACCGACGCCCGTCGGCTCGGACATTTTCGCCAGATCGTGCGCGTAGGCGGAATTCAATTTCACCTTTACCACCTCCGCGCTGCTCGCTTTCGCGTGGCCCGCCGCCGCTTCAAACGTCGGATCGCCCACGACCAGTTTCTTGCCCGGCCCGGTGAACGCCGCCACAGCCACCTTCAGGATCTCGCCCGAACCCGCGCCGCACAGAATATTTTCCTTCGCCACCTGGTTCAGTTTCGCGAGCGCCTCGACGAGGTCGTCCTGAGTTTCGTCCGGATATTTCCACGCCAGCGCGAACGCCGCGGTCATCGCTTTCAAGGCAGCCGGCGAGGGGCCGTAAGGATTTTCATTCGAACTGAGCCGGACAACATCGGAGCTTTTTGTTTCTGTCGGTTTCGGCGTGGATTCCGAAAAACTCAGGGCCGGTCGCAAGGCCGCGAAGGCAGCGCCGGCGCCCAGAAGTTTCGTGAACCCCCGACGCGACAGCGCGGTTGGATTTTTCACACGATGGTTTTGGCTGAGATAAAGCGACGAGTCAATTCAAAGCGTGGTCATCCCGAGGCTGGCGCAGCGCGCCGACGGGATCCCTCGATTGCAAGTTGCGCCACGCAAGCGAAGAGCGGACATCCCTCTGACGTAGACGCCTCATATTTCGCGAAAGCGGTTCAGCGCTTGAGAGGTCCCTCGGCGCGCTGCGCCAGCCTCGGGATGACAAACGTAATCGCGAGCGCCAACCTACTAACGACATGCCAGGCGAATGGATCCAATCGTATGTGCCGGCACGGCTCGATCGGATGCCGTGGTGCCGCTGGCACTGGCTGATTGTCGGCGCGCTGGGCGCGACCTGGATACTCGACGGCCTCGAGGTAACGCTGGCCGGGTCCCTGGGTGGAATCCTCACCCACCGCGACACACTTGGACTGACGGATGCGCAAGTGGGTGCGAGCGCGACCTTCTATCTGGCGGGCGCGGTAATCGGCGCCCTTCTTTTTGGATATGGAACTGACCGTCTCGGCCGGAAGAAATTGTTTTTCATCACCGTCGCTGTGTACCTCGCGGCGACCGCGGCTACCGCTTTTTCGTGGAGCTTTGCCAGCTACGCCTTTTTCCGCGCGCTCACCGGCGCGGGCATCGGCGGCGAATATGCCGCGATCAATTCCGCGATCGATGAGCTGATTCCGGCGCGGGTCCGGGGCCGCGTCGATCTCATGATCAACGGTTCCTATTGGGTCGGCGCCGCCATGGGTTCGGCCGCTACGGTTGTGCTCCTCAATCCAAACTATTTGCCGGTGTGGTTGGGCTGGCGTCTCGCCTTCGGCATCGGCGCCATTCTCGGCTTGATCGTGATTTTTTTCCGCCGCTGGATCCCCGAAAGTCCGCGCTGGCTTCTTATCCATGGCCGGCCGGCCGAGGCCGAACAGATTCTCGATGAAGTCGAGCGCGCCATCCCTGCGCACGCGCTGATCCCGCACGAGGCCCCGGCGACGCGGGTCCGCACGCGAACCCACACCGCATGGTCCGAGATCTGGCAAACGATCGCGCACGAACATCCGCGCCGATCCGTCCTCGGTTTCGTGCTCATGCTTACCCAGGCCTTTTTTTACAACGCCATCTTCTTCACCTACGGCCTCGTCCTGATGCGGTTCTACGATGTTCCAGCGCAAAATGTCGGCGGCTATCTGTTGCCCTTCGCGCTCGGAAACGTGCTCGGTCCGATCGTCCTCGGTCATCTCTTCGACACCATCGGTCGCCGAAAAATGATCGCCGCCACTTACGCCATCGCAGGTCTGCTCCTCGCGGTTAGCGGCTGGCTTTTCCACGCCGGAATGTTGACCGCGCAGACCCAAACGATCGCGTGGATGATCATCTTCTTCGTCGCTTCCGCCGCCGCCAGCTCCGCTTACCTGACCGTCAGCGAAATTTTCCCCCTCGAAATTCGCGCCCTCGCCATCGCGATCTTCTACGCCTTTGGAACGTTGGCCGGCGGCGTGGGCGCTCCGATTTTATTCGGGTGGATAATGGGCACCGGCTCGAAGACCGCGCTGTTTGTCGGCTACCTCGTCGGCGCAACATTGATGATCATCGGCGCCATCGTTGAAGCTTTTCTCGGTGTCGACGCCGAACGCAAATCCCTCGAGCACGTGGCCACGCCGTTGTCCTGCAAGTTGTAGCCGCTTTTGTTATTGCGAGAGAGTGCGCTGCAACCGACTCTCGCGGCGATGAAGCAGGATGTGATCGATCCCGCCCTCGCCGGGCAGCCGGCTCTGCCTGATCCGAACGCGCCGATTCCGAAACAAATCCGCTACATCATCGGCAACGAAGGGTGCGAGCGCTTCAGCTTTTACGGGATGCGCAACATCCTGACGGTGTTCCTGGCCACCTCGTTGCTCGCCTATTTGCCGGAAGCGGAGCGGGGGGGCGCGGCGAAGGAGGTGTTCCACACATTCGTCATCGGCGTTTACTTTTTTCCGCTGCTCGGTGGATGGATCGCGGACCGGTTCTTTGGGAAATACAACACGATCTTCTGGCTGAGCCTGGTCTATTGCGCGGGGCAGGCGTGCCTCGCGATGTTCGTTACGAACCGGCTCGGGTTTTACGTCGGGCTGTCGCTGGTCGCGCTGGGGTCGGGTGGGATCAAGCCGTGTGTGGCGTCGTTTGTCGGCGACCAGTTCGACCAGACGAACAAGCATCGGGCGAAGGTGGTGTTCGACGCGTTTTACTGGATCATCAACTTCGGGTCGTTGTTCGCCTCGTTCCTGATGCCGATTTTTTTGAAACAGCTCGGTCCTGGAATCGCGTTCGGAATCCCGGGCGCGCTCATGTTCGTGTCGACGTTCGTTCTTTGGATCGCCCGCAAACAATACGTGATGCTGCCGCCAACGCCGCCCGATCCGCATTCGTTTCTCAACGTGTCCCGCGCCGCGCTCATGTCCGGGACGGCTGGGCGCGTTTTCGCGGCCATTGGCCTAACGACGGCGATCGGGTCGTTCCTTCTCATGCCGCAATTCGGGTTTGTGATCGCGGCGTGTCTCGCGCTCGTCGCGATCATCGGCTTCGGCGGCGCTGGCGTCTGGATGCAACTGGAGACGGTCCGCGGCAAACATCCGGTGGAGGCGATCGAGGGTGTGCGCTCCGTTCTGCGCGTGCTGGTGCTGTTCGCGATCGTCACGCCGTTTTGGTCGCTCTTTGATCAAAAGGCGTCGACCTGGGTGCTCCAGGCGGATGCGATGACGAAACCGGGCTGGTTCCAGTCTTCGCAAATGCAGGCGCTTAACCCGGCGCTGGTGATGTTGCTGATTCCGTTCAACAACCTCGTGCTTTATCCGGCACTGCGACGCGGCGGATACGAACCGACGGCGCTGCGACGAATGACGGCGGGGATCGCGTTCGCCGGGTTGTCGTGGATCGTGGTGGGCGCGATGCAGATGGTGCTTAATAGCGGCAACGCGTTCTCGATCGCGTGGCAGATGCTGCCGTATGCGCTGCTCACATTGGGCGAAGTCCTGGTCTCGGCAACCGGCCTCGAGTTCGCCTACAGCCAGGCGCCGCTCGCCATGAAAGGCGTGATCATGGCGTTCTGGAATTTGTCGGTCACGGTAGGCAATCTCTGGGTGCTGGTCGTGAACGCCGGCGTGAAAAACGAAAAGGTGATCGGGTTCATCAAATCGAGCGGGGTCGAGATCACAGCGTTCCAGATGTTTTTCTTCGCTGTGTTCGCCTTTGCCGCGGCGCTCGCCTTTGGATTAGTCGCGCGCAGGTATCCGGTGGCGGACCATTACCGGAAGGCCTAGCCGGAAACGGCGACGAGTTCAGTGGTGTAAACAGAACCGGCCGGGGTGAGCTGGCTCGAATTGAGGCAGAAGGATTCGACGTGAACCATGCCGGCGTCGAAATCGGCGTGCGATTTCAGGAACGGCCGGATCGTTTGCGGAGACACCTCGCGGCAGCGGGCCAGCGTGACGTGAGGATGAAACGAGCGCAGCTCGGGCTCCAATCCGGTGGCGAGGATCGCTTCCTGGACGCGCTTGTGGAGTTGGAACAAATGCGGATGACCGCTGCCGACGCCGATCCAGATGATTTTCGGCCACCCTTTGCTGGGAAACGTTCCGAGCCCGAGCAGCGGCAGGAAAAATGGTTTCCAGAAAATGGCCTGGAGTTTTTCTGAGAGGGTTTGCTGAGTGTCCGTCGCGACACTTCCAAGGAATGCGAGAGTAAGATGCATCTGCGCGGATTCGAGCCAGCGGACGCCGCGAAGATGCGGGTCGAGCGCGGCAAGCGTGCTCCTAATCGATTCGGGAAGCTCGATGCTGACGAAAAGGCGTTTCATAACCCGACACCGATATTGCCGGGCGACTTGTCGGCGGCGGGTTTTTTGAACGAGAACGCAAACAGGACTCCGATGAAACAGAGCGCGGCCCCGGCGAAAAACGGGGAGTAGCCATAGTGCCCGATCGGTTTTTGCAGGTCGAACATAAGCAGCCAGCCACCGAACAGCGGGCCGAGCAGCCGCGCGATGCTGCCTGCAGATTGGAGCAGACCTAGCGCCCGTCCCTGCCAGTTGCTCTCGACCATTTGCGAGGCCAAACCGCTGAGGGGCGGACTGGCGAATCCGCTGCCCGCCGACAGGCCGGCCGAGACGAGAAGCAGAGACGCAAGTCCGTTGCACAATGGCAGCAACGCAAGCGAGATGGTGGTGAGGACCATGCCGGTGCGCGCGAGCGCGACTTCGCCAAAGATTTTGATCAGCCGCCCGATCAATCCTCCCTGAACGATCACGCTGACGATGCCGACAAAACCAAACATATAGCCATTGGCCTGCGCGTCGTAACCCAAACGTTTCTCGGTGAACAATGCGAAGAGAGTGGTCATGATCGAGAAGCCGACGACGAGGAAGAAGTAGGTGGCGAGAACGATTCCGAACATGGCGCCGCGCTGGTGCCGGAAAACTTCGGCGATGGAAGCTTTTTCGTGGCGTTCGGCGCGCTGCTCGCGCGACAAACTCTCGGGCAAGAGGAGATAGATCAGCAGCGCGTTGATCGCGGCGAGGCCCGCGGAAAAAAAGAACGGCGCGCCGTACGAGATCCGGCTCATCAGGCCGCCGATGAGCGGACCAAACGTGAACCCCAGTCCGAAGGCGGCGCCGATCATTCCCATCGCGCGAGAGCGCTTCTCGGGCGCGGTCACGTCGGCGATGTAGGCCTGCGGGATGGCAATGTTGCCGCCGGTGATTCCGGCGATGATCCTACCGGCAAACAGCAGCGTGAGCGAATGCGCGAACCCCATGAAGGCAAAACCGATGGCGGTGCCGACGATGCTGACAAGCAAGACCGGCCGGCGGCCGAAGCGATCGGAAAGTTTACCGAGGATCGGCGTGAAGATAATCTGCATCCCGGAATAAATTCCGGTCAGCCACCCGATCGTGACCGGCGAAGCATGAAATTTCTCCGCATAGAGCGGGAGGATCGGGATGACGATGCCGAATCCGACCAGGTCGATAAAGACGGTGAGAAAGAGGACAAAAAGCGGTGAGCGCGGGCGAGCCATCGGCCGCTAAATTAGCACAGGCATCCCGCCTGTGGGGTGGACTAACCGTGCTTGCGATTGAAGCGCGAAACTTCGCGTTCTGTCTCGCGATCGGTGGCCCGTTTCTTCAGATCGGCTCGTTTATCGTGAGCGACTTTCCCCTGGGCGATGCCGATCTCGGATTTCAACTTCCCGTTTTTCCAATAGAGACTGAGCACAACCAGCGCGCGGCCAGCGATGGCGGTGAGGCCGTAGAGTTTGTCGATCTCCTGTTTATGCAAGAGGAGCCGGCGGACGCGTTTCGGCGGCGGGATTTCGTGGCTGGCCTGGGCGTACGGTTGGATGTCCGCGTTGTAGAGAAACGCCTGGCCTTTCTCGATCCGAACAAAAGCGTCGCTGATGTTCGCCTTGCCGGCGCGGATCGATTTGACCTCGCTGCCCTTCAGCTCGATGCCCGCTTCATAACGCTCGAGGATGTGAAAATCGCGGAGCGCTTTGCGATTAAGGATCGTCTCGGTCGCCATGGCCGGGCTCCGGACGCGCTGCGAAATTAAGCGGCGCCTTCAGCCGGAGTCTCGGGCGTAAGCTCGTAAGTCAATTTGCCGGCGATGATTTCGCGCAGCGCGATATCGGTGAGCGAAGAACGTGGCGTGGCTTCGACGAGCGGACGATGGCCCAACCCCAGCTGCCGGACGCGCCGGGAAACAACGTTGATCAGCAACTGCTGATTCGGAATCACTAGAGCTGCTTCTTGCAGGAGTTGAGTGGTCATATTGCGCAAGGAACGGACGGGGCGCGGGGCCTCCGCCGGAAACTGAAGGATGGCCGGCGACTCGGCAGAAACATTTGGTGGAATGAGATTAGAAGCGATCATCGTCGGGCAAACGAGAACGTTGACTTTGCGAGCGCGGCGCGCAGCTGTCAACCGATTTGTTCGCGGGGAACCGGCGCCGTTTTTCCCGGCCTAACGGATGTCCTCGACGTAGCTGACGATGCGGTAATCGACTGCAACACCCTCGGTATCGAGCCGGCGATCGTAATGCCAGTGGACGTTGCCGTTCGCGTAGAAATTTTTGCAGACAATCGCGCCGGTAATGTCCGGAGCGCCATTGATCGTGAAGTTCGCCGAGGGGGCGTAGAAGACCGCCGAAAAGCCGGCATTTGATCCGCCGCCCGAATTGAGATTGATGGTCTGCTGAACGCTGGGATCGGTTGGACTGATCGCGTAGAATTGAAGATTACCGGCGTATCCGCTGGTGTTGATAATGTTCTCAGCTTTGGTCTGGAAACTTCCGGTAAAGTAGATCTTCAGGTGAACGTTCGGTGGCACGGTGATGGTAGGCTGGCTGCTCGTGCTACTCCCGATATCGCCCGTCACGCTAAGCGTAACGTAGGTGTCCTGGGGCGAGCCGTTGATCACCGCGGGATTGACCACAAGGTTGCCGTTGTTCACGAAGTAGGAAATCAGGTAAAAATTCGGGCTGCCGGGCGTGCCCGCGCGCGGCACTCCGTTTACGATCGGTGGATCAATCGACGTGTTGCCCGTGACTGCGGAAGGAGAAGAAACATAATTCCAATTCCTCGTGCCCGGCATCTCCAGTGGGCTAATCGAGAAGGGGACATTATTATCGATCACGCCAGAAACACTGGCCGTCTTCTTCGTCACCATTCCGCCGTTCGTGTAAAGATTGCCGAAGATCGAACCCTGGACCGTCGCCAGGGCGGTATTGATCTCTACGGTCCCGCTGCGCGCGTCGACGTAGCGCGGGTCGCTTGGATTGTTTTTCACATTGGGATCGTATGGCCCGACCGACGATCGAAAGCTGTCGACGAACGCGGCTGAACCCAGACCGTAAAACGTGCCGGCAGCCTTGATGGCCGCTTCGAACGGGGTGATCGGCGCGCTGACCTGTTCGATCCGGCGCGTGATCTGAGGCTGCGAAACGGGAACGACCGCTTTGCCGACGCCATCTCCGTTCGGGCCGTAGGTCGCCACAAAATGATCGCTGTTGAAGTCAATCTTACGGAGCAAACTGTCGCCGCGCGTCCCCACGCCCATGCGATCGTCCATTCCTGTTTGGCGTAGTCCCCGGATTGTCGCCGTGCCCCGGGTCCGGGCGCGATACCATGGATTACCGGCGGGATCGGTGTAAAACGAATCGACGACGGTGCTCGTAGTGAGGTTGTTCGCTCCGAAAGTGGTGACCGGGCTGACATGCTTGGCGCCGGTGTTCGTCCATCCGGCGAAAGCGTGGGTGGGATCGAACACCGATTTTCGGATTTCGGCATAGGCGATGTCTCCCCCCGCTTCGGCCGCGAAAAGCGATTCCTTCCAACTGCGGACCTGACCAGAGGAGACATTGAAACGCGTCGTGCAATTTCGCAGGACGTTGGCGCCAATGAGCGAAATGATCAGGATCGTGCACAACGTACAGATGAGCACGTTGCCTTCTTCTGCGGTACCTTTTGCCTGCATAATGCGGTGCCCCCCTTGTTGCGATTAGCCGCGCCGTTTGTTTCTCAGATATGCGGTTGAATAAACCGTAGTGCCGGTGCGGGAAGCGTTGTCTGGATCCGAACCGGCGGAAGTGAAGATCGGCTGAAACGTAATACTGGTCTTGGCGAACTCGGTGTTCGCCAGCTCGGTATCCGTCGTCTTCGGCACCAACTGGTCCGTGCTCGACGCAATCGTCGTTACGGTTCCGTTTTCCGTCCGCAAGATGGACATGCCGTTGATCGAATAAACGACCGTGGTGGTGTTGGCGCCGTAATTGACCTGCCAGCCGCTCGGCGTGTACGTCATCGTCGGAGTCCGCGGCGTTCCGACCAGGTCCGGGTTGGCCACCGCTTCGGGGTCGCCCGCCTGGATGAGGTAGTTCGGGACCGTGATGGTGACCGTTTGCAGATCAGCCGAGGTTGTGACGATGAGGCCGCGTTTCACATCGCGACTCAGGTAATCGACAATCCGGATTTGCTGCATGTGGGTCGCAAAATAGGTGTCGATCGCGTTGAAGCTTTTCTGAAGCGAAGTCGATGAGGTCAGGGTCGCGCCGAGGAGGAGGCTGCTGGCGGAAAGAGCGATCATCGTTTCGGCGAGGGTGAAGGCTAGGCGTGAGGTTGTGGTCTTGAGTTTCATTTTTTGGATCCGTTCGAGAGGATGTTGGTTGTCTGCTCTGTTCGTAAGCGTCCGCCGAGGGTCATCGTCCACGCGACCTGGACATCGACCTTTACCAGCGCCTTGCCGAGATCGGTTGCTACCGAGTCGGTCGTGACAGTCCCCGCCGAGGTGCGGGTAAGCTGGGTGACGCCATTAGGCGTCGGGAAAGCGCTGATCGAAACGGTCTCGGTTGCCTTTTGCGCGAACGGAGCGGCATTCGGCGGCGCAGCCATGAGAGTTTGGACCGAACCTGTGCTGGTTAGGTCGGCGAAGGACAGGTTGCGCAGCATTTCGGCGCGATCCTGGACATGCTGAAGTGCGGCGACAGATTCCTTGGTCGCGTCGATATAACGGAGGCAAACGGCGTTTAACTCGAAAACCGAGGCAAAGAAGGCAGCGAGGAGGAGGAAGGCGACGAGAGTTTCGGCGAGGGTCGTGCCACGGATTGGGAGTTGAGAGGGCTTCTTCATGCCGGTTCGCTATAATTACCATAAAAAACGAGCATTTCACATGCCTTCCTTCTCGTTCCTGAGAGCCTGCTTTCGCGTAGTTGATAGAAATGCTCTCGTTTATCAAATATGAGACGAAAGGCAGAACGGATGGCCCTCGCGACGCGCTCGTGCTCCAATTGGGTCCAGGCTTCGGCCGGCGCGGTCGAGCCCCGTCGATAATGTGGGATTTTGTTTTTGAACTCGCCGCCATCGAGCTTGCTACTCTTTCGGAAATGCGCGAGATAGGTGCGCGTCGAGTCTGCTCAGCATGGGCGAGCAGTTCGGGCTGTGGCTCAGCTTGGTAGAGCGCTGCGTTCGGGACGCAGAGGCCGTGGGTTCAAATCCCACCAGCCCGACGCGCTCGCGCATTGCTTTCGCCGCGATGAACCAAGCCATCCTTACCACTGTCGCGTTCACCGGGTTCGGCGTGGCATTTTTTCACGCTGCAATACCGACGCATTGGCTGCCGTTTGTGCTCACCGCGCGGGTCCAGGGATGGAACGCTTCGAAAACCATCGCCGTAACTGCGCTTGCCGGGACCGGTCACGTCATCGTTACAGCAGCGCTCGGCCTCGCGATCACGTTATTCGGATCGGCGCTCAGCGAAACAATCGGGGCCTGGTTTCCGCGTATCGCCGGCGGAGCGCTGTTGCTTTTCGGCCTGTATTATTTGATCCGGCAGGTCATCGGCAAAGGCCACGTCCATTTTCACTATCCCCACGAACACCTTCACGAGCGGGAGCACGAGCATCAGCACGAAGACGGCGATGATCATCACGAACATCATCATGACGAAGCGTGCCAGGCTCATCCCACTTCCGATCGGGCCGCGATTTTTAGCCTCCTCGCGTTCCTCACCTTTTCGCCGTGCGAAGGATTTGTCCCGTTTTACGTTTCCGGCATTCGCTACGGCTGGGGTGGCTTTGCCGTGCTCACCGCCGTCCTTTCCATCGCCACAGTCGCAGGAATGGTCCTATTTACTTCGTTGACGCTGGCCGGACTGAGCAAGATGAAACTCGGCGTGCTCGAAAAATACGAGAGCGTTCTGATGGGAGTTTTGCTTTGCGCGGTCGGCATTCTGATCATCGTGTTTGAAACATGAAAGACCGCGACGACTTGAAAGTCGGAGACAAAGCGCCCGCATTTGACGGGATAGCGGTAGGCGCCGAGTACGGCGACGGCCAGGCAATCAACCCGGGCGATTTTCGCGGCGCTCCCGTCGTTCTTTATTTTTATCCGAAGGACGACACTCCCGGTTGCACGGTGCAGGCGTGCGGCCTCCGCGATTCCTGGAGCACTTTGCGGGACCGCGCGAAAATCTTCGGCGTCAGTGTCGATTCGGCCGAGAGCCACCGGAAGTTCATCGGCAAATACAACCTGCCATTTCCCATTCTGTCGGACCCGGACAAGAAAATCGTCAATGGCTACGGTGTTTGGGTGGAGAAAAGCATGTATGGCAAAAAATACATGGGGACGGAGCGGAGCACATTCGTGATTGACGGAACCGGCCGGATTTCCGCAATTTTCCGCAAGGTGAAGCCCGAGGAGCATGTTGGCCTGGTGCGCGACGCCCTCGATAAGCTGGAGACGAAATGAAAGAACGGTTGCGCCGCGCTGCTTCCGATGCTTGCATTGCGCTCCGGGAAACCGTGAAATCTCTATGGGCTCGCTGAAAAAACGCCGGAAGGCGAAGATCTCCAAACACAAGCGTCGCAAACGCATGAAGGAGAATCGCCACAAGAAGCGTCTGCGTTACAAGTCGTAACCCACCGTTCGTTAGGCGGCGCGGTTGCGCGGCGCGGTTCCAGAAGCTACAATCCTGGACATGATTTTCGGGACGAACGGGAGCGCTCGATCTCTCCGCCGCGTTCTTCTTTGCCTGGGGATTTTCAGTCTTGGCTGCGCCGGCATTGAGGCGCGCCCGCCCGTCTCCACGCCGGTTCCTGCGGAATTGGGAACCAAACCCGCGCCCGGAAAAAAGAATGCGGGGCAGGATGATTCCTTCGTTCCCAGGCCCGCGCCCGACCTTCGACTCCAGCCCGAGAACGCGCGCAAGGCCGACGCCCTGGCCGACTTCGTGGAAGGGACGCGCCTGGAAGAAAACGCCGAAATGGAAAACGCGCTGACGGCGTATCAACGCGTTTTGAATTTCGATCCCGGGTTCTCGGAACTCGCTCTCCGAGTGGCGACGCTGCTGAGCCGGCAGGAAGATTACCCCCGCGCGATTGACGTCCTGAAGGATGCGATCAAGGCGAGGCCAAAGGACGCCGGGCCGTATCTGCAGCTCTCGTTTATCTACGCGAAGTACCTGCGGAAGCCCGACCAGGCGGTGAAGTATGCCAACCAGGCGATCGCTCTGGAGCCGCTGAATTTCGAAGCGTATCAACGCCTCTACGAAATCGAAGCGGCCGCGGGCCAACCGCAGAAAGCGCTGATGGCCCTGGATCGCGCCGCGAACGTGAAAAGCGCGGAACCCGCCTTTTGGATCCGGCTCGGGAAATTGTACGCCACTATCATTTTCAAATCCGAAACGGAACCGAAGCCGGACGACATAAAGCGCGTGAACGGTTTCTTCGAGAAAGCGGTCGCCCACGCCAGCGAAGATTCCGCGGCCTTGAAGGAAGTGGCCGATTACTACGCTGCCTCCCAACAGATCCAGGAAGCGATTCCGCTCTATCTGCGGGTCCTCGAGCTGCAGCCGGATGATTTGAACGCGCGCGAAAAACTCGCGACGGGTTTTGTTCTCACGAATCAGCGCGACAAGGCGATCGCGATGCTGGAGGAAATCATCAGGAAGCAGCCCGCGAAATACCAGCCATACGAATTGCTGGCGCAATTGTTTGACGAAGCCGGGCGCTCGCTCGAGCGGGCGAACCAGTCCGACCAGGCGAAAGCGCAATTCACCAAAGCGGCCGCAAATTACGAGCAGAGCCTGTTGATCAATCCCACGCGCGCCAACACCTACCTGCGCCTCGCGGAATTGCTGATCGTCCCGCTCAAAGACAGCGAACGCGCTACCAAATTACTGGTTGAGGCGCGGCAACGGTTCCCAGGCGTGCCGGAATTCACCTATTTTCTCGGGATCGCCCAGCGTGAGGCGAAACATCCGCAGCAGGCGGTCATCACCTTTGAGGAAGCAGTCAACGAAGCGCAGCAGGCGAACGACGAAGTTTTGAATGCGCGCTTTTACTTCGATTACGGCGCTGCCGCGGACCAGGCCGCGCTTTACGACAAGGCCGCCGATCTGTTTCGCAAAGCGATCTCGCTCGATCCGGCGAATTCAGCCGAAGCCTGCAACTACGTGGCCTTCATGTGGGCCGAGCACAACATGCACCTGGACGAGGCCGAGGAGATGGTCGGTCGCGCCCTCCAGTTCGATGCTGACAATGGCGCCTACCTCGACACCCTCGGCTGGATCCATTATCGCAAGGGCAAGTTCGAAGACGCTCTCAACGAATTGTTGCGCGCCGCCCAAAACCTCACCCGGCCCGACGCGATCGTTTTCGAGCATATTGGTGACGCCTGCTCGAAATTGAACCGCGTCCCGCAGGCTCTGGATTATTGGCAAAAAGCGATCGCGCTCACTCCCGAAAACAAGTTGCTCGCGGAGAAGATCGAGAAAACCAAGACCACCATCAGTCAGGGACCGCCGGGGAAAATTAATCGAATCGACTGACGGCGGCGCCCCTTGCCCATGACAAAATATCCGACCCAATGGCAGCGCAAGACGATGTGGGCCGCGCTCACCGCTGTCTTCATCGTCCTCCTGATCGGAATTGTTTGCTCCATCATCTGGATGGTGGCGAATGTGGTCGGTTTTATTCAGCCGATTCTCATCCCCGTCGCCATCTCGGTCATTCTGGCTTATCTGCTCGATCCGTTGGTCACGAAAATGTGCGAGAAGGGGCTCGGGCGAACCAAAGCCGTCATCGCCTTGTTCGCGATCACTTTTCTTTCGATCGCCGTGCTTGTCGCCTGGCTGGCGCCAGTCGTCTCGATGCAGGCGACGAATGTCGGGCGCGAGCTTCCGCAATACACCCAGAAGGCGCGCGATTACATCGTCGATTTGATTTTTAAGTACGATCACGCGTTTGGCGGGGCGAGCATCAGGCGCGACAAAGTCTCGTCGCCGACCACGAGCCTGCTCAACTGGCTCTTTGCGTCCCCTTCGCCATCGCGCAAATCCAACCCGACGGCGGGACCGACGGCATCGCCGGAGACGACGGTTCCCCCTGAAATCGCGCCATCGGATTCTCCGACGCCCGCGCCACGCGACGAAATCAGCCCGACGCCCGACAAGATCTCAACGGCGGATCGCCAGCGCATCCAGGCCTGGGTCCAGCGCCAGTTGCCGAACCTGGAGCGACAGCTGCCTTTTATTGCCGAAAAAATCTGGACGCTGGTCAAGCAAAGCATCGGCGGCTTTCTCGGCGTCACTGGCTTTCTGCTCAGCCTCGTGATGGTTCCGATCTACCTGTTTTTCCTGCTTAAAGAGAGCCCCGCCATTGAGAAGCGCTGGCGCGAATATCTGCCGTTGCGCAACTCGCCCCTCAAAACGGAAGTGGCCGCCGTGCTCGACCAGATTAACAAATACATCATCGCGTATTTCCGCGGCCAGCTTCTGGTTTGTCTCATCGACGGCACGCTCATCGGCACGGCCCTTTATTGTACCGGGCTGAACTTCGCGCCTTTGATCGGCCTGCTCGTCGTGGTCCTGACCATGATCCCGTACCTCGGCATCATCCTCTGCTGGATTCCGGCCGTGCTCATCGCCGCCGGTCAATACGGTGACTGGACGCATCCGGTCATTGTCACCCTCGTCTTCCTCGTCGTGCAAAACCTCGAGGCAATTTTTATCGCCCCCCGCATCGTCGGGAATTCGGTCGGCCTCCATCCCATGACGGTGATCGTATCCATCTTCGTCTGGGGCCTGCTCATTGGCGGGTTGCTCGGTCCAATTCTGGCCGTGCCGTTAACCGCGACGATCAAAGTGCTTCTGGCCCGTTACGTGTGGGGCCGGCGGCTGCGCGAAAAGGTCGCGGACGCCGTCGAAGAAGTTCCGGTGGTGAAACGCGCCGAAAGCCCGGCATAAGGTTCGCGGCTGCTCCCAGTCATCGGCTGCGCGGGACAGTTGCATTCGCGCACGCTTGCAAGGATAAGAGTTCGCGATGGCTGAGCATGTTCGACATGTCCGGCGCAGACGCCGGGTAAAACGGGTCCGCAGCGGGCACTTGAAATTCACGCCCGCGCGTCTCGCGATCTGTGCCGTCTCACTGATTGCCGGTTTCGGCGTTGGCTGGGTGCTTCTCACTTACGGTCCGCAGGCGTATCGCGGATGGCGGGAATCGAACCTCCTCAAGAACGCGAGCGCGATGCTGGCGAAGGAAGATTTCGACGGCGCCACCCGAGCGGCCCGCGAAGTGTTGCAGCTGCACCACGATTCGCTTCCGGCTTTTCACATCCTGGCCGAAGCGAGCGAGAAACAAAATCGGCCGGAGACGGTGGCCTGGCGGGCACAGATCGCGCGGCTCGAGCCGGACAACCTCGACAGCCAGCTCAATCTCGCTTCCGCCGCGCTCCGTTTTGGCCGGCTCGACACCGCGCGCAAAGCTCTCGAAACCGTCGCTCCTGCCCAGCGCGACCGGGCCGCCTACCATGTCGTCGCCGGCTGGCTTGCACGCGCCCAGGGTAACGATGCCGACGTCGAAATGCATTTCGCCGCCGCGGTCGCGCAGCAACCGACGAACGATCTTTATCAATTTAATCTCGCGGTCTTGCGCATTCGGTCCGCGGCCGTCGAGAAACGCGATGAAGCCCGGAAAATTCTGGAACGCCTCAAAGGCGTGCCGGCATATCGGGCCGGCTCCCTGCGCGCCCTGCTCAGCGATGCTATCCAGATGAAGGACCTCCCCCGCGCCGATTCGCTCGCCCAGGATTTGCAGATGAGCCAGCAGGTCACTTTCTCCGACTACCTGCTTTGCCTCGAATTTTATCGCAAGCTCGACGAGAAAAAATTCTCCGCCCTCCTCGAAAAAGTAAAACCGGTCGCCGCCCGCAATCCGCTCGACCTCGCGCTCCTCATGGACTGGCTCAACAAGAATGGCCTCGGCGGCGAAGTCTTGAAATGGATGGAGAAATTGCCGCCCGAAACGACGACGAATCCTCCGCCGGCCATCGCCATTGCGGATGCGTTTGCCGATGCGAAAAACTGGTCGCGCTTGAAACGGTGGACGCGAAGCGGCGCCTGGGGAGACTCCGAATATCTTCGTCTGGCCTATCAGGCTTATAGCTCGAAGCAATCGCGCCAGAGTTCTTCCGATGCTGAGTTTTCTTCCTTGTGGCGTTCTGCCGAACGGGCCGCAGCCGAGCAAACCGATCGCGAGATGAATCTGGCGCGGCTGGCTTCCAAATGGAATTTGCCGGCGGAAGCGGAACAGCTTTGGCTGCGGGTGGCGAAGGATGCGCCGATGCGGCGGGAAGCGCTCGATGCGCTGTTTCGGATTTACCGGGCGAGCAACGATCTGCCGAGCCTCTACAAGATTGCGCAGCGGCTGCATGAGAGTTCGCCGAACGAACCCGGCATCGCCGCCACCTGCGCGCGTCTCGCTCTGCACGTCGATCAAAACCCGGCCGAAGGCCACCGGCTGGCCAAGGAAACATACGATCGCGCTCCCGATGACGTGAATGTGGCGATGACTTACGCCTATTCACTCTACATGCTGGGACGCACCGCCGAAGGCGTCGCGATCCTGAATAAGTTGCCGCGCGAAGGTGTGCACGACCCGCACGCCGCCGTCTACGCGGCCCTTCTGCTCCTCGATGAAAATCAGCCTCGGGCGGCGCAGGAATATATTTCCGCGGCGCAAGCCGGCCCGATTTTTCCTGAGGAAAAAAAGCTGCTCGACGAAGCAATCTCGAAGGTGAAGCCGGCGGCGACTCCCGTGCCCACCGCGTCTCCGTAATTTGTACTGTCGGTCGGCAACCGGAGCGGTTGCCCTACAATTGCGCCCTCATCGCTCTCTCGACAATTGCGGCAGCGAGAGTTTGCGTCGCCTCGTCGAGCGCGGTGTTCGCCGTCTGCAATTTGCGGGCGTCATGCGTCGTCAGGGCTTTGCGCACGTCCGCCGTCGCGCGCTCAATCTTCTCTTTCTCCGCCGCGTCGATCGCGTCGCCCATCTGCGCGAACGCGCTCTCCACCGCCTTGAGCATCTCCTCCGCCTTCAGCTTCGTCTCCGTCCAGAAACGCTCGCTCATGTCGTCGAACGCGTGCTCGATTGATTCCGAGATCATCGCGTCGACCGCTTCGTCGGATACATCCACCGCGCTGTTGATCTCGACGATCTTCTCCGCGCCGGTTTTCGTGTCGCGCGCCAGGACGTGCAGGATCCCGTTCGCATCGATCTCGAATTGCACGCCTACCCGCGCGACGCCTTTCGCGGCCGGTTCGAATTCGATCTCGAATTGTCCCAACGGCCAGTTGTCCCGCGCCATCTCGCGCTCGCCTTGCAACACTTTGATCGACATCGATCGCTGCTGGTTCACCGCCGTCGTGAACATTTCTCCCGCCTTGATCGGGATCGTCGAGTTCCGCGGAATAATCACGTTCATCAAGCCGCCGAACGTTTCGATGCCCAATGAAAGCGGCGTCACGTCGAGCAGGACCACGTCCCGCACCGCGCCCGACAGGATGCCGGCCTGGATCGTCGCTCCGATCGCGACCGCTTCGTCCGGATTTTGCGACGTGTTCGGCACTCGACCGAAAATCTCCCCGACGAGTTTCCGCACCAACGGCATCCGCGTCACCCCGCCGACGAGAATCACTTCATCGAGATCGGAAGGTTCAAGCTTTGCGTCCGCCAGCGAACGGCGGCAGTGCGCGCGCGTCTGCTCGATGACGGGCCGGCTCAGTCGTTCCAGTTCTGGGCGGGTCAGTTCGGCGGAAAAATTCCGCCCGCCTTCGAGAAAAGGAATCTCGATCTTCACCGCCTCGTCGACTGAGAGCCGATGTTTCGCATCGATTGCCGCCTCGCGTAACCGCGCGACGCTCTCCGGCTTCTTGGCAGGAAAACCCTTCGCACGCAGGTGCGCCATGATCGCGTTATCGATATCGTCGCCGCCGAGGCGCGTGTTTCCGTTCGTCGAAAGGACTTCGAACACGCCGTTGTTCAGCTCGAGAATCGAAATGTCGAACGTGCCGCCGCCCAGGTCGAAGACGGCGATCTTCGAACTGCCTTTCAGCTTGTCGAGACCATAGGCGAGCGCGGCGGCGGTTGGCTCGTTAACGATGCGCTCGACGGTAAATCCCGCCAGCTCTCCGGCGCGCTTCGTGGCGCCGCGTTGCGCATCGTTGAAATAGGCTGGCACCGTAATGACGACGCGCGAGATCGGATGTTCGAGCGCAGCTTCGGCGTCGGCCTTCAACTTGCCGAGAATGAGCGCGGAGATTTCCTCGGGCGAATACTCCTTTCCCGCGGCAACGACGCGCACCGGTTTCCCCGGTTTCCGTTCGAGTTCGTAGGAAACATTCGGATCGCCCTCGCGCAGGTCATCGCCGCGCAGACCCATGAACCGCTTGATCGAGTAAACGGTCTGCGCCGGCTTGAGCGCGCGCATTCGCGCGGCCGGTTCGCCGACGAGCGGCGATCCATCGGCGGGAAAGTGAACGACCGACGGCGTCAACCGCGTTCCATTCTTGTCCGCGATCAGGATCGGAAACCCGGCGTCCATCACGCCAATGAGCGAGTTGGTCGTCCCCAGATCGATGCCGACGATTTGATCCATGCAGCTCAATCTCGCCGCTACGATGCTCGCATCAACCTGGAGAGGCCTAACCGCCACCAAGGAGCGGCGGTTTGCAACCGCCGTCTGGGCGATTTCAAATCGCCCTTCCTTGAGCTGCCGCGAAGCGCGCTAATCTTTGTACGGATCCACAATGTCCTTGCCGGCCATCGCGACACCAAGCGGCGTCAACGTATGCAGAATCGTGATCGTCCCGGCGTGGGCGGCGAGTACATCCGGCAATCTCCGATACGCCTGGGGCGCTTCGTCGAGATCGCCGCCGCGCAGGACGACGTTCTTGTCCGCGATCCATTTCATCATTTCGTCGTGCCGCACCAATCCATCCCGGCGAACCCGTTTTCCGCCCACTTTCACAAACTTCCCTTTCGCCGCTGTCCGCGACATGACGCGCCCCGCGCCGTGCACGGTCGAGAACAACGCCTCGCGCGAAAGCGGAGACTCGACGCCTTCGATAATCACCGCGTCGTCGCCCATGCTTCCACCGATGAATCCCTTTTCGCCGGGAAACGCCGGCGTCGCCCCTTTTCGCACCACCCAATATTCGGCGCCATCGTGTTTCTCCCGCCAGGCAAAGTTGTGATGGTTGTGCACTTCTTCTTCCGCCTTCGCGCGCAGAATCCCGCGAACGACGTGCCGCGCGACCGCCTCCCGCCCGGCGTATGCATAACGACCGGCGAGGGTCATTCCCGCGATGTAATCTTCGCCGAGCGACGAAGCCGCCGCCACGATCGTGGGCGGAACATCCATGCCGTCTTTGCCGCCCGCCGCCTTGAGAAAGTGCGTCGCGGTTTTGTGACCCAGCCCGCGCGAGCCGAAATGGACGCCTACCCAGATCCGGTCTTCTTCGTCGGCGAAAATATCGACGTAATGATTCCCGCCGCCAACTGTTCCCAGTTGTTCCGCCGCCGTTTGTTTTAGATCGCGCATCGGCGAGACATCCCACGCCGGATCGTCGAACAACTCGTGGTCGATCCGCGTTTTGCTTTTCTGGCCAATGCCGAAGGAGATGTCGCGGACGACGTCGTTCATGATTTCTTCCATTGCCGGCGCGACCTGCGACCGGGTGGCATCGGTGCGAATGGCGAGATTGCCGCAGGCGATATCGAACCCGACGCCGGAGAGCGAGATCTTGTCTGCGTAAGCGACCACCCCGCCGATCGGCTGCGCGTAGCCTTTGTGTCCGTCCGCGCACAAGACCCCGCGCTCGCCGCCCGCTTCCACGCAACGCTCGATCTGGGCGATCGTCGCTTCGTCGTGTTCGCCGAAAATTTTTGTCTTCATCAAGTCAGCTGCCGCGTCGCGACCACCCGCCACGCTTCCACATCCGCGCGCGACTCGATCTTCGCCGGGCAGATCACGGCTTTCACAGAATCGAAACAGACCTCGGTGAATGGGAGGCGGATCGAATGTGCGAGGTCGGATTTGGTTTCCTCGTCCAAATCTTTGTAAAGCAAGCTGAGATGGGGATTCAGTTTGTAATCGGTTCGGCGCCCCGACGCGCGTTCCAAATCGTGGCTAAGTTGCCCGAGCTCGGCGTTTGGCTCGAACTGGACGAAAAGAGTCTTCGTGAACTTATCCGAATATTCCAGTCCTCGAACCAGAAGTTGATATGACCCGCCGCTCTTCACGACTGCCTCGAGAACAGCTTCGGGATTCTCCGCATCGGCGCCGACGACGTGGATCGTGACGTGCGGCTCGAAGATGGGCGCATCGAACCGCGCTGCGAGATCGCGAATGAGCGTAGCGCATTCTCTTCCCACGGACTGTCCCGGGCAGAGCCAATAAGTGATAATTTGTTCTCCGCTCTTCATCGCGATAACCACAGCTTGAACAAGGAGCGGCGGTTTACAAACCGCCGAATGTTTTTTGTAGCGACGGCGCTCTGTCGCCGTTCCAGCGCCCACGATGCAGCCACGCGCTTTACGCCCACAGAGCGGCGTCGCTACAGCGGCTGTTGCAAATTGCAGCTCCTTGAAGTGTGCTACCATTCGCCATGCCTACCAACGTTCTTGGCACGGAACTGAAGTGCTGTTGTCGCGATCCGATGACCGGATTTTATCGCGACGGATATTGCCGGACCGGGCCGGAGGACATCGGGCTCCACACGGTTTGCGTGGAAGTGACTGAGGAATTCCTCGATTTCTCGGTGCTCGACGGAAACGATCTGGTGACCCCGATGCCGGAATGGGGTTTTCCAGGACTCAAACCCGGCGATCGCTGGTGCGTTTGCGTGACGCGATGGAAAGCCGCCCTCGATCGCGGCCGCGCTGCCCCGATCGATCTGGAAGCGACGCATTCGTCCGTGCTCGAGTTCGTGGACCTGGAAGATCTGAAGGCGCACGCAGTGAAAGACTGATGAAATTGCCGTTCAGTTTCTTTCTCGCGCTGCGGTATCTCAAACCGAAGCGCACTTTCGTCTCCATCATCACTCTCATCTCGATGATCGGCGTCATGCTCGGCGTGACCGTGTTGATCGTCGTGATTTCCGTCATGACCGGGTTCGACCGCGAGCTGCGACAGAAGGTGGTGGATTGGGACGCGCACATCCTCGTCAGCACCGAAGACGTGCTCCGCGACTGGCGCGATCTCACTGTGAAAATCCGGAACACTCCGGGCGTGGTCGGCACCGCGCCTTATGTGCAGGGGCCGGTGATCGTCGAGTTCCAGCATCAACGGCTGGCGCCGCTGATTCGCGGCATCGATCCGGTCGAGGAGGAGAAGGTGGTCGAGATGAAGAAGTTCATCAAAAAAGGATCGCTCGATCTGGAAGGCGATTCGGCCGTGCTCGGGATCGAGCTCGCCCGCAAACTTCACATCGACGTCGGCGACAAGCTGACGGTGTATTCGCCGGGGAATCTGAGTGAGATCCTCGATGGAATGAAAGACCTCGAGAAAGCGAAGGGGGACGACGAGCGGAAAGCCGTCGACAAATTGAGGGAAGTAGTTCTGCCGAAAGAGCTCACCGTTACCGGCATTTTCGAGACCGGCCATTACATGCACGACTCCGAGTTCCTCCTCGTGCCGATTCATGTCGGGCAGGAGCTTTACGGGCTGGGCGACGCGCTCCATGGCATCACGGTCCGGACCGTCGATCCTTATGGGGCAGAGCGGATCAAGCAGGAAATCCAAAAATTTCTTCAGCCACCGCAGTTCGCGCAGACCTGGATCGACATGAACAACCAGTTTTTCGAAGCCGTTCGGCTCGAGCGCACCGTCATGTTTTTCCTCCTCTTTTTCATCATCATCGTGGCGGCGTTCGGGATCATGAACACGCTCATTACCGTGACGGTTCAAAAGACGCGCGACATCGGCGTGATGAAAGCGATCGGCGCGAACATCACCCAGATCGTCGGCGTTTTCCTGGGGCAGGGGATTATCGTGGGGTTGTTCGGAACCCTGATGGGATTAGGACTCGGGATGACGCTGGTGCGATACCGGAATGAATTCAGCCAATGGCTCGCGAGCACGTTCGGTATCGAGGTGTTTCCGAAACAGGTTTATCAGTTCTCGAGGTTGCCGGCCGAAGTCATTCCGCGGGACGTCGCTACGATTTGCATCGGGGCGTTCCTCATCTGTTGCGTGTTCGCGTTTCTCCCCGCGTATCGCGCCGCGCGGCTCGATCCGGTGAAGGCGTTGAGGTACGAGTAGCATTAGAACCGATGTCATCCCGAGCCGCGCAGTCGGCGAGGGACCCCGCAGGCGGTCTCACCGCTACCGCGAGATAACACGCGCGCCCGTATCGTTCGCCTTGCGTTTCGCGGAAGCGGAACTTGCAGTTGAGAGGTCCCACGCCGTCTGCGCGGCGCGGG